>NZ_CP109811.1:2212383-2868177 GCF_014856545.2 Mesobacillus jeotgali | reverse complement strand
TAAAATATCATCCTGATCCTCCTCAAATCGGAACGTTACGTTTGACACTTCAAGAAATGGAAGACTAGGCTGAGATATCATTGTTCTGCTTTGCCTTTCTGGCTTCCTTTCCAAGCGGGAAGCTATTCAACGCTCCTGTTTTAGCGAGGCTGTCGCTTATGTATTTACCTAGAAGACCCGCTAAGATTGCACCGCTAATAAGCCTGACGACAAACATGGCTGTTACATAACCAGGTGATAGAGCGGAGAAGCCGCCTAAAAAATAGCCCCATGCGAAGCTGGTGAGGGAAGACCCCATTCCTGCTGCTACAAGAACCCATGTAGAATAGTTCTTCCATTTGGTTGCCGCAAATGCGGCTTCTGCACCCAGTCCCTGGATAATACCGGCCAGGATCAGACGCGGACCAATAGCATTTCCAAGCATGACCTCGATTGTTGCTGCGATTGTTTCTGATAACACCGCTGCTCCAGGCTTCCTGATGATGTAGGCAGCTATGATGGAAACGATGAACCAGATCCCGAAGATCAAGTCATAGCCGATTAGTCCGAACATGCCTACAAGCACATTGCCGAGCTGTAAGAACAGGAGGTAGATTACGCCAAAAACAACTGCCAATACGGATAAAACTACAACCTCTCGAAGTTTCCAGTTTGCGAGCATTATCGTCCCTCCTTACGGGAAGGGCTGTTGGCGGACATGGTCACCGTCATAACAATATGTGAAGAATCACTGTTCCTGGCACCATCAAAAGCGTTTTCCATCCCGGTAAAAACCTTATTGGCGTCGCCGTCCAATCTTGAAGCATAATGAACTCCTCCGCTAAAGACTCCTTGTTGATCAACCGTTTTTATTTGATCCATGATTACATTCATATATCCGGGGATTCCCAAAGGATAGAGAGCAAACTGGGCTGCGACCTCCTGGTTGATTTTTTGAGAACGCTCCTCATTCATTAAATATGAATCTTCCGCCATAAAAGCATCCCCTGCACTGTCACCAGGACATCCATTTGAAAACGTGGCATTCAGGACCACATGACCTCCACCGATTGAAGCGTTCAGGAATATCGCTTTAACTACATCAAAAACATGTTCAGAACGTCCCCGGACACATGTGCTGACATCATCTGTCTTCATCCATACCTTTGATGTATCAACTTCCTTCAATGCAGAGAGAATAATGTCCACAAACCTGTCTGACATTGGGGAAATCGTAAACGTGGCCCCTGTAATCTCACTTGTACCGCAAAAAATTTCATTCATACCATTACATCTCCTTTGTTCACTTGATAAAAAACAAAAAACTGCATCCAGCGTGGTGGATGCAGTTGAATTCTATCGTCAGATAAAAAAAGAGATATAACGAAGAGCTTCGCCTGCACTTCCCCACGCTGGTATTATCCAGATCGGGTAATAAGGGTCAGAACAAAGTTCTTCTCAGCCAAAAGCTCCCCTAGTGCAAAAACCTATGCAGTTGTTGTTTTCAAAATCATCTTAATGTAAATAGGCTGTATTGTAAATGGCTAATTTTAAAAATTTGTATCATTCCGAATGGTTTCCAAAAACTTTTCTTTGGCAATAGCTCCCCAGAGTACCGAGGTCCATATTCAGCAACAGTTCCATTTCGCCTAGATCTTTTTTCGAAACGACAGGGTCACTTAAAGACCATTTAACAGTATAAACGAAATAGTAATCTTTGATTTGGCGAAATATAACGACCGAGTTTGGAAAAACGTCAAACTGCGCTTTAATATTATATCTCTTTGTGTAGGACCAATTTGTAAGCTTCATAGAAAATCTCCATGTCATTCAAATTTTAATAGGGCAACTGGGAAAAGCTCAAACAGTCATGTAACCCTAAATAATTCCCTCGTTAAAAACAAATCTTGATATAAATTACCCTGGAAGAGGATAGGAAAAACAACATAGTGTTGTAAGGTGATAGATTATGTTAAAATAAAGGGCGTTGCGGCTTAGTTAGCGACATATATCTACATACTATCAAACTGCTAGCAAATTGATGAATTGTATTTTTTTACATAGAATTAAAGGATTTGGAGGGAAATCTGTTCCATGAATGAGGCCCAGAGAATTCAATTGAATGTGAGAGTATCGAAGGAAACATCTGATAAACTAGATGAGATTGTCGAATATTATCAAGAGAATACAAAAATCGGCAGGATATACAAAGGCGATGTATTAACAGATATAATAGAAAAATCATATGAAATCATGCAAAAGCAAAAGAAGTTGAATAGATAAATCGGACTGAGTTCAAATATTAATTGTCCATGAAAAAAGATGTATGGGTAAATTAGACTATGCCAAATTGTCAAGGTTCAAATATGGCGAATTAGTGAACAAAACAGTTGCGTTAATCAATAATTAGTCGTATTATTTAAATAATCTGATAATACGATAAGGTGGTTTTTGATTATGATGCGAATGGCAATTGCAGGTGTAGCCGGCTTTGTCCTTGTGTTCATTGAGTCATATATTGTAATGGTATTCAAACAGTATGAGACGATTGAGTTCGGGGGGATGGCCCCGTTTGTCAGTGTCTGGTCGATGAACTTTTTCCTCGTTTTCTCGATCCTGACTCATATTAAATTTTGGTATGAAGAAAGAGAAGCACAGCGGGAAGAAGATGCAGCGGAAAGGGACCGGTTCATTAGTTAAAGCACTTTATGTAAATGTTTGCGTTACTGACCCTAAATAGGAAGAGAAAGGCGATTTGCCTTTCTCTTTTTATTTTGCTTTATTTTGATCTGTATCGATGCTGTCTCGTTCAGCCTCTTCAGCTGCTATCCTTAATTCCTGAAAAAATAACTGGTCATTGCAAACCATACTATGCTGTTCATTTTCCTCATTGAAATGTTTATGGTTATTTTGTTTTTGCTCCATTTTCTCATCCTCCTGCCTTTGTTTAGTACTGTGTATATTACTTCTTCCCTTATCAGAAAGATTCATGCCTCGGGTACCGTCGTTGTAAGTATTTACTAACGATTTTAAATCATGCAAAACGGATTCATTAACTTTCGCTTACAGTGGGAAACTATCTCTACTTTACTAATGGAGGGAAGCGTGGATATAGTGAAATCTGTTTACCAATTTGATGATGACCAGCAGTTTCTTAAAATTGATTTTCTGTTGGGAAGTGAACAATCTTCCTGGCGTACTTATGTTTTTGGTGAGAATTGGAATGATATCATCAGTTCTGCATCGGTCCTTTCCGAAACTATGGCCGACAGTATTGAATATGCTTTTGAAATCCTTGGCATCCGTGGCAGAATTGCAATCCTGGAAGCACCCAAACCTGGAGATTCACTAACAGAAGTAATTGATGTTTCTTTATTCCATCTGCAGGCATTGCTTTTTGCTTCAGCAATCATTGTTGTTGGAGATTATGGTGAACTAGAGAATTTTGGTTTTATAAAAGAAAAGTCAACCAATGGAAAGACACTGTATATTCTTTCCTCTGATGAAGCAGGAAATGATGCTTGCCGCTTTTTATAGTGAATATACTCAAAGCCTTTACCTTAATCAGGTAGGGCTTTTATTTTTGTCCAATATGTTAGACCCGAGCATACTCACGGCACAATAAGTGAAAAACGTAAAAATTCAGACTTGTTCTTAAGTTCTTGTTGGAGTAAAAAAATTATCTTAAAATGATGGATCTTTATTCCTTTTTGGTTCCAGTTACAAAGCAAGTTTCAAAAAACTCTATTAAAAGTGGTTAAAGTCATTCTTGGTTTGGGTAGTGAGAAAGAGAGCGATTTCTATACAGAAAGGAAGATGAGGTCTTGTCTGGCAAAATAAATGTAACAATCAACGGTGCTGACGTCGCGGCTAAAGAAAATCAAACAATCCTTCAATACCTTTCAGATAGCTCGATTGAAGTGCCAAGTGTATGCTATCATCCAAGCCTTGGCCCGATCGAGACTTGTGACACTTGTATTGTAGAAGTGAACGGAGAAATGGTCAGGTCTTGTTCGACAATCATGAAGGATGGGGATACAATCGACACCGTGGCGCCGGATGTTAAAAAGGCGCAAACAATGGCGATGGACAAGATCCTATTCAACCATGAATTGTACTGTACAGTCTGTGACTACAATAATGGGATGTGCGAGGTACATAACACAGTAAAAGAAATGAAAATCAATCATCAGAGCATCCCATTTGATCAAAAGCCATATGAAAAAGATGAATCAAACCCTTTTTATCGTTATGATCCTGACCAATGTATTTTGTGCGGGAGGTGTGTGGAAGCCTGTCAGGATGTACAGGTAACCGAGACGCTGAGAATCGATTGGGAACGTGAACGCCCACGTGTCATTTGGGATAATGATGTACCAATCAATGAATCCTCCTGTGTTTCTTGTGGTCATTGTTCAACGGTATGTCCATGTAATGCAATGATGGAAAAAGGAATGGAAGGCGAAGCCGGCTTTTTAACAGGAATCGCAAAAGATACTTTGCGGCCGATGATTGAAATTACCAAGAATGTCGAGACAGGTTACGGTTCCATCCTGGCGATTTCCGATATGGAAGCCGCTATGCGCGAATCCAGAATCAAGAAAACGAAGACTGTTTGCACATACTGCGGAGTGGGATGCAGTTTTGATGTGTGGACGAAGGGACGAGAAATCCTGAAGGTCGAGCCGCAGGTTGAAGCTCCAGCCAACGGAATTTCTACATGTATAAAAGGGAAATTCGGTTGGGATTTCGTTAACAGCGAGGAGCGCCTGACCAAGCCGCTGATTCGTGAAGGAGACAGCTTCAGGGAAGCGGGGTGGGATGAGGCGCTGAATCTTATCTCCAGAAAATTTACAGAAATCAAGAATGAGTATGGTCCTGACTCTCTTGGCTTCATAACTTCGTCTAAATGTACGAATGAAGAATCATATCTAATGCAAAAACTGGCAAGGTCTGTAATTGGCACTAATAATGTAGACAATTGCTCCCGATATTGCCAAACACCTGCTACTGTAGGTTTGTTCAGAACAGTTGGACATGGTGGCGATGCTGGATCAATTACTGATATTGCGATGGCGGATTTGGTCATCATCGTCGGGTCTAATACAGCAGAAGCACATCCCGTCCTTGCAACCAGGGTGAAACGCGCCCAAAAACTGAATGGACAAAAAGTGATTGTCGCAGACCTTCGTGAACATGAAATGGCTGATCGTGCTGATATGTTCGTAAGGCCTAAGGCAGGCAGTGACCTTGTCTGGATTTCCGCTGTCACTAAATACATTATCGACCAGGGCTGGGCTGATGAAGAATTTCTGAACAATAAAGTCAATGGACTTTCGGAATACGTCGACAGTCTTAAAGGATTCACTTTGGAATATGCAGAAAAAACAACTGGGCTATCAAAAGATACGCTGATTGAGATTGCTGAGAGCATTCATAAAGCAAAAAGCGTTTGTGCTCTATGGGCAATGGGAGTTACACAGCATATTGGCGGAAGCGACACCAGTACAGCGATTTCGAACCTATTGCTGATTACTGGAAATTACGGCCGTCCAGGAACAGGTGCATATCCACTGCGAGGACATAATAATGTCCAGGGCGCAGGTGATTTTGGCAGCAGCCCGGACTCGCTGCCGGGTTATCAGAAGGTAACCGATGAAGCAGCCCGCATGAAGTTTGAGCAGGCATGGGGAACCAGGCTGCCTGCTGAGCCAGGGATCAATAACCATGACATGGTTGAAGGTATGCATAATGAAACACTTAAAGCCCTTTACATCAAGGGTGAAGAGATGGGCCTTGTGGATTCAAATATCAACCACGTCCAAGCCGGCTATGAGAAGCTTGACTTCTTTGTAGTCCAAGATGTGTTTTTCTCCAGGACTGCGCAATTTGCAGACGTTGTTTTGCCAGCAAGCCCGAGCTTTGAAAAAGAAGGCACGTTTACGAATACCGAGCGAAGGATTCAGCGTTTGTATCAGGTTTTCGAGCCAGTTGGTGAATCGAAACCTGATTGGCAGATTCTGATTGAAGTCGCCAACCGCCTTGGTGCAGGATGGACATATGAGCATCCTTCTGAAATCATGGCGGAAGCGGCAAATCTTATGCCGATATACTCTGGGGTGACGTATGAACGCCTTGAAGGGTACAAGAGCCTTCAATGGCCGGTGCAGCCGGATGGAACTGACAGTCCTGTATTGTATTTGGATGGCTTCCCATTCCCGGATGGGAAAGCACGTCTCTATCCGGTAAAATGGTCGATCCCGATTCAATATGGAGAAGAATATGATATCCATGTCAATAATGGCCGCTTGCTTGAGCATTTCCATGAAGGTAACCTGACTTATAAGTCAGAGGGAATCACCTCAAAGACTCCTGAAACTTTCCTTGAGGTGTCGCCAGAGCTTGCCGAAGAAAGAGGGATAAAAGATGGAACACTTGTCAGATTGACATCTCCATACGGCAATGTGAAGGTAAGATGTGTTGTCACTGATCGAGTGGCAGGAAAGGAAGTCTATCTGCCTATGAACGACCAGGGAGATGCAGCTATCAATCTTCTGACAAGCAGCTATGGGGACAAAAACACGGATACTCCAGCTTATAAGGAGACAAAGGCGAAAATGGAAATCCTCCAATTTGAAGGAATCAATCCTTTGCCGAGGAATAATTTCCGATACGGTAATCCACAGCCGCAAATCGGTGTCCAAGTCGAAAAGAAGTGGGCTCGTCCAGATTACAGCTTTCCAGGAGATCTTGTGAAAAAGGAGCGTACCCAGCATGGCTAAAGCAATCACTAACATCAATCGTGTACAGATGACTGAGGAGCAAAAACGCAAGAGTGACCTGGAGGAAATCGAGACTGCCTTGCTTGATAACAAGGATGCGATTTTACAGTCGATGGATATACTCAAGCATATGAATCAGCGCGGGGTGCTGTCGCTGTTAGATGGATTGTTCAGTGAAGGAGATAAGGTCTTGAATGTTCTTGTGAAAGCAGCAGACAAGCCTGAAGCTACCAATACAATCAAGAATCTGCTGCTGATGATTGGCGTCCTTGGTACAATCAATGTCCAGCAGCTTGAGCCTTTGCTCTTAAAATTGAATTCTGGCATTGCTAGAGTAGCAGAATATACTGACAGCGAGGATGAAGACAAGCTTGGGTATTTTGATATTGTCCGCTCTTTTAAAGACCCGGAAATCAATCGTGCTCTATCTTTACTTTTTGAGTTCCTGAAAGGGATGGGTGAAGATACCGAGGGACTGGAAAGAACCACTCAGCTTCCGGAAAATCAGGATATCCACCAGAGCCAGGAAGGTACCCTCGAAGAGAAGTAATACAATGAGCAGGCAGCAAGCATTCCAGCTTTGTTCGCCTGCTTTTTCAGGTTTCAAAATATAGATTTATGGATAATAGGAGATAACTCCAAAGCATAAAACTTCAACCAGAGAGGATGGCTGTTTTGAAACCAGTCGAAGTAAAAAGGGAAATCCTTCGTTTTGGCGATGGCGGGGCCGAAAGCTTGGAAGACAGCATCGTAACGGAATATTCTGTCACCATTAAAGTGAATGGTCAGGAATTTGTTACGATGGTATGTACTCCAGATTATATTGAAGAAATGGTCATTGGATACCTCGCTTCAGAAGGCATCATCAGGAAGTATTCAGATATAGAAGATATATGGATCCAGGAAAAAGAAGGATTTGTTCATGTAAAAACCTCGCAAATGAATCCGGTTTATAAGAACTTACAGGGAAAGCGTTACTTAACTTCATGCTGCGGGGCAAGCAGGACTGGCTTTGTATTTGCGACAGACGCATTGACTGCAAAAAAGTTGCACAAAACAGAGACGGAAATCGAAGTAGAAGATTGCTTCAGGCTCATGGAAGAAATGCAGGATTCCGCTCACCTTTTTCAAAATACTGGGGGAGTCCATAACGCCTCCCTTTGCAGTTTGTTTGGTCCAGTTGTGTCGCGGATGGATATCGGTCGCCATAATGCCCTGGATAAAATTTTTGGGCATTGCTTGAAAAATGATATTTCGATACAGGATAAAGTAATTGTTTTCAGTGGACGAATTTCCTCAGAAATTTTATTAAAGGTAGCCAAAATCGGCTGCCCGATTGTATTGTCCAAATCAGCTCCCACTGAACTTGCCTTGAAGCTAGCAGAGGAACTGGGGATCACGACAATTGGCTTTATCAGGAATCGATCACTTAATGTATACACACACCCGGAACGGGTTGCAGAGGCTAAATACGGAATCAAGGAAAGCCAGGTTGAATAAGCCTGGCTTTTTTAAAAATCGGGCGAGGCGCAAGGAACTCAGAATTCCCGGTCATTTATAGGGAGAGATCATGAACGCTGTATAAGGTATGTAAAAGTATGGAAAAATGGAGGTGATAGCTGAAGGAGTGATAGAATGGGTGAAAAGGAAATGCAGGATATGTTCGAATGGGCCGGTTTATCTGATGTTTATGAGCAGCATGGCTATAAAATGTGGCTGAGCGGCCTTGAAGATAACATTGATGTCGAACTATTGGATCATTTTTCGGACGCTTATTCTTTTGAAAGTGCCGAAACTATGTTTTATGACGAGTTTTTGTTCCATTTAAGAATCTTCAAGAATATTAGCAAGAATAATGAGCTGCCTCACCGATTTTGGTGATTGGTGAGAGAGAGAGGCAGCATTGGAGAGGAGTAGAGAATATGAAGCCGATTACCGATCATTTACGGGAGAATCTGGACGTTATTTTTGTCGGTTTCAACCCTAGCATTCGGTCATCAGAAACAGGTCATCATTATGCTAACCCAAACAATAGATTCTGGAAGATCCTTTTTGAAGCTGGCATCACACCAAGGAAGTATGACTCTTCGGAGGATTATAAGCTCCTGGACTTAGGCTACGGGATGACGAACATTGTTGCGCGGCCAACTAAAGCAGCAGATGAGATCACGAAAGAGGAATACCAACAGGGAAAGCAGGAGCTTAGACAAAAAATTGAAAAATATAGTCCGAAAATCGTTTGTTTTGTCGGTAAAGGTGTCTACCAGCAATATAGCGGCAAAAAAGATATTCCATGGGGCAAGCAGGATGAATCTGTTGTGGATGGCACCATCGATTTCGTCGCCCCGTCCTCGAGCGGACTCGTAAGAATGAGAATGGATGAAGTAGTGGGGATTTATAAAGAACTTCCATTATTGAAAGAACGTTTAGTATCTAAGTAAGAAAGGACCTGATTGAGGTCCTTTCTTTATTCTAAGGGCATCGATAAACGGATCATATCCCTGCACTGGATCCCATTTTCGAAAATAGGTTCTTCATAATTCCTTATAAAAAAGTCATGATCTATTCCAGTGATTCTGAAGCCAACCTTTTGATAAAGAGCCAATTGGTTGATACTTGAATTCCCTGTACCGATTTCAACCGTTTTATATCCCTTTTCGGCTGCAGTTTGAATTCCATGCTTTAGCAGGATGGTGCCTAAGCCCTTGCCTTGGTGGAATTCATCGACTGCCAGATTCATAATTTCGATGGTACTACCAACCGGGACCAGTACGATTACCCCGGCGGTATCACCGTTTCCTGTTTCCATAACATAGCACAAACCTTTCTCTAAATATCCTGAAACCAAATCTCGAGAAGGGTCTGCCAGGAGCAGAAGATTCCTGGGCGGCTGTTCGCTTTCTTTTAACATCCTAATCTTCATATGTTCTCTCCTTTAATAAAAGCAGATAAATGATCTTGATTAAGAGATACCCTATTGCACCGCCTAATGTGTTAAGTATGATATCATCGATGTCAAAACTGCCAACCCTTGTGGCAAACTGGAGGATCTCTACCGTTAATGTCGCCAGAAAAACAGTACTGGTCGTTCTCCAGAATCCTATGAATCTTTTAAACAGCCAGGGAAGAAAGACTCCCATCGGGAAAAAGGCAAGAACATTGCCAAATAAGTTGGACATCCAGATATTTTGATTAATGTGCGAAGAAGCTTTTATGTAATCTGTAATCGTTTTAAATGGAATGATGTTATAAGGGTTGGAGCCTGCAGAATTGAGTTCATAGGCAGCCTGCCGATATGGGCTGAGAAACAACAAAATCACGGCAATGATGATGTAGGCTATGAATAAAGTATAGGATATTGCTGAGATCCATTTCTTGTATTTAATATCTATTAGAGTTAGCATAACTTCTCCTAGGATTGGTAAAAGATAAAAACAAACGATGATATTTTAAAAGATACACAGGCATTTTTGAAAAAGACATACTAGATATTAATTACCCAAACTGCGATAACTTAATTAGAAATTTAATACCTTTACATTAATTAAAATAAAAACCTTGCCACATGGCAAGGTTTGAGAATATGTATATGTATTTGGTCATCCTGCAAAGGCAGGGCCCCTGCCGTCCGTACAGTGGTTAAGTGTCCCGCAACAAGCGAATGTTCGGCAGGGGCAGTTATATTTTAACACAACCATGTTGGAAAAATACAATTTGAAGGTGGATACTTTTATTTTTATTTGTATTAGTGATATGATAACAATGATTTTAACACAAGGAGATGATTTTACATGGCTAAAAAAGGATACATACAAATGCAAAATGGTGAAAAAATCGAATTCGAACTATACCCAAACGAAGCACCTGGTACAGTTGCGAACTTTGAAAAGCTTGCAAACGAAGGATTCTATAACGGATTGAACTTCCACCGAGTAATTCCTGGTTTTGTTAGTCAAGGAGGATGCCCTTCAGGGACAGGTACTGGCGGTCCAGGTTACACAATCAAATGTGAAACAGAAGGCAATCCGCACAAGCACGAACCGGGTTCACTTTCTATGGCACACGCAGGTAAAGATACAGGCGGCAGCCAGTTCTTCATCGTACATGAATCACAGCCACACTTAAATGGAGTGCACACTGTATTCGGAAAAGTTACTTCCAATTTGGAAGCTGCTAAAGCGATGAGAAACGGCGATGTTATGGAAAAGGTCGTTGTAACAGAAGAATAGGATTATTTAAAAAAGAGCCTGAGGGCTCTTTTTTTTTGTACTTATTTACCCATTGAAGCGAACATACGCTCTTGTTATAATGATTCAAAGGTGATTTGTATAAATTTGTTAAGCTAAAGAGTCTAATCTTTATGAAATTTGACTATACTATCTAATTTATATAAAATTAGATTAATTAATCTATTTTTAAATGTTAGGTGGAATGGCAATGCAGCCAGTGTCAATATTTATAATGGATGTAACAAAGTCTTCCTCTGCAGGTTACGGGGAGGAGCTGAGTGATTATTTAGGGCAGCTAGTGACATCTATAGATAATTGGTATGACGGAATTGGTTCTATACAAATTAAGCACAGGTCTGGGGATGAACTTATTCTACTGGCTGAAGGCTATTCATCTGCTTTCATTACAGCCTTTTATATCAGCTTGCTCTGGAAATATCAAAATAACCCGCCGTATTTTGGGCTCGCCTTTGGAAGCCTGGATAAGAAAGTAGAAGAGATTGATATTGAAAAGTGGATCCATCCATTGGCGAAGCAGGCTCGAAACGCCAACGACCACCTAAAAAAACAGAAAGAAAGGGAATCTTTCTTTTTTCAAGGACAGGATGGTGAATCGGATCTGCAGACATTAATTAATGGCATGCTCATGCTGCAGCATGTGTTGAGAATGGAGCAAACTGATGTGCAACGGCTTGTATGCTCGCTTTATCTTCTTTATGGCAAGCAAAATGCTGTAGCGGAGCTTCTCGATCGCTCGGCTCCCACGGTTTACAGCCATTTTAAAAAGGGGCATTGCGAGCATATTCTTCGGAGCTTCCGAGATATCGTCAGCGTTTTGGATGCAAATCAGGCAAAGGTGTACCCGGAAATAGGAAATAGCCAAACGAAGCTTCTTGAAGACAGCATTAAAACCAAAATTAAAAGCCAGGTGCAGGATATTTTCAGCTTCTAGATTCTGGTGAAAGGAGCAGTCATGCTTTTATTGAGTTTGATTATGGCACATCTACTAGCCGATTTTTACCTTCAGACGGATCAAATGGTACAGGACAAGCTGAAGAACCTTAAAAAGCATATACTCCATCATCTCATCGTGAATACAATTGTCCTTGCGGCAGGCTGGCTCTTTTTTTATCAGCAGAGCGATCCCGTCACGACTGTCATATGGCCGGTGCTGTTCATAACAGCCACACATCTGATGATCGACCTGGTTAAGATCAAGCTTGTGGATCAATTTACGGCAAGCGATAACTTGAATAAACTCTGGTTTTTTATATTGGACCAGCTGTTGCACCTTTTCATGCTTTTGTTAGCGATGCAGTTATTTTATAAAATAACGCTAGTTTCCAATGTTAATAGATATATTCAGCTTCTGTTTGAAGATGGGCGCCAATTGGACGCTTCTAGTACAATCCTCGCCATTGCCATTATTTTAATAATGGGTACAACGGTCAGCGGACATATAATCCGCATCCTTCTCGGCTCTCTGCCCGGACAGCTGCTGACGTTCGAAGGGAAATATACATTTAAAAATGAGTTGAAGGAGCCGGCATATCAGACAGCCAGCAAAGGTGAAAAGGGTTTATCTGAGCAATACAGCTATATGGTTTTCAACAAGCACGATATGTCACGCGGGAAACTGATTGGCTATATCGAGCGACTGCTGGTAATTTTACTAACATACTACAGTTCCTATCCGGCAATCGCCTTCATAGTTACCGCTAAATCAATTGCCCGTTTTAAGCAAATGGATGATCGTGACTGGGCTGAATACTTTCTGCTTGGTACATTGACGTCCATGTTCTTAGGTATCGTGTTCGGTATCCTTTTAAGAGAAATAGTGAATTAGGAGCTTAATTTTACTATTGTTCCTTTTAGAAACCTGCAAATTATGAAGTTTTTTGGTTCGGGTGTGCAATTTCTAAAGAGCCAAGTGATAATCGTCAATAGCGGAGTGATTAGAATGAACATCGTCCTTTTCAATAAAGATTTGCGCATTTCCGACCATCAGCCTTTGACTGATGCAGCCAGAGCGGGAGAGGTATTGCCGCTGTATGTATTTGAGCCTTCACAGTGGGAGGATACGCCGCTTTCCGCGCGCCATTTTCAATTTGTAGTTGAAAGTCTGGAAGAGCTGGCAAAAGGAATTGAGGGTCTGGATGGAAAACTCTTTCTGGCTAACGATGAGATAGAGACGGTTCTTGAAAAATTGCTGAAGCATTATGATTCTATAAACTTATATGCACACAATAATAGTAGTTTCATGGATAAAGTTAAGGAATGGGCGAAACAAAAAGAGCAGCTTCTTTTTGCTTATGGTCCTGAACTTGAAAATGTCCCGGGGAGACTGCTTAATAATCGTTTGAACACTTATTTAAATGAATCGCTAGCTGTAGTTCCCAACAAAATTGAGGTAACGTCAAATATTCCTGATATTCTGTTTCCTGATTTGAAAAGATTTCAGAAACTGAGATTCAAGGGTAATAACATCCGCTTTGGCCAGCAGGGGGGAGAATTAAAGGCAATTGAAACACTGGAATCATTCCTCGAAGGCAGGTTCGCAAACTATATTGAAAATCACCAAAAACCCCTTCCTTCCTCGCTTTCATCATCAAGGCTTTCTGCTTATATAACATGGGGAAATATTTCGGACAGGACCATTTTTCAAAAAACCGTCCGGAAATTGCAAGCATGTGAGCTGGAGGAAGACAAGGCCCAGCTAGAAGAGTTTTTATCAAAGCTTACTACACGGGCAAAAATTTGCAGTTTGAGAATGGAAGATCAGCAGCCGGCAGGTGTAAATGAAATCAAAAGGGATTACAATGAGGATTGGTTCCGCCGCTGGCTTCAGGGAAGGACAGGAATTCCGATTATCGATGCAGCCATGAAGAGTCTGGATAAAACGGGATGGATGAACTTTTCGTTGCGAGCTATGGTCACATCTTTTATTGCTAACACTTTATTGCTTGATGAGCATAAAGTATCCGCTGCCCTGGCGGGGTTGTTCTTAGATTATGAACCAGCTGTACATGATTTCTATATCCAGCAGCAAACTGGAATGAAGGGGAAGATGAAAGTTATTGATCCCATAAAAGTCGGCAAGCAGCTTGACCCGGATGGTGCGTTCATCCGCCGATATATTCCTGAATTAGGCAGGCTCACGGAGGAATACATTCATGAACCGTGGCTTTATCCTGCTTTTTATCAACTTGGCTATGAAGCACCTATGGTAGATGTGAAGAAGGCCTATAAACATGCCAGACTTCACTGCCAGGCCATAAAGAACAAAGGAAAACCTGTCCGGAAAAAAGAAAAGGAAGGAGAAGCGGAGCAGCTATCCTTTGATTTCTAAAGACGAACCTGCCATTTCGCTTCTCCCTTTGAGATAAGTCAGGGAAACTCCTATAAGGGTAATCACACCGCCAGCTAAGGTGATGATTGCCGGTACTTCCCCAAGCCATATCCAGGCGATTATGAAAGAAGCAGCCGGAGTAAGATACAATGAACTTGCTGCTTCAGAGGCTCCAGACTGAGCTGTAATAAAGGCTATAGCAAAGTAAGCAACCACCGTAGGGAAAAGTCCGAGGTAAATAGCACTAATCGTTGCTCCTAAGGGAGCTTCAGCAATCTGAGATCCAATTCCAGGAGCAAAGAAACCCATGAAAATGGTGGCCGCCCAAATTGTATAAGCAGTAAAAGGCAGGGCCCCATACTTTTCTAAGTAATTTTTCTGGAACACAAAGTAAAGTGATTCAGATAATGAAGCAATCAATATTAAGAGTACGCCAATGCCCAGTTCGAAACCGCCGCCAGCCCCGAACGAAATGAGAACAATTCCTGCCATGCTGATCAAAGCGCCAGACCAGTACCATTTTCCGGTGCGCTCCTGGTTGAACATTTTCCCCAATAATCCTATAAAAACGGGTGACGTAGAAACAAGCAGACTTGCGGCACCTGCGCTGACAGTTTGTTCACCAAAATTCAGCGCCGTTTGATAGACTGCAAATCCCAAAAATCCAAACAGGAATATAACAGGCCAATCTTTTATTTCCGGAAGCTTCATTTTGCTTATTACCGCGTAGCAAAGAAGTGCTGATGACCCGACCAAAAGCCGCAAGAATGACAAGTGCTCAGGTGAATAGCCTTCGAGACCATGCCTGATCCCCGCAAAAGCCGATCCCCATAATAAAATAACGAGTAAGTGTGCTGCTGCCATTCTTATGTCCATGTAATCCACCCCTATTAAAAACCATCCAATTTTCCGTTGCATATTAGTTTTATCTTTTAAATATAACTAGGTCTTGGTAAAATGTATCCAACCAATTGGGGTATTTTAAAACCAACCAATTTTGAATGGAGCAGGAGACATGAAAGCGCCAAAATACAAATTGATCATCAATTATATAAAAGAGCAGATTACAAACGGGATTTGGCCAGTTGGCAGCAGGCTCCCGAGTCAGCGCGACATTGCTAAACAATTCGATGTAAACAGAAGCACAGTCGTAACTGCACTGGATGAATTAGCTGCTGAAGGACTTGTTGAAGGACGGATGGGTATGGGAACAGTGGTAGTTAACAATACCTGGACACTCATGCGGTCTGCACCACCGGTAAATTGGAATGAACAGGTGGCACTCGGCACCCATCAGGCAAGCCTGTCGACAGTCCAGGCTATAAATCTTGCGGAATCCGATGAGCATTTGATCCAGTTGAGTAAAGGTGAACTCTCCAAGGAATTATTCCCACTGGTGGAAATGAGAGCTGTTTTAACAAAGG
This sequence comes from Mesobacillus jeotgali, assembly GCF_014856545.2. NCBI lineage: Bacteria > Bacillati > Bacillota > Bacilli > Caryophanales > Bacillaceae > Mesobacillus > Mesobacillus jeotgali. The sequence goes on along the minus strand of NZ_CP109811.1, from coordinate 2,852,414 downwards.
TTGGGCAGGAACTGAAACCGTTTGGTTACGAAGACCCTAAAGGAAACCTTCGATTGCGTGAAGCTATTGCCAAGCACCTCAATCAAAAAGGAATCATGGTCGATGCTTCATCAATTTTGGTGGTATCAGGTGCTTTACAGGCATTGCACCTGATTTCCATAGGATTATTAGAAAGGGAATCAACAGTGTTCCTCGAGAATCCATCTTATCTATACTCTTTATCAACCTTCCAATCTGCAGGGATGAAACTCCAGGGAATCCCGATAGACAAGGATGGCATCATTCCCGGGATGATAAAGGCATCACATCACAGCAGGAAATCGGTGCTGTACTGCCACCCGAATTTCCACAATCCTACTGGTACTCTTATGGGAGAAAACAGAAGGCAGGAACTGCTCAAACTGGCTGAGAGTGCCCAGCTTCCAATAATTGAAGATGATGTGTACGGCGATTTGTGGCTGGATTCTCCTCCACCGCCTCCCATTAAATCGGACGACCGGCACGGAAATGTTTTATATCTTGGCAGCCTGTCAAAGAGCCTGAATCCCGGATTGAGAATCGGATGGATCGCCGGTCCGGAAGCGGTCATTGACCGGCTGGCTGACCTGAAAATGCAGACAGACTACGGTTCAAGTTCTCTATCGCAGCGAGCTGCCGCAGAATGGCTGTCCAGCGGATTGTATGAAAAGCATTTGGCAAATGTAAGAAAGCAGCTAAGAGTACGAAGAAATGCTGCCCTGGAAGCACTGGAGAAACACTTAAGCACTTTTGCCGAATGGGAAAAGCCTGCCGGCGGATTTTTTATATGGGTAAAAATGAATCATGATATCTCATTGCCTGATTTGTACAGGAAAGCTCTCGTGAATGGGGTGCTGATCAATCCCGGGAGAATTTATGCAACCCAGAAAATGCAGCATTTCAGGCTTTCTTTTGCGAATGCACCGGTTGAGGATATAACAAAGGGAATCGCGATATTAGAATCGCTGATCGAAGACTGATAGAATAGAAGAATGTGAGTGAACTAAGTATGACCAAGGAGAAGAACGAATTATGAAACTAGTATCATGGAATGTGAATGGCATCAGGGCTTGCGCTCGTAAGGGATTTTTAGATTTCTTTAAAGAGGCGGACGCAGACCTTTTTTGTATACAGGAAACGAAACTGCAGGAAGGCCAGATCAGCCTTGATCTGGAAGGATATCACCAGTACTGGAATTACGCAGAAAAGAAAGGCTATTCCGGAACAGCTGTCTTTTCGAGACAAGAGCCTTTATCAGTAAAGTATGGCATTGGATCGGCTGAACACGACCATGAGGGAAGGGCAATCACTTTAGAATTAGATGAGTTTTATCTCGTTAATGTCTACACGCCAAATTCGCAGCGTGATCTTGCTCGCCTCGGCTACCGCCTGTCCTGGGAAGACAAGCTCAGGGAATACTTGCTTGAATTGGAGGACAATAAGCCAGTAATCCTTTGCGGCGATTTGAATGTCGCCCACAATGAGATTGATTTGAAAAATCCAAAACCAAATCGCGGAAATTCCGGTTTTACAGATGAGGAACGAGGAAAGATGACGGATCTCCTCAGCAGTGGATTCATTGATTCCTTCCGCCACTTGCATCCTGAAGTTAAAGATGTCTATACCTGGTGGTCTTACATGAATAAAGTAAGAGAAAAGAACATCGGATGGCGTATCGATTATTTCATAGTCTCTGAAAAACTGGTACCAGCAATCAAAGAAGCAGGAGCCGAATGCTTTGTCATGGGCAGTGACCACTGCCCCGTCACGCTTGAGCTAAGTATATAAAAGTGGATGGATCCCCTGAATGGTACTCAGGGGATTTTTTTAGGTTATTTTCCGTGTTTTAGCACAATGCTGTCCGAAGCAGCACCCAGGTTCGGACAACTTTACCTGGATTTTCTTAAGTGCTGTCCGAAGTAGCTCCAAGTTCAGACAGCTTTTCAAAGATTTATAACCTCAATGTGTAAAACAGTATGACATATTATAAATGTTTAAAATAAACAATTATCCTAGTTAAACGCCAGAAACCTTACGTTTTTAATATATTCAAAGAATTATCAAAACCTTTTCTTTTGCTTTTTGGTTAAATGTTATATACTATAAATTAATAAGGATAACACATTAAAAAATTCCTTGATAATGTTACATATTAATTATTGGGGGTACGTTGGTGGTGAGTTCTATTAAACTAACAAAACGGCAGGAAGAAATCGTTCAAATTGTCAAGGAGGATGGTCCGATAACCGGTGAACAGATAGCTGAGAAGCTTAAGCTTACCCGAGCTACTCTTAGGCCAGACCTGGCAATCCTGACAATGGCAGGAAGTCTTGAGGCAAGGCCGAGAGTTGGCTATTTTTTCAATAAGGATAAAGAGAGACTGTTTGAACCGACAGAAGTTCTGAATCTGAAAGTCAAAGATTATAAGGGCCATCCGATTGTCGTTCAAAAATCATCTTCTGTTTATGATGCGATTGTCCAGATGTTCCTTGAGGATGTAGGAACATTATATGCAGTTGATTCTGAAGGATGCCTTGCTGGTGTCATCTCAAGGAAAGACCTGTTGAGGGCCGCTATTGGAAACAAGAACCTCGAGGATCTTCCTGTAAGCGTCATCATGACAAGGATGCCAAACATTATAACTGTGAAGCCAGAAGAAACACTCGTCCAGGCGGCAAAAAAGCTTGTGACAAACAGAATTGATTCTCTCCCTGTTGTCCGGGAACTCAAACATAAACCAGATTCATATGAAGTTATAGGACGAATAACCAAAACAACCATTACAAAGGTTTATCTAGAAATAGCTGAGCAAAAATCTGTCTAGGAAGTGAGCGTATTTTGGATATGAAGGAAGTTGTCTATGTGGTATCCGATTCAGTCGGGGAAACGGCAGAATTTGTAGTTAAGGCTGTTGCAACCCAGTTTAACGGCGGCCAGGTTGATATCAGAAGAAATTCATATGTTGAGGACGAGGAAGACATTGAAGACGTCATCATGGTGGCGAAGCAGGGGCGTTCGATTATCGCTTATACAATCGTTGTTCCAGCGCTCAAGGCTTATCTGGATAAAAGAGCGCAGGAGGAAGGAATCTATGCAGTTGATTTGCTAAATCCGCTGATGAATGCCTTTGAAAAGAAGTTCAATAAGGAACCAAACCATCGACCGGGAATGATGCGTAAGCTTGATGATGAATACTTCCGTAAAATCGAAGCCATTGAATTTGCCGTCAAATACGACGATGGCAGAGACCCGCGCGGCATTTTAAGGGCGGATATCGTACTGGTCGGCGTTTCACGGACTTCAAAAACACCTTTATCAATGTATCTTGCTCACAAGCGTTACAAAGTTGCCAATGTACCAATCGTTCCAGAGGTAAAGCCGCCAGATGAATTATTCCAGATACCAAGAAGCAAATGTGTCGGGCTGATCATCTCGCCTGATAAACTGAACGAAATCAGGACGGAAAGGCTGAAAGCGCTTGGACTAGGTGCCAGGGCAAATTATGCAAGCTATGAACGAATCCTGGAAGAGCTTGATTATGCAGAAAAAATCATGAAACGTGTTGGCTGCCCAGTCATCAATGTTTCAAATAAGGCAATCGAAGAAACAGCAGGATTGATACTCGATATTTTAAAAAGTGAGAGGAGTTAAGGCTGATGTCTAAATTTGTTTATCTTTTTAATGAAGGAAATAGCGGAATGAAAGAAATCCTGGGAGGAAAAGGTGCCAACCTGGCAGAAATGACCAACATCGGCCTTCCTGTACCTTTCGGGTTCACTATTTCCACGGAAGCATGCAACGCTTATTATGATGCTGGAAAGACTATTCCTGCTGAAGTTCAGGCACAGGTTTTAGAAGCGCTGGGTGAATTGGAGCAGAAAACAGGAAAGAAACTTGGAAATCCAGAGAACCCTTTGCTTGTATCTGTTCGCTCCGGGGCTGTATTCTCAATGCCGGGGATGATGGATACGATTCTTAACCTTGGTATGAATGACGAAACAGTGGAGGGTATGGCAAAACTTACGAACAACCCTAGATTTGCTTATGATTCTTACCGCCGCTTCATCCAGATGTTCAGTGATGTCGTCCTCGATGTCGATGTATTCTTCTTTGAGCGATTGCTGGAAGAAACCAGGGAAGGAAAAGGCTACTCTGCTGATCCTGAAATGACTGCTGAAGATTGGAAGGAAGTCATCCAGGGCTATAAAAATATCGTGACCAAACATACAAGAAAGCCTTTCCCTCAGGATCCTAAAGAACAACTATTCCTCTCCATAAACGCTGTATTTGATTCCTGGAACAACCAGCGGGCAATCGTGTACCGCCGTTTGAATAAAATTCCCTCACACCTGGGGACTGCTGTTAACATCCAGAGCATGGTTTTTGGGAACATGGGCAATGATTCAGGAACAGGTGTAGCATTTACCCGTGACCCATCTACTGGAGAAAGCATCCTTTATGGTGAGTACCTGATCAATGCACAGGGAGAGGATGTGGTCGCAGGCATCCGGACTCCGCAGCCAATTCAGACGTTAAAGGATGAAATGCCTACAGTTTATCAGCAGTTTGTTGATACTTGTAACCGTCTCGAACAGCATTATGAGGATATGCAGGATATCGAATTCACGGTTGAACGCGGAGAACTGTTCATCCTTCAGACACGGACCGGGAAGCGCACTGCACAGGCTGCCATCCGTATCGCTACAGAGTTGGTCGAAGAAGGAATCATCGATAAAAAGGCTGCATTGCTTCGTGTTGACCCGGAACAGCTTGACCAGCTCCTGCATCGCAGGATCGATGAGAATTTCGAGCGAAATCAGTTGGCCAAAGGCCTTCCTGCTTCACCTGGCGCAGCAACGGGAAAAGTAGTATTTGATGCTGATGAAGCAGAAATGCTTGCTAACGAAGGTGTAAAGGTCATTCTGGTACGACCTGAAACAACACCAGATGATATCCATGGCATTATCGCAGCACAAGCTGTCGTTACTAGCCGAGGAGGAATGACTAGCCATGCAGCTGTCGTAGCACGGGGGATGGGCAAAGCTTGTATTTGTGGGTGCGAAGCGATGAAAATCGATCTGCACGAAAAACAATTCCGCGTTGGTGAAACGGTAGTTAATCATGGTGAAATTATTACGATTGATGGGGGTACAGGTGAAATCATGCTGGGTGAAATCCCTATGATCGAACCTGAGCTGTCCGAAGAGTTCCAGCTTTTGCTCACATGGGCTGACGAAGAGCGTAAAATAGGCGTTCGCGCTAACGCAGATAATCCTGAGGATTCTGCCAAGGCTTTGGAATTCGGTGCAGGCGGAATTGGTCTATGCCGCACTGAGCATATGTTCATGGATGCAGCAAGAGTGCCGATCGTCCAGAAGATGATTCTTGCAGAAACATTCGAAGAACGAAATGCAGCACTTGATGAACTATTGCCGATGCAACAGGGGGATTTTGAAGGAATCCTTGAAGTCATGCAGGGACTGCCAGTAACCATTCGTTTGCTGGATCCGCCTTTACATGAGTTCTTGCCAGATAAAGAAGAACTGATTGTCGAGATTACGAAACTGCAAATCCTTGACCCTGAATCAAAAGAACTTAAGGAAAAGGAAGCGTTGCTTAAGAAGGTACGGCAATTGGACGAATTCAATCCGATGCTTGGCCACCGTGGCTGCCGACTTGGCATGATTCACCCGGAAATCTATGAAATGCAGGCAAGAGCCATTTTCTATGCTGTAGCAAACTTAGCGGATAAAGGAATCAATGCCCAGCCTGAAATTATGATTCCGCTGGTTGGCCATGTTAATGAGTTAAAGGAAATGCGTGAACTGGTCAATGCAGCTGCGCAAAGCATAAAAGAAGAAACTGGCAAGGATTTTGAATATACTGTTGGAACAATGATTGAGATACCGCGTGCAGCATTGACTGCGGACCAGATTGCCGAGGAAGCTGACTTCTTCTCATTTGGAACGAATGACCTGACACAGACTACATTCGGTTATAGCCGTGATGATGCTGAAGGAAAGTTCCTTCAAGCGTATATTGAGCAAAAGGTCCTGCCCGAAAACCCGTTTGCAGTGCTTGATCGTGAGGGAGTGGGCAAGCTGGTTGAGACTGGTGTAGAACTTGGCCGACAGACTAAGCCGGGCCTAAAGACAGGAATTTGCGGGGAGCACGGCGGTGAAAAGAGTTCGATTGAGTTTTGCTACAATGCAGGACTTGACTATGTAAGCTGCTCGCCATACCGTGTGCCGCTTGCGAGACTCGCTGCTGCCCAGGCAACGATCCGCCATGAGAGAAACAACGAAAAAGAGGCAGTAATTTCTAAATAACTTTGAAATGGAGCGTGTAAGAAAAACACGCTCCTTTGTTTTTAATATCATTAATTTCCTTATTAATAGGTAACTGATGGAAAAAGGGGTATACTAAATATATACGTAATTCCTCGGGTCTTCTGGTGTTTCCACTTACCATGAGAAGGCGTGAGACCAAACCAGAGAGGATGAGGGAAATGTTAGTAAAATTATATCAAGCAAAAGCGGGCGATGGCAGCAAAAAGAAGGGATTGAGGAGAACGCAATCCTATTTCATGACACCGGAGGATGCACTGGCAGAAGCCTTTGCTTTAAAAGAAAAGATGGATTCAAGATACAAGAATGAAATCGAATGGGATTATCAGGGTGCTATGACAGGGACCTCAGACAAAATGAAAATACTAAAGGGATACCTGAAGGGTAATCGGCAAACCACTCCGTTTTACCTTGAAATCCTAAGTGTCGATAATACCGATAAAATTAAACCAGTTTCACCGATTAAACCAAAAAGTGTAACAAAGGACGATAAAAAGGTTCTGACTAAAGTAATGAAAAAGTTGAAGGTGAAGAACGCATAGTCAGCCGTTCCACTGATTTATGTAGCATATAATGGAAGGGCACGCACATTTTGTTGTGTGGCCCTTTATTTATATCGTCATTGTTTATTAAAATCAGGGTTCGTCATGAAAAGGAAAAAGTACTATGAATACGATGCTTTTATACTTTACCTATTTTAAGGGGTTCATATATGAAACAGATTGAGATAATCCACCAGCAGGCGGTGGAGAACACAAAAAACAAAATAATGGATGATATCGAAAAATTCCTTGGTGAACAGGAAGTTCTTCCTGAATTCGAGAGTTATTTAGAAAAAAGAAATACTTATATCAGTCAAATCTGGCTCAATGTGTGGCTGACAAAGTCTACGAATGACTTTTCTAAGCGAGATAAGAAGGCCTTTTTAAGTGAGCAGGGATATGTGGTTGAAGGTGTAGACAGAAAGTTGATCAATAAGCTTTTCAGGAATGAAATGAGAGACTATAAGCCCTTCAATACAAAAGAGTGGATTATGTCCGCTATTGATGAACTCAGCTGGGAAACACACTATAACAGTGCGAGAAAGAATTTCTTCAAAAAAGCTGAGGAAGACCGGATGCTTGAGCAAAAGGCAGGCATTAAGGGAAAAATTCATCAGGTTTCTCACACGGTTTTAAGTGACTTTCAAGAGTCAGCCTATCTTAAAATAAGACATGAGATGGCAAAGGAATTAAAGAAAATCTTAAATGAAAATCAAAAGTTTGAGGATATCGACACATACATGCTGGAAGAAAGGTTAACCGAGATTGGATCTTTCAATCCAGATGAATACAGAACAATGGCTGACTTTTTTGATGAATTGACCGGCCAGATTCATCAAACAGCCAGCTGGGGGCGATTTTATTTTGAATATGAGACCTACCAGTATCATTTTGAACACAAGGTCTTGGAATATTTTACGCAGATAGCTGCTGAAGAAGTATTGAGGAATCTTGATCAGGATATATTCCGCGAATACGAGGAAGTGTTTGAAGACAGACTTTCAGCTGCAGAGACTAAAAGAATCATTAACGATTTAGCAGAAGTTTATTTAGATGGCTTTCTCTATAAACTGCAGGAAGAATATGTAACTGATCTATTGCGTCTCGCTGAAATTGAGTATGAAGAAAGTACACATCAGGCGATATATGAAAGAGACCTTGCGGAGAGGGAGCGCAGGAAGGCAGAGGAGCAGGCAGAGCTTGAACGCAAAAGGGAAGAAGAAGCCCGTATGCTGGAGGACATATTTGGACGTGAATACAATCCTTCGCTGAGAAGAAATGTCAGGTATATTCTTCACATCGGTGAAACTAATACGGGAAAAACCCACCACGCTCTTGAAAGGATGAAGGAGGCAAAAACAGGTTTGTATCTTGCTCCGCTTCGTCTGCTTGCTCTTGAGGTATATGAGAAACTCAATACAGAGGGAGTTCCATGTTCCCTGAAAACAGGCGAGGAAGAAAAGCCAGTTGAGGGGGCTAACCATATATCCTGTACAGTTGAAATGTTTTACGAAAAGGATTTTTATGAAGTGGTCGTCATTGATGAATCACAAATGATTGCTGATAAGGATAGAGGGTTTTCATGGTTTAAAGCCATCACTAATGCGAATGCAGAGGAGGTACATATCATCGGAAGCAGGAATATCAAGGGCATGATGATGGATCTGCTGGATGATGGTGTGGCAGAGATTTACGAATACAGCCGTGATATCCCCCTCCAGGTTGAGAACAAGGAGTTCAGCCTAAAGCATACAAAGAAAGGCGATGCACTTGTTTGTTTTTCAAGAAAACAGGTACTTGAGAATGCTTCAAAACTGCAAAACAGCGGTCGCCAGGTAAGCATGATATATGGCAGCATGCCGCCAGAGACAAGAAAAAAGCAAATTGACCGTTTCATCAAAGGAGAAACGAGTGTAGTTGTGGCAACCGACGCTATAGGCATGGGGCTGAATTTGCCAATCAGGAGAATCGTCTTTTTGGAAAATGAAAAATTCGATGGAACGAGACGAAGGAGGCTAACTTCCCAGGAAGTAAAGCAAATAGCAGGACGTGCCGGCAGAAAAGGCATTTACAATGTCGGCCGAGTAGCTTTTACTTCGGATATCAGCTTGATGACAAAGCTTCTTGAAAAAGAGGATAAGCCTGTCGAGACATTTTCAATAGCCCCGACTGCAGGGATTTTTGAAAGGTTTCAGAAATACCACCGTTCGCTTGCTGTTTTCTTTGAACTATGGAATAAGTTCGAGAGCCCTAAAGGGACCAGCAAAGCTTCGCTGTCGGAAGAAAGAGAGCTTTATGAATACGTCAGGGACACTGAAATTGAAGCAAGACTCCCGATGATGGATCTGTATGGATTTCTTCATCTCCCTTTTTCATCAAAAGAACCAGCTCTTATTGAACAATGGCTTGAAACAATCAAAGCGATTGTAGCTGGTGAAGAATTGCCGGAACCGCCTGTCAAAACTGCTTCCCTGGAGGAACTGGAGCTTTCTTATAAAGCAATTGGTCTCCATTTGCTGTTTTTATATAAGCTTGGCAGAAAGACGGAGGCTGTTTATTGGGAAAGGGTTCGTACTGAATTAAGTGACGATGTTCATGAGTTTTTAAAGTCAGAAGTCAAAAATTATAAAAAGAAATGCAGGCATTGCGGCAAGGGAATCCATGTCGATTCCCCTTATCAAATCTGTGATTCCTGCTATTCAGCAAGGAACAGGAAAAGGGCGGACAACAGGGACCGCTGGAGATGACCAGTTGTGTAAGCGGGGCTTTCATTCGGAAGCCCTGCTTCTTTTTTTAAGGTCTTTTTATGTCCGAAGATTTAAGCCGGCATTTATCATCCATTTGGAAAAGCGGAGTTTTGTGGTGGGATTCCAAAAATTGCTCGTCATCCATATCATTTATGGAGACATGAAAAGGGGGCGATCAAGAAAAAAGCGTCATCCATAATAATTATGGAGACATGAAAAGGGGTCAACCATGAAAAAGCTTTGAGAAACGCCACCTTTTCAAAATGACAGTACTATATCATATCTTAAACACCATATGATTATAAAAGGAAAAAATAAAAAGGTGTGATCAGATGACTGTCCACGTAGTTAGGTCGGGTGAAAATCTATGGGCAATTGCCAGGACTTATGGTGTATCGGTCCAAAGTATTGTCGATGTCAATGGACTTCCTTCCACCAGCTTAATCATCCCAGGACTGGCTCTTTATATTCCAGATCAGCAGCCTATAATTCGTTATTATAAAATCAAAGCTGGCGATACACTTTGGAGAATTTCTTCCCAGTTCAAAACTAGTATTAGCAGCATTGTCAGTGCAAACTCGGGACTAGACCCCAACAGATTGTACATTGGCCAGAACATCAATATTCCTTCACCTGTTAAACCACAGTTTTCTACACTTGGATTCATTGTACCTGGCTCCTCTCAAACTTTCCTGGCCGACCTGGAGAGAATGGCTCCTCATCTAACTTATATTGCTGTTGTGGCATTTTCCTTTACAGAAGAAGGGTATGCCTATGTTTTAGGAGATGATGCCTCGATAGTCCGCAGAAGCAGAGAATTGGGTATCATCCCATTATTAGTGCTCCAAAACACAACCGCGGCTGGCTTTAGTAAAGAGCTGGCTGGCAGGGTATTGTCATCGCCAACATACCGCAGGAACCTCGTTGCCAGTCTTGTTAATTTAGCAACTCAACGGGGGTATGGGGGAATCAGCATCGACCTTGAATTTATTCCGCCGCCTCAAAGGGAAGATTTCAATTCCTTCCTTCGTGAACTGAAAGCGGCGATGGGCAATCTTATTTTACATGTGAACGTCCATGCGAAGACTGAAGATATCCCGACAAATCCAATTATCGGAGCCTATGATTATAAAACGATTGGGGAGATTGCCGACATTGTGGCCGTGATGACGATTGATTACGGATACCCGGGAGGACCGCCTGATCCAATTTCCCCATTATGGTGGATCGCACTGGTTGTCAGATATTCATTGACCTTGATTCCACGTGAAAAATTGCAAATCGGCCTCCCTCTTTACGGTCATGATAAAGTGGTTTCGACCAATCAATTTCGTGCGCTCTCCGTCCTGGATGCACAGAACCTTGGTATCTCTGCTGGTGCGGTCATTCAATATGATACGGCAGCCAGATCACCATGGTTCAGGTATTGGAAAGGAACCGAAGAGCATATCGTCTGGTTTGAAGACATTCGCAGCTATATCGAAAAGTACAGATTAATTGATTTATATCAACTCAATGGAACAACATATTGGCAGCTTAGTTTGAAGGCTCCCCAAAACTGGGCTTATCTCGACAAAGCGGATGTTATCAAACTTTGACTGGAAATAAACAATTCATGCAGCCCAAGCGGACCAATGAACCCATTATGCCAAAAGTACCTGTTCAGAAATATAAACAGGTGCTTTTTTAGTTTATTTGGGTGATTGTTTGTCATTTTGGGGTATCAATAAGTAAATTGATTTCTAAAAGAGGAGGTTATTTTAATGAATAATTTTCTGAAGAGCGGTTTTTTGTTAGGGCTGGGAGCTGCGGTTGCCGGTAAGGAAAAGGTGGATGAAACCATTATGAAGCTGGTAGAGAAGGGAAATATGACCCAGGCTGAAGCTGACACTATTTTTGATGACTTTTTCAAAAAAGGCGAATCGAAAAGCGGTGAATGGAATGAGGAGTTCAGGAAGATGGCCAGAACCCAGCTGACTGAGCTTGGTTTTGTAACAAGGGAAGAATTAGACACAGTCCAGGCACAGCTTGTATTATTGCAGGAAGAAATTTCGCAGCTTCGTAATAGCAGGTTAAATAATAATATTGACCAGGTTGAAAACGGAATGGAAAATATTCCGCCTGGATTTTCAAAAGACATTGAATAGCAGCAGGTGATGGAATTGACGGACCGATTGAGACGATTAAATAGATATAGAGAGATAGCTTCATCGTTTGTAAAATATGGATTTGGCTATGTACTGGAAGAGGTGGGGCTGTTTCATATCCTGTCACTGAAGGACCGGATCGCTGCAGATGTGAAAAGCGGGAACACCAGGGAAGCCGGTAATCGTATAAGGTGTATGTTGGAGGAATTGGGGCCCGCCTTTATAAAGCTTGGCCAGCTCCTCAGTATCAGAAGTGATATGCTTCCTCAAGAGATTGTTAAGGAATTGGAGCTGCTTCAGGACCAGGTTCCCCCAGTGCCTGTAGATGAGATTAAGGAGAAGCTTCAACACGAGTATGGCAGGCCTGTTGAGGAAGTATTCCAATATTTTAACGAAGATTATGTAGCGGCAGCGTCGATTGGCCAGGTCCATGAAGCGGTTTTGTCAACAGGGGAATCGGTCATGGTGAAGATCCAGCGGCCAGGAATCAAGCAGACCGTCCATACGGATCTTGAAATTTTAAGGGATATTGCGAGGCTTATCGAGCAGCGTTATGACTGGGCTCAATATTACAATATCACAGATATGGTTGAAGAGCTGTCAGAATCAATCCGCAGGGAACTCGATTATACGGAAGAAGCCCGGAATACGGATATGGTTCAAATGCAGTTTGAAGATTGCGACTCGATAAAGGTCCCAGTTATCTTTCATGAATACTCGACTCCTCAGATTCTGACCATGGAAAAGGTTGAGGGGATCAAACTCAACGAGTTGAATACAATTTTTATTAAAAATGAGGAAAAACGAAGGATCGCAGATTTATTGGTAAGTGCATTTATAACCCAGATTTTAAGGGAAGGTTTTTTTCACGGTGATCCACACCCTGGTAATATCCTTTATAATCAAGAAGCTCAACAGCTTATATTCATAGATTTTGGACAAGTAGGCCGGCTTTCAGCAAGTTTGAGATATGATTCAGCATCAATGATGATGGGAATTATGCAGGAGGATACCCACCGGATCGTCAGGTCTGTCTTCAGTATGGCTTATGTTCCTTCTGATATTGATGAACAGCATTTTTATGACCGGGTAGATGGAATCAGGAAAACGGTTGAATGGTCATCAAAAGAAGGGCTAAGCTTGGGTTTGACGGTCAAGGAGCTTTTTGCCGCCGCACAGGAACATCGGATTATCCTGCCGAAGGAAATGACAATGATGGGGAAAGCCTTAATCACGATTGAAGCCATCATTTCTGAAATCGATCCAAACCTTGATATGATTGAGTTAGCCAGGCCTTATGGGGAACAGATAATGAGGGAGCGGTACGATCCGATTAAAATGGGCAAAAGGTTTTGGAATAAGGCGGAGGACTTATCTGATACATTCACCAATATTCCGAATCAGGTCGAAAATGTTTTGAATCAGGCTTCCAAAGGGGATTTGAAATTCGAAATCAGCTTATCGGAAATTAATCGGATTCTTCATAAATTTGACCGGATCAGCAACCAGGTATCTTTCAGTTTGACCCTGCTTGCCTTTAGTATTGTTGTTCTTGGTTTGATTGTTGGCGCAACTTTTGGAAATAATACTATACTGACAAGCGTACCGGCAATCGAAGTAGGATTTATCATTGCATTCGGGATGTTTTTATGGATAATTTATTCTATATTGAAGTCAGGACGTTTTTAACTTATGCTTAATTCTTAAAATTTGGCAATGTTCATACCATTGCCTTTTTCTATGGAAAAGGCGGTTAACAGGTATGTGAATTGGTAATGGTTCAAAATTAATGATTCGGGGGAGTTATTTATGCCTTGCAGAACGACTGATGAATTGAATGAACTTGTACATGAAGCAAAAAAATATACTGACGGCGGGAAGGTGGCAGATTACATTCCTGCGTTGGCGAAAGCGAATCCAGAAGAGTTGTCAGTGGCTATTTTTCATGATGACGGAACTTGTGTTTCGGCCGGAGACATCCAGCAGAAATTGACTTTGCAAAGTGTTTCCAAAGTATTGACACTTGCGCTTGCCCTTATAGATTACGGTGAAGAAGCAGTTTTTGACAAAGTGGGTTATGAACCAACTGGAGATCCTTTCAATTCAATTGTCAAGCTGGAATTCAGTCCTTCGAAACCGTTGAATCCTATGATCAACGCAGGCGCATTGGCAGTTACTCATATGATTAAAGGGAATGATGCGGATCAGCGCTTTGAGCGAATCCTTTCGTTCATCCAGGAACTGGCAGGCAACTCTTCAATTGGTTATTCAGAAGAAGTTGCTCAGTCTGAATATGAAACTTCTGATCTGAATAGGGCCTTATGCTATTTTTTAAGGCAGCATGGCGTGATTGATGAGGATGTTGAAGAATTGTTAAAGGTGTACACGAAGCAATGTGCAATTGAAATGGACTGTCTGGACCTTGCACGTATTGGATGTGTTTTCGCAATGGATGGTTTGGAGCCGGTCACCAATCGCCGGTTGATACCTGCCCATGTCGCTCGCCTGTGTAAAACATTCATGGTTACATGTGGTATGTATAATGCCTCGGGAGAGTTCGCTGTCAGGGTGGGGATTCCTGCGAAAAGTGGTGTATCAGGCGGTATTATGGGCTCTGTTCCAAACAGGTTCGGAATTGGAATTCTAGGGCCGGCCCTGGATGAAAAAGGGAATAGCATCGGTGGAATCAAACTGCTTGAAAGAATGTCTGAAAGGTATAATATGAGCATGTTTTAAGGAAGTTATTGTCTTTAGCATACTTAAAGAATGATCTATCAGACCAGAAATTATCATACCCTTCCAAAAGTGAAGGACGAGTACATGTGAGTACCGTCCTTTATTTAGTCCAATGATTAGCCCCCGAATGCTTCAAGGATATCTTCAACTTCCTTCATATTGAGTAATTTTGCAGCATTTGTTTGTTCTTTTACGGTTCTTGCCTTAACAGGCGGCTGGATTAGATAGGCGCCATTTTCAAGCATCGATCGAATGTCAGCGAGCTGCTGGAGAATTTCTGCAGAGCCCCCATTCAATGCCGGCTTGGGATTCAGGTAATGATGAAGGGCTGAAAAAACAAGATGGCCGAGTGAACTATTTTCGGCATGATATTCGATTTGCTCCTCAATTTTCGGTGAAACCGAATACGACTCACCGGTTTTGACATCAATATATCGTTCAGGGACTGTTATCGCGATCTTATTTACATAATCCGTATAGGTGTTTGACATACCGATCATCCTTCAATGGAAATTAGTTCCTCGGTATTCTCATGTTGTTTTTTAAGTTGGTTCATTTTGGCTAAAATCATGAGTCCGAAGACGTTCAGTTTTTCCAGGTTCTCTGGAAAAGTCAGTTCAATCGGGCGCCCCTTATCAGCCCATCTAACTGCAGCTTCCTGGATTTGCTTCTGGGCAAGTTTTGCTGCACCGCCAACTGCGATGTAGCGGGATGCCCCCTTGATCTCGCTGGAACTGCTCCTGGCGCGGTCAAAGTGCTCAAGGTATTTTATAGCCATGATCCTCAATTGAGGGATCACGTACTTACTGATATCTTTCCTCACTCCGGCAAAAGGTTCGACATACCATTCTGATTGGCCGGCAAAAAGTTTTTCCTCAAGCTCTGACCTTGAGTCAAAGGTGTATAATTCGTTCTTGCTTACTTTTTTTATGATTGTATCCAAAAACAAATTGATTCCAAAATGATCACCTTCAACTGAGGCTACAGGCTTGCTGTTCTTGATTCCAACGAAATCTACTGAATCACCGCCAAGATCACCAATGATAATTCCTTTCTTAGTATCCTTGACCAGGTTATCGTCCTTAATTGTTAATGTGTCAATGTCACGGATTAATCCTAAATAAGCACAGGCTCCTTCCGCACCGACAATCACATCCTTGATCTCAAGCTTGACGATCAGTTCTTTCGGCTCCGGTATTCCCGGGACCTTATGGAGTGTAATGGTATGGCTGCCAATCAAACGCTGCTTGAGTTGTTCTTTTCTCTCCTTATATTGCGTTGTTGGAAGAGAAACAGCCAATTGGTCAATACAATAGTCCAATTCAATATCATTTGAATTTATGATAGAAGCATGGTAGGCAGCAGCGGCGAACAGAAGGATATATGTGCGGTCTTCATCAGCTTTTTGGTTATTGCTTGCGGTCAGGCTGACATTTCTTTGCTTGGCAGCGGCCTTTCCAGCGTAAAAAATTTCTCTTTTGTTTGTGATCGCCGGGCTTTTTATCTCTGCGATCAGATTTTCCTCGAGTTCAATATCTTCCTCGTCATAGGGCTTTTCATAAAACTCATCATCATACAATGCGATGGCGTTTGGCATTTGGTATTCCCTGAGCTCTCCATGATCAGAGGCCAGGACTTTATACCAGCTGTTGCCTATGTCGACTGCGAAATAATTATAATTATTCATTTTATCCTCCTCCTTTTGAATCCTATGCAAATGGCCTGTTCAATTGTGCAAGTACCTAATTTTAATGGCAGTAAAGAATTTCAATCGTGATAAACTTTAGGAATTCAAAAAAATCCGCATTTGTGCTGATTCATTCATCTAGTCCAAAAAATCTAGCAGGAATAGGATAAATTGTACAAGAAAATTAAAAGGAGGAAATATAATGACTACTGACCATAATGGTAAGCGTGGATGTGTAAGTGTTAATAAGTCTGCGTCCAGGAATGAATGTGTGAACGTACCAACTCCGGGTCTGGTCCCAGCAGCTAACCTTCCTGTTACGCTTGCAGATATTACAATATCAGACCATTTAGTTGCCGACATTCATTTCCCAGATCCAGTACTTGAAATCAAGGATATCAAAAAAAGGGTGAAAATTGTCCAGTGCAGATTGCTTTTAGGTCCTACTTCAGATCCTGATACAGGAATCCCGCTATTTATTAAAGGTTTCATCCGCAAGAATATCCAATATGCAACGCCATGTCCGCACGCTAAAAGCGACTGTGTATCTTCAGAAATGCGCTCATTGACTGTTGATGTCCCGTTTGAGTGTGTAACTGTGGTCACTGATTTCTTGACCGATCCAATTCTCCCGATTTCCAATACTCGTGAAGAATTTGACTTCTTTAGAGCACAAAATTTGGGCCACGGCTATCCGGAAAAAGATCAGATGCTATCCAGCGATCTATCGCAATTCCACCAGGTAAGCACACAATTTTACAATCAAATTCCGTTCTGTGAACTAGTATCCAGCAGCATTGTTCAATGGGATGAAGCGACAGATCGTTATCCTTTACCTAACAATGGACCTTTCGAAGAAGGAACATTCCACAATATAGTTGAAAAAACGTTCTTGCAATTCCGTGTTAGAGTTTATCAGAACCAGCAAATTGCTCTTAATGGCAATGGCGACGATAATGGCAATGGCTAATCCCGACAAATGAATAAGGATTCAAAAGAAGCAAAATGGCGATGGCAGCAGTCATCGCCATATGTTATTTTGATTGATTATACATATGTAAGTCCATGTCAATTCGTTATTAGAATGGTAGAAAAAAAGTGTCAAAAAAATTTTTGTGTGGGTTTTTGGCCAGTACATTACAAATAAATAAAGGGTTTACACCGGACACCTGCCTTGAAAATTCCCTTTGCATTAGGGCATACGCCTAGACCCAAAAAGTTGAAGTGCATAGGATAAAACATCTTCACTCTAAGGAGTTTTAAGGAGGAGCCATGTATGTTTGAACCAGATAAAAATAAAAAGCCTGATTTCGAGTGTAAGCCTTCAACTGATCATTTCGAATGCTCACCTCGACACCACCATCCACATGTAAGTCTTGGAAAGGTCGTAACAAAAGTTCCAGTCGTTCTTGCGGAACTGACTCTGCACGTGAATCTGGATACGATGATCAATTTCCCAGAACCGGTGCTTGAGATTAAGGATATTAAAAAACGAATCAAATTGACTCAATGCAGACTGCTGTTGCCGACGAATAAATTATTTATTAAAGGGTTTGTAAGGAAGAATATCCAATATGCAAGCCCGAGCCAGGAAATTGAAGCTTCCTCATCTTCATCAGTAGCTTCTGACCTGCACTCTTATACAGTGGATATTCCGTTCCAGGTAGTAACAGAGGTGAAGAACTTCCTTTCTCATCCGGTAATGCCGCAAGTGAACAACCGAAAGGAATTTGATTTCTTCGTTTCTAAACCTTTGTCAACTGGATTCCCGGAAAAAGATGAATTGCTGACTAGCGACTTGAGCCAATTCCATCAGGAAAGCTCACAACATTATAATGAATTGCCTTTCTGTGAATTAGTATCCAGCCAGATCATTGAATGGGATGAAGCGATTGACCGTCAGCCTTTACCGACATCTTCACCAATCGATGAAGGATATTTCCAGACAATCGAAGAGAAAATGGTCATCGATTTCACTGTGCGTGTTCTTCAAAATCAACAAATCCGCGTTTCTTCAGCGACAAATGATCCAGATTGCTATGATGAATCAGAATAAATAGTTAGATAAAAGGCGGGGGAATATACTAGACACCAACAGTATATGCCCCTTTATGTTTTTACGGCTATAGAGAAAGGAGGGTAGGGATAGGTTGCAATAAAAGCAGACCCTTCCATTGAAGATGGAAAACAGAAATAGAACGTTTCATGAAATGAATCTGTTTCAGGGCAATTGGGGAAATACTTCATTGGGGCGCGGGAGTTCAGATGTTGATTCAGAAATGGATAAAATTTTTGAAGAAATCGATAATGATCTAAGCGGGAGTTTCAAAGACACGAGATTACCACCTAAGGGTAAGAGTTCGGGAAAGCCATTGATCCTCGCTCCTCCTGTTATTAAAAGTGTTGAAGAAAAGCCTTCTTCCAAAAGACAGTTTACAATAGAAGAGGAAGAGTCAAGCGACCTGGTAGAATTCATTAGTGA
This sequence comes from Mesobacillus jeotgali, assembly GCF_014856545.2. Taxonomy (NCBI): domain Bacteria; kingdom Bacillati; phylum Bacillota; class Bacilli; order Caryophanales; family Bacillaceae; genus Mesobacillus; species Mesobacillus jeotgali. Next base: position 2,833,708 of record NZ_CP109811.1, on the reverse strand, counting down.
CAGAGAAAATCTACTAGAGGAGGCAGGTCAGGAAGACTATGAGGAATCCTCTAGTGAAATAATGTTAGAGGAGTCCAGCGTTCTTCCTGATGAAAGTGATAATCTTTTAATGGCTTTTGAAGAGTCCGGTGATGAATTTTATTACAATGAAGAACTTGATGAATCCGAAGATTATCATTATGAATCATCTGAATCTTCCTCGGAACCAATTAAATTAGCTACAGCCGCCTACAGCGGGAAAAATATGAAAACTGAAATGACAAAGGTGAGGCTTCCTTTACAGCTGGCAGATGTGGATCTCGAGATAGACATCTTTGACACATTCAGCCTCTCCAGGCCAATCTCCACGGTTTCTAATGTCGAGTGTTCACTTCACTCCATTGATGCCGAGGTATTGCTGCCATCAGCCAGCTTATTCACCAAAGGAACCCTTCTCTTAGACATTGATTATGTAAGCACTGACGATACAGGGACGATGCATTCACTAAAAATACACATCCCCTGGAAGAAAATCATTTCCGTAGACTGGATTCATCAGCCTGAACTTTCTTTCAAGGACAGCAAGGAATATCTATTCACTTCAAATCTTGGTATGGAAGAAGGGTATACCCGCGAATATAGCGAGAAATTAGTAGAAAAAGTGGATTTCAGCCTATCAGGTTTGCATTGTGTATGGAATGAACAATTCATCCAAAGCGACAGAGTCATGATTCAGGGTATGGCAAGAATGAAAATTGGTCTCTATCAAAAACAATGTCTTGACTTGCAAAAGCTGCTTTCTCTATAAAGGAAGAACAGGGTGCCTCAGATGAGACACCCTTGCTCATGTGTTAACCTTCATGGCGTTTCATTAATTCTTTCATCCTGTCTTTCATGCTTTTTGGCTGATGTTCCATCTTATAGCCTGTGTCACATGAAGAAGAGGAGGATTCTTCTTCTTTGCCGCCATAGCAATAGCCCAGGTTAACCTGCTGCTTCTGAAGCAATTTGAAGAATAAGCCGACTTCCATCTTCTCGGTAATTCGGCTGAATCTACCCCAGTTGTCAAAATCCTTGTAAAGATCCAGGTCATTGACAAAAGATGCTAGCAGTTTGCAGTCGATTGGCTCATTGTAGTATTCATACGTGTATGCTCCAGATGTGCAATTATCGGCACCATGGCCTTTCTTGTCAATGAACCTTCTTTCATAAACAGTGTTCTTTTGGCTTAGATGTTCATAGTCAGGATAATTGTAGACTTTGACAGCCTGACTGCAAGTAAATGGTACATCGACACTGTAGTCCCTCAATACTCCGCTGCATTGCTCAACATATTGGATATTTTTGTGGACAACACCGGAAATATAAAGTTTTACCTTGTCATAGTCCATTGCTGAACGGATCGCCTTACATTGTGTAAGGGAAACATTCCTGCGCATGTGTTTGATCTCACGTGCGGCAGTTGGCAGTTCAATGTCACTTTCAACTTCAACCTGCAGCTCCACTTCTGCTAATGCAACATCAATGTCAGCGACTGGGTACTGAAGATAATTGCCATAAGGATAGTAAGAATCATTATCGCAATCAACCCGAAGTGTTTTAGCTTCATCACATGAAAGCTGTGGCGGACAGCCATGGTTTGAATTGCAACCTGTATTTCTCTTCATATCTTTCACTCCTTTTTTTTTAATCAAAAGCAGTAAGAAACAGTAAAAGTCTGCTCCTTTCTTTTGACTTACTATTTTATATGCCAGTACAACTGTAAATGAATAGACGAATGATAGAGGGCAATCACATATTTTTAATTTCAGGGGAGTAAGGTTAATAGAACTCGAGACAAGTGCTGAGTTTTAGACACAAAACGGAACCCCACATATTAAAGTGGGGTGATTGTTTGATCTATTCAGGAAATCAATGTCCAGAGCATAACAGCTTCTTAGGATCCATTTTCTTCGCTTTTACAGGCGGGAAGCAGGTAATACCGACAAAATCTTTTAAATCGACTTCGAAGCATGCACCAGTTCTAACGAATCCCTCAATCCCATGGTGCTTTCCTTTGCATCGTTCCGGACAGAGCAACTCGAGGATCGCACAGCATTTGGATCCCTTCGTAAAGTCAACTACTCGGAAAAAAGTAGACTTGATGTCATAAAAGCAGCCATCAATTTTAACCACGCCAGTACCTACGAAAGTCTCGGAATCGCCTTTGCTGCATCCGCATAATAATTTGAACGGGATTGTATCAAAGTTGGACTGTTTGCATTGATTCAAAAGCTCTCTGATTGATAATTCGCAGCTGACGTCACAACCATGGCTTTTTTGTTTTACCTTGTGCTGTGCTTCATTTATATCCCTTACTTTTTTACATACACAGTGATGTGAATGTTTCTCATCATGATGGCCTTTTTTACAGCCGCAATCATATTCATCATCGTCCCAATCCTTGTGTTTGTCTTTATCCTTCTGTTTCTTCCAATCTCTGTGGTCTTCCCAGTCCATATGGTCATCCCATTCTTTATGCTTCTCTCTATCTCGGTGTCTTGATCTTTCCTTTTTATTATCGTAATCATCGTCTGGCCGATGATCATCTTTGTAATAATAATTCATTGAACGTGCCTCTCCTTTCTTATAGAGTGGTGATATACTAACAGGATATGGGGAATAGCAGTGGTTTGTATGGGGATGTGACCATACAGACGAAATTCTCCATTGGTTTTTGGGAAAACTGATCTAGAATATTTGCTATTTGCCCATTTTCCATTCAATATAAATAGCAGTTAAATAAATATGGAGGCAATAAATATGTTAAAGAACCAGGTCGAGAAATATATTACAATGCAAAAGGATTGCGTTGAATTACATAATGAAGAAAAAGAATATGCAGAGCGCCAAGGGCTGCTTCATGGAGTTGAAGTAAAAGGATTAGAGTCAGATGCTCGTTTTGCGGATGCATATGTTGAGAGAGGGGACAAAGAAACTGAGGAGTTCCTGGGTGAAGAATCATTTGGTTTCCTGAATCAGCCAATTGCTTATTTTAAAGAGCGGAAAAATGAATTCATGTATTTGGAATCCAAATGGTTTGACCTGGTCGGTGTTGATGCCGTAAGTCTAGAAAAAGATGATGTGTTCGGAACATATGACGTAATGCTGGGACTTAAGCTTCAGAAGAAATATGAATCCGGCATCAAGAAATACCTGGAGGAGAACCTTAATGGTGAGGGGTCTAGGTATGATCTGTTGTTCGATGGCAATGAAGGAGTATGGAGCCTGAATTTCGCATTGAATGGGCTGGAGAGTTACAGGGAAGATCTATTGATCAGAGATGCTTATAATCTGGTCTACGGCTTTCTTTTCAGGCTTGCAGAGTCTTTAGAAAATAAATAAAAAAAGCGCCTGTTGGCGCTTTTTTCAATGCTTTAGCATGGTATCATACTACTATATTAGAATACTAAAATTTACCATATAGGTTGACATTAGCGCTGAGGAACCATAAAATTAATATAAGTTATTAGTCAATAGTTAAAATTCAGAAAACGGGGTTTGTCATGAGCAAAATTGCGATTGGGAAAACAGCGATCCTGCTGGCATCTTTTACGGAAGAAGAAATGGTTTTTTTTCAGGATTCTTTAAAAGATGTAAGCTATTGCCTTGGAAAAGTTGGATCGATGAATATGCAAAAAGTTATTTCCGCAGTGGAAACCGCTGCCAAGCGCCATGGTCTCATACATCCAAATTTGTATCGTGAAACCCATGCACTATACCATGCGATTATGGAAGGCATGGAGGGGGTCACGCGGGGGCATCTTTCAATTGGTGAAATGAGCCGTACTGTCGGCCTTCGTTTTGCCGTTGTCCGTGGAACACCTTTTACCGATGAAGAAGAAGGGGAATGGATTGCCGTCGCTTTTTACGGAACGATCGGTGCTCCTGTAAAAGGGTCTGAACACGAAACGGTTGGTTTAGGAATCAATCATATATAAAGTTGCATTGCCTATAGTCCACTAGTCAGTAGGAGGCGATGATGGTTTAAGTATGCCATTGTCGTCTCCTTTTTATTTTATCCAGTAATCAGGAGGTTACGAGAATGGTTATTTTAACAGGGGAAACGTTAACTTTGGAGCAAATCAGGCAAGTTTGCTATCTCGACGAGGCAGTCGCAATCAGTCCCGATAGTATGAAGAAGGTTGCTGAAAGCAGGGAAGCCGTAGAGAAAATTGTAGCCGATAAGCGTACGATTTATGGAATAAATACAGGATTCGGCAAATTCAGTGATGTCATCATTAATGAACAGGATGTCAATGCCCTGCAGTTAAACCTAATCAGGTCGCATGCATGCGGAGTGGGGGAACCATTTCCAGAGGTCGTTTCACGAGCAATGGTCTTACTCAGGCTCAATGCCTTGATTAAGGGGTTTTCCGGGATCAGGCCGGTAATCGCTGAGAGGCTGAAGGAATTGCTCAACCTGCAGATCCACCCGGTTGTTCCGCAGCAAGGCTCACTTGGCGCCTCGGGTGATTTAGCGCCGCTATCGCATCTGGCACTAGTACTGTTAGGTGAAGGCAAAGTGTTTTATGAGGGAAGGGTTTGTGCAACAGAAGAGGCTTATAAGAAAGAAGGTCTTGAGCCAATTGTATTGCAGGCAAAAGAAGGCCTTGCACTGATTAATGGAACCCAGGCAATGACGGCAATGGGTGTTGTCAACTGGATTGAAGCAAATGATCTGGCACATCAATCAGAGTGGATATCTGCCCTAACAATGGAGGGTCTTGAAGGTGTCATAGACGCATTCCATCCTGCGATCCATGAAGCGCGGGGCTACCAGCAGCAAATGGATGTAGCGGAGCGCATGAGAGATTTATTGGCTGGCAGTAAGCTGACGACACGACAGGGTGAAAAAAGAGTCCAGGACGCCTATTCACTAAGATGCATTCCTCAGGTACATGGAGCATCATGGCAAGCCCTCGATTATGTAAAAGAAAAGCTGGAGATTGAAATGAATGCAGCAACGGATAATCCCCTGATTTTTGATGGCGGAGAAACAGTCATATCGGGAGGCAATTTTCACGGGCAGCCAATTGCGATTGCGATGGATTTTATGAAAATAGCTGTTGCTGAATTTGCCAGTATCTCTGAAAGAAGGATTGAAAGATTGGTAAACCCGCAACTAAATGACCTGCCCCCATTCTTAAGTCCACAACCGGGACTTCAGTCTGGTGCGATGATCATGCAGTACAGCGCTGCGTCACTAGTTTCTGAAAATAAGACTCTCGCTCATCCTGCCAGCGTGGATTCCATTCCATCCTCTGCCAATCAGGAGGATCATGTTAGCATGGGAACTATTGCAGCCCGGCATGCACACAGTATCATCCAAAACGTTAGGCGCGTTCTGGCAATTGAGTGTATTTGTGCCCTGCAGGCAGTCCAATATCGTGGTGTAGAAAAAATGGCACCTAAAACAAGAAGCTTCTATGAGGAAGCAAGAAAAATAGTTCCCTCCATTACTGAGGACAGAATTTTCTCTGAAGATATCGAAAGACTTGCAGAATGGCTAAAAAAAAATAAACGCCAGTGGACAGCTAAAAAAAGACAGGAAAGCCTGGTTTGAAATCTAAAAATTAAGGAGAGTGGAAAAAATGGCAATCGAAGCAAAACGCAATATTAAAGCAAAAAAAGGTCTTGAACTAGAATGTAAGGGATGGGAGCAAGAAGCTGCATTGAGGATGCTTTATAACAATCTTGATCCAGAGGTCGCTGAAAAGCCGGAGGATCTTGTTGTATATGGCGGAATTGGCAAAGCAGCACGGAACTGGGAGGCATTCGACGCTATTGTTGATACGCTCCGCAGGCTGGAAAATGATGAGACGATGCTTGTTCAATCCGGTAAACCTGTCGCTGTTTTCAAAACACACAAGGCAGCACCAAGAGTTTTAATATCCAATTCCGTCTTGGTTCCTAAATGGGCCAATTGGGACCATTTTCATGAACTTGATAAAAAAGGCTTGATGATGTACGGACAAATGACTGCAGGAAGCTGGATTTACATTGGTTCACAGGGAATCCTTCAGGGCACATATGAAACATTTGCCGAGGTTGCAAGACAGCACTTTGGGGGCACCTTGAAAAATACTATTACATTGACAGCTGGACTTGGAGGCATGGGTGGAGCGCAGCCTCTCGCAGTCACGATGAACGATGGGGTGTGTATTGCTGTTGAGGTCGATCCAGAACGGATCAAAAAGCGGATAGATACCCGATATTGCGACCGGGTGACACATTCAATTGATGAAGCCATTGGGTGGGCTAAGGAAGCCAAGCATAAAGGAGAAGCCCTATCAATCGGTCTGGTCGGAAATGCAGCCGAAGTTCATCTTGAATTATTGTCCAGGAATTTTATAGTTGATATTGTAACAGACCAGACTTCTGCACATGACCCGCTAAATGGGTATATTCCGGTTGGTCTTACTTTGGAGGAAGCAGCTAAACTTCGCGTGGATAATCCTGAAGAGTATGTAAAGCAATCTTCTTTCTCAATGGCTAAGCACGTCGCATCCATGCTTGAATTCCAACGGAGAGGTGCAGTGACATTTGATTACGGCAATAACATCCGTCAGGTTGCCAAGGATCATGGGGAGGAGCATGCTTTCGATTTCCCTGGTTTTGTTCCAGCTTATATCAGGCCCCTGTTCTGTGAGGGAAAAGGACCGTTCCGCTGGGCAGCTTTATCAGGAGACCCGGCTGATATCCACCGGACAGATGAACTGATCAAGGAGCTATTCCCGGAAAATGAAGCCCTTCAGCGCTGGATTGACATGGCTCAGGAAAAGGTGGAATTCCAGGGTCTGCCTTCACGGATTTGCTGGCTTGGCTATGGTGAGCGAGTGAAAATGGGATTGGCAATCAATGAACTCGTTCGAAAAGGTGAATTGAAAGCACCGATTGTAATTGGACGCGACCATTTAGATAGTGGGTCTGTTGCCTCTCCAAATCGCGAAACAGAAGCAATGAAAGACGGCAGCGACGCAGTCGGTGACTGGGCGATCCTCAATGCACTGGTCAATGTCGCAGCTGGTGGCTCTTGGATCTCTGTCCATCATGGCGGCGGCGTAGGGATGGGATATTCCCTTCACGCAGGAATGGTCGTAGTGGCGGATGGCACGGACCTTGCTGAAGAAAGACTTAGAAGAGTACTGACTACAGATCCAGGAATGGGTGTAGCCCGCCACGCAGATGCAGGTTATGACAAAGCGATTGAAACAGCGAAAGAAAAAGGCGTCGATATCCCAATGCTACCTGAAATGTAAATAGGCAGTGTTTGGAATGATTGAAACAATATATTGAACTGAAATCAACAGCCTGATTTTAGAGAGAAAGGGTGGAGAAGATTGACATACGATTTGATTATTCATAATATCGGCGAGCTTATTTTACCCAAATGCTCTGACAAGCCACTAAAGGGGCATGCAATGAAAGAGCTGAACATACGTGAGAACGCGGCATTGGGGATCCTGGATGGGAAAATTGCCTGGCTGGGTTCGACTGCTGAAGCCGGAGCACTTAAGGCTTCCGAAAAAATCGATGCTAAGGGAAAGGTTGTTTCCCCTGGTCTCGTTGATCCTCATACTCATTTGGTTTTTGGGGGATCTCGTGAACATGAACTATCTTTGAAGCAAGCTGGAGTGCCTTACTTAGAAATCCTCGCTCAGGGAGGCGGAATTTTATCGACGGTAGGGTCTACTAAAAAAGCCACAGAGGATGAATTGTTTGAAAAAGCTTCCTTCCATTTGGAGAGAATGATTTCTTACGGGGTCACGACTCTGGAAGCTAAAAGTGGGTATGGCCTGGATGCAGATACAGAGATAAAGCAGCTGAGAGTGGTCCAAAAATTAAAGGAAAAGTACCCCGTTTCTGTCGTATCGACATTCCTCGGCGCACACGCTGTTCCGCCAGGGTTCAAAGGGAAAGAAGAAGAGTTCCTGGAAGATATGGCAAAGCTGTTCGATGATATCAAGGAAGCCGAACTTGCCGAGTTCGTCGATATTTTTTGCGAGACAGGTGTATTTACCATCGAACAGTCAAGGAAGTTTTTACAACTGGCAAAAGAAAAGGGATTTGGCTTGAAGATTCACGCTGATGAAATTGATCCGCTTGGCGGAACTGAACTGGCGGTGTCACTTGGAGCTGCAAGTGCAGACCACCTGGTTGCGGCCTCCGATGAAGGTATCAGACAGCTCAGCGAAGGGAATACAGTCGCTGTTTTATTGCCTGGAACAACATTTTACCTCGGGAAAGACCATTATGCACGTGCGAGAAAGATGATTGATGAGGGTGCGGCAGTCGCTTTGGCGACAGATTTCAATCCGGGAAGCTGTGTTACTGAAAACCTGCAGATGATTATGTCTCTGGCTGCATTAAAGCTGAAAATGTCAGCGGAAGAAATCTGGAATGCGGTCACAGTCAATGCTGCCCATGCAATCGGAAAAGGATTCGAGGCAGGGACATTAGAGAAAGGTCGATCAGCTGATTTTGTCATCTGGGATGTGCCAAACTATAAGTATATTCCGTATCACTTCGGTGTGAATCACGCACAAAGTGTTTTCCATTCTGGTAAAAAACTTTGGGAAAGGACCGCTTATGGTGAAATTCAGTTATCTTCAGCCCGGTAAGCCTGCGGTTTTCAAGGATCAATTTGTCACGAAGGTAAATGAGTGTCTTATACCTTATTCAGAAGGAGAGAAAGGGAACATCGGCTTAATCGGTCTTCCCTTCTCCAAAACATCCATTTCTTTATCACAGGCCTCCGATGCGCCGAAAACAATCAGGGCAAGCATGAGTTCATTCTCCACTTTTTCAGGAGAAAAAGAGAAAGATTACACCGGGATTAGAATCATTGACTTTGGCGATGTGCATACCCATCCAACTGATATGGAGGAATCCATCGAGAGACTGCATATCAGTGTCAGGGAGATGCTTGAAAAGAACTCCTGTCAAAGGTATATCATGCTGGGCGGTGACCACGGTGTCAGTTATCCTTCCATACGCGCTTTCAAGGAACATTACGGTGAAGTAGGGGTTATTCAATGGGATGCACATCATGATGTAAGGAACCTGGTTGACGGCGGTCGGACAAATGGCACGCCATTCCGAAGTCTTATTGATGGTGGTCACCTGAAGGGTGGCAATCTTGTCCAGATAGGGATACGTGATTATGCGAACGCGAAGGAATATCATAATTATACAAAAGATAAAGGGATTTCTGTCTATACAATGGAAGATATTGAGATGACAGGAATCATCCCAATTATAAAAAAAGAGATTAAAAGACTATCTGAATTAGTAGATTTTATCTACTTATCTGTTGACATGGACGTCGTAGATCAAGCTTTCGCGCCAGGTTGCCCGGCAATTGGACCGGGTGGGATAACCAGCAGGGAATTGCTAGCGAGTATCACCGCTGCCGCTTCCCATGAAAAAGTTAAGGCGATGGATATCGTAGAAATAGATCCATCGAAAGACTTCCGGGATATGACAAGCAGGCTGGCAGCCGCCACTATGCTGCGTTTTATGTACAATTAACACACAAATCAAACAGCCTGCAGACTTTTTAAGTGTCTGCAGGCTGATTTTTTTTTGGTTAAAAATGAGCGGATATTATAAAATATCCAGCTTGGCAACCAGGGTAACCAGAATTTGTAGGAGCGCCTGGATATTCACGGCGATATCGGTATCAGTTGTCTTGACCTCAACATGTTTTGATCCTTCAATAATGGTTTTTTGTGTATTTCGCTGTTTAGTTTTGATCACTTGTTTGATTTCATTGACGACAGCTTTACCTTTCTCAGAATCTCCAATCGCAATGCTAATGACAGCAGCAATTGCAGCCTGGAGTCCTAGTTGAAGGGAGATAGCAGCCTGAGTATCAGTTGTGTGGACATCAATGCATTCTGAATCTTTGATGATAATCCATTCAAAAGACTGTTGCTTTGTGACCATCTTTTGATCGGCTTCCTGCGTCACATCCGCTTCATTTCCCTTTCCAGTATCACAGTGATCCAATGCTCTCCATTTTTTTTCCTTGCTCATCATTTTCACCTCTTTCAAGATTTAATAGATTACAGAATGTCCAATTCAGCAACGAGGGCAACCAGAACCTGCAGTAATGCCTGAACATTGACTGCTACATCTGTATCAGTTGTAGTGACGTTGACATCTTTGGAATTATTGATGATGATTTTTTGTGTGTTAGACTGTTCAGTGCCCATTTCCTGAATAAGCTGCTGGGCGACGTACTGGCCTTGATCAGAATCGCCAATTGTGATGCTGATAACTAATGCGATAGCTAACTGAAGGGCAACCTGCAAGGAAACCGCAGCTTGCGTATCGGTAGTATGAACCTTGATGTTGCAAGAGTCTTTAACCCAAATTAATTCATCAGAGTCCTGCTCTGTATACTCCAACTGGGTTGCCTCCTGCTCCACATCCGCTTTTTTCTTGCAGCTTTTACCAGAATGGTGCGGTTTATGGTGATCATGATAATAGTTTGACATTGCTTTCACTCCTTTTAATCTAGTATGGAATATCTTATTAATGAAACCTCCGGATAGCTTGTGTATATACCCTAAATAGAGTCCCATTTTGAAAAAATAGACACCCATTTATAGGGTGTCTGGGGGTTAGTCTATTATTTTTTCTCTGAATCTTTATTAGGCTTGCTGTTTCCATTGACGAATGACTCCACTTGCTTGCTTAAGTCTTCAACTAATTCTTTGATGGCCATCTTCTTGTCATCCGTAATCTTATCCTTTATATCCTTCTTGCTAATGCCATTTTTCTGCAGGATGTCTGTTACAAACAGGTCAACAAGACTACTTGGAATCGGGTTTGGCTTTTGTTGATTGTCACTCAATTTAAACACTCCCTGAAAATTATTTCGTCTTATTAATATATGAATGGAAATTTGATATGGACAGGGCGGAAACCTTGGACATTGAGATGTTCTTAATTTTTTAGCACGAATAGGCAGAAAAATAACTGTCTGATTTTCGTTGCTTGAACTATTTGGCTTTTAAAGTTAGAGTTATTTTATACATATCAAAAGAAGGTGTAAGCATTTGAGCAAGAGGTATTTTACCATTGGGATGGCAGGTCATATTGACCATGGGAAAACGTCGCTGACCAAGGCGCTAACGAACGTGGATACTGACCGGCTGAAAGAAGAAAAGGAACGTCAAATTTCAATTGAACTTGGCTTTGCGCCATTATATGAGGATGAGGATCTGCAAATTTCCGTTGTGGATGTGCCGGGACATGAGCGCTTCATCCGCCAGATGATTGCCGGCGTTGCTGGAATTGACCTTGTAGTACTGGTAGTTGCTGCGGATGAAGGTGTCATGCCACAAACACGGGAACACCTCGATATTCTTGGATTCCTCGGAATCCGTTCAGGTATTATTGCGATTACAAAAATTGACCGGGTTGAAGAAGAGTTCGTGGAACTTGTGAAAGATGATATCCTTGGTGAACTAGAAGGGACAGTCTTTGAGGATGCGCCTTTCATGATGGTCGATAGTCTATCCAAAAAAGGAATCCATGAATTAAAAGAATTGATTATAGAAACGCTGAAAGAGCAAGAGATGCGTGATGCCAAGGGTGCCTTCCGACTGCCAATTGACCAGGTATTTACAGTTAAGGGACAAGGTACGGTCGTCCGAGGTACTGTATACGAAGGGACAGTCGAAGAGGGCCAGCTGCTAAAAGTCCTTCCGTCTGGAATTGAAGTGAGGGCACGTCAGCTACAGGTGCATCATCAGCCAGCAAAAACAGCTTTCGCCGGCCAGAGGGCAGCCATCAATCTATCGGGGGTTTCACGTGACGATCTAGAACGCGGGGAAGTCCTTGTTTCCTCTGAACATTTTATTGTAACGAATACAATTGATGTCGCTATAAGAGTGGTCGAGGACCTCGAGCATTTGGTTAAACAAAGGACGCCAATTAAGTGTCATATCGGTACCGTCGAAGTAATGGGTCGGATTGTCTTTTTTGACCGAAATGAATTAAAAGAAGACAATGGGGAAATCCTTTGTCAGCTGCGTCTGGATGAAAAAATTGTCACGAAGCGCGGAGACCGGTTCATTGTCCGCCGGCCAAGTCCTCAGGAAACGATTGGCGGCGGGTGGGTAATTGACCCGCGTGGAAATAAATATCGATTTGGACAGCAGACAATAGAAGAGCTGGAGAAAAAGAAGGCAGGTACACCAATTGAACGAATTAATGCCGCTTTATATGAAGCAAAAAGTTTATCTGTCGAAGAACTGATTAAGCGGACAGCTCTGGATGAAGGAGCGATTTTAGCCAATCTGAACGATGAACAGTTTGTCCGGATTTCGAATAAGGAATATGCCCTTGTCTCAGTTGTCGAACTCATTGAAGAGGATATCAAGGACCGGCTGGAAGATTACCACCAGGAAAACCCTATGAGAACCGGGATGAACAAAGCTGAACTGCTTCAGTCACTGCAAAAAACTTTCTCGAAAACTTTGCTCGAATTCATTATCGATAATGGCATCAAAAAGGGCTTATTTTTCAGGAAAGAACAGTATATTTACCTGGCAAGCTTTGCTCCTCATGTCCCGAAAAACTGGGTAAAGCGAACAGAGAATATGCTTAACGAGCTTAAGAAGGATGGACTGAAGGTTGCTTATTTGAATGATTATATAAAAAATGCCGGCATCCCCGATTCCATTTCGGCTGAGTTGAAACGATTCCTTGAAGACCAGGGAGAGATTGTCTTGATTGATGATCAATATGCCTGGTACGGAGCTCATTTTGCGGATGCGGTTGAAAGACTAAGAAACCATACAGGGGATGAGTTTGATGTAGCCCAGGCTAAAGAAGCAGTGGAGTTATCGCGGAAATACATGATTCCTTTCCTTGAGCGACTTGATGCACTCGGATACACAAGAAGAGTGGAGAACAAGAGGATTTGGCGGAAATAGTAAAAGATGAGTTCACATCGATTGTGGTATGGAATATTTATTCCACCCGCTATTTAATGATTAAACCGAACCCAGATTAACTTCAGACAAAATTGAAGGAGATCCTCGTGATTATGTCTGAACCGCGGTCAACTTCGGACAAAATCGAAGGAGATCCGCATGATTATGTCTGAACCAGTATCAACTTCAGACAACTTTGTAGGAAATCAACGGAAAGTTGTCCGAACTAGGGTCAACTTCAGACAACTTTGAGGGAAATCAACGGAAAGTTGTCCGAACTTGTGTCAACTTCAGACAACTTTGAGGGAAAACAACGGAAAGTTGTCTGAACCTGGGCCTACTTGGGTTAAGGTAGAAGGTGAATAGCGAGATTTTGTCCGACCCTAACCAATTTTCAGGGCAAATCACCATGTACAATAAATAATCAATCAAAAACAGCAGTCCTCTGGGAGGATCTGCTGTTTTTGTAAAGTTTACATAATATTATTATTTAACTCTCCGTGGACTTAACTTGTAATGGAGGAGGAATTAACCATCCTTTTGTTTTATTCAGTTTAAGCATCTTAGCTCCGAATTGTGCTTTGGCCATATGGAACTGTCCATACATTAATCCAATGTCCTCCCTGATGGCTTGACCAATCATCGTGCTGGCAGCTACTAAGCCTTCCGCAACGTCCTTCGAAACTGCAGCGGCAATTTCAGGGTCACTGAATCTTGCTCCCGGTGGAATATCTTCCAGGTGGGCAACCGGGCGTTCAGGAAGTGAGGGAGGAAGACCAATCCCGTTTGACTTAAGCAATTCTTCAACCTGCTTGTTTTCTTCCTGCATTGCTTCAATGGCTTCTTGAACAAGCTTTTTCAGATCCTCATCACCAATATGATTGATAAATGTCTGGTAAGCTGCAATTAGTCCGTGATTGACGGATAAATGGCTCCACGTGCCATATACCTCACCATAATGCATTGGTTCGTCTTTAGGATTCCCGCTTAATATACCCATGATTGCACTCCTTATCGTTTCTATATTCATGTTTTGTCTCCTTATGAAAGGAAGTCGATCCTTTCATTATTTTGCTTTATGGAAAGGTATTCATACCCTAATCTAAATGGAAATTTATACAAGGTATAAAATTCAGTCAATTTTAATGCATTATATCCATCTTTCGTGATGAATACGTATGTTACAGTATAGGTGAAAGGGTGATTTCTTTTGAATAAAACAGTTTTGACAGTAATTTTTACAACCAGTGTTTTGATTGCTGGCTGTAATAAAGAACAGGCAGATGTTAATGATCAGGATCAGAAGACGATTGAACAGGCGGCTTTGGATAGTGGAATTGCAACAGACAATATTATTTTTTCTGAGAAGACGAATAATAAAGATGCTTTTTCTATATACGAAAGTATCAATGGGTACGGTGTCATTCTGTATGTTAAAGAAGATAAAGGCTGGCAATACCGGGGAGCTTCAGGTTTTGAACATTCTGCTTCCGGCCCCACCGATCCTATTTCCTTGGGAGCATCAACATGGTTACGGGGAGTGTATTCCCAATATGGGGATAATACATATAGAACCGTGTTTATTGGAGAAATCTTTCAGCCGGAAATTGAGAAGATAATTCTAGAGGTTAACAATGGCAAGTATAATGCCGAAATTATAACAAGCAATAACAGGAAATACTGGTACCACCAATCGGATGTTGAAAATGCCCAAAGCCTTGCAACTAAAATCTCTGCATATTCATCACAAGGAACATTAATATACGAAAATCACCTAAGCCCGGAAGAATGAAAAAGAGCTTGGTTTTGCCCAAGCTCCTCCTCATTCACCGTAAAAACCATCGTAAATTCTGTTGAGATCTTCCCTAAGCTTTTCAACCTGGACAAATCTGGCTTCCCTTAAATATTCTCGCCCATCTGCATAGAGTACGAGCACGGGAACGGTAAAGGCCATCAGGAAACCTGCTATTTCTTCGACCTTACCAGCATTGACCAGACCGGTTTCGATTTTAGGGAAATCTTTCATCACTTCCTCAACCTGAGGAAGCAGACCGTGACAGACACTTCAGCTATCGGTCAATACATAAATGAAACTTAATTCGTTATCATTAATCAAGCTTTTAACTTCGTCCATTGACATTAATTCTTTCAACATAATCCACCTCCTTTTCTTTTCTTACCCATTAAAAAATAGGTTAGCCTTATGTTCTTTAATCATACTAAAAAAAGGGTATTGGGTATAATAATCAGGAAGGAGTGAGCGTATGGGAAATCCGTGGAATGAACGATTTGGCTCTGAGCAGTATGTTTATGGGGAAGAGCCGAACCTTTTTATAAAATCACAGGCAAATAGGCTGGAGAAGGGAAGTAAAGTTGTATGCTTTGCTGAAGGTGAAGGCAGGAATGCTGTTTACCTAGCAAGACAAGGTCTTGAAGTAACAGCATATGATTATGCGCAGAATGGCTTGAAAAAAACTGAAGCACTGGCTCATCGTTATGGAGTAGATATCAAAACAGAACAAAAAGATTTAATCCAAGACGAGGTACCAGTTGAGGAATTCGATGCAGCCATCATGGTTTTTGGCCATTTTTCCAAGCAGGACCAAAAATCGGTATTCGACAAATTGGTATCGGCTGTCAAATCTGGAGGCATAGTCATGCTTGAAGTTTATTCAGAGGACCAGATACAATATGGAACAGGCGGGCCCAAAACATTAGATATGCTATACGATCCAAAAGACCTTTTAAAATGGGTTAAAGGGTTTAAAGTCATGCATTTCTTTTACGGAGAACAGGAACGAGTTGAAGGTCAATTGCATACCGGAGTAGGGCATGTAATCCAGGCAATAATCGAAAAATAAAGCTTTGTATATTAAGCGATTCTTCTGGAAAAGAAGGTCGCTTTTTTTCTATTTTTACAAGGATTTTCCATAATTTTGTCGAATTAATTAATATAGGTGAAATGAAGGGAAAAAGGTCATGAAATTTAAAATTGATAGAAGCAGTTTTTATGAAGTATTATCCGAATTAAGCAGGAGTATATCAGCTAAAGCGGAGCCGCAAATCATGAACGGGATAAAAATGACAGCTCATTCTGAAGGGGTGACTCTTATCGTCAGCAATCATTTGTTTTTTGTTGAAAAAACAATCCCGCTCGAGGCTAAAGGGCAGTTGACTGTTTATGAAACAGGAAGCGTTGTGGTTCCTGCCAAATATTTAGTTGAATTGGTGAAAAAGCTCCCTGGAGAACTGACGGTTGAGTTAATTGGTCAGCATAAACTATCAATCAAGACTGAGGAAATCTCTGTCGTGTTGAGCAGTTTTGACGTTGAGGCATATCCTAACACTCCAGTCCTGGATCTTGGTAAGGGTGTGCAAATACCTGGCCCCCTTTTAAATGAAATGATAAGCCAAACGGCGTTTGCTGCTTCGTCAATTGATAACCGGCCAGTTCTGACCGGATTGCTGGTCACTTTACAGGAGAACAAAATCATATGCGCAGCCACCAATTCTCACAGATTAGCGATGAGGGAAAGCGAAATTGAAATTGATATCGAAGGATCCTATATAATACCGCTAGCATCAGTTAAAGAATTCATGAGACTATTCAACAGTTCCAAGGATTTGATAACTGTATATATTTGTGGAAATCATCTCGTGTTCAAAACTCTTAACCTTGCAATGTACACAAGATTAATTGAAGGAAACTATCCTAATCTTAACAGTCTCATTCCAGCACATCCAAAGACAATGATTACTGTTCAAACCTCCAAGTTATTAAAAGGAATCGACCGCGCCAGTTTATTTAATCGGGAATCAAGGAACAACAATGTGAAATTGGAATTAATAAATGGAAGCACCCTTAAGATTACCTCCTATTCCCCGGATTTAGGCAAAATTGAAGAAACTCAGCAAATCATTGATGTATATGGTGAAAAGGAATTATCACTATCGTTGAACAGCATCTTTTTAATCGAGGCGTTAAAAGCTTTTACGGAAGAAGAAGTTACGTTGAATTACTCAGGATCAATGAGGCCGATATTGATAAAACCAAACAGCAACAAACGTCACCTCCACCTTATATCACCGGTGAGAGGATAAACACGAGATTTTGGAGGGTATTATGAAAGAAACCATACATAGTTACGAGGACTTATTAATAATGCTAGATCATCTTCTGAAAGAAAGTAGTGAGTTCAATTGGGATCAGTTTTACTCTGATCGGGAAAGAAAAGTTCCTTTTTTTGAAAACCATCCTGATGAGAACTTAGTGGATTATATGGAAAAGAGCAGGATAACAGCGGGAAAAGCGCTGGAATTAGGCTGTGGACCTGGAAGGAATGCTATTTATTTGGCCAGAAATGGCTTTCATGTTGATGCCGTTGACCAATCGGCAGAAGGATTGGACTGGGCTATAGAAAGGGCAAAAGAACAGAAGGTACAAGTGAATTTTGTTCTGCGTAATATATTTGATTTGGATATTGAAGAGGATACTTACGATCTCGTCTATGATTCTGGCTGCTTCCACCATATCCCGCCTCACAGGAGAATGGATTATATCTCCCTCGTTAAAAGAGCCTTGAAGCCTGGTGGATCCTTTGCGCTAACCTGCTTTGCAGAGGGTGG
Organism: Mesobacillus jeotgali; assembly: GCF_014856545.2. Taxonomy (NCBI): domain Bacteria; kingdom Bacillati; phylum Bacillota; class Bacilli; order Caryophanales; family Bacillaceae; genus Mesobacillus; species Mesobacillus jeotgali. The sequence continues at coordinate 2,816,111 of NZ_CP109811.1, read as the reverse complement.
AGAGCTTGGCGGAGCTGGCATTTTCGATTGGGAGGTATACAGAGGCAGAAGCATGCGAGGCGGTTTGGGCTTTACTGATGAAAAACTCAAAGGGATTTTTCGTGATTTCACAGCGGTTGAAATCAGGAAAATGAGAGATATGGAAAATGAGACAAAACAATTCGGAAAATCCGCATTATTAGCTGCATTATTCAAAAAGGAAAATTAGCTCAATTGTTACGGAGTGGAGAAAAATAATGAAAAGAGGTGTTCAAATGATTCCTGAACAAAGATGGGAAGATTTCTATTGTGATGAGGTATTATCCGGCAAGACTATGGTAGATAAGGTGTTTGAAACGGATCATACTCTCGCATTTTACCACACTCGGTCATATTATGAGGTGCATATTATTGTCATTCCCAAAAAACATATTTTATCTTTTTTATCAGTATCCAATGAGGAAGCCGAGATTATGAGTGATGTTCTCCAGGTAGTGAAGCAGGCTGCTTCTATGCTTGAAAAAGATTATGGCGCATGCACGATTTCTACAAACATTGGAAAATACCAGAGCAATAAGCATATGCACTGGCATGTCCATTTTGGCGCAAGAGTACGTGACGAGCAAGGACGGTTGCTTGATGGTCACGAAGCAGAATAATGGTTTTGAATTGATCGAAATTCTAGAAATCAAAGAATTGGATATGGGGCAATACCAGCCGCTGGCAGGATCGTATGCGATTATTAAGGTGAAGGGTCAATATTTAATTGGATACAACATCTTCAGGCAGCAATGGGAAGTGCCGGCAGGAAAGAGGGAGAAAGGCGAAGCACCTTTGGATTGCGCTCGAAGAGAACTTCTTGAAGAAACAGGACAAACCGTCGTTAATCTTAAATTTATTGGCCTGGCGAGGGTGAAAAATTTACTAAACGGAGCAGAAAAGTTCAATCCATTATATTACTCTACAACTAATTCTTTGCGCCCCTTTCGACAAAACGAAGAAATGTCTGATATAAGACTCTGGGATCTTGAAGAAAATCTACATATCGACCAGGTTGATTTGGAAATATTAGAATATGTGAGTCTATTAAAATAAAAGGAGTAAAAATGAAGAAGAAATTAAATTTTCCTCAAGTGCTTTTCGCAAGCTTCTTTATTGCAACAATTCTGACGTTCGCCAATCAAATGATTGCTTGGGAAAATAAAATCTACTCTGGAATCTTTGCATTTATTATCACTTTAGCTGTGTTCAGTATCTCAGAGAAAATATTTAAAGATTAATTAAAAAGGACTTAGGCCTAAGTCCTTTTCTTGTGTAAATCAGCTGTATAAGAGGTATGGCTTGGTGGATTAGTTTTATTGTTAAATCTGAGTGTGGTAGAAGGAGAAAAATATGCTAGCTGCAGGAATTCATGGTTTCATTCTCGCTTTCGGGCTGATCCTTCCGTTAGGTGTCCAAAACGTGTTTGTCTTCAACCAGGGATCGATACACAAACAATATAGGAGCGTTCTGCCCGTTATCCTGACAGCTTCGATAAGTGATACACTCTTGATCACTTTGGCTGTTTTGGGAATATCGGTAATCGTTCTGCAGATTGCCTGGCTAAATACATTACTTTTAACAGCCGGGATACTATTTTTAATCTACATGGGTTATTTAACCTGGAGAAGTAAGCCATCGGAAGTTACAGCAGAACACGAAGCTTTTTCTCCAAAAAAACAAATAACCTTTGCTGCTTCGGTTTCTTTGCTAAACCCTCATGCGATCATGGATACAGTCGGAGTGATAGGAACGAGTTCACTGACTTATTCGGGACCTGCGAAATTCACTTTTGCTTTGGCCTGTATTTTAACTTCCTGGATTTGGTTTTTCGCCCTTGCTTTTGTTGGCCGTCAAGTAGGGAGGTTAGGAAAATCAGCGGGTTTTCTCGGTATCTTAAACAAAGTATCCGCTATGATTATGTGGGGAACAGCCATCTATTTGGCACTGGCTTTTTAAGGGTTAGGCCCATTGAGCACAAAAATAGAGCTCTTCATCGTGAATGAAGGACTCTATTTTTATTCATCGTCTCCTTCGCCGTTTAAGAAATTGGACTGTAGCCTCAAGTTCTTCAAGACGCTGACCTTTTTCTGATAACTGGATTTTGGCTTGATTCAATTCCTCTCTTACTTCACTCAATTCAGCTGCAAGCTGTTCAACCTTAAGGTTTAAGGTCGAAGAGTTAGAGTCTTCTTTTTTATTTTCTGTTTGGTTTAAAGTTCTTGAAAGTAAAGACAAAGTAGTAGGGTTTATAAAACTTTGTGCAGTAGTCACCAGAGAATTAATTGTTTCTGCATTCGGTTTATTTTCATTATTTGCTTGACTATTATCGTTTGTTTTCTCGTTTTCTGGCAGTTTCTTTAGGATCGCCTGTGTAAAATTAAGTATTTCATTTAATGAAGGATCTTTTTTAAAACTGTCAATATGCGGCTTCATATCATTCTCATTCATAATATACACCCTTTCTATCAAAATTAAAATCTCCCCGGCCATTACCGGTTTAGCCAGGGAGATTGTAAGGAAGTTCAGGTCTCGTATCTCTCGAAGAGATTAAGCTGCACCATTTTCTACAGCAATTACTTCACCGATGCAAGTGTAAAGGACATCAGCTAAAGCATCCTGACCCAACAAGATCGCAACGACCAAAGCAAGTGCCAGCAAAAGAACAACAATCGCAGTGATTAACATCTCTCCACCTCCTTCCGTTTAGAAGATAGGTAAGATCCGAACCTTACAACAACATCATATGAAAAAATATCGGACGAGCATCAGCTTGTATCATAGAATAAAAAAGTCGGGCTGCCTATTTTTAATAGTGATAGGTTTTTATTTGAATAATTGCATAAATTCTTATATGTTGGAGTCAGGAATCTAAGGAGGGATCGTATAATTGTCTGAGCCAATCGCACTAACGAAGATAGCAGTGATACAAAAAGATACTCCCAACAAAATCAGGGAGGCATACATTGATGGTTTTAGTGAGCCTTTGATTTTTGGCGTCCATGGGGGTGTAAAGCAGTTCTATGGTGTAAACCCGGAGGTAGAATATCCGTCAACACTTGACCATATTGTTTCTGCAGCAGGCGGTTGACTGGTTGGAACCCTATCTGGCGCGCTGGAGGCGCGTAAAATACCAACCTCACCAGATAAAGTCATGGCTAAAGTCCAAGGAACTATTGAAGCACCGGAAGGAGTCCTTAAAATCACGAAAATCAGCTGTCACTATGAATTGAAGGTACCTGCCGGAAAAAGGGAAGCAGCCGAAAGAGCATTGAATGTCTTTGAACAAGGATGTCCGGTCGCACAAACTTTAAAGGGCTGTATCCAGTTCAAACATACTTGGCATATAGAAGAATACTAGTAAAATGAGTCCTTATCTAATAAGATGAGGGCTCATTTTACTTTGTTAACAGGGTGATTTATACATTATTTATCTATTTGATAAAAAGGATTTCAGGTTAAATGCACGAATTCTTATTTATAACTTTTAAAAAGGGGAATCCATGTGATTGATTTAGTACGTGTGAAACAAGGAGAGGAACAAATTCTTCAAAATTTAGTCCAATTTTATATTTACGAATTTACCGTTTTTCAGGATATCAAGCTTGAAGTGAATGGCAGCTTTGCTCCATTTGATTTAAATCCATACTGGTCTGAAGCAGATTTACATGCTTTTTTTATTTTGCATGATGGGGAGTTTGTAGGTTTTGCAATGGTTGAAAGTGGAGACCCCAATGTCATCCTTGAATTTTTTATCATGAGGAAATTCTACCGAAAAGGATTTGGAAAGGAAGCGGCCATCAAGCTGTTTGATCTATTCCCTGGGAACTGGAGCATTACCCAGGTCGAGAAAAATGAGCCGGCCAGGAGCTTTTGGCGCAAGGTAATTGGCGATTATACCGGCGGCAACTATATTGAAAAGTTCGATGAACATAAGCGTTCAATCCAAGAGTTTGATTCGCTGATGATCGTAAAAAATTGATTGCAAAATGGTTCTTTGATTGTTTATAATGGTAAAAATATCAAATCGATGAAAAAGAGAGTAATTATTCCAGATTTGCTTTAGCGAGCCAGGGACGGTGGAAGCCTGGTGCAAATGAATAATGAAGCGCACTTTTGAGATGCTTGCCTGAAAACCAGTAGGGCCGGCCGGGATTTATACCCGTTATCAATGAAAGCAGGTTCCTTATAATGGAACAATTTGAGTGGTACCGCGGGAAAAACTCTCGTCTCTTATTTAAGAGACGGGAGTTTTTTATTTTTATCAGGGAGGCTTTTTAATGAATTATCTAAAACTTTATTCAGAATTGCTTGCTGCTCGGCTTGATGGCCTTCTTTCTCCTAATGAAATAGAGGTGTTAATTGAGAAACCGAAATTTTTGCATCAGGGAGACCTAGCATTTCCATGTTTCCAACTGGCGAAAAAGATGAGGAAGCCTCCCTTTGAAATAGCTCGAGAATTAAGTTCGCGCTTGCAAAGCGGGGTCGGTGAATCATTGGATCGTTTCGAAGCAGTTGGCGGCTATGTAAATGCATTTTTAAATAAAACGAAAGTTGCCAGAGAACTTATAAATGAAATAGGGCAAAAGAAGAACCATTATGGTGATCTTGATATTGGTGAAGGTCAGGCTGTAACAATTGACCTTTCATCACCCAATATTGCTAAGCCTTTTTCCATGGGTCATCTGCGATCAACCGTTATAGGGAATTCACTTTCGCTTATTTATGAAAAATGTGGTTACAGAACAGTGAAAATCAATCATTTAGGAGACTGGGGAACTCAGTTCGGCAAACTAATCACGGCATATAAGCTCTGGGGCAATGAAGAAAAGGTGAAGGCGGAACCGATTCAGGAACTGCTTGCGCTGTATATAAAATTTCATGAAGCCGCAGAAAGTCAGCCGAAGCTTGAACAAGAGGGCCGCGATTGGTTCAGACGTCTTGAAAATGGCGATCCTGAAGCACTTAGACTTTGGAAGTGGTTCAAGGATGAATCATTGAAGGAGTTTAAGAAGATATACAATCTTTTGGGAATAGAGTTTGATTCATATGCTGGTGAAGCTTTTTATAATGATAAGATGGAACCAATCGTGGAAATGCTGCGAGAAAAGGGGCTGCTTGATGAATCTGATGGGGCGCAAGTAGTCAAATTGGATGACCTAGAACTTCCGCCTTGTCTTATAAAAAAATCAGATGGAGCCACCTTGTATGCTACAAGGGATTTAGCGGCGGCCTTATACAGGTTCGAAGAGTATTTTTTTGTGAAATCATTATATGTGGTTGGAAATGAGCAAAGTCTTCACTTTAAACAGATAAAAGCAGTGCTTGCCAAAATGGGTTTTCAATGGGCGGATGGTATTACTCATATTCCATTTGGGATGATGTTAAAGGACGGCAAAAAAATGTCCACTAGAAAAGGCAAGGTCGTTTTGCTTGAAGATGTTCTCGAGGATTCTATTCAGCTGGCGGAAAGAAATATTGAAGAAAAAAATCCATCTTTGGTCAATAAAATAGATGTTGCCAAAATGATTGGTACCGGTGCCGTTGTTTTTCATGACCTTAAGAATTTCCGCATGAATGATATAGAGTTTTCCCTTGAAGAGATGCTAAAAGTAGAAGGTGAAACAGCACCTTATGTTCAGTATACAAATACCCGGGCACAATCATTGTTGAAAAAGGGGGCATTACAAGATGAAGCTGTTAACGAGGACACCAATCTGGCAGCCGTTGCTGAATGGCCAGTGATCACTGAGCTGCAAATGTTCCCGGATACCATCAAGAAAGCGGTTGAAAGAAATGATCCATCCCTTGTTGCTAAATATGTCCTCAATCTGTCCCAGGCGTTTAATAAATATTACGGAGAAGTGCGGATCCTTGGAGATGATGCGGAAAAGAATGCGCGGCTCCAGTTAGTCCATGCTGTCAGCATTGTCCTCGAGGAAGGGCTTAGAATATTGGGGATCAAAGCTCCAAAAGAAATGTAAAAGAGTCCCAGGTAAATACCAGAGACTCAATAGAGTTTAATTGTGTTCTATATAATGGGCGAATATTTCACCAGCGGTGTCGCTGTACTTAAGTTCAACATCTGTTTCATCAAAAAACCATGTATCATTTGCTTCAACGTAAAAGGTAATTCCGTCAATCTCATGCTGTTCGGCGGCAATGGCAGGAGCTTCAAGCGAGAAGGCCAGGCTATAGCCCTTGTTCTTGTCGCCAAACCCGGCATATTGAGGGTAAAGGCGGATGTGAAACGGTTTAGGTGTATCAAATTCTTTTTCAAACCATTTGTATGCGTTTTGATCAATCTTGATTGTCATCTTTGCACCATCCTTTCGTTAGTTTTATTGTAAAACCTGAAAGGTCTTGGCTGCCGTGCTTTATGTCACAGTTTTGGCGATGTCATGAAAGTGTCAAAAATGATAAAAAAATACAGCTCCTAAGATGGAGCTGATGATGTTAAAATTTAGTTTCCTTTTTACGCATTGCTCCTGGGATGTAGACACAGAATGGTTCACTGTCCATATAGTCTCCGGTCACTGCATACGTTCTGGAGCGTGAACCCCCGCAAACAAAGCGGAATTCGCATACACCGCATTTTCCTTTATATTTGTCAGGGCTTCGCAAGTCTTTGAAAATAGGGGAATTTCGATATATATCAGCCAAAGGCTTTTCACGGACATTCCCGCCAACAAGCGGCAGGAGTCCAGACGGCATGACATCACCAGTATGGGAAATAAATAAAAATCCGTTTCCGTCATTTACTCCTTTTGGTGCTCGCTTCAAGCCATCAGTCAGAGAGGCCATATCCTTAGTCAAGGTATCCTCATACCGGATCCCATCTGCCTTATTGACCCTGTGTTCCCGAGCCTTTTGTTGAAATACTACACGCCGGTAATGCTGAGCCGCAGTAGTTTTAATATCGTATGGTGCAGATTTGCTTAATTCATAAAGCCACCTGAACACTTTTTCATGCTCGGCTGGAGTCAGGCAGGCATCCAGCTGCCCCCGGCCTGTAGGCACCAGCAAGAAAATGTACCACATGACTACCTTGAGTTCTTTCATTAATTCCGCCATTTGTTCAAGATGGTTGTAATTGTAGCGGGAAATAACGGTATTAAGCTGCAAAGGCATGTTTAAGTCATTCAGGTATTTCACTTTTTCGATTGTAAGGTCGAACGAACCAGGAGTGCCGCGGAAATGGTCATGGATTTCAGGGGTGGGACCATCAAGGCTGAAAGCCCATCTGGAAAGTCCGACTTCCTTGGCCCTTTCCATTTTTTCTATTGTCACATTATCTGTGGCGCTTGGTGTCATGGAGACTCTCATGCCCTTTTTAATCGCATAATCAGCAAGATCAAAAAGATCCTCTCGCATCATACAATCTCCACCTGTAAATACGAGCATGGGATTTCCCATTTCGTAAATTTGGTCAATTAGTGTTATACCTTCTTCAGGCGTCAATTCCTTTGGGTCCGGTTTATTTTGCGCGTCTGCTCTGCAATGCAGACATTTAAGCTGGCAGGCCCTAGTCACTTCCCAGATAACGATGTAAGGATATTCATCAAAATCAACCACAGCAGCATGTCCAGCCGAAGGATGAGAAAATCGAGCTTCATGCATATTTATCACCAACTTTTTATCAATTATTTATTCATTATAAAATAAGAGATGTTATACGCATGTAATGAATGTTACAGGAAATCGAAAATGGATTAAGCCAGGAAAAACTTTATCAGGAATATGAAAAAAATAATAAATTTACCAAACGTAAAATATTGAATTTGAATAAATGTTAACTGAAAATTTGAAACTTATTTACTGATTTCCCCGTCTATTTAATGGGAAGCAATCCGGAAATGGGGGATGGCGGTGAAGAAATCTGTTCCATGGCTAATATTGTCTTTCTTGTTTTTATTATGTGTAATCAGCTGGAGCACTTATAGCCGTTATAAACCCGTTCCTCCTGATTTAGAAGTGGTTGTAGCAAAACATACTGTTGAGGTTAAGCCTGTAACATATTCCTTAAGTAAATGGGGGCGGACTTCGGCGGCTGATAATAATATCGATCCAGCTGTCCTCGCAAGGGAATCTAACCCGATCATTGTTGAATCTGGTGATAACATTAAGCTTTTATTTGAACATTCACCGGATTCTGTGAAATGCTATTTATGGGAAATGAAATCGGGAAAGCTCGCATATGAAGGGTTAAAAGGATACCCTATAAACCTCGAGGATTCGAATGTAGCTTCTGGTGATTATGCATTGGAAATTCGCGCAAGATGGGAAAACGGCTACGTATTGTATAACACAAGAATTATGGTGAACGAAGATTAAAAATAACCTGCCATTGGTTTGCCTAAAGCATACTGGTGGCTTTTTGTATTGAAATAATTTTTAGCCTAGCATATTTCTTTTAAGCCTAGTCATACTAAAACAGTACCAAAAATTTTGGGAAAGAAGGGACCATGATGACAGTTGGAACTCAAGTAAAGCAAACAATCGCAGGTCTAAAAAGTGCTCAGGCAAGTTTAGAAACATTTGCACTTGGAACTGATAACCAACAAGCTAAGCAACTTTATCAGACAGCTGCTCAACAAACTCAGGCAGTTATAGATAGCATTCAACCACGATTGCAGGAAATTGAACAAGAAGAACCACAATACAAACAGTGAAAACGGAAGGAGGGCAGGGGGAACCCGCCCTTTTCCTATATATAGAGGTGAAATAATATGACTATTGCATCAGATGTTAACCAGGTCCTTTCAACGATTAAAGGGATCGAAGCTCAGTTATCTTCTATGGCATTGAATACCAATATTCCTGAAGCAAGCAAAGCTTTTCACGAAAGCATGCTGATCATAGGCGAAATAAAAACGGACCTGCAAAACAGGAAAACTCAGCTTGAAATTGAAGAACCACAGTATAAAAGCTAGAGGTGAGAAAATGAATGATTGGATGCACATTATTATCTCTTCCGTATTGTTGTAGTGACATTATTTGCGATCACGAAAATGGGCGGGAAGAAGCAACTGGCGGAGCTGTCTTTTTTTGAATATGTTTCAGGTATTACTATAGGAAGTATCGCTGGTGAAGTAATAATGGGTTTGGATGGGAATATATTTCACGGTGTATTGGCCATCATAATTTTTGGATCCTTTACATATTTACATGATCTCATCGGAATCAAAAGCAAGAAGTTCAGGGATTTATTTGAAGGAAAAGCGACAGTAATCATTAAAGATGGAAAAATAATGGAAGAGAATTTAAAGAAGGAAAAATATACAATCGATGAATTGAATTCATTATTAAGACAGAAAAATGTTTTTAAAACAGCAGATGTTGAGTTTGCTGTCCTGGAGCCAAAAGGTGATTTAAGTGTATTGCTAAAAAAAGATTTGCAGCCACTAACACCAAAGGATATAAATTTGCCTGTGGCTCCAGAAAAGGAATCCTATACTGTCATAATGGATGGAAATGTATTGTATGACCAATTAGCAGCTACTGGTAAAAACAAAGGATGGCTGGATATTGAGCTAGCTAATTTAAAAGTGACGCTTGACAATGTTTTTTTAGGCCAAGTAGATTCTTATGGGAAATTATTCATTGATACGTACGACGACCAAAATCAGGTTCCATCACCTCAGCCGAGAAAATTATTGCTAGCCATGCTTAATAAGTGCCAGGCAGATCTTGAATTATTTGCTCTTGCGACAGAGTCTTCGAGTACGAAGGAAATGTATATTCAAAACGCGAAGAAATTACAAGAAGCTATACAAAAGGTACAACCTTTTCTTAAAGAGTAAACAGCTCCTATGTAATCTTTTTCCGGAATATCGTTCGGCAGAAATCAAATACTAATTGATGGAGGAGTTTACTCCTCTAATTTAAAAAGGGGTGCTGCCGGATGAATAGATCTGCATGGATTTCTGCGTTAATGAGATCAAATATACCTCAAAACATGATGAAAATGTTCGGGTACAGACCTAAAAGAAATCGCTCCATGACATATTCGATTATGGGAGTTGTAGCAAGTGCTGCGGCAGCTTTTATTTTTCGAAATCAAATGGGAAATGGAATGAGGCAGCTTTTCCAAAATACCAATGCAAGCTCAGCCTTTAATAAGCCGGTAGCTGCAGGAATAACAGAATTTGCAAAAGAGATAACGTCTGGTTTAGATATGAATAAGACAAACAAAACTACAGGTTTCCATTCAACAACCTCTACAAATCCGGAGAGCAGTCAAATGATCAATCAAATTGCATCAGCTGCCAAAGAAACAGGGAATAGCCAGCAGGTGGATCACTTGGCTAATCAATTAATCAAGCGCAACCTTTAATAACATGTAAACATAAACCCCCGCTGTCATGACAGCGGGGGTGTTTTGATTTTCTATCTAGAAAAATCATTACATGTTCAACTTATTAGGTCCTTTTGACCTTGTTATAACTATGAAGGGGGCCAACAGACATAGTTGCTAAAAATTACAACAAGATTAAGCTTATATTTCAATAATGTAACAAAATTAATTATAAAAGGAAAAAAGAGCCTGTAATCCCTGCGAAATTGGGATTTAAGCGAACTTTTGTCATGTAAACGATATTTTTACCAGAGGAAAACTATTCCTTGCAAACCATTATTTATAGATTCAAAACTAGTTTGGGAAACTCTACTATTAATTTTGTAATCGAAATCAAAGGAGTTGCTCTAACATGAAAAAACAGCTTTTGACGGTGGCTGCAACAGCCGGGATTTTATTTACATCATTCAATGGTTCTGCAAGTGCTCATGATAAATTACACACAGTTCAATCTGGAGATTCTTTATGGAAACTTTCAAATATATATAATGTTACTATAAATGATATTCAAAAGTGGAATAATCTATCAAGCTCTACCATCTATGTAAATCAAAAACTATCAGTATTAGCGCCGCACAGTCATTCAACTGATGCTAGTACTGCCGTAGGCACATCCGGTTCTACGTATGTCGTAAAGACAGGCGATACGTTATGGGGAATATCAAAATCATATGGAATGTCCATTAGCGGACTTAAATCATTGAACGGACTTAAATCTGATGTGATTCATCCTGGACAAAAATTAAAAGTATCTGGGACTGCAGCTACCACGGCTTCAACTGCACCAGCCAGCTCATCCAGCACATATACAGTCCGTAGCGGTGACAATTTGTCAACGATTGCTGCTCGCCATAATTTATCGCTATCACAATTGATGTCTATTAACAATTTGAAGTCGCATGTAATTTTCCCTGGACAGGTATTGAAGCTATCAGGCTCAGCTTCAACACCAGTTGCTACTAATGTTTCATCAGCAAACACTCCTGTTATGGCAACGTATGGTTCTACCTCTAAGGTAAACTCATTAATTGCTGAGTCCAAAAAGTATATCGGTGTCCCTTATGTTTGGGCAGGAAGTACGCCGGCAGGGTTTGATTGTTCAGGATACTTAAACTATGCATATAGCAAAGTCGGAATTTCAATCCCGAGAACAGTCGCATCCATTTGGGATGCTACAAAACCTGTTTCTTCACCACGTGTAGGAGACCTAGTGTTTTTTGAGACATATAAGCCAGGTCCGTCCCATGCAGGTATTTATCTAGGCGATGGTAAATTTATTCATGCCGGTTCTTCAAGAGGAGTAGAAATCAGTGACATGAATAATTCTTACTGGAAGCCGCGTTACCTGGGAGCAAAAACTACATTTTAGACAGTTGTTTAAACCTTTACCCAGGCCTTTGACTTTTAAAACCTCCTGACTGGAGGTTTTTTATTTTTTTTAGCCTATGTGCTTATCATACATTAAACACTGCTTTTAATTTGTAAACCACTTGTTATATAGCGTATAATCCAATTAAAATCTTATTTGCTAACGTGCAAGTGTTTGGATGCAGACCACCTTGAATGAAATTTATTTGTACATAGTGAATTCTGGTGAGTTTAATGATTTGGAGGCATATAAAATGAGAATTCCTATATTAAAATTAAAGGATTATTTATTAGTTTCAATTCAAGTAGAACTAGACGACCAAACGGTACTGACTTTTCAAGAGGACTTATTGAATAAAATTAAGGATACAGGAGCGAAAGGTGTTGTCATCGATTTGACTTCTGTCGATATGATTGATTCGTTCATTGCCAAAGTATTGGGCGATGTAATCGTAATGACAAGCCTGATGGGCACGAGAGCTGTCCTGACAGGTATCCAGCCGGCGGTCGCCATTACTTTGATAGAACTTGGCATAACATTGGAAAATGTCCATACTGCACTGGATCTTGAACAAGGAATTTCGATATTAAGCCAATTGTTAGAGGGTTAACCAGATGACAGAACCGATTATTATTAATATTAATAATGAATTTGATATAGTGCTTGCCCGTCAGAAAGGGAGAGAAATCTCTAAAGAACTCCAATTTGGTGGCGTAGACCAGGCAAGAATAACGACAGCAATATCGGAACTCGCAAGAAACATTTATTTGTATGCGGGAAGCGGCCAGATTACTATTAACGTCTTAGAAGATAATGGACGAAGAGGGATTCAGATATCTGCTGCTGATAATGGGCCGGGTATAAATGATATAAGGATGGTCTTGCAGGACGGGTTTTCTACCTCAGGTGGTCTTGGTGCAGGACTTCCGGGGGTTAAAAGGTTAATGGACAGTTTTGATATCGATTCCATGCCGGGAACAGGGACAAAGATTACGATTACGAAATGGGCCAGATAAAAGGAACAAGGATTCTAAAAAATGAAAACCAAAATAAAAAGGATGTTCAGCCAAATTGAACATCCTTTTCCCTATTTAAAAGAGCCATTGCTCCTGAACTTGCTTACGTGCCATCTCTAAAATTTCTTCCTCTGATGTTTCACGGTCTGCAATGACATTTGTTAAATAATTTTTCCCCTTTAGATCCACCGTTACTGTTATTTCTCTCATTATACATTTTCCTTTCCTTCTGTATTTACATGGTAAGTTAGGTTCATTTACGTAATCTTTGTTGCTTTCACACCGGTGTAGTATTACGGATTGTTTTCTTTATCCGTTTCGGAAGCTTCTAAAACTCCGATACCTTTCCAGTTAAGAACGTTCTTGTTAATCTAATTACCATCTATAGAGTTTATGTAAACATCTTGGACTGGCAGAAGTTCATCTTTTATTTGTTTTAAGTGCCTTGGTCTGTCGTGAACATCTGTGAAATTAGATAACTGCAGGGAACTATACATTTGCTCTTCAGCATTTGGGTTTGGCTGTTTTTCTATTAGGGAATAGCATGAATACTAAGGCTAAGGAGGGAATTACCATGGCAGATTCAAAAAATAATCAGCAAAGCTTGGAGGAATACGAACGTGAAAAATTAGGGGAAGCAAAAAAGATTGATGAGTTCAAGGATCAAGGCAGGGTTCCCGATCAGCAAAATCGATTAAAGGACCAGGAAAATCTAAGAAAATAAATAAAAAACAAGCTGGACAATTGTCCAGCTTGTTTTTTATTCCTAGGTAAGAAAATGTGGAGCCGCAATTCATTTGATTGTGCAGACCAATCTGGTTCGGACACTTATAAAATGCTGTTCGGATGATGACAGGGCGCATGAGGGTACTCAAGAGATTGAACCTGTAATTAGCTTGTTTATTCAAACATAATATTATTCAAGGCAGAATTTAATGATGTTCAGCTAGAATTTATGAAAAAAAGCATCTTTTAGGAAGGGAATTTTTTACTTTAAGTGGAATATATATTATGGGAATATAGAGAAAAAGAAAAGGGGATAAATATTTTGAATGCACATAATGCTGACCGAGCGGGGAGTTTGCTGATAACAGTCGCCGTTATTCTTCTCTTCGCATCTGTACCAATTGGTATTTTTATTGTTACTTTCATTCATCAATCGATATACATTGACAAGTCTCACTGGTTCTTTGACAGTCCGATGTCATCCTATGTTGCAATGGTTGCAGTGTTTTTGATCATACCAGTATTATTGATCATTATAGCAATCTATCTTTTCAAAACAGATGAATCGAGAAAGAGAAGTTTCAGTGTTTTTATTGCCTCCGCATTCACACTAGTCATCATGGCTGCAGGAGGCTACTTGAGCATTGACAATTATTATTATATGGACAAGAATGCCTTATATTATGACGAGCTTTGGAAATTAGAACAAACTGTATATCCGTGGGATAAAATTACGGCGATGAAACAAGTCAACAAAAAAGAGGGTGGCACCTTAACACCTGATAAAGTGATTTTCACTTATGATGATGAAAGAATTGAATTGCCGTTGACTCCAAAGCTCAGGAATGAAATTGATCCTGTAATCAGTTATATTGAGAACACCAAAGGCGTCGAACTGGTCATGGAAAATATCACTATAGATGAAGAATAAGCGAAAACCCTTCCATTAGTTTGGCGGAAGGGTTTTTATTTAATTTCAACCGATTAGACATGAAACATCTAATGTTTGACCTTTGAAATAAATACTGAAAACCGTAGGCAAATATAGCAAATGAATAAATGATGCTGAAAAAATACATTGGTTTCAGCCGTTCTAATTGATAGATGTTTATTTTCTTAAAAAACTTAGTAATGGGAAATGCTAATAAATAGTCAATCACCAGATTTATTCCTAAGTACTGCCAGAGATTGCCATAGGCCAGACGGAAAACCCATAGGTTTGTAACAAAAAAAGGGCCCAGTGTGAAACTGAGGTCATTGAAAATCCTGGTTTTGAGACTTCCAGACACTTTCCATAGCTTAAATGGATGAGATATTACCAATAAGATGGATACCATTCCTGTAACAAAAATTGTGACAGGAAGAAACCGTTTGAAGTCACGTTTTGGATATAAGAGTAAAGTGGCCCAGGATATTAACAGCATACCCAGCCTGAATATATTATGTAACATGGTTGCTCCTTTCTTAGATAAACACGTAACATCTGATGTATTTATGAATAGTTTCTCCACATATGCAAAATATAATAATGAGATAAGGAAAATTAATGGTTGTTTAAAGGGAAAAAATCATGATAAATTTAAACATACACATGACTTTTATCCTGTTAAGGAGAATTCTGCCATGATTAATGAAGAAGAAAAATTAATTTTTCTAAAAGAACTTGGACGTTTGATTGATGATTACAAGAGATGCTGTGATGACGAATATCAAGAACAAATTTATGAAGATATCATGCATTTAATTAATGTTATACATTGAGGGTCATAGGATGACCTTTTACTTGCTGCTTCGATAATAGAAGCAGCTTTTTTTCTATACAAAATATTCCTGAAAAGGTATCATAGTTAAAGCAGGGTGAATACGGCATCGGAGGGGTTTGAAATTTTGGATACAAATAGACTCAAGGAGCTAGAGAGAAAAATTCAAGAATATGAGACGATTATCTCTGAAATGTCCGCTCCAATCATACCTTCTATTGTACCTCAGACAATACTGGTACCTATTACAGGGTTAATCCGAGCAGAGCGATTTGATAAAATACGCGGAAAAATTCTTGATTTTATCCATAATAAAGACATAGAAACGGCTATTATAGACTTAACAGATATCAGTGGAGAAAAAATTGAGGACATATGCCTTGAAGAAATAGGCAGGGAGCTTCATGAAATGGCTTCTTCTATCTCGTTGATGGGTGTCAAAACGTTATTTGTCGGAATGAATCCAGAATTGGTCAAGCGGATGGTCCTTGATGGAATAAAATTAGAAGCACAATCATTTTCCACCTTTCAATCAGCCTTAAAGCATTTAATGAAGGAAAAAGGGCTGGAATTCAGAAAAATATAAGGATCAGAATAAAATACCCCGCCAGCCGGCGGGGTATTTTAAAATTAATTTATTTTTCAGGCTCTGCCGGAGTTGAAATATCCTCAAGAGCTTGTCCTGCTTCATCATCAAGCTTTTCGGTCACGGCCAGGTCTCCTAATGATACAATTCCAATCATTTTACCGTCTTCCACAATTGGGAGTCTTCGTATTTGTACATCTGCCATCAAATCTGCAGCCTCCTCAGCCGTCATATGAACGGTGCCGCGCACTGGATCAGTTGTCATGACTTCGGATATGGGTGTATCCATTGAAGTGTTTTGCGCGACTGCTTTCAAAACAATATCCCTGTCAGTGGCCAGGCCTGTCAACTGGTCATTCTCGCAAATAGGCATTACCCCAACATCAAGATCCTTCATTTTAGAGGCTACCTCGTGAATGGGTGTATCAGGACTGCAATATTCTACGTCTCTGGTCATAACTTTTTCGATATTCATACTAAATTCCTCCTTTTTTAGTGTATGTAAAAGAGATACCCGAATGCTTTCCAATAGAAACTGTTAGTTTTTTGCAGGTTCTGTTGGTAGAATATGAATAAATACGAATTTACATAGAAATGAGGGGGAAATAATGATTGACTTAAGAAGCGATACTGTCACAAAACCTACTGAAGAAATGCGCAGAGCAATGTACACAGCAGAGGTGGGTGACGATGTCTATAAAGAGGATCCAACAGTCAGGGAGCTGGAAGAAGCGGCAGCTGAAATACTTGGCAAGGAAGCGGCTTTGTTTGTTACGAGCGGAACACAGGGAAATCAAATTGCTGTTCTAACGCATTGCCGACCAGGACAGGAATTGCTGTTGGAGGAAGAATCCCATATTTTTTATTATGAATCCGGTGCAGTAGCTGCCCTTGCCGGAGTCCAGACCAGGACTATTCCAGGGCACAGGGGAGCAATGGATCCACAGGATGTTTTAAATTCTATTCGAACTGAGGATATCCACTATCCAGAAACAGGGTTGATTTGTTTGGAAAATACCCACAACCGGGCAGGGGGAGCAGTTATTCCGGTTGAAAATATGCAAGCGGTCTATAGTATTGCCCAAGCCAGTAAAGTACCTGTTCATCTTGATGGTGCCAGATTGTTCAATGCTGCAGCGGCTGCAGGTGTGAGTGTGAAGGAATTCGCCAAAAACACAGATACAGTTCAAATATGTCTTTCAAAGGGACTCGGAGCACCAGTTGGGTCAATCATAGCTGGTGATGCAGAATTCATCTCAAAAGCCCGTAAATGGAGGAAGCGTCTCGGCGGCGGTATGAGGCAGGCTGGTGTCATCGCTGCACCTGGTTTGATCGCCCTGACTAAAATGAAAGATAGACTTGGAGAAGATCAATGGAATGCAAGGGTACTGGCAGAAGCAATCGAATCGATCCCTGGAATGAAGCTTGCCAGACAGCCGGAAACAAATATTGTCGTCGCAGATGTAGCAGGCTTGAACATCACTTCTGATATATTTGTAGAGAGGCTTCGCTCGGAAGGAGTCATTTCCGGTACATTTGGCCCTACTTTTGTACGATTTGTAACCCATTACGATGTAAATGAAGATCAAATTCAGACGGCAATTGAAGCGATCATAAAGGCAGCCAGACAATAAGACGAAAGCTGGATGGCTAACATCCAGCTTTATTTGTTATCACCGATACATGGTCCACATCCCGATATCCACGAAGCCCAACCGCTTATATATCCGGCCTGCCTCAGGGTTGTCATAAAAGAGGCATAATGACTTTCCTTCATTCATGATGTCTTTGAATAGTTTTTGCATTACAGCGGTTGCAAGTCCTTTTCGTCGATAATCTTTGTGAGTGCATACCCCAACGATCATAGCAGACATTGAATTTTCCGCAGCTGTGGAAGCTGAAGCAGCCATCTGTCCATCCTGCTCAAGGTAATAGGTTCTCCCGGTACCTGTTTCCATGGATTGCCGTAATATTTTGGATGCATCTGGATTAGGATAAAATTCTTCTATCCCAGCTCTTAATTCAATTATTCGATCCACATCTTCAATATTTGCTTGTTTAATCTCAAATTCTGTTTGCCCCAAAAACTCATCAGTATTACATTCAGCGAAATATGTCACTTGCTTTTTGCCAAGTTCGATCCCAGGTATATTCTCGAATTTTTCAACCAAGTCACTTTTTCCAGATAAGAAAATCTTATCTGGATATGATTTTATAATCTTCGAAAATTCTTTTACGGGTATTGTGCCAGTTTTAGAATAAGGTATGAAAGAGTTGTGAAACCGAAGCAAAACCGCTGATAAATCATGTTCCTCTCCAAAAAAACCCCATAGCTCCTGGAAATCAGAATCATATCCGAACGCCTCTATATCACCAATTATAAAGAGATTCAAGGCAGCTTCATCTTTCAAAAAGTCCATAACCCTTTCGTTATCACTTGCTTTTAGCTTTCTAATCATACCATTTTCTCCCTTTCAAAGCTTTTAAGTATATTATTTTAAATGCAAGAAAAATACAAGTCTTTTTTTATAGGGAAATTCTATTTCTCCTGTGGAAGTCGTTAATTTGAATGCATACACCCAGAAATGTATAATTGCACTATGTCTTAAAAGGAAATAGGGGGAAATGGAGTATGTATATCGTTCATTCCACTGTGAACATACCAGAAGGCAAGGTTGATGAAGTGATTGGCATCTATCAAAAAAGGTCGAGACTGGTAGATGAGTATAAAGGATTCATTTCCTTCCATTTGCTGCAAAATGAACAAACACCATCAGAGTTGACCGTTCAAATCTGCTGGGATTCAAAGGAAAATTACGTAAATTACATTACGAGTGACGCATATAAGAAAGTTCATGAACTTGAGAAGAATTATCCAGATCAGGAACTAGCGTCAATCCGCCCAAAAGTCGGGCGATACAAGGTGGTAGCTGAATGAACACCTCTTTAATCAATTCAATTATAGAAGAAGTTACCGACGGGATATACAGGGATAATCCTATCTTGCTTGGAAAATTTGGAGAAAGCGGGAGGCAAAAATGCAAAGAGGACAATGGTCATCATATAAAATATCTTCAAACAGCTGCTAACATGGATGAGGAAAAATATTTTATTGATTATGCTCAATGGCTAAATGGAATCCTGACTTCCAGAGGGATGAAGACAGAGCATCTTATTGATAATTTTAAAAGACTGATTATTGCTTTTGAAAAGTCGAGTGATGATAAACATTCCAGAGTATTTATCAATATGCTTGAAAGCGCAATTGATTCATTATCAGGTGAGGAATAATAGATGAATGAGGTGAGGTGAGATGGAAAAGGCTATAGAGCTTTCGCAGCTATTGCTTGAAGGCGATCAGGATGCCTCATGGGAACTGCTGGATGACGAAAGAAAGGGCTCGAAAGATAGTCTGTATATTTATGAAAACATCATTACGGCTGCAATGAGACATATCGGTCACTTGTGGGAGACCAATAAAATCACTGTTGCGGATGAGCATTTAGCAACTTCAACCTGTGATTACTTATTGGCACGATACATTTGGCAAAAAGGAAAGGACCAGCCATTCTCTTCTATTGGAAAAAAAGCGATGTTTCTTTGTGTTGAAAGTGAACAGCATTACCTTGGGCTGAAGATGACCAGCCAGCTGTTCAGTGAAAATGGTTGGGAAATAAAATTCCATGGTCCAAACCTTCCACTGGAGTATGTTAAGAAAGCAGCTGAGGAGTGGAAACCGGATGCTATTTGCCTGTCTTTTTCAATCCTGTACCATGCAGAGCACCTTCGTCCCTATATTAAAGAATTAGAAGAGCTTCCGTACCACCCTGTCGTAATTGTAGGTGGCAGACTGTTAAGTCATTATGAATTTGACCGGTATGGTTCGGAACGGACGCTTTTTCTTAAAAACCTGGAAGAAGTAAACGATTGGCTTGGCCGTCATCAGCATGGAGTGAAATCAAATGTCGGATCTTAAATATTTGCCGCAACCGTATTTTTTAATAGACCGTGACTATAATATCCTTGATTTTTCTCAAGTAAGCTCAGAAATATTTTCAATAGGTGATAATTTTCTTGACCTTGTGGACTGGGAAAGCCATGGAAAAATAAAAAACATATTTGGAAATTTGGAAAGCAGGATGGAAGGCGAATTAATCATGAAAACCAAAGAATCTCTTTATGCCCTGTTCGATTTAAGTGTAAATTGGAATGACAGTCGGGGTCATATCATCTGTGTTGAAAAAGACAATCGCCTTAAAGAACTAGAAAGTATTGTTGAAAAACACCGTAAACGGCTGGCAGACACAAATCTTGAACTGCTTGAAAAAAAAGAGCTGGTCGAAAAAACACTTTTCGAGATTAAAAGTCTTTCCTGCCCATTCATTAAGTTAACCAAGAGTACTGCATTGGTGCCTCTTTTTGGAAACCTGGATAGTGAATTGATCAGCCAGAATGAAAAGAGGGTATTGGAAAATTCCCAGGCTGGTGGCTATCAAGAGGTACTGTTCGATTTTAATGGTGTCGGAAATTTAACAAGCGAAGGTGTTGAAGCTTTCGTTGCACTTGTTAAGGAACTGCAGGTCATGGGGCTTCAGCCATGTATTATCGGGATTAAGCCGAATCATGCTTTTTACCTTAATAATTCAAAAACTGTCCCCGATGTGCCTTTTTTAAATTCTCTCAGCAAAGCATTTAAAAAATCTCTTTAGAATGAACACTTCGATAATGATTATCGGAGTGTTTTTTTCTGCTTCAGGAGGCTGTGTTTTGTCCTTTTTCCTAAAATACATCTGTGAAAGCATTTGGTTTCCCAATATTTTCGAATGGTGATTTCCCATTTTTTATTTTGCCAGCAGCAGCTTTCTTCAGTATTAATTAGAGATACCTATATGGAAGAAAACAATATTACAAAGTTAAAGTTCCCAACAGGGAAAGGTTATTGAATTGGAAATGTAAATGGTAAACCTATCCCAATTAAGCGCCAATACAGCGTTTTTATACACCATTTTTCCCAATCAAAACGGCTCGGTTATCTGTTGATATTAGCTGAAAATTTAAAATATACTTATTTCTGCAGCCGGCGAGCTGTAAAATTTTCAAGGGTGAGAGGAGCAAGAGAATGAAAAAGAAGAGAATACTCGGATCCGCAGTACTTAGTTTAGCAATGGGATTTTCGATGTTTGCAACAGGGGCTTTTGGCGCGGGAGTGCAAGAAAGCCAGGATACTTACCGAGTTTTAATTAAAGGTCCGAGTGCAGAACAAGCAAAGGCGAAAGAACAATATGGAAAACGATGGGATTTTGGTAATCAAGGGTTCACAACAGAAGTAAACAGCAAGCAATATCAGGCTCTATTGAAAAATAAGAATATTGAAGTTTCCCAGGTTGGCACCCATACAATCGATGCCCGGGTAGAAGGGAATGGAAACGGTAAAGGCAAGGGCGACTACACTGCGCAGGCGTCTTATCCATCTGACCAGACTCCTTGGGGAATTCAAGCCATCTATAATGATAACTATATCCAGTCTACAAGCGGCGGGAATGGAATCAAGGTAGCCGTTCTTGACACAGGGATCAACCGCAATCACATTGATCTGACTGATAATGTTGAACAGTGTAAAGATTTCACCCAATCTTACTCTTCAATGGTCAATGGATCATGTACTGACCGTCAGGGCCATGGTACACATGTTGCCGGAACTGCTGTCGCGAATGGCGGATACGATGGAGCAGGAGTGTATGGAGTAGCGCCGGAAGCTGAACTTTGGGGCTATAAGGTATTAGGCGATAATGGTTCTGGGTATTCAGATGATATCGCAGGGGCAATCCGTCATGCTGCAGATGAAGGTGTTCGTACAGGAACAAAAGTCGTCATCTCGATGTCATTAGGTTCAAGCGGCAAGGATTCTATGATTGCAAGTGCTGTTGATTATGCATACAGCAGGGGTGCATTAGTAGTAGCTGCTGCAGGTAACAGTGGACCAAGCGCGAACACGATAGGTTATCCTGGTGCCTTAACAAATGCGATTGCAGTAGCTTCACTGGATAATGCTTTCGTAAATGGAACACATAAAGTATCTGACTTTTCATCTCGTGGTAACCCATATACGGACGGCGACTACTATATCCAGGAAAAGGACGTTGAAGTAGCAGCACCTGGCGGCGGAATTTATTCAACAGCCGTAGATGGAAACTATGCTACGATGAGCGGCACATCAATGGCGACGCCACACATCTCTGGCCTTGCAGCTAAACTATGGTCAGCAAATAAATCTTGGAGCAACTCTCAGCTTCGTTCTGAAATCCAAAGACGCGCGAAGCTATATGACATCAAAGGTGGAACAGGAGCAGCTACTGGCGATGACTACGCGTCAGGTTTTGGTTTCCCTCGTGTAAGATAATTCAAACTCACATCCATGCCAGCCATCCGGGTTGATTGACCCGGGTGGCTTTATTTCATTATTTGTTGTACTATATGAAGAAACAATTTATAAAATATAGAATTTTTCAAAAATAGTACTTTTGCACTGTTTAAAAAGTTTAAAAAGATGGTAGATTAAAAGAAAACGGAAGGTGAATGTATGCAGTTTGGACCACTCATAAAATTTTATAGAATTCAGCAAGGTCTAACACAGAAGGAACTGGCAAATGGCATATGTTCAGTTCCCCATTTAAGCAAGATTGAAAGCAATTCAAAGGAAGCCAATGAAGAAACTATGGGCCTGTTGCTCGAAAGGCTTGGCGTCAACCTTGCTTCTATCACAGAAAATGAGGATCAAATTAAACAGCTGGTGGCGGAGCTGAATGAAAAAATTGACTATTTTTTAAACGATGAAGCCGATGAAGTGATGGAAAGATTGAAGGAGTTTGAAGGGATAATTCCATTTACTACGAATCTACATACATATGAATTAACTAAATTTAGATACTTGATTTTTAAAGGGTTGATTCCTGAAGCACAGATACAATATGAACTATTGAATAAGCAGAAGAAAATATTTTCCCAACCTCAAATGGCTTTATTTTCCTATCTGTATGCTGTATGGTTATTAAAGAAGGGATCATACAAAAGAGCAGATGAACTTTTAGACTCCATTGGTAAGGATTCTAAAATCGAGATTGCTAGCGGAGAGATTCTTTATCACAGAGCAATAGCAAAAACTTTATTAGAAGAACCAGGATATGCAATCCATTTTGGAAAGCTTGCTCTTCAGGAATTTATGCTTGAGTATAATTTTAAGAAAATTCTGCACGTAATGATGCTGCTTGGGATCAATTATACTAATACAAAAATTTACGATGAAGCCCAAGAAAATTTCAAGCATTTAATAAGGAATGCAGAAATGTTAAATGAAGAGAGCATGTTACCAGAAATATATCACAATATGGGATATTTACAGAAAAAGGTTCATAACTATAAAGAGGCTTTATACTATCTAGAAAAAAGCAAATCTCTTCAACCAAAGAACACTTTAAATTATTTAATTACCATTATACAATTGGTGAGATGAACTTCGAGTTAAAAGAATATGAAAGAGCCAAAGAGGCCTTTGATGAATCTTTCTTTTTATCAAAACAGTTAGATAATAAGAAATATAGGATTCTTTCAAACTACTATATTATGGCACTCGATTCCCCGGAAAAGTCTCTTGCCTACACCGAATCTAAGGTTATACCTTATTTAGAAGAAAGTGATGGGAAAAGTGAAGAATTAATTTGTTTTTACAAAATGCTATCAAACCATTACCGAAATATAGGTAGGTTTGATCAAGCAGTAAAATATATTGAAAAAATCAGTAATGGAGGAATGTAAAATGAAAAAAATGATGTATGCTCTAATGACAAGCGCAATGGCACTGGGAGTACTAGTGTCCGGCATGCCGCCAATCCTGCCGCCATATTAAGCTGCAGAAAAAAAGGCCAATTTTGGCCTTTTTTTATTTGAACCAATATCCTTCTCTGTATGTATACGAGGCGGTCTTGGCTACTTTAAAACAGATCACTTATAGTTTACCCCGATGAGCTTCTCATTGATCTGCCGAACTTGGGAAAATTTTCTCGATGTTAAATTACCCCCAGAACCCTCATATAATAAACGAACTATTTCACGAAGCCGGACAAAGGTTCTGTCCAGCATAAAATGAGGAGGTTCGGTATGGGAACAATTAGCATGGATATTGACGAGCTGTTGGATGAGACAACGGAAATTGCTGAAAATGATCTGAGCTTTACACTGAACCCAATTGAGATTGACACTTTGCTTGAAATAACTCGCCATTGGTAAAATATTTGTCCGTTCCAGGATTCACTGGGACGGACTTTTTATTTTGATTGGATATATCAGAACGTATGTACTATAATTAATTGTAGTGATTTTTAGATTGGGCCAGGTGAGTGGATGAAAAATGAAATGAAGATATCGGTGAGAACTTTGGCTGAGTATGTATACAAAAGTGGAAGTATCGTATCCGGGTTCAGGACTGCTTCATCTTTTACCGAAGGTTCTCGAATCCATCGTGAAGTTCAGAAGACATATAACGAACAAGATCTAAGTGAAGTTTACTTAAAGACTGAAATAGAATATGAAGACCTTCACTTTATTATTGAAGGACGTTGTGACGGGCTTCTTGTAAATGCTGGACGTATCACCATAGATGAAATTAAGTCAACTTCTTTAAGTCTTGAACTGATCAATGAAGACAGTAATCTTGCACACTGGGCCCAGGCAGAATGCTATGCTTACATGTACATGGAGGACAATGAATTAGATTGTATCGATATCCAGCTTACATACGTACAGAAATCATCCGGTGAAGTGAAAAGATTCATTAGGACTCGGACATATGATCAAATAAGAGAAGCGATGTTGAACATGGTATCTGTATTTGCTCCTTACGCAAAATGGCGGTTAAAGCATGAACTGAATAGGAATCAGAGCATAAAAGCGTTAGCATTCCCTTTTGCTCAATACCGTAAAGGGCAACGGCAGCTTGCTGGATCGGTTTACAAAACCATACAGGAAAAGAAGACTATTTTCGCAAGTGCTCCTACTGGCATCGGAAAGACTATTTCTACACTTTTCCCGTCTGTTAAAGCAATCGGTGAGGAACATCTGGGTAAGATTTTTTATCTGACTGCCAAGACCACTACCAGGCAAACAGCAGAGGAAGCTTTTGGCCAACTTTTTGATCATGGCCTTCAAATGAAAGCAGTGACCATTACGGCAAAGGACAAAGTCTGTTTTACAGAGCAGGGGATATGCAATAAAGACCATTGTGAGTTTGCGGACGGTTATTATGACAAAATCAATGACGCGATCCTCGATATCCTACAAAATGAAAATTCTCTAGATAGACAATGTATTGAACAATATGCCCTCAAACATAAGGTTTGTCCCTTCGAATTTTCTCTGGACGTTGCATATGAGGCTGACACAGTCATTTGTGATTATAATTATATATTTGATCCAAAAGTTTCATTGAAACGTTTATTCGATGACCAAAAGAAAGAAACTGTCCTTCTTGTTGATGAAGCTCACAACCTGGTTGACAGAGGAAGGGATATGTTTTCATCGACTTTAGAAAAGACAGCATTCTTACAGCTAAAAAGGGACTTTAAAGGTAAAAACGAAAATTTACATAGGATTTGCAAGCAAATAAACGACTGCTTTATCAAAATAAAAAAGCAGGCAGAACCTTCTAAAACAATGGTGTATAAGGAACCACTAGAGGAACTCAATCAGTTGGTATTGGAATTTATCGACTTTGCCGAAAAGGAGCTTCTAAGCGATCGATCTGAGAATTCTGAGCAGTTGCTTGATACCTATTTTGCAGCGCAGAATTGGCAAAGAATCAGCAAGCTGTTCGACGACCGCTTCATTTTATATGCAGAGGTTCAAAGGAATGAGGTTATAGTAAAGCAATTTTGCCTTGATCCTTCTTATCTGATTAAGCAAGCAGGTAAAAGCTTTAGGTCCCGTGTTTTCTTTTCGGCCACTTTGAGTCCTATTGGATATTACCGTGATATGTTAGGTGGAGACGATGATGATTATGTTGTCAGAATTCCTTCTCCATTTTCAAAAGAACAAAACCAGGTAATGATTCAACCTTTATCAACAAGATATAAGGATAGAGAAAACTCGTTAGAGCCAATTGTCAAAACACTCATTGAAACCATTCAAAGCAAGCCAGGCAACTACTTAATCTTCTTTCCTTCCTATCTTTATCTTAATTCGGTATTGGAGTACTGGAATCAGGGCAATTACGGAATACGTACAATTGTTCAGGGTACAGGGATGGGAGATGCCGAACGTGAAGCGTTTCTGGAATCCTTCAAACCAGGCGGATCAGGTTCTCTGGCAGGTTTCGCTGTCCTGGGAGGGATTTTCTCAGAAGGAGTGGATTTAAAGGGTGATCGACTGAATGGCGTATTGGTAGTGGGTGTTGGTCTGCCTCAGATCGGCTTTGAGCGGGATTTGATCAAACAGCATTTTTCGTTCGAAGGGAAAAATGGATTTGATTACGCCTATGTATATCCGGGCATGAACAAAGTGCTCCAGGCTGGCGGCAGGCTGATACGGTCAGAAAAAGATACAGGAACGATTATATTGATCGATGATCGGTATTTACAGAATAAATATCAGAATCTGTTGCCAGATGTATGGAAGAGCTATACGATTTTATAGGGAAACATCCTGCTAGTAGTACAGGATGTTTTTATTTTTTATTTTTAAGGAGGATTTAAAGCCAAATCAGCGAATCTTCCGTCTAATGAATAAGAACGGTAACAAGGGGGTGCACCTATTGCTGAAGTTGATCAAAAAAGCCCAGAAGGGAAATGACAAAGCATTTCTCGAGCTTTTCCAGCAATATGAGCAAGATCTATACAAGATGGCGTTTATATATGTCAAAAACCAGAATGACGCATTGGATGTTGTACAGGAAACTGCGTACAAGTCTTTTAAATCCATTAAAGAACTGAAAGAGCCCAAATACTTTAAGTCATGGCTGATCAGAATAGCCATCAGCTGTTCCCTCGACATACTTAGAAAAAGGAAAAAAGTTGTGCCGCTGAAGCCCGATTTTGATGAGTTTATTTCCGGAGCAGTAGATGAAGATTTAACATCCGAAATTACTCTAAAGGGATTGATAGAAGACCTGCGGGAGGAAGAAAAAAGTGTTATCCTGCTTAGATTTTATCAGGGAATGACACTAAAAGAAGTTTCAGAAACATTGAATATCCCTCTGGGTACAGCAAAGACAATTTTGTACCGGGGATTGGGCAAGCTTCGTAAAGACTTGGAAGGAGATGAGGCAAATGAGCAATAAAATCCAAACAGAAATGAATAAAATTGAAATACCGAAAGAATTGAGTGAACGCAGCAGAATAGGGATTGGCAAGGCAAAAACTGAGATAGGAAAAAGCAATAATAAGAAATGGTTCGCCTTTGCAGCACCAGGCCTGGCTGCGATCATTGCCCTGGGAATCGCTGGTCCTGGATTGCTTTCTAATCAACCACCTGAAAATCCCGTGATTCAAACGGTACAAACCAGTCATGCTTTTGATGTGACTGACCCTCAAAGGCTTGTCGGATGGGCTGACAATGTATTCGTTGGAAAAGTCATAAAGATGTCTGGAACGTCTGAAGAAAGTGGGATGCTTGAAACACAGTTCAAAGTGGAAGTAGCAGAGACCATCAAGGGTGAATTGCAAGGTGAGGTAACAGTCAACCAGCAAGGTGGCTATGAAGGGAAGAAGCTGATTCTGGTGGAAAATGACCAGCTGCTCAAAGAAGGAGAAAGCTATCTGTTCATATCCAGGAATAACGAAGAACATGACTGGCATACAGTAGTTCCTGTTTATGGAGACATTTTAATTAACAGTGAAGCACATAAAGAGGAACTGTTAACCAAATACGAAAAGGCGTATCAGGAAGAAATTCCGTTTGAGTAAGTTTAAAAGACCAAGATTTTGGTCTTTTAACTTTGCTCTTTTCTCAAACTTTGTTGCTATTGACTACTAACTAGGATTAAATGACCTATGTTTCTTCACAAAATTAAAGCTTAATATGAAAAAAGCTTGGACACTTCATACCGAAAAACAAAATAGCTTTTTATCACGTACAACAGTCTTTACGAGAACAGCATTTATCTTTTCTTGAAAAAATCATTGATAGTATTTTTCATTGTTTCTTTATTCTTTTCGAATTGCTGCAGGCGATGGCCATTCGCTCCTGAAGGATGTGGGAAGCCTAATAAAATGTTCTCTTTTCTAAATTTGCCTTCCCGTATATATTGAGATAAAACTTCTTCAACTCCTTTTCCTAGTGGGATAATTAATGAATCCCTGAGTTCAGCAGCCTGTGGTTCAAAGTATTTTGCCAGATAACTCGTCAATAAATCACTTTTCAGGATTTTCGGGCTATGTCCAGTATAGTTCTTGCCATCGACAAAGACGGCATAAGGAATTAGAGAAGTGGTATGGAGCAAAGAATCCTTATCGCCAAAAAGCTGCTCACAGCTTTCCAACTCCAGACATATGTTCAAACCTAACTCGTCTAGCATTTGGGTGATATTTTTCCGAAGTATCCCAAAAAACCGTGCTTCACGCTTACATATATAAGGAATGTCATCAAATGAAATGTTATCCTGCAGACATTGACGGGCAACTGCAATCGATTTATTCATTTGTTGAAAACCTGGTGTAATTCCTACTATAAACACCATTGCCTTTTTATTGATATATTCATTATGTGTACAATAGTAAATCTCGATGTTATTTTTACCGGCCATCAGGAAATCCGATGTTAAAATTTCACCTCGAGAATAACTCTCTTTTAAAGGAAGATCTGCAATTTTATCGATGTACTTCCCCAGCTTGTCCATGCCTATCCCCCATTCCATTAAAAGTTGGCTGGTTCTGTCATTCCTTTTTAAACATCTCCAATTATATAGATAAGGCTTTACTCCAGACAAGCTATTAAAGAGTATGTATTATTTCTTCGCGTAATTTTTAAAAGCATTAATAAAACCATTGACCCTGACGCTGCGTCATAGTTTAAGATTGGTTTGTGGAGGTGATCGAGAAATGTACAAAGTAAAAGAAGTTGCAGAGTTGACAGGAGTAAGCGTACGTACCTTGCATTATTATGATCGTATAGGTTTACTCAAGCCAGAAGCGTTATCCACTTCCGGGTATCGCCTTTACTCTGAAGAGAATCTTGAGCGCCTTCAACAGATAATGGTTTTTAAGGAAATGGACTTTTCTCTTCAAGAAATTAAGGGAATTATCGAACGGCCTGAGTTTAACCGCAAAGAAAGTTTGAAAAGGCATAAAGAATTGCTATTAGCCAAAAAAAAGCGGTTAGAAGAGATGATCCAGACAGTTGAACAGACAATCGATTCAATAGAAGGAGGCTATAAAATGGCAGATAAGGATATGTTTAAAGGATTTGACATGAAGGAAATAGAAGAACACCAGAAGAAATATAGCGAGGAAGCGAAGAAGAAGTATGGAATAGAGACCGTCGAAAACGTAGAGAAGAGGACTTCTGGATATTCAGCTGAAGACTGGGCAGACATCCAGGGTAAGACAGATGATATCTATAAGCGGCTCATTGCCGGAATGGACCAGGGACCAGAAGCTTCAGAAGTACAGCAGGCAGTAGCGGATTGGCGCCAATTTATCACTGACCATTATTATGATTGCACACTGGAGATATATCGCGGGCTGGGTGATCTATATGTGGATGACCCCCGGTTCACAAAAAATATAGATAAATACCAGGAGGGGCTAGCAGCATTTTTTAAAGAAGCGATCCATTACTATTGTGATCAGCAAAAAAAGTAAGTTAATGTAGGCTATATTTAATTCGGAAAGCAGCCAATTTAAATTTGGCTGTTTTTTTGGTTTCATATATGAAACAAATCTACTCTTTGTACGTATTAATGATTGTCCGATTCATTTGCAATGTTTTAATATTTGGCTCTGTTATAGCCCATTGTTGTTTTAAGCTCTGTTGATTGTAGTGGAAGGCGCGTAGACTCCTGCGAAAATGCTAGCGCATTTCCATCGTGCGCTGGCAAATTCGAGAAAGTAATTCAATGTCCTGCGGGCTAAGCTGGTCAGATGAGACCCCGCAGGAGCAAAGCGACAAAGGACGCTCAGCTCCAGCCCCGCGGAAAGCGAAGCGCCTGTAACGAAAATCAACAGCCTAGTTTAACAGAGCCAATAATTAATAAAAAGTAAATGTGGATAGTACGAGTTGAAAGGAGAGCTGTTATGAAAAAGTTTTTGAAAAGAATCAGGCTTGTTTTCAAAGTGAAAAAATTCATCCCTTTTTTAATAGAGTTCTTTACTTCCGGTTTAGTGCCATTAAAGCAAAAATTAATTTCAGTTGGATTGATCATTGGCTATTTTCTGCTGCCATTCGATATCATTCCCGACTTCTTAACCTTGATTGGTGTTGTTGATGACGTAGGTGTGCTGCTTATCATTTTTCAACAGATTATAAAAA
Source organism: Mesobacillus jeotgali (assembly GCF_014856545.2). NCBI lineage: Bacteria > Bacillati > Bacillota > Bacilli > Caryophanales > Bacillaceae > Mesobacillus > Mesobacillus jeotgali. The sequence goes on along the minus strand of NZ_CP109811.1, from coordinate 2,785,765 downwards.
TGGCTCCGCCTGAGTTAAGGGACAAACATAAGATGGAGTAGAAAATAAGTGCAGGCAACCTCTATAAGATTAGCTTAGTATCCTTATATTTTTATATAAGGCAGGAATTTTGGTATAATACAGCAATAAATAATATTACATCTTGTTAACTAGTTCATGTGGTGCATTTCGAGACGGGGGGAAGCTTGGTGCACAGAAATCAGTACTTATATGAATATCTTAAAGAAAATAGCTTTAATCTAACTGAAGAATGGTATGAAAATATAGATAAGTCGAATACTGCAGGTGTTTACGCGTCTAATGACCCTGAGGTAATCAAAGCTTTAAAAAAACAGAATCATGATTTTCATTTGCACTTTATTGAATTATTCAATAAAGGGGAACAAGAATTTTTTCAGGACTTTGAACCCTGGATCATCGAAATAGCAAGTGATATTGAACATATTAATACCCCTATTCAATACGTGATCAAGGAATTTAAAAACGTTAGGAATCAGTATTTTAAATATGTCCGTAAATTTGCTGAGATGAATCCGACAATAACAAGGGATGAAGTTGATGCCTGGTATGATGTCATCCTTAAGGAGATGGATGAAGTCATTTTACGATTCGTCGAGGCTACTTACAAATACTCACAAAAAATTTTGAAAGCCCAGCAGGCAACAATCAATGAATTGAGTGCTCCTGTCATTTCTATAAGCAACCATCAAGGCTTGCTGCCTCTAATTGGAGATATTGATACATCAAGGGCGAAAATGATTCTTGAAAATACTCTTAAGCAATGCAACAAGAGGGATATTCATCATCTATTTGTCGATTTATCAGGTGTGGCGATGATCGACACTATGGTTGCCCATCAAATCTTTCAGCTTTTGAACGCATTAAAATTAATTGGCGTAAAGACTACACTTTCCGGCATTAGACCAGAAATCGCCCAGACAGCCGTTCAGCTCGGACTTTCTTTCAAAGATACAGAAATAAGAACTAGTCTGGCTCAGGCTCTTGATCAAAAATAAAAAAGGCTTTCCGCGGGTAACGGGTTCTGTTTTGAAGTACAAAATTTAAAAAAGTATATAAAAAAGGGTATCAAATCGCAAAGATTTGGTAACCCTTTTTTTATTGATATAACAGTGTTTTCAATAAATAATTGGCATTATTCGTACCCTAATTCGCACCTTAAATATCAGGTTACAGAAACTTCTGTACCTTGATAAAAGTATTACTTTTTTTCACCCCATTTGACTAACGTGTTATTTTAGGAAAAAGGAGTTGATAGGAAATGAATTTCATTAAACCCAAATATGTAAATTTAGAACCTGTAGAATTTAACTTGTCTGAAAGGACACGGAAAATCATTGAGTCTTACGCTAGTTATACTGGTCTTACAGAAAATCAGGTGTTAGAGGAGTTTATTCCAAACATCCTAGAAGATGACAATTTTATTGAACATATTAAATCATTGAGGAATAATGTCCGTCTTAAGCGGGACTTAGGCATTGAGCAATGACAAAAATGAAGCGGTTAGCAGAAGTTGATGATTCCTTAACTCCAATAAATACTCCAGTATCGGAAGAAAGCATTAAGGAACGTAACCTGCTTTATGACGTATTGACCCCAAAACAGTTTATGGCTCAATTTAACGTTGAGATCTATCGGCCGGTCCATTTTGAATTATATGGACAACCCCACTACATTCAACTAAATTACTGTGCAAACCCTTATTGTAGTTATTACGGAAAGGAACAGACAAAATTTAATGGGAGGGCTAAGAGGTATCGACTTTCGGGGAAAGAAAACGAAAAAGTGATTATTTGCGGAAAAGGTAATGGTGGATTTAATGAAATACCCTCTTTAGGATGTACCACTAGTACGTTGTCAAATTGGTCGATATCAACCGAAATTGAACGCTTACATAGGATCAATACTGTTTTGCCATTAGACCAAACTTATATTTTCCATAAAGATGATTGCAGAATTACCACGACTCCCTTTTCAAGCTCAAAGGATTTCTACAAAAGAGGAACAAGTACTGCTAAATCTCAAAGATATCAGTGTAAAGTGTGTAAAAAGTTCACCAATGTCTTGCCTGATAAGAAACGAAATACAGGCTATCATCAGCAAAGAAATGATATCTTGATTCAGTAGCCAAACATTTGATCAATCGGTCTCCTATATCCCGGACTTGTGAAATATTGGGTATAGGTCGAGGGACATATTACTCTAAGCTCGAATGGTTGTATAGATGCTGTCTGGAATTCTTGGAAACACGAGAAACGAACGCTTTTCAAAAGAAGACATTCGATGAAATGTGGATTAACACAGACAAGATGATGTATGTCTTAAATAACGTTCGTAAGAAAGGCTATTCTAAAAAATCAAATCCTTCCTCTGTGGAAAAACAACTCCCCACACAAGTGGTGATAAGCAGCCATTATCATTCGAGGTATGTGTTTAGAGCGGATGTGTGTTACGACTGGGAGATAAAGAAGGAGCAAATTTTCTCTGACACCGAAATGTACAAAGATGACCATTTAAATTACTTTTTGAGCAAAAACGCCAAATTTAATAAGTACGGAGTTCATCCAATGGAGCCTTCTCTCAATGACACAGAGACTATGCAGGAGTACCTGTATAAACTAGATGACTTTAACAGAAGGTTTTTCTATGTGGATGGATTGCACGTCAACCAAACGTATACCACTGTAGCCCATCTCTGGCATATTAAACATCTCGTACAGTCGCCGAAGTGGAGGTTCATTACAGACGAAGACAATTCGTTAAAAACAGCAATCAATAGAGTATTTACAAATGAAATTAAAAACAAAGATACATATCTTTTCACTACCAAGATAAACAAAGCACTTTCTAGGAAAGAAGCATTCCAGGAGTACCGGCAATCGATTCAAGATTTGAAGGCTTGGGGAGAAAATCGTGGTTTCGAGGAAAAGGATTTACAAGTTCTTGCGTATCGCTATTTAGAGGAAAGATTAAACAGCCATACATTTCACAACGTCCACTACAGCGAACAAGGAAAGGTTTATCATTCACATAAAGAGAATCCTATTGAGCATCCACTAGGCACTAAGGACAGGGGTAAGCGTATGATCGACTGCGTGACAGATATGACCCATTTATCCCCTCGCTCATTGGCAATGTTTGTTGAAAAGGTGAATGACAATTCCATTAATGCTTTTTTACAAGAGATAAGACGCTGCCTCTCTGTCCTTGAAAGACCATTAGTTACTTCTCGTGGTGATGGTAAGTCCTATATATATTCCAACTTCAATCCAAAGTACGCACAAATGAGCCTCACCATTCTGAGGACTTACTACAACTTTTGCAAGACATTTAAATCAGGGGATAAAGAGGAAACACCGGCTCAGCGGATTGGCATAGCGGAAAAAGTTTATAAATGGGAGGATATCATTTATAAGCGTTGAACAAATGACCTATATAAGGTTTTTTCTGAAAAATAAAAATACAGCTTAGAAATATGGTAAAATTATGGTAGGCCTTATTTAACTAACGAAGCAGTAATGTTTAACTAGAACATTCTGTAAAATGGTAGGAGGAGGCGTTTTTATGATGATTTTAGGACCATTCCTAATTGCTCTTATACCAGGTATTATTCTAATGGTGGTTACTTGGTGGTTTGGAAAGAAAGGTTATCCGTTGTTTGTCAGAATGTTGCCAGGAACCCTATTAAGTATATCTGCTGTTATTATCTTTTATATTAGTTTTGTTTCCATTAGGGGATTTGAAGGTGTAGCCTATGGCATTCTTAGTTTCTTTTTAATTATTTTTGCCTTTATATCTTTCTTTATCGGAAAAAAGGTTACTGCACACCATAATTGAAGGTTTTTAATATTACTGTATTGAACGGATGCGATAATGAACCAGGCTGTCTCTTCTATAACTATTGGGGAATGATTTGTTGCAGATGAAGTGACCAAATAAGGGAGGTTTACTTATGAAAGAACCAATTAGGATTATGCTATTAGGAATATCTATTATGATAGTAAGTCTATTTATTCAAAACCTATCTAGATGGGAGCCAAGTTCTCCATCAAGTCTTGTGCAGATAATATTTGCAGTAGGCTTTATTACATCAGTAGTTGGGTTCTTTTACAAGAAAAAGTGAGGAGAGTTAAATCTTCTAACTCCATAAACGGATGCGTTGATCCAGAAGGATAATGCACCTTTTTATTGAATTCCTTATTAGACTAACGGAGCAGCATTCCTGTAATGAAGGAAAATGGTGTTTGAACAAAAAAATAACCTCTTGGTAGAATGAGAGAGTCCTGACGCTGGCCAGCAAAAAGGACAGATATCTCAAATACCAGGAGGCTTTAAAATGAATTATAACCAGAATAAGAAGATTGCTCAAATAACTTCTCAGACTCTTATTATAGGAGTCGATATTGCCAAATTCAAGCATGTGGCACGGGCTCAAGATTTTAGGGGAATAGAGTTTGGATCTCCATGTCAATTTGAAAATACTAAAGAAGGAATTGAGCATTTTCTTAAATGGATTTCGGAAATTAAAAAAGAACAGCGTATGGAAAAAGTGATGGTTGGCATGGAGCCGACAGGCCATTATTGGTTTAACTTGGCCCATATTTTAAAAGATAACGGGATTAAATTTGTCGCTGTAAACCCCTTGCACGTCAAGAAAAGCAAGGAGTTGGATGATAACTCACCTACGAAGAATGATGTGAAAGATGCCAAGGTCATAGCTCAGCTGGTCAAGGACGGAAGATACGCAGAACCTACGATACCGCAAGGTGTTTATGCAGAACTCCGGGTGGCAAAGAAAATTCGCGATCTTTTAACTGAAGACCTACAAACGGTCCAAGGACAGGTACACAACTGGATTGACCGGTATTTTCCGGAATTCCTCAAGGTATTTAAGAAATGGGAAGGTAAGGCTGCTTTACAATTCTTAAAGCTCTATGCCTTGCCACATGAAATAGCTGTATTCACCGAAGAAGAACTACTCGTTCATTTGAGAAAATCCGTATCACGGAGTGTTGGATTAAACAAGATTCGCGAGTTAAAACAGGCAGCCAGTAAGTCCATCGGACTTCGACAAGGTGCTGAAATGGCCAGGCTTGAGCTAAAAACCATTCTGGCTAAGTATGAATTAATCCAGTTACAATTCGGAGAATTGGATGCAAGACTTGACGGTCTGCTTAATGATATTCCAGGTGTACAACAAATGTTAGCGATAAAAGGTGTGGGCAGGGATACAATTGCCGGCTTCTTCGCTGAAGTAGGAGATTTAGGCGAATATAATCATCCCAGGCAAATTATCAAGCTGGCCGGTTTAAGCTTGAAAGAAAATACATCGGGTAAGCACAAAGGAAAAACGACCATTACAAAAAGGGGCCGTAAGAAGCTAAGGGCCCTGTTATTCAGGGTTTGTATGATTCTTGTCGCCAAAAATACGGCATTTAAGGCGTTACATGCGTACTATACTCAACGTCCGGATAATCCATTAAAGAAGATGCAGTCCCTGATCGCTTTGTGTAATAAACTAATCCGGATCCTCTTTAGTATTGGTAAAAAGCAATTTGAGTTTAATGAAGAAAAGATGTTAAAGGACATCCCTCATTTGGCACTAGCCCAGAAGACGGAAATGGCAGCGTAACTCTGTTTTAGTTTAGATGAATAGTAGTTCTGGTTTTATAGATTTTGGAGACATTTGAAGCACGGATTAGTCGGCAAAGCAACTAAATTACGGGCTAAGACCCTGTGGGGCAGCATGGCTGACATCCACCTCATGGAAAGGTTGGACGAAGGAATTTGAGAGCGAAGACTCTGTGAGGCATGGGAGGGTTGACCTCCATGAGTAAATGTGGACATCCACCAGTGCGGTTATATTTTTACTCATCCACCATTTTCTGTAAGGAACTGGTTAGTGGGTTGTAGCTCTTTTTTCTTACTCTGTCCAAAAAAATCCTTTCAAGTGAAGATCCTCCATTTATAAAGCCAGTTACCGGAAGGTAAACGACTATGAAATTCTAAGAAAACATGAGTAAATCGGCGTTTTGGCTTCATTTATTGAGGGAGTTTAGTACAAGATAATTAAATTCTGTTAATATAAAATAAAGGTAAATTATGTAAGGTTAGAACCTAATAAAATTTTAAGGTGGTGTAGGTTTGAAAAAGATTCTTGTTATGATTACGTTATCTTTATTTGTTGTTGGTTGCGGATTGCAAAACGTTTCAAAGGAAGAACAAATACCTGTAATTGGAAAGATTATTGTTGATGCAACTGAATATGAAATGAGGGTAGGAAATTATAAATGGAAGGGTGAAAAAATGTCGATAGAACAAGTTGGTTCTACTGACACACCAATGGAAATTGCTAAAGGATTTAATGATTTAGTAATAGAAAAGAACAGTAAGATTGAAATCCTTATTGAAGATGACCCGAACTTAACTGTTTACCAGTATAGTGAAGACGGAAAATCAAAAGAGATAACTTTAACAGAAAAACAGATCACAGTTCCATCTAATAGTGGTCACTATATATACGAAGTGGTAGGGAAATGGTCCGATGGAGAAGCATCTTTTATATTTGATGTAGAGATTAAATAGCTTCTACATTCCATAATTATAAAACCTAAACCAAACCCTAAAGAAATTTTTTATGCAATTACTAAATGGAATGATGAATAGAGTTTATTCAGCTACTGATCGTCCAAGCAGGTTCAGTAGCTGCTTTTGTTGAAGCAAAGAAGCAGCATTCCTGTAATGAAAGAAAATGGAGTTTGTATAAAAAAATAGCCTCTTGGTAGAATGAGAGAGTCCTGAAGCTGGCCAGCGAAAAGGACAAAACTCATATACCAGGAGGCCGTGTAATGAATTATAACCAAAATGATAAAATTGCTCAAATTACTTCTCAGACTTTAATTATAGGTGTTGATATTGCGAAGTTCAAACATGTCGCACGCGCGCAGGACTATAGAGGTATGGAGTTTGGGTCACCCTGCTTTTTTGATAATACCAAGCAAGGATTTCAACTTTTCCTCGACTGGATCCTTCAACTTAAAAAAGAACAAGAGATGGAACAAGTGATTGTAGGCATGGAGCCAACCGGTCATTATTGGTTAAACCTAGCTCACGTTCTGAAAGAACATAAGATAAAGTTTGTAGCTGTTAATCCGTTACATGTAAAGAAAAGCAAGGAACTCGACGACAATTCACCGACAAAAAACGATGTGAAAGATGCCAGAGTCATTGCACAGCTTGTCAAGGATGGTAGATACGCCGAACCTACGATTCCACAAGGGGTTTTTGCAGAACTCAGGGTGGCGAAAAAAATTCGTGATCTACTGACTGATGACCTTCAAACCGTGCAGGGGCAGATTCACAACTGGATCGACCGATATTTTCCCGAGTTCTTGACGGTTTTTAAAAGCTGGGAAGGGAAAGCAGCCCTGCAATTTTTAAGGCTGGAAGCCTTACCACACGAACTAATTAGCTATTCTGATCAGGATTTACTGATTCATCTAAGGAAAGCAGTTACACGAAGTGTGGGACTGAACAAGATACAAGAGTTGAAGCGTGCAGCGACAGAATCAATCGGGCTTCGCCAAGGCGCAGCTATGGCGAAACTTGAGTTGACTACATTGCTAGATAAGTATGATTTAATCCAAATGAAATTTGAAGAATTAGATTCAAAGATAGATAACCTGATTGAACATATCCCTGGTGTCCAGCAAATGTTGGCGATTAAGGGTGTAGGAAGAGATACTGTTGCCGGCTTCTTTGCCGAAGTGGGAGATCTACAAGATTACTCCCACCCAAGACAAATCATCAAACTGGCAGGTTTGAGCTTGAAGGAAAACACTTCTGGCAAGCATAAGGGACAAACCAAGATAACCAAAAGAGGCAGGAAGAAGCTGAGGGCACTCCTGTTCAGGGTGTGTATGATTATGGTCGCCAAGAACCAAGCATTCAAGGCTTTGCATACCTACTATACCCAGCGTCCCGATAATCCGTTAAAGAAGATGCAGTCCCTAATCGCCTTGTGCAATAAATTGATTCGTATTTTCTTTGCCATAGGCAAAAAGCAATTTGAGTTCAGTGAAGAAAGAATGTTAAAGGATATACCTCATATGAGAGAACAAATTGGAGCTAGATTGGCCGCTTAATTTGGTGGCAACTGTAGAGTAGCAGGTAGGTTTTTAGGTTGAAGTACGTCATATATATTTGAAGCACGGATTAGTCAGCAAAGCAACTAAACTTCGGGCAGTGACCCTGTGGGGCAGCATGACTGACATCCACCTCATGGAAAGGTTGGACGAAGGAATTTGAGAGCGAAGACTCTGTGAGGCATGGGAGGGTTGACCTCCATGAGAAATGTGGACATCCACCAGTGCGATCATAAAATACCATAGCCACCAATTATTGTAAGTTAGTGGCAGAACGGGTATAAGGTCTTTTTGCTTATGAAGTCCAAATTTATCCTCATAAGATAAATCCAACCATAATGACGATATTCATGACTGTAAATGGCTACTAGTGAAATACTGTGAAAACCAGAGAAATCGGGCGTTTTGGCTTCTTTTATTGAGGGAGGATAGTTGAATAAGAAGTAGTTTACATTACTACATTGGGGGAGTTTATATAAATAATTGGATTGAACTTACACAATCTGAAGAAGATAAAGTATGGAAACAGGTACATACAAAGTTTCTATTCAAACCAAGCATCTCTGCTTTTCCGTCATTTTATGTTCCAAATCCATTTAGCACTTATGATATTTCAAGATACTTAAATGGGTCACTTGATTTAGAGGAATTAGATTTCAATTATAAAGATCTTGAAGAAAAAGCAATATCAGCTTTTCAAAAAGTAACTAACAATGGTGAGTATTTTTATTCCTTAGATTGGCAGCATCCTGGTTATTGGGTTAATCCCTTCTTAGAGTTCCCAAAAGACGAATTTAATGAGTGGATAATTCCTATTGTCCCAGATGGTGATTATAACTTCTTTATTCAAGAAGATTTCCAATGGGGATTTTTAGGTCATCCCTGGGAAGGATCAATTACTATATTCGGTAAGGAACTAATAGAAGCCTTTGAAAAGGACAGACCTGAAATGTTTAATACTATTTTAAGAAAAGGGTGACTTTTTCTTTAATGCTACTGGCTGCGGTCCAAGGAGGATAAGTGGCCTTTTTTGTTGAATTCCTTATTAAACAAAACCAGCTAATAGTTTGTCAATATTTTTCATTAAAATATCAAAATCCATCGTGATATACTAAAAAAGGGTATACCAAATAACCTTCGTATTCTCTGAATTGGAAGGTTTTTCGTTATTTAGTTAGATGTTGTTTCTATGCTATATCTTGGAAAGTTGTTCTGTTTCTTAATAAGGCAAATATCCAGTGTAAGAGCTTATTTACACAGGCAATTACTGCTACTTTAAATGGTTTTCCTTCCTCGCGTTTCTTATCATAGAACTGTCGTAATTTCTTATTTCGAGGAATGATTTCATCGCTTGTTTTGCTCTTGCGACAGTCGCGTATAGCACAACGAACAGCCATATATAAGGCATGACGAAGCCTGCTGGATCCTCTTTTTGTGATTCGGTTTTTGGTGGCAGTAAACTTGCCAGATTCGAAAACACTAGGGTCTACTCCAGCGAAAGCCACCAGCTTTTTAGGATCAGTAAATCGGTCTATCTCCCCAATTTCAGAAATGATCGTTGCAGCGATCTTTTCACCGATACCAGGGATGGATTTGATAATATTATATTCTTCAACTTCTTTAGCGAGGGCATCTATCTCCGATTCCAATGTGGATAGGTGCTCTTTATATTGAAAAATAATATTAATATACATACCTAAGCTTAAGATATGACTCTGATAGACTGTCTTTTCAAAGGGATTGCGAGCCGCAGCCTCTTTTAGTTGTAAGGTTTTTTCATTGGCCCATCTGATTGAGCGACTTTTACATAATTCCTTGATCCTCATTGAGAGAATTTCATTACTAGCTTCTAAGATGTCTTCAGATGACGGAAACTCCTTTAACGTTAAGAGTGATACCACAGAATATAAATCACCGAACACTCCACGATATTCAGGAAATACTTGATCAAGAATAGCCTGGAACTGAAGCTTTGTCTGAATCATCACTCCTGTAATATTCTCGTGTTGTCTTGTAAGGTTACGAAGGTTTAAAAGCTGGACCCCTCGCTTTTTATACGGCTCTAACGCCTCTTTGTAAAACAACTCGCAGAGGTGGTAAGCATCGATGGCATCTGTCTTTACTTTCCTTAAACTTGAACTTTTCGCCTTGTAGGAAATTAAAGGGTTGATAATGATTAATAAATACCCACGTTCCTCTAAATATTGGACTACTGCTGTTTGATAGTGTCCAGTTGCTTCAAGAATAACCGGCGGTTTTAGACCTGTTTCTTTTTGTACTACCTCTAGAAACTCCACAAGTAAACCAAGCCCCTCAAGAGTATGAGATACTTTAAAGCTCTTACGAAATGGTTTGCCTTTATCTACAAAAGCTTGAACCTGACTTTCCCCCTTTGAAATATCCAGACCAACGACTGGATTCATCCTGTATCATCTCCTAATCTTTTATTTTGCCGGTACCCCTTGTCCTTCTTGCAGTGTCACAGCTTCGCTTGTTATACGAGATCTATGTCCCAACCAGCCTCAATCATGTTTCTACAAGTAGGGGGCAAACTGTTTTGTTGACGGGATCCAGGTCCCACGGGCAGTTACGTTTTACCCCGGCTACCGTTATAATAAGACCATATAAAAAAAGGTCAACCAGAAATAATTTCATATCTGGCTGACCTTATAATACGAACGGGCAGGATTGTTGAAGAATAATGTTATAATTTGGATATGACGGATTGTGTCACTCAAACTAACTGAGAGAGACAGTGAATAAATAATGAGCTACTGCTACGTGTTGTTGATTGTTTAGAAGAAGGAGTTGTTAAGTCTTGATAATTTATGCTGAAACCTTACGGATAATTTCAATAGTAATACTTATTATTAGTTCTGGTTTTTATCTTCGGCATTTGATGAAAATCAAAAAACAAAGAAAACTTTCAGCCTTTGAATTTACAATGTATACAATCATTCAGATAGCATATATCTTCTTTACAATTAGTTTATTGATATCTATATTCGTTAAGTGATTGGGAAGTGCGAAAAGATTGTGAAAGGTTCCTTTAGGGTAACGTGTGCTAGAGTTAAACAATGTGTTGCTGCGGCAGCACTTTTTGCTTATTGAGCTAAAGGAGCAGTTTAGTACAAGAAAACATCAACTATATACATAATAAAACCGTTTTATATTGGGAGGAGTGTGCATTTGAGGATAAAATTCAAATCAAGTATTTTATTTTTATTATTTGGAGCATTATTATTAGCTGGTTGTAGCGGGAATGAGGCTAACTTACAAGATGGGGATGAGCATATAACCGAAGAAATGGATGAGGTCATTTCAAATTATATTATTCAAAAATACTCAACCTCATATTATGATACAGAAAAGCAATTTGAAGTCCACAAAGTATATGGTACGAATGAATCAGATGGGGTAATAAGCATCTATATGTGGTCTTATTATGGCGGTTTTAATAAATCCACTGGAATAACAAACCAAGCAGGACACTCATTACCTGCCGTAATTCGGTTAAGTAAAAAAGAAGAAAATTATTCTGTTATTGAATACACAGAACCACAAGACGGTAGCTTCTATCAGTCATCTTTAGAAAAAATGTTTCCCAAAAAATACTTGAAATTAGCTCAGCAAGATAGTGGGAATATAGAGGATTTACAAAAAGAGATGGATAAAAAAGTAAAACAGTGGTTAGAGCAATAGGAATAATTATGAGGTTGAATTTGATATTCTGATATTCAAGTAACGGGGTGCTTATGTTGAATAAGTAAAAACTATAAAAAGCTCGGAATCTCTCCGAGCTTTTTTGCATTTTAATATGCTTTTAGGGCTGTTAAATCATAAACGAGTTATAATACTTTTTCCTATGTGATTTACGGTTTTGTACTCGAAAACAGAACCCGTTATTCCGCGGGAAGCCTTTTTTATTTGTTTAGGAAATTATAAATTAACTTGGTTGTGGATAACTATATATGGTTGTATTAATCCCGCTCTAGCGCCTAGCCCCTCGAGACGCTTGCGCTTTTTGTTTTTACGCCATTACATATTGATCTTCACGGAAACCTGTCTTATCTTGGACTATTTCATCTACTTCTGAGCCTTCCAGTGTTTCTTTCTTTAGCAATTCTTCTACCAGTATATCAAATTGTTGTTTGTGAGCATTTATGATCATTTCAGATTTTTCTAGAGCGTCATCGAAAAGTTCCTGCATCTTTGTTTCTTTCAAGCCTTTGCTAAATGTTAGGGAGAAACCTTCCTGCAGCAAGCCAGTATCAACCATTTGCTCTATAATCTGTTTAGCCTGCTGGACATCACCGCTTACTCCGATACTGTGTTCACCGAGGATCATCCGTTCAGCGACACCGCCAGCAAGGATCATGGCAATCCGATCAATTAAGTCGCTATGTGTAGATAATTGAAGTTCTTTTGGAATCGGAGCCACGTATCCTAGTGCCTGTCCTCTAGGTATAATCGTTGCTTTACGGACTGACCCTGGTTTAGTTACTGCAGATACAAGAGCATGTCCTGCCTCGTGGATCGCAACCCTGCGCTTCGTATCTGGATCCTGAAGAGTGCGAGAAGTACTTCCAAGGATTGTCCGATCAAGAGAGTAATCAATATCACTCTTTGAAATGAAATCCTGTCCATTCCTTAATGCACGTCTGCTTGCTGTTTCAAACAATGAGTGCAGTTCTGCGCCCGAGAATCCAGAAGTGCTTTCAGCCAGGTCGTCCAGTGATGCTGCAACATCTTCAGCAAGGTTTTTTCCTTTTATATGGATATTAATGATCTCTCTTCTGCCTTTCGTATCTGGAAGAGGGACATTGAATGAGAAATCGATACGGCCAGGGCGAAGGAATGCATCATCCAGCATGTCTTTTCTGTTTGTAGCTGCAATGAAGAGAATTCCATCATTTGAATGTCCTCCATCAAGCTGGACAAGAAGTTCAGTTAAAGTCTTCTCGCCTTCTTCACCGCCATGAGGCTTACGCTTCCCTGCAAGGGCGTCGACTTCATCGATGAAAATAACGGCTGGACCTTGCTTGCGTGCACTTTGAAACAAGCTTCGAACACGTGAGGCGCCTACACCGATGAACATTTCATTAAATGCAGATCCACTGGCTGAGAAAAAGTTAGCATTCAATTCACGAGCAATAGCTTGAGCAAGTAAGGTTTTGCCTGTACCTGGAGGTCCATATAACAAAATGCCCTTAGGCGGCTTAATGCCCATTTTTGCTGATCTTTCTGGGTCTTTCAAGATTGATAGAGTCTGGAAGATTTCCTCTTTCATTTCTTCCTGCAATCCACCAACATCTTCTAAAGTAATGGAAGGCAGAGGGTTAGGCTTTGATAAACTGTTCTTCATTCTATTGCCTGCGCCTATTCCACCAGTTTTCTTTTGAATTACAAACGCAGTACCTAGCAAAAGCAATAACACCCCACCAAGGATCCAGGCGCCATATTTGCTGTTATTCATATATTCATAATTTATATTATATTTTTCTACTAATTTATCGACCATCTGGCTGCCGGGAGGAACTTGGGAAACAAATGTTGAATCTTTCGTTTTCAGTACTAGAGTTCCATCCATTTTTTCGGTAAGAGTTGCTTCACTGCCATTAAGGCTTTCTATTGACTTGACAAGAGAAGAAAAGGGGACGGATACTTTATCATCAGCATTTTGAACGACAAAAGTCGCTGCTATCGTAACTATAACCATAAACACCGCAAAAAGCGGAAGGAATTTAGAAACAAACTTCGGATTTGAATTCATGGTTTCAGCTCCTTATCAATTCTATATACCATTATAAGTAATATACCTATGTTAGGAATGGGTAAATTGTATGACTAGCACTGGTAAATAAATGAAATTGATAGGCTGGATGTTTAAAGTAGTTGGAAATGCGGGTATAGAGCCTGTTTCTGTATAATTTGTTGGGAAAATTTATGTGGACAAATTGTGACATTTCTTGATTTGAGTAAAAAAATGGAATTTGTTCAAATAGCTTCTTGAAACTTTTGGAAGTTGAAGATAGGATGGAAAGAGAAATAGAGCATTTTTACATTTATATTCTGCACGCAGGAGGGGTCAGTTTGAAAGGCTGGAAGAATCCCATACTTTTGGTTCTGGGAATTGGAGTTTCAAACATTGGTAATTGGATTTATTTTGTTGCTATTAATTTATTAGTTTTAAAATTAACAGGTTCTGCAGCTGCGATAGCAGGGTTATTCATCATTAGACCTTTAGCAATCCTTTTAACTAATACATGGGCAGGCAGCGTCATTGATCGGGTGAATAAGAGAAGGTTAATGATTTACATTGATATCCTTCGCGGGATACTGATTGCGGTCATCCCATTATTCACTTCTTTAATTCCAATATATATCATAATGTTCTTAACCAATATAGCGGGGGCATTCTTTGGTCCCACATCAGAAACTTACATAACAAAGCTTGTACCGCCTGAAAAAAGAAAACGTTTCAATTCGATTTTTTCCTTCGCGACATCTGGTGCCATGCTGGTAGGACCGAGTGTGTCAGGGGTGTTGATTATGTATGGAAGCATAAATACAAGTATATATATTAATGCTCTAACTTTCTTTTTATGTGCCTTGGCCATTTACTTCCTTCCTGATGTTGATGAAAAGGTAAGCAGTGAAAGTGTTAGAGAACCGATTACGTTAAAAATGATCGCTGCTGATTGGAAAGCAGTCATCAGTTTTGGGAAAACGGCAGCAGGATTTATGGTGGTTTTCCTGATTTTCCAGTTCATTACATTGATATCCTTTGCTCTCGATTCACAGGAGGTAACCTTCATACAGCAGGTTGTCGGCTTATCTGAAAAGAATTATGGATTATTGGTCAGCCTCACAGGAGCTGGGTATGTGGCTGGTTCATTCGCAGTGTCAGCGCTGGCGAATCGTCTATCAATAAAAATGCTGTTAGGACTGGGATCTTTTTTATCAGTAACTGGGTACTTAATGTTCTATCTTGCATCTTCAGAAACGGTACCACTAGCCGTGGCTGGTTTTATCATTATTGGTTTTTTTTCACCATTTTCTTTTACTGGTTACGCAACTTTTTTCCAAAACAATGTACCAGTTGACTTGATGGGCAGGTTTAGCAGTTCGTTTGCCTTCTTTCAGGCAATGGTTCAAATCGTATTAACATTATTATTGGGTTATTTAGCAGAAGTGGTAAAACTGCAAACAGTCACCGTCGCTTTCTCTGCACTGGGACTGCTGTTGGCTGTTGCATTGACATCGATCATATTTCTGCAGTCAAAGAAGGATCTTTTCGTTCTTGAGACAGAGAGCAATTTAACAGAAGAGGGATAATCAAGCTGTACTGGTTAATAACACACCAGTACAGTTTTTTTTGCGTGGTATATGGCTTGGGATTCATCAGTACAAGACCCTTAAATACATAAAACCCTTTGTTTAGTGGAAAATACATTTCATAGTAGAAAAGGAAACCAATTGAGATTGCAGGGAATAGTTTCAAGAAATGTGCAAATCTTAATAGAAGCAACTATGGAACTTGAGGTGTAATGTGATTTGTCTTACTTACAGGATAAAGAGCGAAAACTCATCATATTTTCTCTCATTGTGATTTCACTCTTCCTATCCCCCTATTTTATTTTAGGAGACGGTGCCCACATTCGGGTACATGACAATCTAGACTCAAATTTAGCATGGTACAAGGTGCTTGCTGGGAGTGGCCAGATTGCCGGTTCGTTAGATGCCAGGATTCCTCAAATCATCAATGGACTGCCGAGGAATGCACTTGGAACTGAGTATAGTCTCATTGTATGGCTTTATGTATTGTTCCCGACAATGGTTGCATATGGAATAAGCCAGGGTATCACCAGGTTTATAGCCTTCCTCGGTATGTATTTGGTTTTGAAGGACCACTTTACTAAGGGAGAAGATAATAGCCTGATTCGCGTCGGGACAGCTCTTGCATTTGCGCTTACCCCTTTTTGGCCGTCAGGGATGCTTAGTACATTGGGTATGCCGTTGGCACTCTGGGCTTTTTTGCATATCAGAAAGGGGAGAGGTTCCTGGCCGCATTATCTTGCACTTACCCTTTTGCCGTTTTACTCAAGTATCGTTTTGGGTTTTTTCTTCTTCCTCAGTGCAATGGGTCTATTCTGGCTTAGTGATGTCATTCGCAGTAAGGGCTGGAATTGGAAATTCTTTTTGGCGATCGCTTATATGACTGCTGTTTTCTTAATCACTGATTACCGGCTGGTCTATTCTTTTTTATTTGACGGGGAACCGAATAGCAGGGATGAATACTTTCACGCCCGCCTGTCGTTCTGGCACTCTGTCAGGCTTACCTTCAAAAATTTCCTGCTAGGACACACACATGTGATGACTGTACATACTTTGGTTATATTGCCCGTCATAGCAGCTGCGATCATTCTGATTTGGAAGCACAGAAAGTGGAAGAAAGAACGCATCTTTGTATTCCTCTTTGGGCTGAATTTTGCTTTATCAGCTTGGTATGCTTTCTGGTTTTATAAAGGCTGGCTCCCATTGACTGAAAGATTTCATTTTCTTGATACATTCAACTTTGCCAGGTTTCATTTTTTGCGCCCGTTAATTCTTTATATTCTGTTTGCGATTGGTCTTAAGATCCTCTGGAATGAAAAAATATTACGGAAGGCTGTTCCCTGGTTGGTGGCTGCCCAGATTATCTTGCTCCTGTTCACGAATGAAGAAATTGTTTACCACAAAAAGCCCAGTGTCAGGGAATTTTATGCAGAGCAACAATTTGAAGAGATCAAAAATTACATCGGAAAACCTCAACATAGCTATCGTGTTGCCAGTATAGGCTTGCATCCAGCAATCGCGCAATATAATGGATTTTACACGCTGGACACCTACAATAATTTTTATCCTCTAAGTTATAAATATCAGTTTAGGAAGATTATCGAAAATGAGCTTGAAAAGAATAAGCGTATCCGTGTTTACTTTGATGAGTGGGGCGGACGCTGTTATCTTTTTACCGATGAATTGGGAAAGCATTATATGTTTAAAAAAAACTCAAAGAGAAGAATTGAAAATATTTATGTGAACATAGAGCAGTTTAAGGAAATGGGCGGGGAGTTTATCTTCTCTTCAGTTCCAATCGATAACGCATCAGAAAATAATCTTAAGCTTGATAAGATCTTTAATTCTAAGGAAAGTGCCTGGAAAATTTACCTCTATGAAGCTTTATAACAACAAGGAGGCTTATAAATGAATGCGCCGATCTTCACAATTATCGTGCCTTGTTATAATGAAGAAGATGTTTTGGAAGAGACTATTAATCAGTTGGCAGCAAAGCTAAGTGAATTGATCAAGCAAAATATGGTATCAGAAAAAAGTAAAGTCTTATTCGTCGATGATGGGAGCGAGGATAGGACCTGGCACTTGATTTACAAAGCCAGTTTAGATAATGAAATGATAAAAGGCCTGAAGCTCTCAAGAAATGCAGGACATCAAAATGCATTGCTTGCCGGACTTTTTTCTGCAAAAGAGGCCTCTGATTGCATGGTAACCATTGATGCTGATCTGCAGGATGACATTCATGCTATTAATGAAATGGTAAGAAAGTTCAATGAAGGTTACGAAGTGGTATATGGTGTGAGAAGCAGCAGGGAGAGTGATACATTCTTCAAACGTTTTACTGCTGAAGGATTTTACAAGCTTATGGACAAGCTTGGGGTCAAACTGGTCTTCAACCATGCCGATTTTCGGTTGATGAGCAAGAGGGCCGTTGAAGAATTGGAGCATTTTGCAGAAAGCAATATGTTTCTCCGCGGTATTGTTCCATTAATAGGCTTCAACTCTACGAGTGTTTATTACGAAAGAAAGGAACGTCATGCCGGTGAAACGAAGTACCCATTGAAGAAGATGCTTGGGTTTGCCTTTGATGGAATCACTTCTTTTTCAGTGACACCGATAAGATTTGTGATGATTGTAGGATGCCTCTCTTTTTTCGTAAGCCTAGTATTCGGTCTATATTTTCTTACATTGAAACTTTTTGGAAATACAGAACTCGGATGGACTTCCTTAATCACATCTATATGGCTTATTGGAGGTCTGCAGTTAATTGCGCTTGGTTTGGTTGGAGAGTATATAGGTAAAATTTATAAAGAAACTAAACGGCGTCCGAAATATATTATTGATGTGGATCTGTTTAATCTGCCTGTTTCGAGGAAGCTGATCAACATGGAAGGAGCAGATTATGAGCCAATCAGTGAAAATCGGAAGCTATCTGAGAATAACTAACCAGCTGGCGCAAAGGATTAGACTTGGGTCTGTAAGCTTTTCGGAATTCATTAAATTTCTGATGGTTGGGTTACTCAATACCGTTGTTGGAATGGGACTGATGTTTTTTTTGAAAAATGGACTGGAATGGCCGTTTTGGTATGCCACATTCTCTGGAAATACAGCAGGCGCTGCTGTCAGCTTTCTACTGAATAAAATATACACATTTAAAAGCAAGGTTCCCATTCATGTTGGAGCAGCCAGATTTATTATTGTTGTGATGGCATGTTATTTTCTTTCCTTCTCAATCAGCACTGTGATTACCGGGACTATGAATTCAATAACAGCAGGGCCATTTTATATCGACTCAGACAATATTGCCATCCTTCTTGGATCAGTCATATACACGCTCACGAACTATATTGGCCAAAAGTTCCTTGTTTTTAAGGAAAGTACTAAAAGCAGCTTATGATGCTGCTTTTTTTTATTGACTAAATGCCCAATTAGAGATAAAAATTAATAAGTACATTTGCGTTTGTTGTTTTCCGAAAGAATGTGAGATAAGCACTTAAATTTAACTCTTAAAGGAGCAAGACCACTTCATGAACATTTGGGAATTAATTGTGGCATTTATACTCGGTTTAGTAGAAGGATTAACTGAATTTGCACCTGTCTCGTCCACTGGCCATATGATTATTGTCGATGATTTGCTGTTGCACTCTAAACAATTGTTTACAGAGCCTGTTGCCAATACTTTTAAAGTAGTTATTCAATTAGGATCTATATTAGCTGTGGTCATTGTATTCAAAGACCGATTCATTAACCTGTTAGGTTTGGAAAAGGGTGTTTCAATCGCGGATTCAAAAGGGAGGCTGAGTCTGCCTAAGGTAATCGCAGGTTTGATTCCTGCTGGAGTGACTGGCATTTTATTTGAGGACTATATTGATGAGCACCTATTTTCGGTAGAAACTGTCATCATCGGATTGGTAGTTGGAGCATTTCTGTTGATAATAGCAGACCGCTTTCAACCCAAAATACTTAAGACTGAGGATGTTGATCAAATCAGCTATAAACAGGCATTTGGAGTAGGTTTGTTCCAGTGTCTTGGATTATGGCCAGGTTTTTCGAGGTCCGGTTCCACAATAGCGGGAGGAGTACTTCTCGGGATGAGCCATCGCGCGGCTTCCGATTTCACCTTCATCATGGCGGTTCCAATCATGCTTGGCGCAAGCGGAATATCTTTGCTGAAAAACTGGCAGTATTTCACAATAGATGCATTGCCTTTTTTCACTGTAGGCTTTATCAGCGCGTTTGTGTTTGCGTTGATTTTCATCAGATTCTTTCTGAAGCTTATCAATAAAATTAAGTTAATGCCATTTGCGATCTATCGGATTATTTTGGCGGGAGTTATTTATTTTATTTTTCTTTAATCAAGGATTTTGCTAAAAGGGAAAAGGCGCAAAGCGCGTCTTTTCCCTTTTTAGTTTCAAAAAATCAAAACATGCGGTGCGCTTTAGCGTTACTCCTTGCAAGCAGTGTGTTCTTTGTTACCTGGGTTTCCCCGTTTACCTGCGAGTTGGTATGCTTGCGCCTAGTCCAAGTGTGGTGGAAAAGTTGTGAGTGTGGATCCAAATGATCTTTATAACTCATACAATCACCTCATGATTGGATTTTTGAAACAGACGATATTCTAGCGAATATCATTTATATCGTTTGTATTAAGGGTGGGCAATATACTAAATAAAAATGAGGGCTATGTTAAGATATTCTTTTTTTGCTTTTTTTGTAACTTTTTACAATTTCCATCGTATTAATCTTTGTGAGCTCATGAAATAACATTTATGAAATGAGGAGATTCTATGTCGCAATTTGCCCTCGAGGTAAAAGAGTTGACTAAGACGATTGGTAAAAAAACCATCGTTGATGATGTGAGTTTTCAAGTGGAACGAGGTGAAATATTTGGACTGTTGGGTCCTAACGGTGCCGGAAAAACAACAATCATCCGAATGATTGTTAGCCTGATTAATCGCACAGGAGGAACTGTGCTCGTAAACGGCCACGATTTGGATGAGTCTTTTACAAAAGCAATGAATGAACTGGGTGCTATTGTGGAAAATCCAGAATTCTACAAATACCTTAGTGGATACAAAAATCTCAGGCATTATGCGCGGATGGCACTAAGTGATATTACCGAAGAGCGGCTAAACGAAGTAACCAAGCTTGTAGGCCTTGAAAATGCGATCCATGATAAAGTCCGTACTTATTCTTTGGGAATGCGCCAACGCCTCGGGGTGGCGCAAGCGATTTTACATAAACCGTCTATTCTCATACTGGATGAGCCTACTAATGGACTGGACCCGCAGGGAATTCGTGAGTTCAGGGATTATTTGCGCTTGCTCGCAAGCCAGGGAACTTCTGTATTAGTATCTTCTCATTTATTGTCGGAGATGCAGCTAATGTGTGACCGATTTGCGATCATTGAAAAGGGGAAATTGATACATATTTCTTCTATGCATAATGATAATGAAACGTCTGAAGCGCTGGAGGTTAAGACAATAGAGGTGGAATTATCGGATCCTGCCCTTGCTTCCAAGCTATTGAAAGAAAAGATGACAGATGTAAAAGTAACCACCAGTAAAGGCAATCGCATAACTTTATCAGTACGCAAAGAACAAATCCCGAGGATTAACAAGCTATTCGTTGAAAATCAAATAGATGTCTTCGAAATATTAAACGTGAAAGCAACACTGGAAGACCGCTTCCTGGAAATCACGAATAAAGGCAAGAAGGAGCAGATGATATGATTCCTTTAATCCAAAATGAGTTAATGAAGATATTTGGCAAAATGGCAAGCTGGATCTATATGATCATTATCTTGATGGCCGTTTTAATTGCCGGCATCATTTATATGAAATTCAGCGCAGATCCAAATCCTAATTGGCGTCAGGACACCCAGGCAGAGATCGCAATGCTTGAAAACCAGATGGCATCTGCCTCCGATGACGAGAAGAAAATGATTCAGAACCAAATTGAACAGACACAGCAATTTCTTGATCAAGACATTAACCCAAATGAAAAGACAAACTGGCATTTCATGAACGACGTAGTAGTGGGTGTCAGCTCACTTGTCACCTTGTTCGTGGTTGTGGTTGGCAGTGCCAATGTCGCTGCAGAATTCTCGGATGGAACCATCAAGCAGCTGCTGATTCGTCCGCATCAGCGATGGAGAATCCTGTTGTCAAAGTATATTGCAGTCATCATATATGCATTATTATTGGTCCTGACATTAATTGTATCAGGATACATTATAGGATTAATCTTATTTGGCAGTGGTGATTTCAATATGAAGATGTTTGAAATCACACTTGAAGGAAGAAAGGTAGCCGAAGTCGGTACACAATTCATGTTAAAAATGCTTTACTTCATTCCAAGTCTGCTAATCATCATGACAATTGCCTTTATGCTGTCAACATTATTTAAAAGCCAGGCCCTGGCAGTGGGAATCGGGATATTCGTGCTGTTCTTCTCCTCTACAATCGGCGGTATCATCCTTATGCTTGCTGATAAATATACTTGGGCAAAATTCTTGATATTCCCTCATCTGGATTTGACCGTCTATGCACTTCAGGATCGAATTCTTGAGGATATAACAATGCCGGTATCGCTAGCCATACTGGCGGTATATTACGCGATATTTATGATGCTCACCTTTTTCTTTTTCCAAAAGAGGGATATCAGTATATAAGCAGAATAATCTAAAGAGCGGTCATCTGACCGCTCTTTTTAAATGGAGATTGAAAGGGGAGAGGTGAAGGTGAATCCTATTTTATTGGAGTTCCCAGCCGAATTTGAAACAGAACGTCTTTTTATCAGGATGCCGCTGCCTGGAGACGGAGCTGTAACCTGTGAATCCATCAATGCATCCTTAAAAGAACTTCAGCCTTGGATGCCATTTGCCAAAAAAGAACAGAATGTTGAAGAAACAGAAATCGTGATCAGGGAGGGCTATATAAACTTTTTGAATCGCTCAGACCTTAGGCTTCTTGTATTCAAGAAAGATACCAGGGAATTTGTTGGTTCATCAGGTCTGCACAGAATTAACTGGGACGTCCCAAAATTTGAAATCGGATATTGGATTGACACTCGATACAGTGGTCGAGGATACATGACCGAGGCTGTCCAGGGAATCACTGATTTTGCCGTTCGCGAGCTTAAAGCCCGCAGGATTGAAATCCGGTGTGATGTATTGAATACTAAAAGCAGGGCTATCCCCGACAAATTAGGTTTTGCTCTCGATGGGATCTTAAGGAATGATTCAGTTTCCGTTGACGGTGATCTCAGGGATACCTGTATTTATTCTAAGGTATTCTAATTAAGCGGTAAGGATAATTACATCATACTCAATTCCTGAGGTCACCAATCGGGGTCATTGGTGCCCTGATTTTCAAGAAAGAGGAATTTTAGGTCACCAATCAAGGCTATTGGTGACCTGATTTCAAGAAAAAGGAATTTGGGGTCACCAATCGGGGTCATTGGTGCCTGATTTCAAGAAAAAGGAAATTTAGGTCACCAATCAAGGCTATTGGTGACCTGATTTTCAAGAATAAGGAATTTTAGGTCACCAATCAGGAGTATTGGTGACCTGATTTTCAAGAATAAGGAATTTTAGATCACCAATCAAGGCTATTGGTGCCCTGACTTTCAAAAATAAGGAATATTAGGTCACGAATGGACTCTATTTTTCGCGTAATCGATTTTCAGAACACCAATTGACAACATCAATGGAAGCAATAAAAATAGAGGCTGACTCAAAAGGTTGAATAAATTCGACCTGAGAGTCGCCTCTTTACTTTTTATCTAGTTTCTGGGTTGGATTTGATGGATTTATAAGAGATAGAGGGATATTACTTCCCTTCATTACCCTAATTTTTGTTCACATTCCTTGTTGGCTGCCCACTTCAAAAGATTGTGTGCAGCACAAATAAGACCCCAATCCGTGGTATTCTTGGATAGGCCTCTTAACCCGAATCTCTTAAACGCTCGATTGTGCTTAATCTGCCCAAATACCGGCTCTACATCTATTTTTCGCTGCCTGTATCTTTGGCTTCCTTCTTCCGTAGCCAAGCGTTCACGAACTTCTTTTCGTTGTTGTTGATTTTTCACGGAGACCTGTACGGTCTTTGTATCTTTGTCTTTGGCACAGGTGGTTTGGAATGGACAGTTCATACAATCGGTACAGCGGTACGTGCGCTTCACGGAATTGTAATCGTTGTCGGACTTTCTTTGACTCTCATACTGGAAAATCAGGCGTTTTCCGTTTGCGCAAATCCATTCATCTAGCTCTTCGTCATACTCCATATTTTCAACACGGCCAAGTTGTTCCTTCCACGCTTTTGTCTGTTCTTTATCAAAGGTATTGTATTTAATGTACGCTTCTATTTCCTGTTCTTCACAATGTGCATAGTTTTCTTCGCTACCATAACCAGAGTCGGCAATAATGGCCTTTGGCTTCGGGCGGTTATATTTTTCTAAGAGATCCAGATGGGGAATCAAACAGCCAGGGTCCCCAGCCCGTTGATGCAGGCTGAAGTTGGTGATGAACTGATTTTCTGTACCAATCTGAACATTATATCCGGGCTTTAATTACCCGTTCATCATGTGGTCCTCTTTCATTCGCATAAAAGTGGCATCGGTATCTGTCTTAGAAAAGCTGTTTCTCTCCCCAAAAGTCTGTTTCTGAAGTTCATACTTCTGTTTTCGAGGCAGAAGGTCCTTTTCCAGTTGACGTTTAGCCTTCTTTAAAGGTTTGTTTTTTGGGTCCTGTTCCAGTCTCTCTTCCAACTTTTTGATGGTTTCTTCGATTTTTGCAGAAGAGATGGGTGACTCTTCGAGCTTTTCCTGAAAATCTTGTTCCTTTTCTGCTTCTTCATCTTCTTTGGTGACTTGTTCAATCCCAAAGAGAATCTGGCGGAATTTTTCATCCAGCATTTTATCGTACTTTTCAGTGGATTTCTTCCATACAAAGGTATACTTGTTGGCGTTTGCCTCCAATTTAGTCCCATCCAGGAAGTAATCTTCCAGCTTCACAAGTCCTTCCTCCCGAAGGAGGTCGACTATGGAAAAGAACGTCTGATAGATGACATCTTTCATGCGTTCGGATCGGAAACGGTTGATGGTACGGAAATCTGGCTTCTGTTCGCCGGAAAGCCACATAAACATAATGTTCTCTGTAAGCTGTTTCGCGATTTGTCGAGAGGAATAAATACGGTTGGCATATGCATAAAGAATGACTTTTAACATCATTTGAGGATGGTAAGGCGGCCGACCTCCACCAGGATAAAGAGAGAGAAAGATATTGGGATTCATCTGATCGACGGCAAAATCGATTAATCTGACAAGGTGTTGTTGAGGAATCAAAACTTGAATGTCCATTGGAAGGGTCAACTGGTTTGTGTTATAATTTTTGTACAAGAAAATCTCTCCTTTTGTATAGTTGGTTGTGGTGACTTAATTATAACAAAAGAGGAATTTTCTTGTATTTTTTGCGCGAAAAATGAATTTAGAAACCTGAGTTGATTGGAGTGGAAGGCGCGAAGACTCCTGCGGGCTCAGCTGGTCAGGTGAGACCCCGCAAGAGCGAAGCGATGAGGAGGCTCAGCGCCAGCCCCGCGGAAAGCGAAGCGCCTGGAACGGAAATCAACGGACCTTTTTACAAGCAGTCTCAAAAATAAAGAGGGTGCCCAAAAGTTATATACTTTTGGGACACCCTCGAAATCCATTTATTCTCCTTGCCACTCTCTAAGCTTGTCAAACACCTTATCTCCGACTTTAGCGGCATCTTCCTGCATTTGGTCAAATACTTTTTTCCACTTTGGTGCTTCTTCTTTCAGTTTTTCTTCAACCTTTCCAGCGCGTTCCTTTAATTCTTGCTCCAGCTCATTTGCTTTTTCCCTAATTGCTTTTTCAGTTTCTTCATAATCAATAACGGCACCGGACTTGCGTTCGTTGATTGATTGTACCCTGAATTCCTCCTGCTCAATGTGGGGAACTGTTTCTTCCATGATTGCCCTGAATAGAGGCACTACATCTCTTGAGCTGCTGCTGGATAAATAATGTTTGCGGTCTGTTTTATCATATCCCAGCCATACAGCCCCAACAATGTTCGGTGTATAGCCAACAAACCATTGATCCTTTGTTCCGTTGATATCTGCATAAGGGAGCTGTGTGGAGCCAGTTTTGCCTGCAATCTCGACACCCTCAATATTTGTCCCTTTACCTGTACCTGTTTCAACAACATTCAATAACATCGATGTCATTTCATTGGCAACTGCTTTGGAAGTAACGCGGGTTGTTGATTCATCATGTTCTGCGATGACCTTGCCGGTAGGACCAACGATTTTGGTAATCAGGTGGGCATCATGACGCTTCCCTCCATTTGGAAAGACCGAATAAGCTTCAGCCATCTTTAGAGGGGAAACACCATTGTGCATTCCTCCAAGGGCGAGGGCCAGGTTCTGGTCCTCTTTTTCTACTTTGATTCCAAATCTTCTAACAGAGTCGATTCCTTTATTCAAGCCTATTTCATTCAATAGCCAGACTGCGGGTATGTTAATGGACTTTTCCACTGCCTCATACATCGGAACCTCTCCCTGATAAGTGTCGGAAAAGTTTTTCGGGCTGTAATTTTTAAATGACATCTTCTCATCAACCAGCATGGAATCATATTCATAGCCTTCTTCTAATGCCGGTGTGTAAACCGCCAGAGGTTTCATTGTCGAACCAGGCTGAGCCCTCAGGTGGGTTGCACGGTTAAATCCTCTGAAAACTTTCTCGCCGCGTCCGCCAACCAATGCACGGACGCCCCCATTTTCCGGATCAAGCAGGACGGATCCACTTTGAACTAAAACATCACTGGCCCGATCAGGGAATAGATAATCCTGTCGGTACACTTTTTCCAGGCCGGATTGGATGTCCTGGTCCAATTCTGTATGAATTCGATAGCCTCTTGTCATGATTTCATCCTGGGTGAGACCGTATTTACTAGTTGCTTCATCCAAGACAGCGTCAACATATGAAGGATATTTTCGGTCGGCAAGAGAACCCCCTCCGTCTTCCAATACAATTTCCTCTGACTTTGCTTTTTTGTACTCGGCATCTGATATCATACCAAGTTCGTTCATTTTAGAAAGAACAACATTCCTGCGTTTGATGGCAGCGTCGTAATTGTTATAGGGATCCAGGGCAGAAGGTGCTTTAAGTAAGCCCGCTAGCAATGCAGCCTCGCTTATAGTGACATCCTGAATATCCTTTGCGAAATATTTCTTGCTGGCATTGTTAATTCCAAATGCACCACTGCCGAAATATACCTGGTTCAGGTACATTTCTATGATTTCATCCTTTTCATACACTTTTTCAAGCTCGACTGCCAAAAATAATTCCTCTACTTTACGTTTGTATGTCCGCTCAGAAGATAACAGAGCATTTTTGGTCAGTTGCTGGGTAAGTGTACTGCCACCGCCGGTAATCCCCCCAGCTAAAAGGTTTCCGAAGAAAGCACGGGCGATACCTTTTATATCGAATCCGTTATGTTCATAGAACCGTTCATCCTCAATAGCAATGACGGCATTTGGGACATGTTCTGGCATAACTTTTATGGACACTCCGCCAGTACGGTTGGTAGCAAGCTTGCTTGCTTCATTTCCGTCGCGATCATAGATGGTGGTTGCCTGGCTCAATCCATCCTTCAGGGTCTGGACATTTGCCCTGCTAGCGATAAACGCGAACCAAAGGATGGACAGCAGGATGAACACCAATAAAACTAATAACAAAATTTGAGTCAGGTGCCGTCGTTTCCAAAATCGAACAACAGCATCCCAAAATCGTTGCAGTACATGCATATTATTTCTCCTTTTAAAAATGAAGGTTTAAGTGCATATTCAGGTTGACAGAATCAGGACTGTTTCCTGATTTAAATTCCATTATATATGATTTGCTGTATTCCAGGAAAGTTGAAGCCATTTGGTGGGGGCAGGAGACAATTATTAGTTAGGATTGCCTGATAAGTCCGTGAGCGGAAATTCACTCAGTTACTTTACTCATGGCGGAAAGGAAATGATGAAATGTTATGTACGCCTCTAAACGTTGCGGAGTAGGTATAAATGGTAAAAATACATCAAAACTAATTAGTGAACCTAATCAATCAATTGGAGGCGACGAATGAAACTTTTAGAAGAAATGCTGATTCTCTTAGGCAGGGTGGTCACGATCCTCCCATTGATGTTGTTTGCGGCGTTGTTTATGGGAAGGCGTTCAATTGGTGAATTGCCAGTCTTTGATTTTTTAATTCTATTGGCTTTTGGTGCGGTCGTTGGCGCAGATATTGCCGACCCGAATATCCCTCATATACATACAGGAGTTGCGATTATCTTAATTGCACTCCTTCAAAAAATGGTAGCCTACCTGAAAATTAAAAGCAGGAAAGTGGGGAGCTTACTTACATTTGAACCAATCACGGTGATTCATGAGGGACAGTTAATTGTGGAGAACCTGCGTAAAACCCAATATTCAATCGACAATATCTTGTTAATGTTACGAGAAAAAGACATTTTTAATGTTCGAGATGTAAGGGTAGGGATACTGGAGGCTAACGGAAATTTAACAGTTATGAAAAATGCGGAAAAAAATACAGTAACTTTGGAAGACATGAATATCAGCAGAACAAGTGATGATTTGGCATTGCCTCTTATCATTGACGGAAAGCTCTACAGGAAGGTTCTTGTTCAGCTAAACCTGGACGAGAAATGGCTCATGGATAGATTGGCTGAGGAGTCAGTATATAATTTAAAGGATGTCTTTTTCGCTTCAATCACCGAGGGAAGGTCCCTTCATATCACCTTAAGAAAACAAACAGCTTTGAATATACCGCCTATTTATCATTGATGGGAAAATGTCTTGAATACCATGGTAAGAGAAGAGAAAAGGGTAGAAGAGATTCCGTTTAAATACTTATTAATTAATAAAGGGCGTGGATATGGATCCGCGCCTTTTGGATTCTAAAATTGGATTGAAATTGTTTGTTCCTTGGAGATATCATCTTCACTTTTACTTAAAACTTTACTGGTCGTAATCTGGGTGGATTTTATATCAGGGTTCTCAACGATGACTCCAATATTCCCGGCTTTCTTTTCACCGGGGCGGATTACACCATTTAGTTCTTCCAAATAAATATCATCTTCCCAAGTTTTCTTTTCTCCTGTGTCAGATTCAATGATGGCAACGGGAGCGAAATTCAACACTTCTTCTGACTTGTTTTCGATCTCTACAAAGATTTTCATAAAAGTAAATCGCTCTTCATCTGTATAGCTGTGAAAAAAGTCTATTAAACTATAGTCGGGATGGTATTCGATTATTTTGGCTTCTTTAACAACCATTTCAATTGGCCCTGTTTCAATCCTTTGATCCATTTTTTTGTAGCTGATTAACTTGGCGTAACCTTTCTCATCTCGAACAGTTTCACCGACACTCAGTAAAGTTCGATCATCTGTAACCTGGGGGTTCGGTACATAGTCATTCATAGATTTACGGGGAGGGGGAGTATCTTCATTTTGTTCTTTCTGGACCGATTCCTCTTTTTCTATTTGTTCTGGCGAATTGGAATTTCCTTCGAGGCTGCAGCCGACAAGGAAAGACATTAGCACTATCCATACAATAAAATTTCTCATTTAGCACCTTCCAGCAGTTGATAAACAGACTTCCCGCTGCCTGAAAGACAGCGGGAGGGGTCTTTTGATTTATTTATCTTCAATTTCAATTTCTTTATTACCGTTTTGCAGGATGCTGAAAACATGTTTCGCAAGGTCAGTGTTTTCAATTTTTCCAGCCAGAGCTTCTCTTGTTGGTCCAAATGCATAGACGTTTACATCTTCACCGGTGTGTCCGCTAGTTGTCCAGCCTGTATGCGAACGGTGGTTGAAGATTTCTTCAATCGCATGATCGATTTCTGCCAGTTCTCCTTCAGCAGCAGTTTTGACTGAATCTATTTCTTCAGAAGTCAATTCTAAGTCAATATATTTGGAGAGTGTTTCTTCGACATTCGCACCATTGGCAATTTCAGCTGCCATGAAGTCCGGTGTGCGTTTAGCTGCTTTAATTGGTTCAGGGAACCAGTTATAAATTCCGTCAGCACCAATTGAATAGCCGCCTGTTGAGTGATCAGCTGTAGCTATTACAAGAGTATGCTTATCCTTTTTCGCAAAATCAATCGCTGCTTTGAACGCTTTTTCGAAGTCTTCCATCTCACTCATAGCACCAACGATATCATTATCGTGTCCTGCCCAGTCGATTTGGCTGCCCTCTACCATCAAGAAGAAGCCGTCTTTATCTTTATTCAATCTTTCAATTGCTGAAGTAGTCATTTCTTCAAGAGATGGGACGTCTTCTGTACGGTCAATCATTTTAGGAAGGCCTCGAGGGGCGAACAATCCCAGGATTTTATCATTATGATCGCTTTTTAACTCTTCTTTAGTAGAAGCGTAACTGTAGCCGTCCTTTTGGAATTCTTCAATTAGGTTGCGGTCTTCGCGATCGAATAGATCAGTGCCTCCGCCTAGAAGTACATCGACCTTGTGTTCGCCGTTGATTAAATCATCGTAGTAGTCTTCTGCAATAGCATTCATATTTCTGCGGCTTTCATCATGCGCACCGAATGAAGCCGGAGTGGCATGGGTGATTTCGGAGGTAGCAACGAGTCCTGTTGCTTTACCTTGTTCCTTGGCCGATTCCAGAACGGTTTTGACATCGGATTTGTCATTATCGACACCAATTGCGGCGTTATATGTTTTAACACCTGCTGACATTGCTGTAGCCGATGAAGCTGAATCTGTAATGTTTTCTTCAGGATCCTCTGCATAAGTAGACTGCTGTCCAACAAGGTATTTATCGAATTCTGTTCCTTCTGCAAGCTTAGTATTTGGGTCGTCTTTTAAGTAACGGTAAGCGGATGTATAGGATACCCCCATACCATCACCAATCAAGAAAATGACGTTCTTTATTTTAGCATTATTATGTTTAGTAGATTCCTTTGCGTCAGCTGTAAAAGCTCCCGAAAGACCGCCAATAGCGAGAGATGAAACGACAGCAAACGGAATCAATTTCTTTTTGAAGTTTCTATTCATGTTCATTTTCCCTCCAAATTACTAGATTTCAAGCTTATTATAGTATATTTTTTGAAGATTTCTTCTTGTGAGAAAAAGAGTGGTTACCTGCTGAATAAAGCAGAATGGGAAATATGAATCAGTAAGAAGGGGAGAGGTGTAACCAAAGGATTATATATATAAAGTCAGGTATACGGAAAGGTAGATAGAATGTATCGATAAATGATGTGTTTTTTTAATGAAAATAGTTGGTGTGCCAAAAGATGTGTTTTTAGGAAGCAGGTGAATTTTAGAGGAAATTAAAAAGGCGAACCGAGGATTCGCCTTTTTACGTTACTATTTACCAGCCGGCTGGAAGCATTGCCACCGGCATAAGGGATACCTTATAAGTGTATCCACCATCCTTTGTTCCAGTTGGCCATAAAGCTGTTGCCATATAGATGACTTTAATAGAGTTATCCTGTGAGAACTCTGTTACATATACAATTCTGTCAGCCATGAAGCCAATTTGTTCTTGTGTCCAAAGGATCCTGTCAGCCATGAAGCCAATTTGGTTAACTGTGTAAAGAACTCCATCCAATGTTTGTGAATAAGAATCAGCACCCATTTGTCCTACTGTTACCAGTACATCTGCTGTTGTAGTAGCAGCTTCAGCTTTTTGCTGTGGAATACCAACAGCAAGTATAGATAGAACCATTGCAAAAGCAATGAATGTTTTTGTCATTTTGTTTACCATATTAAATTTTCCTCCTTATTATACCCTATCGGGTATTTAATGTAGTTTCTACTATATACCCTATTGGGTATAATGTCAATTATTTTATTAAAACTTATTTTTCATTCCAAGTTTCCATTGTAGTTTGACCACGTCGGGAGTAAGATGTAAGAGGTGAAAACAGAAAGGAGTTGGTATCTTTGGGTTATTCAAAAGAACCTGATCCCGATAGGTGCGGGGAAGTCGATCATCTATTAGATTTGATACAATTGAATGCTGCAAGACTATCAACTCTTAAAAAAGGTAGTTGGCTTCCTCAATAATTGAAGAGGAGGTTGATCAAATGCTGGAAATTTTTAAAAGCAGTGAAGAAAGACATTTAATACGTGTTGATGAAATTATAAAAGGCTGTTGGGTTAATATGGTACATCCTTCTGAAGATGAAATCATCAGAGTGGCGAATGAAACAGGAGTCGCAGTTGATTTTATAAAGGATGCACTTGATGATGAAGAGCGGCCGAGAATTGAAAAGGAAGACGGAATTGTTTATATAATTGTTGACTATCCGTACATCACACATGATGAATCAGGTTTCCCAATCTATGAAACCATCCCAGTTGGAATCATTCAAACGCCGAATTGTATCATAACTGTTTCACTCAAAGAGACGCCTGTATTGAATGAATTCAAGTCAAATAGAGTCAAGGAATTTTATTCTTTTAAGAAAACGAGATTTGCCTTGCAAATCCTTTATGTAATTTCTATATATTACTTACGTTATCTGAAACAAATCAATAAAAAGACAAATGAGATCGAGCGTGAGCTCCACCAGTCGATGAAAAACAAGGAATTGTATGCATTTCTCGCATTAGAGAAAAGTTTGGTTTACTTTACGACATCACTTAAATCCAATAAAGTCGTTCTTGCCAAGATCATGCGCTTCAATTACTTGAAAATGTACGAAGAAGACAAGGATTTGCTTGAGGATGTCATCATTGAAAATACCCAGGCCATTGAAATGGCTGAGACATACAGCTCCATTTTAAGCGGAATGATGGATGCATTTGCTTCTATTATTTCAAATAATCTAAATATGGTGATGAAGTTTCTTACATCGATTACCATCATTCTATCGTTTCCGACGATGGTAGCAAGCTTTTATGGCATGAACGTTAATCTTCCATTTCAACATAGTCCGTATGCGTTTATCCTGGCAATTAGTATGGCCGTCTTATTGGCGGGATTAACCGCATTCATTTTTTGGAAAAAGAAATATTTCTAACTGAGCGTCTGGACATCTGTCCAGGCGTTTTTTAGTCTAAAATCTTCATTTGTACATATTTATGGATTAACAGAGAGTGTACTTACAAATTGGTATCACATGCAAAAGGGTGATTGAATGGCTGGAATATTGGTCAATTTTTATAGAAAAATGGTTTCGACTTTAATTATCATTGTTTGCACATTCAGTTTTTTTCTAATAGCCGGTTTCATTTCTTCTTCGAACATCAGCATTTTTAAATTCAAAGTAAACGGAGATATTGGTGCAGAAGTTTTCTTGAGGATCATAAGTTATGAGAATCCATTGATTGGACATGCATTGACAGGATCCAATACTGATTTACCTATATTCTCTACTGGATTTAAATTGCTTACAAACATTGAAATGAATGACCTTAGGAGTCTGGTCAGGACCGGAATCCCAGGGTTTATGGCATTTGATTCAAACTTCCTAATTGCCGATGAAGGCGTTGATTTTACGGATATCCCAATCGAATCTGCTCCTCCAATGGAGGTTCTGCTGCAGGAAAGGAATATGGCAGCGAATGAATTGGAGGAGCTGAACAGCGGGAAAATATACACCGGTTCATCCCCACCAGAAAAATCGGTATTTATTTATCATACTCACAGCTGGGAATCCTACCTGCCATTGCTTGGACTGGAAGGAGCAGAGAATGAAAATGAGGCTGTTGATGGAAAGACAAATATCACTATTGTAGGTGAATTGTTAGGCAAGGAATTAGAGAAAAGAGGAATTGGAGCAAGGGTAGATAAGACCAATATAGGCCAGGAGCTTGATGAAAAAGGGTGGCTGACTCATAGGTCATATGAGGTATCACGTTCTTTGGTCCAAGAGGCAATGGCTGGCAACCAGAAATTAGAGTATTTTATTGATCTTCATCGAGACTCTGTCAGAAAAGATTCAACAACAGCTATGATTAATAATGAGCCTTACGCCAGATTAGTTTTTGTAATAGGCGAGGAAAATAAGAACTTCCAGAAGAACCTGAAGTTTGCAAACGAGCTTCATAAAATCCTTAATAAGAATTATCCAGGGATCAGCAAGGGAGTCTTGCCCAAAAAGGGAATCGGCGTAGATGGAATATACAATCAGGATCTGCATGCAAACACTGTGGTAGTTGAAGTTGGCGGTGTCGACAATAATATGAAAGAATTAAAAAATACAATAGAAGCTTTAGCAGATGCAATCAGTCAGCTTTACTGGAAGGCGGAAGAAGTAAATGGCTGATGAGCATGAGAAATATTTCTGGCTTGTATGGACGATCGCCACTTCGATGTTAGCGTTTTATTATTTCCCGTTCACAGTTACAATTGCATTTTTCATATCAGGAATTATGATAAGCAGTAAATGCTTGATCGAGGATTTTATAAACCTGAAGCAGGACGATGAAAAGCAAAACGAAAAAAACCATTGAAGCCTGTGCTGTGGCTTCAATGGTTTTTGCTTTATTTAAACCAGCCCTTTTTCCTGAACCAGAAGAACATGGTCATTCCTATGACAAACATGGCAAACAATGCTCCAAAGTATCCAAACCGCCAGGACAGTTCTGGCATATTCTCAAAATTCATCCCGTAAATTCCCGCAATGAAGGTGAGGGGCATGAAAATTGTTGTGATCACAGTCAGTACTTTCATTACCCGATTGGTTTCATGGGAATTGATCGACAAGTAGCTGTCACGCATATCTGTTGTTAGTTCACGGCTTGCCTCCACTTTTTCAGCTAGCCTTAATAAATGGTCATGGATGTCCGCAAAATACTCTTTTTGTTCTAGTATTCCGGAAAGGCGATGAGAATTAATCATCCTGTATACCAGATCCCTCATTGGAGTGATGGTATGCCTTAATGAGAGCAGTTCATGTCTAGTATCAAATAGATCTTCAAGAAGTGCCTCCATTGACCGGTCGGCTGAATTCTCATCAATATCATTCAATAAGTCCTCAATTCGATAGACATGAGGGAAGTAATTATCGACGATCTTATCCAAAACATGATAGAGAACAATCGATGGGTTCCATTCACCAGGTGTCTTTGCAAGCTCTAGTCTCTTCCACACATCTTCAACTTCACTAGTGCGGACGCTATGGTATGTAACAATGTAGTTTTGGCCAAGGAATAAATCAACCTCTTCTTTTTGCATAGACTCCCCGTTCAATGCCTGAAAAACAAAAAAATGATAATCATCATAATAATCGAGCTTAGGTCTTTGAAGTGTATGGATACAATCTTCAATGGATAAGGGGTGAAACTGCAATGGCGAGTTCAATAATTGGATTTCTTCATCAGTAGGTTCACTGAAATCGATCCAATACCAATGATTGGTTTCTGAAAGTAATGCGTCGATGCTTAGACCAGTTTGGATATCCCCTAAAGGACTAACAGAAATTGTTCGTATCATAACTTCTCCCGGAAAACTGTAATCTAGGCCATTTTATTATAATTGCTTATTAATCAAAGCAAGCAATTTTGCATGTTGTTAATAACCTCTTTCTATTATATTAGCAATGCTGTCCAGGAATCAAAGCAGAAGCCTGAAACATATTAATTGGCCTAGGCTGGAGACTACTTCAAGTCACCGAATGACGGATGATGGAAATAGAGCAGTATTGCTATAATCGGAATAGAAAGCAAGATGCCGTATAATGGCCGTTTATAGTGGATGCCGAGGACAGAAAACATAATGACATTGAAGATAGCCGAATGAATGATTCCCCATCCATTATCATAAATAAACATTCCAGTCCTTTGGAAAAAGTATTCAACAACAGTAAATGCAGTTACCCATGCGGCTAGATAGGATAGATAATTTTTAAACATTTTTGGGATATAGTTAAGATAGACCATTAACATGCTGGGAATGATGATCAAACTAAAAGTCAGATCAATGAATGTATGATTCAGCCATGGTGATTTTGGATTATATGCCCATAACGTATGATTGAAGAATATGAAGTTATACATTAAATTACATATGATATAAAATTGAATCGTTGGGTAGAAATTCTTCCATCGTTTCCAATCAACCAAAAAATAAGCGAGTATCAGAATAACCGCCACGGCAATAGCAAAATACATAACATGACTTCCTTTTTTATTTTGTCTTAGTCTTTCCAATTGCAGGGTCCAAAATACAAAACAAGTTTTTTGCCAGGAGGATGTTAGAGGTGCTGCACCATGTTGAAATCAATGTAACCGATTTAAAAAAAGCCATTGAATTTTGGGGCTGGTTTTTAAGCGAGTTGAACTATGAAGTCTATCAGAAATGGGATAGGGGCATAAGCTGGAAGTTTAAAACGACCTATATAGTTTTTGTGCAAACTGAAGAAAAGTTCATTGATGCTGGATATCATCGATCCCGCGCCGGTTTGAATCACCTAGCTTTTTATGCAGAATCACGGGAACATGTGGATCAAATGACGGCAAAACTTAAGGAAAGAAATCTTTACATTCTCTATCAAGACAGACACCCTTTTGCAGGGGGAGCAGATCACTATGCAGTGTTTTTTGAAGGTCCTGATCGTATGAAGGTTGAACTGGTTGCACCATGATCACATTGATTAATTTTTTCCAAGTGTAACTTCCTGATTTAAGGGGAAAAGTATTTTACTTTTGTAAATTAGGAGGCATTGGAAAAAGTTATGGCAGAAGCATTTTTAGGAATTGTCATCTCTGCAATGGCAACAGGTTTCGGAGCAATTCCTGTCTTATTTCTAAATAATGTCTCATCAAGGTTAAAGTCATTACTTCTTGGTTACGCTTCAGGGATTATGATGGCGGCCACAACCTTCAGTTTAATACCAGAATCTTTGAAAGCATCAAATATCTGGGTATTATCCTTCGGTATGTTATTAGGGACATTTGTATTAAATTTCATTCATTCAAAGACGGAAGATCTGGACACAAGTGACTTTAAATTTTTATCGGGCGTTGATCGAAAAACATTAGTCATCATTACAGCAATTACTCTCCATAATTTGCCTGAAGGGTTGTCAGTAGGGGTAAGTTATGGAGTGGGCGAAGAAAATCTTGGTGGAATTATTGCCTTTGCAATCGGACTGCAAAACGCCCCCGAAGGATTTCTCGTTGGGCTTTATTTACTTCATCAGAAAATGTCCAGATTAAAGGCACTTATGATTGCAACTTTTACAGGGGCTGTAGAAATAGTGACAGCAGCTATTGGATATTTCCTCGCTTCTGAAGTGGATGGCCTCGTACCCTATGGTTTGAGTTTTGCCGCGGGGGCTATGCTCTTCGTTATATACAAAGAACTGATACCAGAAAGCCAGGAAGATCACCATGTGAAATTTCCAACGTATTCATTTATCATCGGCTTGATTTCAATGCTCTATCTTACTATACATTTCGGGTAGCAAAAGACCTTGAATTCTTGGCCATAAAACTATCCATAAGATAGAAGAGAATCAGAAATAAAGTTTTGGGTAAAACGGAGAGAGTCTGGTATTCTAATGGTATCTAAACTAGGAGGGATCATTTATGGGAGAATGCAAAATTGACCACAGCAAAACGGATGTCCAGGAGAAATACCAATCGCAGAAGGAGTTCCTGCCAAAGGACATGCAGCCATTGTTCGACCAATTTTTTCAGGAAGAACATACCCAGGACATCTTGAATGAGGTATTTCATTTGCTTAAGAAGTATGACCTTGCGACAGAGGAAGAAAGAAGCGAACGGAACAATAGATTGAACTTAGTTCTAAAGAATGTGTAATGGAGTGCGAAGGAGCCATGTGCTCCTTTTTTTTTGGGTAAAAATCAGAGTGAACAAATCAAAAGATGACTAGAAAGCAAACATGAATTTACAGAAGATTCTTTGTTTATTTTGTAAATAAAAAACTTATTGTCAGGAAAAACCAGAAGGAGTAAAATTAGGTGGATATTTCGATATCCAAAATAATTTGAATGATTCGAAAGAAGAGGAATGTATGGAAAGTCCTTCACAAATAACGAAGAGGAATGAAAAGAATAGCATTATAAATGGTGTCGCTTCAACAATTGTCACAAGTATGAGCAATAACTACTTTGCATTATTTGCAATTAGTGTCCTTGGTGCTACGAATTATCAAGTTGGCTTAATCAGTTCTCTGCCTCAAATAGTTGGCATGTTCGCTATGATTCTTGGTACCGTGATCATGGGCAGGCTGAAAGAAAAAAAGAGATTTACTGGTACCTCGATTATGTTTACTCGTTTATTTTTGCCAGGAATGTTTTTGGTCATTTACCTGCCGGAAGAATACAGGGCCTGGACATTTGTATTACTGATCGGCCTTATGAATCTCCCCGGTTCCTTCGCAATGCTCAGCTGGCAGTCATTTATCGGAGACCTTATTTCAGACAGCCGCAGAAGCAGTTTTTTTAGTGAGAGGAACAGGATACTGACCATTGCTGGCATGTTTACGACATTGTTGATTGGAGTAGGGCTGCAATGGTTTGATAAGTCGGATCCGCTGCCATATCAAATTCTCTTTATTATCGCATTTCTCTTTGGGATTATTGAAGTTGTATATTTAAATAGACATATAGAACAGAAGAAAGAAATCGTTAGAGACAAGAAACGTTTTAATTTTGGCTGGGATGCATATACACATAAACCATTCATTTATTTTCTGATCTGCGGTTTGTTCTTTAATTTTGCCTGGCAGCTGGCCTGGCCTTTGTTTAATATTTACAACATCAAAGTCGCTCATATGACTGGGTTCTGGAT
This sequence comes from Mesobacillus jeotgali, assembly GCF_014856545.2. Lineage (NCBI taxonomy): Bacteria > Bacillati > Bacillota > Bacilli > Caryophanales > Bacillaceae > Mesobacillus > Mesobacillus jeotgali. Next base: position 2,747,454 of record NZ_CP109811.1, on the reverse strand, counting down.
TAGCATCATAACTGTGGCGAATCAAGTTGGCCAGATTATCAGCTTTAAGTGGTGGGGAAGGATGGCTGACAAGCACAGCAATGCTAAAATGCTGGCGTTTACAGCCATAGGAATGGCATCGGCACCATTCCTTACGATACTCTCAACAAATATGTATTACCTGACCTTTGTCAATTTTACTTCTGGTCTGTTTGTTTCGGGAACAGTGCTTTTGTTATTTAATCAGCTGCTAGAAGTGACGAAGGAGGAGAATCGGGGCAGTTTTATCGCACAATACAATATCTTGTTAGCGATAATTGGTTTTATCGCACCGCAGGTTGGGGTTTACCTGCTCCAATTAAGTTCAATTGATACGGCCATGAATCTAGCAGCAGCTTTACGTTTGGTATCAGGCGCCGTATTTATACTATTCTATTTCTATATGAAAAATGATAGGGAAGTGGGCCGCCCTCTGTTTGACCAGGCAACTAAATAGGAAAACAAGGATAGAAATCATTCCCGGTCAACTAAGGCCGGGTTTTTTTGGATTTTTAGTTGAAGGAATTTAAAGGCTTTTAACCGAATAAACTTTACTAATATTATTTGGACAGGTTGTGTTGCCATGATTATTTTTAATTATTTTTTATTTTCATATCTTGTTGGCAGCTTGATGGCCGGCTATTTCGTTGTTAGGTTCCTTGGGAGAAAGGATATAAGAGTTGAGGGCAGCGGCAACGTTGGGGCTAGGAACGCAGGCCGGGTACATGGAAAGGTATCATTTGTTTTGACTTTTCTTGGTGATGCGCTAAAAGGGGCAATTGTAATCCTTCTTGGTGAATATTTAAAACTGCCGCCTGAATTCATCCTAACTGGACTGGGATTCGCGATACTGGGCCATGTTAAGCCAATTACTTTAAAATTTAAAGGTGGAATGGGGATCTCAACATTTATAGGAGGCATGCTCGCGTTCGAACCGTTAACAGCCTTGGTCATTATTTCGGGTTTTCTTTTGCTTTATCCCTTTTTAAAAAGTTTTACATTTGCAGGACTCGGCTCCTTTGTTTTAATACCTCTTTGTTTTTATTTTCTTGGAATTCAGCCTCTCGTCATTCTTATTACAAGTGTTCTTGTGATGATCATAATATACATTCACCGTGAAGATATTTCTGAAAGGCTAGAAAAAAGAGAAAAAAAATAAAAAGGGGTGCACAAAGCAGACAAGCAAATCCTTCTGCTGAATATATTATAAGAATAGAAGCAGTGGAAGGAATGATGCATTTGAAGGTAATACCATGACTCAAACTAAAACCAGTTAATGTTTAGGATTTGCACATTTTAAGGTAAAGAATTGAATAGGATATTGTATCCATTTGAAAGGAGCCTGAAATATGTGGAACTGGCTTTGGCTCTTACTGCTGCCAATCGTTGTTTTGCTGCTGATAGAAGAAGGAAGCCAATTTATTTGGCGCAGGTATTTAAAGAACCCGAAAGAAAGGAATAATACGATATTTGTCCGTACTCTGAATAGCCTAAAAAAAATCCAGCAGAAATATCGCAAGGATCCTTCGCATTGATGCAGGATTCTTTTTTAAGCTCTTCTCATTAACTTTACTGCTTCCTCAAATAGTTTGTACGTGTACGAAAAGAAACAATCCCTTCGAGAAAAAAGTCTTTTTGTAAAATAATAAATCTTCATCAAGATTGAAAAAAGCTGAAAGTTAAACTATGATATAGATATTCAGAAAATTTAGAAATGTAGAAGGGATGATACGATGAGTAAAGTTATTCCGGAAAACTGGTGGGACCAACTCTCTGTTCCTGCAATAGCTGCCCCGATGTTTCTTGTTTCAGGTCCTGATTTGGTAAGTTCCTGCTGCAGAAATGGAGTAATTGGGTCATTTCCAGCTCCGAATGCCAGACCAATTGAAGTTCTTGACGAATGGATGGGTAGATTAAATGCCGATTTAGCAGAAGCAAAAAAACAAGAGCCAGAACGGAAAGTGGCACCCTGGGCTATGAATATGGTGGTACATAGTACATACAGCAGGCTTGAAGAAGAGCTTGATTTGATTAAAAAGCATAAACCTCAATTGGTCATCACGTCACTTGGCAGTCCTAAGAAAGTGGTAGACATTGTCCATGAATATGGAGGCCTTGTTTTCTCTGATGTCAGTGATGTGAAGTTCGCAAAAAAAGCTGCGGAGACAGGAGTTGACGGGCTGATTTTGGTCGCGAATGGTGCAGGTGGCCATGCTGGGGAACTGAATAGCTTCGCATTTGTGGATTCTGTACGAACTTTCTGGGATGGGATTATTGTTCTTGCAGGCTCAATCACCACTGGAAGAGCAGTACTTGCTGCCCAGGCAGCAGGAGCAGACCTAGCTTATATGGGGACAAGATTCATTGTGGCACAAGAGAGTATGGCGAATGATGAATATAGGCAGATGGTGGTCGATGCAACACAAGAGGACCTTATTCTCACCGATGCTTTCTCAGGAGTCAAAGCGAATATGCTGAAGCCAAGTATTGTTAGGGCAGGACTTGATCCAGAAACTCTCAAGAAAAAGGATACTGTTAATTTTGATACGATGCAAAGAGAGACAAACGCTAAAGCCTGGAAAGACATTTGGTCAGCAGGGCAGGGAGTTGGCGCTATTGAGAAAATCCAGTCAGCAGCGGAAATTATTAGCCAGTTAGAAATTGAATACAGAGAAGCTTTAAGTGATTTGAACACTAAAGCCAGTAAACTCAAGACTTTTGTTATGGACTAACTAAGTTCACTCACCGTACATTAAACGCTCGGTGAGTTTTTTGTAGGCACTTTTCGTGAACATGCATTCACAACTTGAAATCTGAACCCGAACCATAGTCTTTGTAAAAAAATTGGATTTTAAATCCGTTTGTATAACTGGACTAGATTGAATCATAAACAAGTTTAATTTAATGGCAAGAAATATGTTAATATAAAGGGTATATTTTGAATATACGAATTCATTGTTTGTTTCCCTTGAATTCAGGAGGAGACTGATACAATGCACAAAAATTTCGAGGACCTGATCTCGACTGTAAAAGTAAATGGAAATGGAGCACATATTTTTTATGCTTTTGAAAATGAAGAGAAATATATTGAAAATCTGATAATCTATACTGCAGCGGCTATCGGTCTGGGCAACCATATCATGATCATAGAAAATGACAGGATTATGCCTGAACTGCAGAATAGAATTAATGTTGAATTTAACGAGCAACAACAGGAAATGATCCACACCATTAATAATTATGACTTCTATTGCTATCGTGGCAACTTTAATAAGGAAACGATTTTAAGTTATTTAGACAATATGATTGCGCCTTTTTTGGAAAAAAATATTCCGGTACAGACATGGGCTCATGTGGAATGGAGAGACCAGGAACAAATCTTCAAGGATCTGGGGGATTACGAAAAAGAAGCAGATGCAATGATTAAATCCACAAATTTAATCTCCGTTTGCGGTTATGATTCCAATAGGGTCCCAGACTCATTAAAAGCCATTTTAATGGATTCCCACGATTATTACATGACAGATGATACTATTAAGCTGATCGATCGTAAAACCAGAATACAATAACAACAAACCTGCCAAAATTGGCAGGTTTGTTTTTTGGTTTTAAACTGATTGTCGCTGAATTAATCTAAATGGCAGGGTAACCTTTTTGGCATATTTATCATTACCAGATCGCTTGATAAATGCATTAAAGGCAGTTGTACCTAATTGTTTAGTGGGTATGTCGATTGTCGTGATTCCCAAAATTTCAGATATTGGGTGATTATCAAAGCTCAATACGGCTACATCCTCAGGTACATCAAGACCTTGTTTCATGGCTTCCGTGATAATTCCAGCTGCAACTTGATCATTACCGACTAGAAAGGCAGTTGGCTTTTCTCTCATTTCTAAAAATCGGTACACCACTTTTTTTCCATCCTGAATAAGTAAACACTTACCATTAATCCATTCTCTATGAACTTTCTGGCCAATCATCTTCATCTTTTCCTCATATGCCTTCTGTCGCTTCTTGCTATTTGTTCCTTCAAGTCTTCCAAGACAGATGGCGATCCTCTCATGACCATTGGAAAGTAAATATTCCAACCCAAGGTTGAATGCATCAACATGCTGGATTGAAATCGAAGGAAACTCGTCTTGATCAGAATCCTCACATAACACAATCGGTCCGGCATCTTTATACTATAAAAGTGAGTCGAACGGAATAGCGCGTGAGGCAATAATAACTCCATCAATAAGGTGGCCTCGAAGTTGCTCTAATGCTTCAAATTCCTTTTCCAGGTTATAGCCTGTCTGGAAGATAACCAGCTGGATATTATGCTTAATCGCTTCTTCAGCGATACCTTCCAGGAGTTCAGAAAAATATGGGTGATTGATCGTTGGCAGTACGACTCCAACCATATTTGTCTTTCCTCGGGATAGATGGACAGCATTAATATTTGGACTGTAATTCAGTTCTCTTATGGTTTTCAAAACTGCTTCCCGTTTATCTGGACTAACATATGGATGGTTATTCAGCACGCGTGAAACAGTGGATACCGACACTCCTGCCAGTCGGGCAATTTCTCTGATATTAGCCATTTAAAAACCTCGCAAAGATTATTCTTGACCTGAAACGCGTTCCACAAATTATTGTAGATGCAAACATATTACAAAGGAGTTGTCATTATGCTTGCAGGAATTATTATGTTAACAGGTTTATGCCTATTAGAAATTATTTTAGCAAAAATCGCATTAGGAAACGCGGAAATAAAGGAATTTAACTTTGAGGAATTTTTTTATGGAAAAGATTGATTGTTAACAGAAAAAAACGAAACCAGATCATTTACACTTAATAGTACAACGGAGGGAGGAAGCGCCTTACTAATATAAGAATTCAGCATCACTGCGAGAGGAAAGTGTTACAATAAAAGGAAGGTTGTTATCTGGAAAGTAAGAAGGAAATTGAAACTTTTTCCCAGGTCTTCCGTAAGTATTTAAGTCAATAAGAAAGAGGTGAAATAAATGGGCAAAACAAAAAAGGTTATTGCAAGTATATCTGCTACGGCTTTGATGATGGGGCTCGCTGGTTGCAATAACAACCCACAGGCCATTCCGGACCGGGATTGGGAACCGGATGTATCTGGCGGTGAAGGGCAGGATTGGAATTCTGAACAAGGCCAGGATATTCCTCCCGTACCAGAAGGGACCGATTGTTCAGACTGGGAATGGGACAATGAAGATGGTGTCTGGGAATGTGATGATAACAACTCTCCATATTTCGGACATTACTTTTTCGCTGGCATGTTCTTTGCGAACCGATCATTACTTTATAAGAGCAATGACTATATGAAGTACAAGAACAGTTCCTCATTCAAAGGAGCAAGACTGGACAGTAATTATAAAAATACTTCGCCAAAGGGCAGTTCAGGATTCGGCAGCGGGTCAAGAAGCACTACTGGCGGTTAAGGGAGAGAAACAAAGATGAATTTATATTTGAATTTTGCCGCTTATTTAGGACTTGGATTGCTTTTGCTGACTGCAGGTGTCGGCTTATTCGTGCTGGCTACTCCGAAAATTAAGGAGTTTGAACTGATCGGTAAAAGAAATATAACAGCTGCTCTTTCACTTGGAGGGAAAATGCTGGGACTTGCTATCGTGCTTGGTGCAGCTGCTGAATATTCGATATCCCTCCTCGATATGGCGATTTGGGGCTCCATTGGGATATTTACGCAAATCATTGTATTCTTTGTCGCTGAGGTTGTCACGGTGAGATATAGTCTCCAAAAAGCGATTGAAGAAGATAACCGTTCAGTGGGTGTTATTCTCTTTACACTTTCCCTTGCAGTAGGCTGGATTGTCGCAAAAAGTCTGTCTTATTAGGAGGGGAAAGGGTCCATGGAAAAGCTAACCTACTTCATTCATGATGGAAAAGACAACTATGAACCATTATACGAATATACGATTCCGAATGTAGGGATCGATGAGTTTTATGCCCGCCAGCTTTGTACTTATTTCATTATTAAAGGAACCCAGTATGAACTGATATCCAATGAAATGGTTGGGGATGAAGAAATTCTCGTTCTTGAAGACCGGGGCAGGAACAATTATGTCATTGATGAGAAAAGTTATCGGGGAATGGGGATCCATGTTGAATTCCGCAGGTACAAAGAAAGTGAGAACTATAAGTTGCTATCAACTGTTCCTTGCCGGACTCACCTTGATGTAATCCGTTTTTTATTAAAGGATATTGTTGATATTCCTGGCTTTGGCCAGATGGCTGTCACCTCTACCGAAGTGGATGAAGATCGGGGAGTTTACGTTCTGTATGTGAAAGCCATTGGTGAAAACGACATGGAATAGGAGGCATTCCATGGAAAACTACAAAACAAAGAGAGACCATTTTTATCGTGGAATCAAGAATTTCTGGCCTGATTTGTATGGTGAGGAATATGCATTATATGATATTTCGACCATTGATCGGCGGGAAGCTGAAGCAATCCGGATCTGTACTAGCAGGGTCGGGAAAATTTTTTTCAAAGTCAGTGAACTCCTTAGAAATGTTAACACGGATACCTTAAGGGAACTTGGGTATCCGGATGAAACCCTCGAGTTTATAAGGCTCAGGACGTTAAAGATTGAAAGCGTAATTGCCAGGCTTGATCTGATTAAAACTGAGAATACATACAAGTGCATAGAGATAAATTCTGATACTCCAACATTCATTAAGGAATTATTTAATGTAAATGGTTCTGTTGCTGCTCAATTTGGTCTTGGGAACCCAAATGAGGGAATGGAAGATCAGCTAGCAAGAGCTGTCAGGTCTGCTGTCGCTTCATCAGCCAAATGGCTGGAGGAGACAGAGCCATATGTGGTTTTCACCGCGCATGAAGACAATATTGAAGACCGAAATACAGTCTTATATTTGCAGGATTTATATGGTCTGCCTTCGAGGTTCATTTCACTAGATAAACTAAAAATTATACGGGAGACTGGAATCTTTGATGAAACAGGGCGCAAAATTGACATCCTATACCGTCAGACATTCCCGATAGAAAGCCTTATCATGGATGAAGACAATTCGGGTAATAAAATCGGTTTATGGCTGCTTGAGCTAGTAAAAACAAAGAAATTGGCGATGATCAACCCTCCATCTGCCTTCTTATTGCAGAATAAAGCTGTACAGGCAGTCATATGGGGATTACATGAAAATAAGGATCCCTTTTTCACAGCCGAAGAGCATCAGTGGATTGAGGAATATTTCCTGCCTACATATTTGGAAGCGGAGCCATTTTGCAAAGGACAATTATCTTATGTCAAAAAGCCGATTTTCGGAAGAGAAGGAGACACAGTACAAATTTACAGCTCAACTGGTAACCTGATAATGGAAGAAGAACACAGGAACTACCAGGATGTCCCATCCGTTTTTCAGCAGTATATCGAGCTGCCTTCAACGACTTATTTTTCAGAAAAAGGGAAGAAACAGGGTCATATACTGACCGGAAGCTTTCTTGTTTACGGAAAACCATCCGCGCTCGGTTACCGTGTCGGAGGAGAAATTACAAACAATCTTTCATGCTTTTTACCAGTGGGATTGGCTTAAGAGAAAGGGGGTCCATCCATGTGGATTTTACAAAGGTTGTTTACGAAATTGCTGAAAATCAGCCTTTTTAAACTCACCTTGATTGTACTTGGTGTGATTTTATTAAGCAGCTTGATTATTAGAACACTAGAACCCGACACTTTTCCAAGATACCTCGATGCTGTTTGGTGGACAATGACAACGGTTGTAACGGTTGGTTACGGTGATTACTCACCCAGCAGTGACTTAGGCAGGGTTTTTACAATGGTCCTGCTTTATACAGTCGGGATTGGGGCAATGGGTATTATCATTGGAAAGATCTTTGATAGCTTGACTTTATATAAAAGAATGAAGGAGGAAGGGAAGTTGACCTATAAAGGAAAGGACCACTATATACTGATCGGTTCCTCCAGGGATAAACTGAAGAATGTCGTTGAGGAAATCCTGAACTCCAATGAAGAGTGTGACATAGTCATCGTTGATCATAGCAATGAATCGCCAGTGCAGCATGACCGCGTTCATTTTGTCAGTGGAAATCCTGCAGAAGAAGAAATTCTCATGCAGGCAAACATATTAGAGTCCAAGTCTGTAGCAGTCTTTACAGATGATCGCATTGAACTTCCTGAATATGCTGATGGAAAAACTTTGCTCATTGCATCAAGGGTAGAGCATATCTCAAAACAATCCAATAGAAATATTTATACGATTGCAGAAATCATGAAGGAAAAGCATATTGCCTTGTTCGAGCATGCCAATATTGATGAATTTATTTTATCCAATGAATCGGTATCTAAACTTATGGCTCAGGCGGCAATCTATCCTGGATCGAGCAAACTGTTTAAACAGCTTCTCAGCAATATGGAAGGGGAAAACCTCTATAAGATTGAGAAGAAGGCGCATTGGACTACCTACAAACAAGCAGCCATGGAGCTCTTTGACATGGGTGCCACACTCATTTCAGACGGAGAGGCTCTTGATATTGCCAGGAAACATAATGAACAAATTCCCGAAGGTACACAGATGTTCGTCATATGCGATGAGAAAACATATAAAAAAATTGCCGAAAGCTAAACCTTTGATAAAAATATTCTTTTTTAAGTTTAAAATGTTTTGGGAAGGATATAATAATCACGCAAGGTTAAATTGCAATTTTTTTAATCGCTAGGAGGCAACAATTGTGGAACGTGGTAAGGTAAAATGGTTTAACAGTGAAAAAGGCTTTGGGTTCATCGAACGTGAAGGCGGGGAAGATGTATTTGTACACTTCTCAGCGATCCAGGGCGAAGGTTACAAATCTTTAGATGAAGGACAAGAAGTTACATTTGATGTTGAACAAGGGCAGCGTGGCCCTCAAGCGACAAACGTACAGAAAGTCTAACTAAGGATATCTAAAACAGACTCAGATTTGCTGGGTCTGTTTTTTATTTGGCTTTCGCAACGGCAGTGCGCTTTTCGAAGTGACTTCAGGTTATAGATTGGATTAATTATCGTAAAAACCCAGTAGCAAGTATAACTTTTGATTTTGAAAGCAACAAAAGAGCTTTAGCAAAAAAAAGAACACATCCCTGATGTGCCAAATTAAAACCCAAAAAAGGAACTGATCATATTTCGCTTTCTGAATTTCTTTAAGGAAGAAATAGATGATAAAGATGGTTGATTTTCCTCTTTGGCCAATTGTTCCTGCTGTGCTGCGGCTTCTTCCATTCCTGTAATCACATCTTTCAGCCTGGCTACCTCATTTTGCAGTTCCTCAATTTCCCTGCGATGCTGAAGAATTTGATAAGATACTACTTCATCTGCCTTCCTGTCCAGCCTGCTTTCAAATTCCTCCATACGTTTCAGCAGCTTATCCACTGAGTAATCCCGATTCACAGCTGGTATAGCCGCTTTTCTGTGCTTTTTCCCTTTTATTTTCAAATCCTGCAAAAGAACTCCTTTATTAAGCTGTTCTTTGATGTCTTTTAAGACCTCGATGCTTTCTTCTGAAAATTGATAATGACCTAACTCCGTTCTCTCCATTTGAAGGTTTGCCTGCTTCACCCAGCGTTGAATTGTGCTCGGTGAAACCCCGAGCAGCTTTGCGACTGCGCTAGTATTCATGTTAATCCCTCCTCAATGTAATAAAATTTCGCTGTTTCTATTCCTTTTCCTTTCCTGGTGACAAAACTAGTTGGCTTTCGGCAAAGAAAGTGAAGAAACAGCATCATGTATCCTGTTAGAGAAAAGGATCCTGAATTTATTAGGTATAACAGTCGATATTTGATGTTTTTTATCCTTTTTTAAGAAAATTGCAAACTTTATATGGTAAACGATGGTAATATTAGATTAGCAATTCGAAGGTGGGAAAATCATGAAAAAAAAAGCATTGCTAAAAAAAGCTTGTGGCAGCATGCCTCCTCATTTCAGTATTCTATGTAGGTTTCCTGCATTATAAAATAGTTGAAAACCCTAAAATGGATGTGCCAAGGAATGCAGATTATTTGATCATTCTGGGAGCACGTGTGAAAGGAACTGTTCCATCACTGGCACTGCAATACAGAATTGACCATGCAGCAAATTATCTAAAAGACAATCCTGAGACTATTGCAATAGCCTCTGGCGGAAAAGGACCAGGGGAAGATATATCTGAAGCCGAATCAATAAAAAGGGAACTGATCGGACATGGAATTGAAGAATCAAGGGTCCTGCTGGAAGATAAGTCGACCGACACTTATGAAAATATCCGATTTTCAAAAGAACTCATACCCGAAGAAGCAGAAGTCGGCTTAGTAGTGACAAATGATTTCCATATTTACCGAGCAAAGATGATTGCAGATAATGAAGAATTGACATTAGCTGGTTTACCTGCAAAGACGCCAATTCAGGCAGTAATTAAATCATATACAAGAGAATACCTGGCGCTGACGAAATATTTTATCATTAGTCTATTCGGTTGGGAATAAGAAATAAAAAAAAATGAGGTGTTATATATGAACGCTCCGGGGGTTGTTTTGAATTTATTGGCTTGGGTTGCAATTTTTATACTGGCCAGGCGGATTTATAAGAAGCAGGATGTAAAACCAATTATATGGAAGCTGGCAATTGTCATTTTTGTTGGCTTATTCTCTTTCTCTATTAACCTTCCGTATATGGACCAGCAGATAAAACTAGCCATTCTTCCTCTTGGTGTATGGATTTTATATGGAATCTATTCACGGAAAAGTGAAGGCATAAGCTGGGATAATTATCGGAAATATGCCTGGTTGGGTTTCCTTGCCAATTTTATCTTTTTGGCAGTTTCGCTAATCAATCCACTAATTCATTCTGTCATATTTCCTGCCAATGAAATATCAACTTATCTTTCGGATATCAACAAAGCAAAGATCATTCAAACGCATCCTTCTGCTGGAAGTAAGGTATTAGACAGGGATTCTCTTCTTGTTCAATCGGACTCTATTAAAGAAGAGCCTGTCTATAGTGAAAAATGGTACTACGAAGCCTCTGAATCTGCGGTTGAACTTTCAAAAGCGGAAGAACGGTTTCCTTATCAGCTTGCTGGAACTGAAGCAAAATGGGGAAGCGGCATGGATCCTGTGATTTTTATTGAACAAGATGGAAAAGGAATCTTAATCTCTACAGGACAAAAGCAAGTATATTTTCGTGCCGAAAAATCTTTGCTGAAGAAGGGGGAGTAACTTCATGCGCAAAAATGTGCTCGTGCCTCTTTTATTTATTTTGATTCTACTTGCTGTCGGCATCTTGTATTGGTATTATCTAGCTCCTCCAGCAACTTTTCCAGACCAGGAGAAACTAGAGGCGATTTTGAGTAATCCATATAATAGAGTTGAAGTAGCGGAAATACAGGAAATGATTTTTCTTGATGATAAGCATGTGTATATTCCTTTCATTACACAAGATGAAGGCCATGGCATAAGTTTATGGGAGTGGAAGAAGCATGAGTGGCAGTTATCAGGCTTTTCTATCGGGAACATGCCGAAAGTCTGGAAGATAGATTCTGAGGACCCGTCATCACATTATATTATGTGGAATTTCCATCCGGAGAATAATCTGGATTATTTGACGTTTTTTTTGATTAAAGAACGCGGCTTCTCCGTCACTGAGGGAAAACAGCACTATGAGCCCGGCATTCAAATGGATTACAGGGCAGAGGCTGGGGAGAAGTCATATGGTTATACTTCAATTCCTTCAGATTGGCAAAAGTATATCGAAGCAGATAATAAACTGCTGGCAGCGATGAATGATTCTTTATTTGCTGATTTTTTTCCGCCAGCTCAATATTATTTTGGCTGGCAGTCAACATCAATCGATGGAACCATTGAGTATCCATCGTATCCAGATAATAATGGGTTTGGAAGCGGGGGTCAATCTACAGATACTATTAGATTTTTAAATGAAAATGAAATTTATTTAAACGAAACAGGCTCCTCAGAATAAAAAAACGTCATGAGATTATTTCCAATAAAGGTTTTATGTTGAAACTATTATCCATAAAAATTCGTAATAAATAGAGAACATTTAAGAGACGGGGGTTTATGGATAATTTGCTGGTCAACCTCTAGAAAGTAGAAGAAAATTGATTCAAGTATTTATATGTTCTATCATTGAAGGGTAAAGGCATAATATTAAGACAGCTAGAGTTCTAGTTATTAAAAGGTTAAGATTACTAGAGGATAATGGAATTTTTGACCTTGAAAGCAATTGAAAGAGACAGTTGTAGAAAAGGAGAAACTAAAACATGATTGTAAAGCGTATATTGAAATTCACAGCATTGATTAGTCTTATTGCAATTGTAATTGGAGGAGCAACTTTACCGGTGCTAGCTTCCAATGACAATGACGAGGATGTTATTAACGAAAAATACGGACCTCCAATAATTGTTTATGGGGAGGCACTGTCTGATCAGCAAAAAGCTGAAGTCAGGAATCTGCTGGGAGTCAAAGATTCTTCGAAAGTTAAGGAAATCGTCGTAACAGGAAAAGATCTTGTAACCTATATTGACGGAGATGAACATTCGAATATGTATTCATCTGCCAAAATTACCAGGAAGGATACTGGAGAGGGACTGGTAATCAACCAGGTCACTCCTGACAATATTACTGAGGTTACTGACGAGATGTATGCCAACGCGTTGTTGACTGCTGGGATTGAGGACGCTATTGTAGATGTCGCTTCACCGGTCAAGGTTACTGGCCACTCGGCTTTAGTAGGAATTTATAAGGCATATGATGAGGGTGAAGGAACGGCCCTGGATAAGGATCGAACCCAAGTTGCGAACCAGGAACTGAACCTGGCGACAAGACTGGCAAAAAAAGAGGGGCTTGACCAGGATAAAGTGAGTGAGCTCCTGACAGAAATCAAAAAAGAGATTGCTGCTCAAAACCCGGCAACAAAAGAAGAAATCGAGAAAATTATTGATGAAAAGCTAAAATCCCTTGAGATACAGCTTAGCCCTGAAGACAGACAGCTTCTAGTTGACTTGTTCAATAAGATGCGTGACTTGAACATCAATTTTGATAATGTTAAAACTCAGTTGGAAAACCTTTCAACTGATATCCAAAAGAGGATTGAGGAAGCTGTGGGAGACAAAGGGTTCCTAGAATTAGTCTCTAACTTCTTCAAAGAATTAATTGATAGTATTAAGAGCATATTTTCTTAAAACAGAGGGTTTTCCTCTGTTTTTTTAAAAGAGTATAGATATTCAGTGAAGTGAGGAGATCTAATTGATCATACGGCAAGCGGAAGAACGAGATACAGAGAGTTTTGCAACACTCATTCGAGAGGTTGAAAATACAACGAATTTCATGCTTTTTGGGCCTGGTGAAAGGAAATACAATCCTGACGCTCAAAGGGAAATGATAAAGGCATTTACGGCTGAGAAAAACTCTAATATACTTCTGGCTGAATCTGATCATGAACTAATAGGATATTTAATTGCAAAAGGAGGAAGTGCCAACTGAAATAAGCATACAGCTTATCTTGTTATTGGAATAAAGAAAGATTTCCGCGGTACCGGGATTGGCACGAGGCTCTTTGAAGAGCTTTTTAGCTGGGGGAAAGAAGCTGGAATTCGCAGGCTTGAATTAACGGTGATGTCAGAGAATAGGGCAGGAATAACTTTATACAAAAAGATGGGTTTTGAGGTTGAAGGAGTGAAGAAGGATTCATTGCTTGTCGATGGCCGATATAAAGATGAGTTCTATATGGCAAGAATTCTTTGATAAAGTATTTGGGTTGACATAAAAAAAGGCAAAATAGCTTTGAGTTCAAAGCTATTTTGCCTTTTTTTAATGCTTTAAGTATTTCTAAAGAAGTCCCTTACATCTTCATTTCATGAATGTTGCTGAGCTTCCCACTCTTCTCTTAATAATCCCATTTTTATTGAATCATAGTATTTTCCGTTATAGAGCCGGCATTTTCTGATCCGAGCCTCTTCAACCATTCCCAGTTTTTTACCGACTGTAAGCATCCTGGAATTGCCGGACCATGTAGTAAATCCGATTCTTGGAATAGGGAAGGTTTCAAAAAGGTGTGTAATCCATAATTTTAGGGCATCTGTCCCATAGCCGCCATTCCAATATTCTGGAAGATAAATGACAATTCCAATTTCCAGCCATTGTGAAGATTCATGTTCCCAATAATATGTCACCATTCCGATAATTTTGTCGTCTGCTTTAATCAGGTACTTTCTGTCATATCCCTGATGAATAAGGTTCGTCATTTGTTCTTTAAACTTATCAAGGCTTACCTGCCTAAGAGGATAGTAGGGTGAATCCCACTTTTTCCATTCTGGATGTTCGCCATTGTGGATTAGACCCCACCATGTGTCCAAATCCTGGTTTTTAATCTTGCACAATATGACCTGTTCACCTGATAATATATCTGGTGTCTGCATTTACCGTACCTCCTTAATAGATATGAGGCTAGACGCTTATTTTACTAATTCTCTTTCATTCTAGTATTTCCTGCGACAGATTAAAAATACAAGAAATGTTCAAAATCACAGAAAAAGAGACGCTGCAATCAGCGTCTCTTAGTTAGTTGCTTCATCATCTATAAATGCATTTTCATTAACTGCGAAGAAATTTAGTCCAGCGGCGATTGCGAAAGCTCCTCCAAGTAATGCGAATGTAGTGATCATTATGTAATCGCTCCTGTCATTAGTTGATTTTTGTTTTGTTACTACAAATATTCCCGCAGACGAATCTATTAAACCTATTATTACGAAAAAATGACAAAATAGTTAAACTGGAGGAAAAGTCGTGAAGTTATATAGCAGAAAATTGACGAGAGAGCTTGCAATGGATATTTTAAACTGGCATTATGACCCGCCGTATGATATATATAACAATCAGGTTACCGCAGATGCTATATATGAATTAATGAATGAGGGTTATACCGCAGTAAAAGACGAAACAGGAACTTTAATAGGGTTTTATTGCAGTGGCCAATCTGCCCAGGTTCCTGCTGGAAGGATGCTGGGTGCATATACTGAGCCGGCAATTGACATTGGAATAGGAATGCACCCTGAGTTAACAGGAAAGGGGAATGGTTACTTATTCTTTTCGTTTGTATTAAATGAGCTGACTGCATTAGACTCACATTCAATTTTCAGGCTAACAGTAGCTGGATTTAATAAAAGGGCAATTAAGCTTTATGAAAAAATGGGTTTTAGAGAGAAGTATCACTTCAAAACGGATATTAATGAATTCATTATCATGTTAAAGTGGTGAAGAAGTAATTCGTCATTGCGTTTTGGCAAGTGGGGACTTTTTCATAAAGTTGACCATAAATCATTTGAGTTTGTTAAATAATCCTTTTATAATGAAAAAGCTGTGTGAAATTCTGGTTTCACATTTGGCGATATATATAGCTTGAAGGGGAGTATAAGTATGAAGAAGTTTTTGATCTTACTGTCAGCGATTACATTCGCAATTGGGTTGACTGCATGTTCAGCGGAAAAAGAAGAAGCACAACCTGAAAAGAAAGAAACAGAAGAGGCTGCTAAGCCAGCTGCTAATCCTAAGAGTGTTATGTACAAATTCTATATGAACCTTGTGAGCTCTATCAACGAGGCTGATGCTGAACTTAATGCATATGAAGGAGAAGAAGATCCTAAGGCTCAAGCTGAATTGAAAGCGGCAGCAAGTGAATCAGCAGCTGCAGTAGCTACTAACGTTGAAGGCCTGGAAGTACCTGCAGAATTAGAAGATCAAAAAGCGGATATTGAAGCTGCACTTTCCGATATTGCAGAATCATACAAGTTAAAAGCAGAAGAGCTAAAGAAAGATGCTCCAGCTTTTGATGCTGCCGATGAAAAATTCGCACAGGGTGAGGAAAAGATTGGCGCTGCATTTGAAAGCCTTGATATGAATAAGCCATCTCTTGCGAAAGAATTGTAAACAAAAAGAATGGAATAGAAGCAGAAAAGCTGTGCCATATTGGCACAGCTTTTCTTTGTCCTGCGAAAGGACCACATATTATTCAGCAGTTTCATCAGCAGGTTCTTTAGTTCCGTTTTTCATGTTAAAGTATGCATCCATTACAGCACGGCCGATTTTTTTATTGGCTCCGTGGTCAACATTCCCCTGGTAGGCCCATGGTACGATTACTGCCATGGCGATTTCTGGATTGTCGTGTGGTGCATAGCCTACAAGGCTAAGATTCATCGTTTGGATCAGCTTCTCACCTTTTACACGGAATTGACCATCATAGAAAGCCTCTGCTGTTCCGGTTTTCCCAGCAGGCGAGTACGATGCTGTGCTGAAGTATCGATATGCCGTACCGCCGGGCTCCTGCATAACTTTTTTGAAACCGGTATGGACACGTTCAAGCCACTGATCCTTTATGTCAATATCGTTGAGTACATTTGGAGGAAAGGACTTATAGATTGGACCGAGCTCTTCGCCATTGTTGGAAGGCTCCCGGATTTCTTTTACGATCCTTGGCTGCATTCGGTAGCCCCCATTGGCTATCGTAGAGATATACTGGGCAAGCTGCATATTTGAATAGGTATCATATTGACCGATGACTAAATCGAGTACTTTACCAACTGGATAATTTGCTCCTTTTGCACCGGTTTGTTCATTTGGCAGGTCAATGCCTGTCCGGATGCCAAGGCCGAAAGTGGCAAAGGAATTGCGGATCTTATCCCAGACTTTCGGGTCTAGATTCAATGATTGCTGATAACGATAGACACCTTTTCCAATCTGGATGGCTGTGTGGAACATAAAGACATTGGATGACAACTTTAATGCCTCAATATCATTAGGGGTCCCTAAATAAGAATATGATTTTTTAATCGGAGTATCTTTTATTTCAAGTGCTCTATCATCAAACCTTGTAGATGAATTGATTGCACCTTCTTTATAGCCTGTCAAAACAGTCGCACCCTTTACTACAGAACCAACGTTAAAAGTTTTGGAAATGTTACCCAATGCATCATCTTCGAGGAAAACTTCTTTTGTCTTTTCATCCTTTACAATTTTCTTCCCGGCCATTGTCAATATTTCACCAGTGTTTGGATTCATCAATACAACATAAGCACTGTCAAGCAATGCTGTCCCCGGAGAATTTTTTGCTGCCCATAGTTCCTTTTCAATGATTTCCTCTACAGCAAGCTGGAGATCCATATCGATGCTAAGTACTAAATCTTTACCACGCTGGCCCTCTGATACTAATTCCTTTTCCAAAAGCTCACCGGATTTATCAGTCACATTCACAACTTTTTCTTTTTTTCCTTGAAGAACATCCTCATATTCCAGTTCGAGATAGCTTTTTCCTACACGATCATTTCTTGTATAGCCACGTGACATGAAATAATCGAGCCTTTCAGCCGGAAGACCTTCACTGCTGGTTGTAATCCTGCCTAATACTGGCTTGAAGGTGTCCTCAAATTTATATTCCCGGTCCCAATCTGTGGCAGCGTTGACGCCAGGAAGCAATGCCAGATTTTCATTGACCACCGCAAATTCTTTCCTTGTGACGTCCTTGTTTTTGATGATTTGCGGTACAAATTTATAGCCGCTGTTCATGATGCTGAAAATGGCCAATTCTTCTATATCCTGCTTAGTTAGTTGACTAAGGTGCTTTTCTGTAATTCTTTTAATTTGCAGTTTATATAAATCTTTATTTTTAAGCTTTTTATTTTTAAAAAGCTCCAATTCCTTTGTTTTTATTAGTTTTTCTGCTTCTTCTGGATTCTTGATCATCCAGAAATCCTTCATATCTCTCTCCCGGACTTTATCTGTATCTTTGTCAATGATTCGGGCCAACTTTGCGGCAACCTCGAGCATTTCTTTCTGTGAAGCCCCCTCATTCGTATATGTAATAGCATTCAGCGGCTTATTATCAACAATCACCTTATGGTTTCTGTCCAGCATTTTCCCTCGGGGGACAGGGTTATTGATTGTCACATCTTCCTTCCGGTTAATTTCGCGTTTATAATCTTCGCCATGGACGATTTGCACGATTCCAAGACGGAGGATCAGCAAAGAAAAGAGAATAAAGACGGAAAAGAACAAAATATTAACCCTGACTGGTGTTGGATTCTTTTTTTTAGGCAAGTTATCTCACATCCTATAAAAATATCATAACCATCTATTACCAATAGTGTACGTAAAGGTTCACATCATTGTAAAGGTTTTCCTATAAAATGAAAGGAATCCTTGGTTTGCAAGGATTCCTTTCTAAATCAATATGCTTCTTCGGGTATGGTTATACTGCTGTCTGTACTTGGTATTTTTCGTTTTTCTATATTGATTTCATCAGATGAGTAAATCATCACAATCATTTTTCCAGGATAAGTTTTTGCCCTGATCAAAATAGGCTGATTGTATTTGTTTTTAAATGTAAAATCTGGCCCATACCAACTGACTGTTGCGTCCCTGCCTGGAGGAACGTAGGGAACCTGTTTGCTATGGGAGTATCGCTCAAGGATTTTCATGCCAGAACGGTCAGCAGCATTAAATAGGGTTGATGATACCTGGCAAATACCTCCGCCAATTCCCTCTGATAATTCTCCTCTGACAATGATAGGTGCAGGCTGATAACCTTTTGAGGCGGTACGTTTGCCGACAACCTTATTGAAGGAGAAGGTTTCGCCGGGAAAAACAACATGGTTGTTGATCGCTTCTGCGGCTAGGTTGATGTTATGCGTCCGTTCTTTGTTTCTGCTATTGAAGTACGTTATATAATGGCCAATTAGATTGGTTCGAATATTGGCGATGATTTCACTGTCAACCTTCGGATAAATAGGTAAAGTAGGAACTTGTATTCTTGAATAGTGATGCTCAAAAAAACTTGCCGTGAATTCTTTCTTGAACTTTTTCTCATCAAGAATATACCCTACATCTTCAGGTATGATTTTTCCGTAATCGTCCAAACCTGCGTTTGTGGGTTCTTTCTTGACCTGGAGAGACAGCTGTTTATTTAAGGTTTCCAGCATCGTATGGTTAAGAATAGGATATCCAAACCATGAAATTGAAAAGTCTGAACGTTGCACATCCACAATTGATTCGCCATTCCAAACTAAATCTATATCATCATGATTATCTGCTGTACTGCCCGAAAGAATAAGTCCAATTGCCAGTAACCATTTCAACTTCTTCACCTCCCGTTTTATTATGGTTAAGCTGGTCATGTTTAATGTATTTTGGGTTTGATGGTGTTTATTGGAAAGGTTTTTAGCGCTCTAGGGTAAAAGCCGGGGTGCTTTTTTATTCGATTTTTTAAAAAAGTCTGTGATTTTATTTAAAATTTGTGTAAAATTACACTAAATAGATAAATTATCCTTTGAAAAGATTCCCTACTACAATTTCTTAATTTATCTTAAGAAATTATTAAGAAATTACCCCCTATTATTTTGGTATAAGCTGACATATAATTAAACTGTATTAATAATAATAGTACACTTAGTACAGATAGGGGGTCATTATGTTTGAGCTTGACCTGAGGAGCCGAAAACCGATATACGAACAGCTGGTAGATAAGATGAAAGAGCTGATCATAAATGAAGTGCTCAAACCTGATGAACAATTGCCTTCCGTGCGGCAAATGGCACAGCAATTGACTATAAACCCAAATACGATTCAAAAGGCATACAGAGAGCTTGAGGTACAGGGGTTCATTTATTCCTTAAAAGGCAAAGGGAGTTTTGTCAATCCTATGGACCCTGGCAAAGATGGTGATAAAATTCTTCAAGTGAAACAGGATCTTGAGAAGATCCTGCAGGAGGCATTATATCTTGGCATTCCTGCAGCGGATTTGCACGAGATGATTAGAAGAATTGATGGTTCGAAAGGGGGAAGCTGGCAAGATGATTCAAATGATTGAGATCAATAAAACATTTGAAAAACATGAGGCTGTAAAAAACGTCAATATGTCGATAAATAAAGGCTCAATATATGGGCTGATTGGATCAAATGGTGCAGGGAAGACAACCATCATTAAATTGCTGGCTGGAATTTACAAACAAGATTCTGGAAAGGTGCTTTTGGATGGCTCGCAGATTTTTGAAAACCAGGTTTTAAAAGAGAAAATCTTTTACATATCCGACCAGCCATATTTCTTTCCGCAGTACACAGTCAAGCAGATGGCGAAGTTTTATAAAAGCATTTACCCATCCTGGAATGAAGAAAGATTCTTGAAATTAGCCGGAATTTTTGAATTCAGTATGAACAAAAAATTGCAAACTTTTTCAAAAGGCATCCAAAGACAGGCTGCATTCTGGCTTGCCTTATCTACAATGCCAGAGTTGTTGATCCTTGATGAGCCTATGGATGGATTGGATCCCGTGGCCAGGAAAAAAGTAAAGAACCTCTTGATACAGGATGTTGCCGATAGGGAGATGACGATTTTGATATCCTCGCATAACTTGCGGGAAATTGAAGATATTTGCGACCATATTGGAATTTTGCATCATGGATCACTCCTATTGGAAAAAGACCTTGATGATCTCAAATCTGATATACATAAGGTCCAGGTAGCTTATAGAGGGGAAACGCCAAAACATTTGGAAAGTAAACTGACCATGCTCCATTGCGAAAGAAGGGGAAGTGTCATGGTTTGCATCATCAGGGGGAAAGAGGAAGAAATCGAGAAGGTTATCAACCAGACTGAGCCGGTTATTTTTGATATCCTCCCATTGACATTAGAAGAAATTTTTATATATGAAATGGGGGATATCGGCTATGCAATCAAAAATATCATTGTTTAACAAAGAAATGATCCTCCAGGTTGGAAGAAACGTTGGCTGGATATCTGTCATTTACTTTCTGGTTTTATTTTTTGCGATTCCATTAGAAATCATGATGAGATATTCCGGTGAAAATTACCGTGAGTTCATGCCGGTGCAAAGGTTGTTAGACTTCAATTATCCAATACAGTTCATAATGCTCATTACAGTACCAGTAATTATGGCAATCTTTCTTTACCGCTTCTTGCACGTCAAGCAGGCAGCTGATTTAATTCATAGTTTGCCACTGAAACGGCAGCAGATTTTCCACTTTTATACACTGACAGGCTTTGTGTTTCAAATTATTCCAGTCATTTTGATTGCGATGATCACTGCCATTATACACACTGCGTATGACTTGGATCTTTATTTTCAGCTTGAGGATATCTTCAGTTGGATGGGTATCGTCATTTTGTTTAACGCTGTACTTTATCTGTCAGGAGTATTCATAGCGATGGTGACCGGAATCTCTGTGGTCCAGGGTGTCCTGACATACATCATGCTCCTGTTTCCTGCTGGGTTCACTCTGCTGATCATTTATAATCTTGGATTAATGCTGTATGGGTTTCCAAGTGATTATTTTCAGATCAGGAATATAGAATATCTTTCACCTATCTCTCATTTGACTATATTAGAGGGCCAGGAAATATCTGCAAAAGCTGTTCTCCTGTATACAGTGTATGTGTTGATCTCATATGTCTTGTCCCTGCTAATCTATAAAAAAAGAAATATAGAAGCTGCTTCGGAAGCAATTGCTTTTAGAGCTCTAAAGGTTGTTTTTAAATATGGTGTGGCTTTCTGCATGATGCTTCTGGGCGGCATGTATTTCGATGCAATGCAGAATAAATTTGCCTGGCTGATATTTGGATACGCAGCAGGTGGAATCATTGGATATTTCGCTGCTGAAATGCTTCTTCAGAAAACATGGAGGGTTTTTGGAAGGGTGAGAGGTCTTGGATACTTTGCGGTAGCCATGGCGGTCTTGGTCCTGATCACTCAAGCGTTTGCTCCATATGAAAAAAAGGTGCCTGAACTTGATGAAATCAAAAGTGTTACTTACGCGAATCAAGTTTATATGGATCCGGATGATCGATTTGCTCCAAAACCACTATCCCAGCGAGAGAATATAGAGGCAGTCCGGAAGTTCCACGAAAGTATAATCAAGAATGAAAAAACGAATGAACTAGCAATGGAGTCCCAGGAATTTGCTCTCTTTATCTATGAATTGAAAAATGGTGAAAAACTGGTTCGCCAGTACACCATCGATCGATTTGATTATGAGTCCCAAATGAGAGAGATTTATGAGTCACTTGAGTATAAGCATGCACACCAGCTTATTTTTAAAATGAATACTGATGAAATTACCTCCATTAGAATAAATAAACACATAACTGAAAGCCCGTTGACGATAACCGATGAGGAGAAAATTAACCAGGCTATCGAAATTTTGAAAAAGGAAATTGAGCAAGAACCTTTTTCGATTGATTATTATTCAGTAGGTAACACATCATCGATTGAAATTATGTCAGGTATAAACAATTACGACCATATTGAATTGAAGTATTCATATAAAAGCTTCCTCACATGGCTGGAGGAAAACGGCATGCTGAAAGAAGCGATTGTGACACCTGATGATATAGACCATATTGTCGTAACAAATGTTTCAATAGAACAGGAACAATTCAAAGAATTTCATGAAGAAGAATTAATTAATCGTATTATGAACGATGAAAATGCCCTTAAAATAAGTGATTATGATCAGGTGTTCTCAGCGATTAAGAACGCAGGTTATGGATTGTTTAATGAAGAACCGTATACCGCCATTTTTGTATACAAAACAGGGAATCACAAAGAGATTCGTACATTTAGCGATAAAGATGTACCTGCATTCATCAAGGGGCATTTTAAGTAAAACCACTAGACAAAAATTGTAAGCAGCGAAGCTTGCAAGAATGAGTAACAGGGCAAGGGGGATGGATATGGCTAAGATTGATTTTGACGAGCTTTACAGAATTCACGGTAAAAAGCTTTGTCAAATTGCTTTCAGTATTACGAAAGACAAACATCTTGCAGAAGATGTAGTCCAGGAGACTTTCATAAAGGCATATAAAAAAGCAGATACCATCATTGATACACATAAAATCGGTTCTTGGCTAGCGGCAATCGCAGCAAGAACAGCCATTGATTATCTGCGGGCAGAGAAAAGAAGAAAATGGCTTCCATCTGACCAGAGCATCATGGAGCAAATTTTCAGTGATTATGATACAAATCAATCGCTTGAAAAGGAAGTCGAGATCATCCTGTTTAAAGAGGAAATCCAGCATATGCTCTACTTGCTGACGAGAGAGTATCAGCAGGTGCTGGTATTGAGGTTCCAATATGGATTAAAAGAGGATGAAATCGCCTGCAGATTGAATATTAAATCAGGTACAGTCAAAACACGTCTCCACAGAGCTCGGAAACAATTGAAAAAAGTTATGTCAGAGAAGTACCCAGCCTAATATTTCTATATGGGCGATTAACCAATCGCCTTTTTTTTCTGCTAAATTGGTGGTAAATAATACAATTTATTCAAAAAATTTGAAGAAAAAGAGGTGCGTCAATGATATCAATAAACAATTTAAGCCACGAATTTGAAATCGGCAAGAAAGGGAGAAAAACAGTCATTCCTGTGTTGAAGAATGTTTCATTAAAAGTGAACAAAGGAGAAATCATGACGATTGTAGGCAGGAGCGGATCTGGTAAATCTACACTTCTCAACCTTGTCAGCGGATTTATAAGGCCAAAAGAAGGAGAAATCATAATCAATGGGATTAAAACATCTAATCTAAACGAAACGAAATTTGCCGATTTTCGGATCGAGCATCTTGGGTTTATTTTTCAAAGCTTCCAACTGATCCCAAGTATGACGGCCTATCATAATGTTGAGCTTCCTCTTATTTTTAAGGGAGTGAAAGAGGAGGAAAGGAAACTTAGAACCAATGAAATCCTTGATATGGTGGGATTATCTGACTATAGGGATCATTATCCTGGCGAACTTTCAGGAGGACAGCAGCAAAGGGTAAGCATCGCCCGTGCACTTATCGTCAATCCTCCAATCATTCTTGCTGATGAACCCACCGGCAGTCTGGACTCGGAAACAGAAGAAGATTTACTCAAATTCATCATTAAATTAAACAGAGAGCTTGGCATTACATTTTTAATCATTACCCATGATGACAAGGTTGCCCAAATTGGCCATCGTACCATTGAGTTAAGGGATGGCAAAGTTGTCGAGGAGGTACTAGCAAATGAGGCTTAAAGATCAATTTCAATTCGTTAGGCAAAATATGAAAAAGAACAGGACACGGTTGTTCATGACCATACTGGCCACGGCTATGAGTGTAGCATTCCTGATTGTGCTAGCTTCAGTGGGTTTTGGTCTCCATAAATCAATCGTAAAAGAAACGCTGGAAAGAAGGATTGTGACAGAAATCGAAGTCCCTGGAAAAGAGGAGCCGAATAATGGCTTCAGACAGCTGACGGATGAGGATATTTCCTACTTTGAAGAAATTGATGATGTAAAGGCTGTGACTAGAAGGAAAAACCTGCAGAATTATAGGTTTGAAGCGGATGAACACCAGACAAATGCCCAGGCAGTGGTTGCCCATATGCCGTCTGAAACAAAAGCTGGTCTCGAACTTTCGGAAGGCCGGCTTCCAAAAGCAGAGAATGAGGTGGTCGTTGGGTATCATTTCTTCCAGGATCTTCGCCCAAATAAAGAGATAACTGAAGATCTTTACAATGAAAAGGGACAGATAAAAGAAGAATTCCGTTATAAAGGCGAGTTGGTCGGCAAGCAAATCACCATGGATGTTATCAAGTTTGAAGACGGCAAAGAGGTAATAAAACCTTTGGAAGTAAAGGTAGTCGGTATCCGCAAGAAACCAACAAAGGAATGGATTTATGACAATGTAGTATTTGTTTCTGAAGGAGTTCTTAAGCAGGTTGAAGAATTTACGGGTACTCCACGCGGAATGATGAAGGATCCAAACAATCCTGACATGGAGCTGCCGGACATCTCTACTGATCAATATGATCAAGTGAATATATACGCTCAAGATATGGAAGCAGTAAAAGACATCACAGCTGAATTAGAGAAAAATAATTATCCGTCCTATTCGGTCATAAATGAGCTCAAGGATGTTAACGTCATGTTCACGATTGTTAAAGCAGGATTGATTTTTATAGGCACAATTGCAATCATTATTGCTTCGATTGGAATTTATAACACAATGACTATGGCTGTTACAGAAAGGGCACCTGACATTGGTATCATGAAGGCAATTGGGGCTAATCCAAAGACAATCAAAAAAATCTTCTTGCTCGAAAGCAGCTATATCGGACTGATCGGGGCAGCGGTCGGAACTCTTGTTGCTTATGCCATCAGTTTCATCGTGAATTTTGGACTGCCGCTGATCATCAAGCAGGCTTTTGGTGAAGAACCTCCGGCAGGGCTGATTTTCAGCCATATCCCATACACCTTGCCAATCATCAGCTTTATCATCTGCTACCTTGTCACGATTCTGTCCGGTCTGCGTCCTGCACAGCGTGCCACTAAAGTTGATGTTCTCCAGGCAATGAGAAGGGAAGTATAAGAAATTTTGATAAGCAGGGGATTCGGTAATTAATAGATACCGATTGGCGTCTGAAAAAGCAAGATTATGGAAAAAAAGGTCACCAATGCAGCCGATTCGAGTCCGAAAAAGCAAGATTATGGAAAAGTAGATCATCAATAAAGCTAATAAGGTTAAGGACCAGTCGTGAATTCTGGTCCCTTTTTATGTTCATTAAAAGAGCATGTGATGAAATGTTGGTCTAGTGAACAACGACCAAACATCAACCAAAAAAAACTTAATCTTGATTGAACGTTTTTCGTACATCGGCCGTCTTATGATAAAGATGTAAGCAAACACAGGGGGTAGCAGTATGTCGCAAAGTGTAATCAAACTGGATGCAGTCTCAAAGCATTTCGGTGACCAAATGGTGCTTAGCAACGTGTCTATGAGCGTGAAGGAAGGAGATATTGTAGGCCTTCTTGGCCCGAATGGTTCTGGGAAAACAACAATGATCCGGCTTATGAACGGTGTCATCAACCCAACAGACGGAAAGTTGTCAATTCTCGGCATGGACCCGGGAATCGAAGGTGATACGATTAGGAAAGCAACTGGGATTCTAACTGAAAATGCGGGTCTGTATCATGAAATGTCTGGATTAGACAATCTAATCTTTTTTTCCAAGCTATATGGAAACTTTGATTTAAAGCAAATTCACCTTTACTTAGAGGAATTTGATCTTGCCGAGCATATGCATAAAAAAGTAGGTGCATTTAGTACAGGGATGAAGCGTAGGTTGGGGATCATCAAGGCAATCCTCCATAAACCTAGACTCCTTTTTCTGGATGAACCTACGAATGGGCTTGATCCAGAAGGAATAAAATTGGTTCTTAAATTCCTCAAGGATTTAAATGTGCGGGAAGGAACGACCATATTTCTATGTTCACATATCTTGCACCAATTAGAGCATGTATGTAAAGAGTACTTTTTTCTGAATGACGGAAAAATAACGGATTATGGCAATATAAATGAACTGCAAAAAAAGTACGTCAGTCAAATTGAATTGAAAGTTATTACTAATTTATTGCCAACTGAACCTCAATGGGGAGGTTATCCAGTTTCAAAAAAAGATAAAAATACTTTGCAGTTTTTATTGCCTTCAAGTGAACATATAACTCCGTTGCTTCAAAAAATCATCCGTGATTTTTGGATACACCATGTGGAAATTGAAAATAACGATTTGGAATCCTTATATTTTAAGATCAGGAGTGGAGTCAATGAATAAAAAGTTAATATGGCTTGTAGCTGCTAAAGATATCAGGGGAATAACCAGCTCGACTCAGGTTTGGCTGGGGCTCATCTTGTTGCCGCTGATTTTTTCGGTGATCTTTCCGCTGGCTTTTATTCTTTTGGTTAAGAATGTTCCAATTTCGTCACTAGATTTAATTGATTTAGTGGACAATGTATTAAAGGGCCTAAAAGGTACAAATAGCGGGGAAATGATAGGCAGTCTTCCTAGTTTGAAACACCAAATTATTTTCGTAGTTGTGAATTACCTGCTGGGTTCGATATTTTTACTGATTCCGACCATTAATGCAATGATGATTGCTCTTCATAGCTTTGTTGGTGAGAAAGAAAAACGGACCATGGAAACACTGTTGTTTTCTCCTATTACTGTAAAGGAATTATTTATTGGCAAAGTACTTTCAGCTTTCATTCCATCTATCATTATAACTTGGGTGAGTTTCTTACTGTTTGGAGTCATCACTGTAAGCTTAACTTATAATATGTTTGGTTATTTGATTTTCCCAAACGCGAATTGGCTCATCCTGATGTTATGGGTCGTTCCAATGATCACAATCCTCACTATCCTGGTAAATGTGTTCGTCTCTGCCAGGGCAAAAGGATTTCAGGAGGCTCAGCAGCTAGGGGGAATCCTGATTCTTCCGATCATGGTTCTCTTTATAGGCCAGGCAACGGGTTTTTTAATCATTAAGCCCTTATTACTTACTTTAATAGGTGTCATCATTTTAATTTTAAATTTTCTCTTATTAAAAATGATGACAAAATATAATGATCGTAATACTTTATTTGAAAAGCAAATATAGCTTTTATATTGTACCGCACCTTGATTTAATTTCAGTTAGCAGCAGAAATTGTATATGTATAGATTGTTTAACTTTGGAAAAGTCTAATCCTATCGATAACATCACAGGGGGATAGGATATGTCAGTTATTGTTATTCAAACTTTTGAAATGAAACAGGATAAATTTCCGGATGGCATCAAAAATTTACGTTTAATACAAAATTTCCGGAACGAGCAATATGACCACAGGGTGGAGCTCTTATCTCCGATTTCTGGTGAAGACCATACTTATGCATTGATATCCACATATGAAGGTCTGGCTGAAATGGAGCTGCAAAACAAAAAGATGTTTGAGGATGAGGAATATAAAAAGCTCATTGGTGAGTTCTTTTTAGAAAATATCGTGCAAGGAAGCATGTACACTCAGATGTATCGCACAATGACTGGTCTAAGCAGTGACTCCGAATCAGAAAAAGACAAGAAATAATTAGTGCAAAGTCGATTCCCTGGGGACTCGACTTTTTTCATGCCCTGAATGGTTGATACATAAATTTCAGTTGATTCTCGAATGATAATACTTGTTGAGGAAGGGGGTACAGCAATGGATTATTTTCTGCCATCATCAAAGTCGGGAAGTGGAAGCGGCTCAAAAGAAGGAGATTTGAAATGGTGGCAATTGTCACTGATTGGTGTTGGATGTACAATTGGAACTGGTTTTTTTCTTGGATCCGCTATTGGGATTAAAATTACTGGGCCATCCATCGTCTTTTCTTTCATCCTTGCCGCTTTTGGCACATACGTCGTTTATAATTTATTGGCAAAAATGACAGCTCAGGATCCCCAGGAAGGCTCGTTTTGTTATTATGCAAAGAAAGCTTATGGTCAATGGGCAGGATTCAGCTGTGGATGGAATTACTGGAGTTCAAATATCTTGATTATGGGCTCCCAGCTTACGGCACTTTCAATCCTTTCACAATTCTGGTTTCCTAAAGTCCCTTTGTGGCTTTTTGCTACCGGTTATGCCATCCTATCTATTGGTGTCGTACTTACCGGGAATAAGGGATTTGACAAGGTAGAAGATTTATTAGCCATCATCAAAACTGCTGCAATCATCATGTTTATATTAATAGCTGCAGCAGCTCTATTTGGCTTGTTTAACCTTGAGACAAAACAGGTGATTGTGCCTAATTCTGCCCAAAAACTGTTTCCTGAAGGCTTTAAGGGATTCTGGTCATCTTTAATTTACGCATTTTATGCATATGGAGGCATAGAAGTAATCGGCTTGATGGCAACGAGGCTGAAAAATAAAGAAGATGCTCCAAAAGCGGGGGTGATCATGCTTATCTTACTGGTGATCATTTACGTACTTGCTTTGGGGCTTGCAGTCATAATGGCCGCTCACGGTGCCTTTCACCATAAAGAAAGCCCATTTGTTACAGCACTAGACCCATATAATTTGGCTTTTTTCCCTCATGTGTTCAACGCAGCGATCATCGTAGCAGGCTTTTCAACCATGACAGCCTCGTTGTTTGGAGTGACCACCTTGCTTGTTACGTTAGCGGATGATGGAGATGCTCCAAAGGTCTTTGCTAAGAAAATCAAAAAATTGAAAGAGCTTCCCCTTCCATCGCTGGGATTGGCAGTGGTAGGTTTAATTGCATCAATCATTACAGCCTTGCTGCTTCCAGGCAAAATTTATGAGTATATTACCACAGCCGCTGGTATTCTGATTTTATTCAATTGGGCTTTTATCATTATCTCTGCTCTAAAATTGCTTGAATTAAAAGTGTGGGGGAAAATCATTTCTTTTGTTGGGATAGCCCTTATCCTTGCGGCTGTTAGCGGAACGATCATGGAAAAGAGCATTCGTATGGGTTTCTTCATTAGTATAATCCTTGTCTTGCTAATAGGGATGATTTCTCTATTTTTACAGAAAAAAGTATGGAATAAAGCAAGTAGCGCAAAATAACGGAAACAACATTAGTTTATGGAGGAGATTTTAATGAAACATCTTAGAGCACTGGCAGTAAAATTCCTTGCCAGCCTGGTACTCCTATATGTCATTCTTGGCCTGATGTATGATATGTCTTTTACCAATGTATTTTTGATCTCCCTGGTGCTTGGGCTAGCGTCTTATGTAATTGGAGACTTGTTCCTCTTGCCAAAAACGAACAATACAATCGCAACATTAGCAGATTTTGGACTTGCCTTTATGATCATCTGGATTTTGGGAGAAAGTTTAACTTACGGAGAGAGTCTACTGCTGGCATCCCTAATATCAGCCGCTGGAATCGCCTTGTTTGAATACTTCTTTCATAAGTATGTGGCTGGGAATGTTCTCGAAGATGGCGGGAGGGAATATCGGAATAAGAATTACCAGTACCAAACAGAAGCTTCTGAAGAACTATATCCCGTTAAACCTGATGTAAGATGCGAAGAGGATACCAAAGAATAAAGTTGAATCCATAGGCGCTAAAAAGAGCTGCAATCGCAGCTCTTTTGTTTGTAGCAGATATTTTAATCTTTAACATAAACTGTATCAGACTTTTCAGCAACCTTGAATTCGATTAATTCAAAGACAATTCCGTAAATAAAGGAAGTTAAAAACATGGACGCGAACATATCAAGTATAAAGTGCTGTTTAACAAACAGTGTAGAAATAATGATCAGCGAACCCATAACCGGAACGAAGATTGAATGAATGATATGTTTGTTGCGGATATTGATATTGCCAAGAATAATGGCAAATGTAGTTAATACATGAATACTGGGGAAAGCATTATATGGTTGATCGTGGCTGTAAATCATGCCGACAAGTTCTATAAGGATTCCATTACCAACCAGGTTTGGTCGGGGAACAGTAGTCTGGAAGAAGAAGTAAATGACGAAACAAACTAACTCTCCAATAACAATTAAAGTCAATGTTTTTAAATAGACCCGTGTATCCTTATACCAGAAATAAACCAGATAACCTAAAATAAAAGCGTACCAAATGATATACGGTATAATGAAAACTGGAAGGAAAGGTATCTTATCGTCTAGATCAGTTGAAAGGATTACGGCTTCCCGAGGATTGTTATTCAAGATCTTATAAATCAAGCCTAGTACTGGCATAATCAGCAATAACAATAAATATGGCAAATCTTTTATTTTGTTTTTCATGTTACTACCCCTTTTGCTTAGTTGCTTATGGAGTATAAATACCACAAACAAACTTATTTAATCCAAAAACAAAATATTGGTATATTAATAGGAAAAAATTGAGCTTCACATATAATAGACGCATAAAGGATGTAGATAGTTCCGTTGAACTAACTTTTTTTTGGCCTTTTTAACCAAAAATATGAAGCAGTGATTTTTATTTAAAGGGAATATAATGTTCATAAGCGGTAGTTTTCTGCTTCCTTTCGCAGTCGTCAGCGGTAAGACGGAGCTCAAAAGGGGGAAAGAAAGATTTTAGCGAAAAATAAAAAACCCTTGATATAAAATCAAGGGTTTAAGCGTCCCAGAAGAGATTCGAACTCCCGACCTACAGTTTAGGAAACTGTTGCTCTATCCTGCTGAGCTACTGGGACATGATTAAAATTAAAGTTTAAGTTTGAGAAAGTAAATAGATTAGTGTATATCCCGTCCTCATCTCAGAAAGTAAACCAAGAAGCGGCTCGATGAGTACGCTGAAGCAAATTCAATGATGCCAATTCGTCGTGCTGAGCTACTGGGACATGAAACTGAATTGGTAATCACCTTATTGCAGCGACTCAATTATTATACGATGAATCTGTGAAAAATTCAAGATGATTTTTCCTTTAAAATTCAGAAAGCACCAAGAAGCTGTATTTCCAGCTTCTTGAATGAAATTAATGCTGTTTTTTATGGAAAAGCCCCATAACTTCCAGGGTTTCAGTGATATTGACAAATGCTTCTGGATCTATTTCTTCTATCAGTGTTTTAACTTCTGTAAGTTCATAACGAGAAATGACTGTAATGATGACGTTGCTCCTCTCGTTCGAAAAACCTCCTACAGAGTCCATCACCGTTACGCCACGATAGACATTTCCAAGGAGATGCTGCTTTACTTCCTCTCCTTTTCTAGTGATGATCATCAACGTTAGCTTAACGTGATGTGTATGGACCTTATCGATCACTTTGCCAAGGACAAAAATGGAGACAAGCGTATTCAAGGCTGCATCCCAGCTAAACAAAAACCCTGATAATAAAATCACGACAGAGTTCATCGCGAATAATAGTGTCCCCATAGGGAAGTCTTTGCGTCTTGCCAGAAGCATCCCAATAATATCGAAGCCGCCAGAAGATCCTGATGAACGGAAGATTATCCCTATTCCCAAACCAACGATCGCCCCGCCAAATATCGAGGATAATATCGGATCCTCTGCAAGCTTAAACACCGGTATAACATAAAGAGCGATAGAAATTGTGATGACGGAAAGAATGGTATAAAAGATGAATTTACGTCCCAGTTTTAAATATCCTAAAACTAATAGAGGGAAGTTCAAAAGGAAATTGTAAACGCCAGTATTAATAGATGTGAGCATTGATAAAATGATGGATAGACCGCTAATCCCGCTGCTCATGATGCCGTGGGGGATCAGGAAAAAGTTGAATGCAAATGAAACAATGATTGAGCCAATGATAATTCCTGCTGACTTCAAAAACGACGCCTCCAAAATACAGTGTGTAAAAAATATTATATAGATGAAAATAAAGAAGTGAATTTAAAAGTTTATTTAAAATTCATTAAGTATTTCGATTTGCGATGCCCTTCTTTGTAAGAATCATATTTGGTACAAGGAAGGGAAAGATATAGTGATGATTTTTGGAGGTGAAGCCGTTTTGGAGAATGATTCAATCAGGGACCTGGTGACTGTAACAGATGATAGGGGCAGGGAGAGACAATTCGAAGTAGAAGCGTTATTTGATATGAACGGAGAATCCTACGCGATGCTAAGGGATGAAGAAGGAACAGTGTTAATGAAAGTAGAAGAGCAGGGTGGCGAACAATATCTCGTTGGCCTGGATAGCGACATTGAAAAGTCACAGTTGCTGGATGCCTATCAAATTGCTGTTGACGCCGCACCTGCGGAAGATTAATTAAAGCCGCCCAATTAGGGTGGCTTTCTTTGAAGGGATTTTTGTATCTAATATAGAAATAAAAAAGAACATTTTATTTAATATGGGGGACATATGAAATTTCCAGTTTTAGAAACAGATCGGCTTGTTCTTAGGGAAATTACAGAGGAGGACGCTGAGGAT
This sequence comes from Mesobacillus jeotgali, assembly GCF_014856545.2. Lineage (NCBI taxonomy): Bacteria > Bacillati > Bacillota > Bacilli > Caryophanales > Bacillaceae > Mesobacillus > Mesobacillus jeotgali. The sequence continues at coordinate 2,714,689 of NZ_CP109811.1, read as the reverse complement.
TTATTTATCAATTTTTCCAACACTGAAGTTATGAAGCATTATGGATCAGAACTCTTCGAGAATATTGAAGAAGCACGAGGTCTGGTTCATTCCTTCAAGGCAGGCTTTATTGAAAATAAAGGGATAAGATGGGGCATTCAATTAAAAAACAAAAAAAGCCTCATAGGTACTGTTGGCTTTCATGCTGTGTCACCAAAACATAGAAGAGCAGAAATTGGCTATGAGCTTAACCAGGGATATTGGGGTCAAGGCCTGGCGAAGGAAGCAATCAGGATGGCTATAGAGTATGGGTTGAAAGAAATGGGATTAGTACGGATTGGGGCCGTTGTATTTCTTGAAAATAAAAAATCGAATGAATTGCTTCTAAAACTCGGGTTTCAAAAAGAAGGGGTTCTGAGGAGTTATATGATTCAAGACGGTTTTTCCTATGATACCAATGTGTACTCATTGGTAGCTGATAATTGAACCTGGGAAAATATCATTTTAAAGCAACGCTTTTAACTGACTGGTACAGTTAAACAGCTTGTTTAAAAGACCTGTTTGAGAACAAAAAGCTCAGATTTCTGAGCTTTTTTTGTTTGCTGTATTCTAGTGTATATTCCGTTTTTTAAACCTGCCGCCACGCACTTCTGCAATATTCCCGACAGCTAGGAACGCTGACTCATCCAATTCTTCGACAATGGATTTCAATTTAGCTTCCTCAAGACGAGTGATCACACAAAAAATGACTTTCTTGTCATCACCTGTATATGCACCCTCGCCAGTCAAATACGTGACTCCCCTGCCAAGACGAGCCATGATTGCATCACCGATTTCCTTGTGCTGTTCACTTATAATCCAGGCTGCTTTTGATTCATCGAGTCCAGCGATGACGATATCAATCGTTTTAAAGGCAATGAAATAGGCAAGGATGGAATACATTGCCCTGTCCCAGCCAAAGACAAAGCCAGCGGTACCAAAGATGAAGATGTTAAAAAACATGATTACTTCCCCAACTGAAAATGGCAGTCTTCTGTTTGCCAGAATCGCAAGAATTTCCGTACCATCTAAAGAACCGCCGTACCGAATAACAATCCCTACTCCAGCACCGAGAACGATTCCTCCAAAAACAGTAGCCAGGAGTAAATCTTCTGTAAAAACAGGCCAATCATGAAGGAAGCTGGTCGTTAAAGATAGAACAGTGATTCCCAATAGTGTGGATAGCGCAAATGTCTTGCCGATTTGCTTATAGCCAATGAAAAAGAAAGGGATGTTCAGAATAAAAATAAAGAGGCCGAGGCGCCAGCCCGTCAGATGTGAGAGGATGATTGAGATGCCGACAATACCGCCATCAAGAATTTTGTTCGGGACCAGGAATTCCTCAATTCCTACGCCCATCAGGACAGCACCGAAAATGATGAAAAAAATTCTTTTTGCGAGTTTAGTCTTCGTGATGCCCTTATGCTGCTGTTGAACAAGGGCTCGTTCTGGAATGCTGTTCATTTCTTCCCCCTTAATAGATTCTTCCATATGACTTTTATAACTAATTTTACCACAACTTTTCAGCCAAACTAAAAGAAAGGCCTTCCATAATTTTATTTCCAGTGTTGATTTTTAGGAAAGTGGGTAGTAATTAGGAAGGTTATTGCTCTTAAAAATTGAAAAGGTGTTGTTGCAGGTTGAATCTTACTTTAGTCATTGGACTCTTTTTATTGGTGCTTTTTTTGATAGGTATGATCGGTATCAAAATAATAAAAATACCGGATATATTATTATTTATTTTGCTTGGGCTCATTTTATCCCTGGTTATTAAGGAATCTAAGGTAATCGAAGTAGCCGGGGAAATTGGGTTAGTCCTTCTATTTTTTATCTTAGGGATGAAGTTTCCAGTAAAAAGACTTATTACCAGCAGTACAAAAATCTGGAGAGGAGGCTTCCTGGATGCATTTCTCGGCATTTTCGTGACTGCCGTGATCAGCCTGTTGTTCGGTTTAGACTGGGTTTCCTCTTTAATTGTCGGTGGCATTGTCTACGCTACTAGTTCCTCTATCACAGCAAAGTTGCTTGAACATAAGAATAGGACGCAAAACAAAGAATCAGAATTCATGCTTCTAATCCTGGTGTTTGAGGATTTAATAGCGCCAATTCTTGTAACTGTATTGATTGGTCTTACGGGGGATGGTTTTACGGTCACTGATTTTCTGTTAATATTATTAAAAATTGTACTTCTTGCAGGAATTGCCGTTTTCTTCGCTAAGGTGGTCTTCAAAAAGGTCGAATCAATTTTAAAAGAGATTGACCAGGATGATATTTTTATTGTGTTAATTACGGGCATTGCGCTAACATATGGCGGGATTGCGATGCTCCTTGGGTTATCAGAGGTTATCGGGGCTTTTCTTGCCGGAATGATGCTGTCTGAGCTTTCAATTAAGGACAAGGTAGAAAAAGCTGCATTGCCAGTAAGGAATATTTTCCTTCCCTTTTTCTTTCTGAACTTTGGACTTCATATCGAAATGACAAGCGACATTCCTTATTTAGGTCTATTGATTGTTCTCGTTCTGTGGTCATTGATCCATAAATTAATCGTAGGCTATATTGGTGGGCAATGGTATGGTCTTTCAAGAAGTGATTCATTGAAAGCGGGGCTCTCACTGACACAAAGAGGAGAATTCTCCGTGATCATAGCTGCACTGGCAACCGGTGAGCTAAAGATCTTTGCCAGCATTTATATTTTGGTGATTGCCATCATCGGTACGATCATGTTCCAGTTGGCACCGCGATTGAATAACATGATTGTTGAAATAGTAAAGGAAAAGACTAATTAAGCATTAAAGGGACTGCCCTTTAATGCTTATTTATTGTCTATGGGAACTTCCATGCAACTCCATGTGAGTCAGCATTGGCAAGGTAGAGTCTACTCCAGTATTTCCTTTACACGGCCTACCTGACCGTCCTCCAGCCTGACCTTAATGCCGTGGGGATGTGAGCTGGATTTGGTGAGCAGATCCTTCACGATTCCAGGAGTGAGCTTACCGGTTTTCTGGTCATTCTTTAGGACAATATTTACTTTCATGCCGGGTTTGATCTCATTTCGGTTTTTGCCATCTCTTCTATTGGACATACATGACCCTCCGCAGTATTATTTTTAAATATAGTCTTATATATAATATAAAGCGACCCATTAGTATTCAATTCTACCATTTTTTACATTATTATAAAGTAGAGCTCTTTTCGTGAATTATTCGAGAATAGCTACAGTATAAAGGCAAAGAGGGATAGACTTGAAATTTGGGAAAACGGGTGTACTTATTTTAATCATTTTGTCATTTCTTGGCGGACTTTTTTATTTTCAAATTAAACAAGAAGAGAAATATGAAGGGCTTGTCATAATACCAGAACGAACAAAAGATATTCCGCTTTATAGTGAATTGAAGCCAGCCAGTCCGATTTATAAAGCCGAAGGTGACCAATGGGAAGAAATCAAGCAGTTTTACGAAAAGGAACTACCAAATAATGGATGGAGATTAATGATGTCACAATCCTCCGCAACAAACACAGAGGATGGAGCAGGATTTACTTCTTTTTGGAAAAAAGATAACACATCCTGGGTACTATCAATAAGTGCGTCCTATTATAAGAACCTGAATCAAACAGAAGTCATTTTTGATAAAAGAGAAGAACTGAGGGCTGACAGATGGATCGAGATGGAAGTTTCAGAAATTTGTATTAACGAACAGCCGGACCGTAGCGACGAGTGCTTCAAAATGAAGGATAAGCAAGTAATTGGACAGGTAATCAGTATGATAAATGGAGCTTTGGAAGCGGACAGGCAACAGGTTTATTATACCGGAAATAGCGTTATCGATTTTGGCAGCTTAAAAGTTGATGTATACTACGATTTAGAAGAAGGAATTTATTTCGTGTCTGATAAAGGAGCGAAATGGATGAAGCCAGAGAAAGAGTTTTTTGAGTTGACGAGAATCTCTAAGGAATATTGAAGCATGTTACGTAACAATCACGGTTTGGAATCTATATACAGCAGGAGTATTATATACCTAGGCCAACCAGATCATTTTCAAAACTAAAGAAGGTTTTAGCAGGTTTAAAGAAGATTAATTGTTGTTAAAGATGTATTCTATAATTAATGAAAAAAATAGGCAATTACCGAATTGATTGGTGCCAAAAAAGATACTTGCAACCGAGCCTTTCCAGGCATTTTGAACAGCTAATACAAGATTACTCATAAACTTTTTTTATGAAATCTACAATACTTACGAAATAACTTAAGTAAAAAAGGAAGTGACCTTTGTGAATCCAACCTCAGCAGTAGCAAATGAACTTCAGCAAAATTCCGAACCTATCGCAAAGGAAATGGTGAATTCCATACTTGAACTGATTGGTGTGGAGATACCAAAGCAGGAAGTTGACCAGGCAATTATTGTTTATACAGAGTATCTTAGTTTTCTCGGTGACTCGATCATGACTAAAGATGAAACAACTTCTAAGAGACTTCTTGAATGGAGCAAGCAAAATGGAGAACGGGAAGCAGCCAAAGGCGGCAGGATTTCTGACATCCTTTTTAGGTATCCTCCCACGAGGATTGTTTTTATAGATAAAATGGCGGAAATTAGTTTGAGGCATGGCGTTAACACGGAAGATTTAATTTGGATCAATAAAAGAGTGAACAATATGCTTGATATTAGCATTAATGAAACTGTATTTGCGTTTGAAAGACAAACCTCACAACTGATGAAAGAAGTGCAGGCTGAAGTGGATATTCTATCCACTCCTGTCGTACCAGTACAAGAAAATGTAGCGGTGCTGCCTTTAGTAGGGAAAATGGATCATGACCGTGCCAGACTGATAATGGAAAGGGCAATACCTTTGGTTGCAAACCAAAAAATACAGTCACTAATTATTGATTTTTCAGGAATCGTTACAATTGATGCAACGATTGCCAAGCACATTATTGATATCCACAATGTTTTACGGCTGTTGGGCGTAGACTCAATTGCTACTGGAATGAGACCAGAGCTTGCCCAGGCTGCGGTGGAGGGTGGAGTAGATTTTTCAAACATCAGTACCTTCGCTACGGTAAAACAGGCCATTGATAGTATCAATAATAAAATATAAACAACTAAAGGAGATTCATTTTGATTAATAAAAAGCCGGATATCAAACTGATTGCACTGGATATGGATGGAACACTTCTAGATGACAGGCATGAGGTGACAGAAGAGAATAGACGTGCGATTAAAGAAGCCGAAAGAAGAGGGGTACGTGTTGTACTGAGTACTGGCCGCAGTCTCAAAACAGCAAGGGATTACGTATTATCCCTGGAGCTGTCTTCTTATCTTGTGACGGTCAATGGTGGAGAAATATGGGGTCCGAATGGGGAATTGGTACAAAGAAGTAAGGTGGATACTGAGCATATCCAATGGATGTTTGAACTGTCCCAAAAGCATAAGACAGGGTTTTGGGCGACAAGCAGTGAAAACGTCTGGAGGAATAATATGCCAAAAGACCTGTTTTCCCAAGAATGGATTAAATTTGGCTTCCATATTGAAGAAGATGAAATAAGGGAAAGTGTGCTCAAAGAATTACAAGATAAAGATGTATTCGAAATCAGCAATTCAAGCCTGAAAAATATCGAAGTCAATGCTTTAGGCATCAATAAGGCTGTTGGGCTGCAGAAGGTTTGTGACCTGCTGGGAATATCAATGGATAATGTAATGGCAGTGGGAGACAGTCTGAATGACATTGCAATGATCACTGAAGCGGGTCTTGGAGTCGCGATGGGCAATGCCCAGGAAACAGTAAAAGAAGCCGCAGATGATGTAACAGGTACTAATCAGGATAACGGAGTCGCCCAGGCAATCGAAAAATGGGTGCTATCATAATAAAGGAAGCAGTTTGAACTGCTTCCTTTTGCATATATATTTTAAACGGTTGTCTGATTTCTGGTAGAACCTCCCCAAATAACCTCTTTAAATCCTTTTGCATCAATTTCCTTTACCATGGCTTTATTTTCATTTTCAGCAAGTTCAACTACAGTCTGTCCATTGACAGCCTCCGCAAAGACCTTTTCAACCTCAGCCATGGCGACTCCTTTACCTATCTGAATGGCTTTCGGTGCCGAATGTGTGGAAAGAACATTTCGAATTCTAACATTATCTGCGTGGTTGCTGCCCCCAAATATCTTTATATCGGAGCCTGCTTTTGTAAAACCGCTTAATGCCACATTTTTTAAAATAACATTTCTCGAACGATACTGAATGGCAATTGCTGGTTCACCGCCATATTCATAGGAAGGGTCACCAATAGCAGTAAAATGGTTCACAGCTACATTTTTATAAGCTGACACTACCATTGCCCTTGGTGAGGAGTTTGCATATAACTCGGTATGAATCGGCTTATATGATATGATATTTGCTGCTCGTATGTTGATTGCTGTTTTTGATTCGGGATCATTTTCCTTGTGGTGTCCTATATGCCTGAAATTATAAGATCGATTGTCATTTACAGAGAGATGGCCTAAGATGACAACATTATTAGCCGCGGAAGACGTATGATGGGCTTTGATTTCAACACCGCCAAAGCATCTGGCGGATGAGTTGTTGAATAGCCAGACATTTCTCGATCCATCATCTATTTCGATTCCATTCGAATTTGAAAAACCCTTCTTATGTGTTTTCCCGCTTGGGTCACTCATATGGCAATTTGAAATGAAGATATTATCACTATGGTGAGTCGTAATCCCGTCATCACCAAAACCATAGCCATTGAGGTTATCGAGCCAGATAAACTCACTTCCTCCACGGGCCCGATAGCCATCACCATAATAATTATATAGAGGAGATGAAATATCAAAACAGTGAAGACCGGGGTTAACGCCTTCTACATCCTTTACCCAGCCATATTTTACATTGGCATAAAGCAGACAGCTGGAATGGTTACCCCAGGTACTGGTTTTTTCGACCTGTCCCAAACGTTCAACATTCCAATCCAGAGTCAAACCCTTCACATATACATTTCGATTCCCAGTACGATGGTTTTTATTTGTTATAAGTCTTCTGCTTTTTGGTGCTGAATCATGCAGCTTGATAACCGTTTTCCCTTTACCGGCGCCGACCAGATAGGTGAAGGAGGGCAGTTTCATCTCTCTGACGATATAAACACCCTCGGGAATGTATATTTTCACACGCCCTTTGCCAAGAGCCATTCTGAAAGCCTCTGTGCAATCCGTAGTCCCATCCCCAAGCGCACCAAAATCCTCCATATAGACCTCGCGATCAATTTCCTTCAGTAAAGTTTGATATTGTTCGTTCAATCTTTCCATCCATTCAGGAAAGACATTTCCGTTTTTATCAACAATGGTTTCATACGAGATAGCGTTATCGAAAGCAGATTTAGTCTGGATGAATCTGCGCATATTAGCAGTGAAATTATTGAAAAAAGAAGATATACCTGATGATTTCACATTTGTAGGCTTGTAATGCTCACTAGCTTCTTCGAATAATTCGTTTGTCTCCTCAACCAGTTCATCAATTTTTAAAGTTTTCCCTGATAGTTGTGCAATCAGTGCGGCATTTAATCTAGGGTCATGATTTTTATCCAGCATTACCATTCTGTTCCCACCTTTTTAAAAAGCTGCTTGAATATTATTTCCCGCTATAGGGAATGATAATCTTTTCGTTTTCTAAAAATACCAATCTCTGATCCATCAACGTATAATTGAAATATGTTTTATTCCAATCAAGAAGGTTATGTTAGATTATAAGCGTTCTCATTAGGGAGTGATTGATTTAAATGATAACTTTAGGTCCAAGAGTTTTAAAGACAGGAGTGGCCGTTGCACTCGCTTTATACATAACAAAATGGCTAGGATTGGAGCCTCCAGTCTTTGCAGCAATCGCAGCAACTTTTACGGTGCAGCCATCGATTTATCGATCATGGAAACAGGTATTAGAGCAGTTCCAGGCCAATACTCTTGGTGCGATCATCGCAATAGCAGCAATATATCTATTTGGAAACAACCCGATTGTCATTGGGTTAGTTACTGTTATTGTTATTATCATTAGCTTGAAGCTCAAAATGGAAAGTTCAATATCCTTAACACTGATTACTGTTTTAATCATGATGAGTTCGCATGAATTCAACGGGATTTTAACAGCAGCAAACAAATTTGTCATTGTCCTAGTTGGGATGGGTTCTGCTTTCATTGTTAACCTATTAGTCTCACCTCCAAATTTCAACAAGAATTTTACCGAAAAAATGGACAACAGCTTTAGAACCATGTCATTGCTGATCAGGACAGCCATATCCAATGAACTCGCAGAGAAAACTTTTCAGGGGCAATGGAGTCAGCTGAAAAAGGACGTAGCCAAGCTAGAAGAACTCTATAAAATTCTCGATGAGGAAAGAGAAAAAATATCAAAGGTGAAACCTCTTGATGTGAGGGAACTGGTGGTATTTAAACAAATGCTTGCCTGCCTCCATCAAGGCTTGAGACTTTTGGATACCGTCGAGGACCACTTCTTTCAAAGCCGGCCTGAACCGGAGGAGACAAATGAATTTGATGATCAATTCGAAGAACTGATTCAATACCATGAGATGATTCTCCTGAAATATTCGGGGAAAATCCGGGAAATTGATATGGAACATATTCTTCAGCAAAGCGGGTTATTCCTGGAAAAGGTCATCGAGGATAAGTCCATTGCACGGAATGATAGACTTCGTCTCACAATCATTGGATCTGCGATTTATGATTATGCATTTCAGCTTGAGCGACTCAATGAATTGATTGATCAATATCAAAACAGAAAGGCAGATACTGAAAAAGACAGCAAAAAAGGAGTTTTAAAAAGTACAATCTTTTTTAAAAAGGATTAATGCCGTTTTGGGTAGATGAAACCTTTCCAAGGCTATGGAGCTTGATCTCGGAGTTTAAAGTTAAAATAAGGCTCCTATTCCTATAAAAAACATCTATTCCAATTAATAAATATCTCCTATAATCTATTTAATTGTGATTAAGGAGATATTGGGAATGACAGAGGAAAACTTCAACGAGAAAAACCTGATACATAAAAATGAGAATAAATATTTCTGGATTGTATTAAGTATTAGTATTGCTTCTTACATCCTTTTTGCTTTATCCATTGTAGGGGTAATTATCATTGCAGCATTCCTGATAATTTCATTGGTACTCCATGCATTGATGATTGGACAGATCAGGCTCAATGCCGTGAAAATAGGTGGTGATCAATTTCCGCTTATTCATTCAACCGTCGAGGATTTATGCATCAAAATGGAAATAAAACAGACACCGGATATATATGTGCTCCAGTCTGGCGGAATAATGAACGCTTTTGCGACGCGCTTTTTCGGCAGGAATATGGTCGTAGTTTACTCCGGGATTTTCGACCTTATTGAACAAAATGCTGAGGAAGAGGTTCAGTTTGTCCTTGCCCATGAACTCGCTCATATAAAACGGAATCACCTTGGCAAAATGATGTTCATCCTTCCATCAATGTGGATTCCAGGACTCGCAGAAATGTACTTGCGCGCTTGCGAATATACTTGTGACCGCTATGCAGCCTTCTATACAGGTAATCCAACAGCAGCGAAAAACGGACTTACCATGCTGGCTATTGGGAAAGTCTTATTCAGAAGGGTGAACCAAACAGAATACCTAGACCAAATCAACAAGGAAAAAGGATTTGTAGTTTGGCTGGCAGAAATCTTATCAACTCATCCACCGCTTCCAAAAAGAATAAATGAAATTAGCGTCTTTTTTGGTGAAACAACTTCAGTCATTATTCCTTCCAAAAAAACAAGAGGGCTCATAGCTTTTGTAACTGCTTCATTTATGCTTACTGGGCTGGCCATGGTTGGCGGTCTCACGATCTATAATGAGGTGAATACGGCATTTTATTCAGAAGAGGAATATTATGATGAAGCTATAGAAGTTTCTCCGCTAATTGAAGCTGTCATCAATGGAAATACGAAGAAGGTTGAAAGTTTAATAGAAAGTGGAGAAGATATCCGACAATTAGACTACAATGGTTACACAGCGTTGGACTGGGCTGTTATGGATGATAATGCCCAGATGGTTCAGTTGCTGCTGGACCTAAATGCCGACCCGAATTTCGAATCTGATTATGGTATGACCCCTTTCATGACTGCTGCTGAAAGAGGGAATGCTTCAATGATCAACATGCTTTATAATGCGGGCGGAGATCCTAATTATCAGGAAATGAGCGCAGGTTATACAGCAATGACTCATGCAGTATTTAGTGGTGAAATCGACAAAGTCAAATTGCTGATAGAGCTAGGTGCAGACATCGAAATTAAAGATTATTCGGGTATGACTGCGAGGATGCATGCTTTGCAAACAGGTGAGCAGGAAATCGCAGATTTATTAAAATAAATTTGAACAACTAGGAGGAAAAATCAATGTACAGACCAGCTGGTTTTTGGGTAAGACTTGGTGCAGCAATTTTAGACGGATTAATTATCGGGGTGCCACTCTCGATCATTAGCTACTTAGTAACAGGAAGTGCGGAAGAAAATGCTTTTACTTCCTCGCTGAACCTGCTTTACACTCTTCTTGTTCCTGTTGTTTGGTCAGGATATACAGTAGGCAAGAAAATTGTGGGTGTGAGGATCGCGAAAGTTAATGGAGAAAAACTTGGCTTTGGTACAATGCTTATGCGGACAATTGTCGCTGGACTTGTTTATGTACTTACATTAGGGATTGGTGTAATCGTCAGCGCATTCATGGTTGGCATCCGTCAGGATAAAAGAGCGATCCATGATTTCATTGCAGGCACGTATGTAACTTATGAAAAACCAAATGAAATACAGTATGAACAATAAGATTCGGACACCTGGCATGCCAGGTGTTTCTTTTATGCTCTAAGACAACAAACTTTTCAGGGTCACTGACCGTCAGAGATGATTCCCTAGAGTTTTTCTTGTGGAAAAACATGGTGATTCTTCCTCTAATGTTATGTTATATTTATGCATAATAACTTGCAAACGACGGCCTACTGACTTTGTTAATTGTTTATGAAGCAGCAATAAATATAGGTTGGCCTGTCATTTAAGGGGGAGTGAGTTAATGGGACCAATATTATTAGGCATACTAGCGGCCTTCTTTTTTGCTTTCACCTTTGTTTTGAATCAATCAATGGAGTTATCTGGTGGAAGCTGGATTTGGAGTGCGTCACTGAGATACATATTCATGGTTCCCTTCCTTTTAGCTATAGTGGCAGCCAGGAGAAACCTGAAGCCATTATTAATAAATATTAAACAAAATCCATTACCATGGTTTCTTTGGAGTTTCGTTGGCTTTGTCTTGTTTTACGCACCACTTACATATGCAGCAGCCTTTTCTCCTGGCTGGCTGATTGCAGGTACATGGCAAGTTACAATCATATCTGGCGCTTTGCTCAGTCCCTTGTTTTATGAAAGAACTTTGACTAATCAAGGGCTAGTATCTGTCAGGGCAAAAATACCTTTTAAGGGACTCGGGATGTCAGTGATCATTTTAGCCGGAATATTGCTGATGCAATTTGAACACGCAAAGCATATACCAATCGAAATGGTCATGCTCGGAGTCATCCCAGTATTAATCGCATCTTTCGCCTATCCATTGGGAAATAGAAAAATGATGGAAGTCACAAGCGGGAAGTTAGATGCATATCAACGAGTCCTAGGAATGACACTGGCCAGTCTGCCATTCTGGATTCTCTTAGCTATATATGGTTTTCTGACAGAGGGAGTTCCAACAGGGAACCAAAGCTTTCAGTCCCTTTTAGTGGCCATGACTTCGGGAGTGATTGCGACTGTACTATTCTTTAAGGCTACAGATTTAGTGAGTGGTAATATGCAGAAACTGGCTGCCGTAGAAGCAACACAATCAATGGAGGTGCTTTTTGCCTTGGCAGGTGAATTTTTTATCCTGTCATTGCCGCTGCCTTCACTATTATCCTGGGTTGGAATTATTCTCGTCATGCTTGGCATGGCACTTCATAGCTACTCTACATTCAGGAGCAAAAAAGAAGAATTGAAAATTAGTGCATAAGTCAGGATTCCGAAATTCTTAATCTTAACAGCATATCTGAAGGCAACAATCTTCTGTACAACTGATAGCTTTCTTATCAGACAAGGAAGAGGCAGAAACAATCTCTCAATATTGACACATTATTATCTTTTGAGTTTTTCGGAGGGAGAAGATCAATGGAGTTAGAAAATATAAAACTTACGAAACAGATGGCAAAAGTTTTTGGAATTGCAGAACAGGAATGCAAAGTGTCGCAAACACCATGTTTGATGCCTGGACATCTTTTGATCGGCTGCTTGGATGATGGATCCTTCCCCATCAAGGAGGCGAAACAAAAAATTGGGATCGATATCGATGCTCTGAGAGATTCATTAGAGCATAGTGCTGATGGCTTTTCTAATGAATTCCGGAAATATTTTAAACTTCCGGTTTGTCGATCAACGAAACTGGTGATTGAACAAGCGATCCTCTATATGAGGAACTATAATCAAATTTATCTAAACGAAGGGCATGTCCTAAAGGCTTTGATTAAGACTGGCCAAACTGAAAAAATGTTGACTCAAGAACAGAATAACACCCTTCTCAATATAGCTACAGTATCCCGGAATATGTGTCTGGATGTAACAGACTACAAAAAGCCCCATACACTCAGCAGGGAAATCAGAATGGCAAGTAAAGAAGATGCTGAAAGGTTGATTCTGTTCATAATCGAAGAGTTTGGTACCCGCTGGACTGAGTCGATCCAACACGAGTTTAGGAAGCCCCATCCGTCTATTTTTATCGCGGAAGATCAAAAGGGGGATATCGTTGGCTTTGCTGCCTTTGATATTCATGAACCCCGTTTTTTTGGGCCGATGGGTGTTGCAAAGAATAAACGGGCTGAAGGTATAGGAGAATCTCTGTTGCATGTTTGCCTTGAAGCCATGCAAGTAAAGGGTTATAAAGAAATCATTATCGATGATGCTGGACCAATCGAATTTTACGAAAAGACCTGTCAGGCAAAGGTCATTCCGTTCATTTAATTAAGCTGTTTCGCATTGAATGACGGTATATAAAGCCAAGTATTTTTTTATGACGACAGGAATTGATGAAGAGTGTTTTTTGGGGGAAGCTTATTCTAAGATAAGCTTAAGAGCATTTAGGTGGAAAATTAAATGACTAGTACTTACACTTGTTTATTATAAGTTATTTAACATAGAAAACATTACTGAATCCTTCAGTCAATATGCTTATTATTTCACATTCTAGGTACTTTTATGATATATTAATATTTAAAATATTCTTACAAGTTTTAGGAAGGTGACAAAATGACATCAGGAATCGAAGTGAATGACAGCAGTATGCCATTGCGCCGGGATGTGAAGATGCTTGGAAACATCCTTGGAGATATTCTTGTCTATCATGGCGGAGTGGAGTTATTTGAAAAAGTAGAAAAAATCCGAGCAATGTGCAAAACGCTCAGAAATGAACATGACCGCGATACATATCCCGCTTTAAAAGAGGAGATCGCAGGTTTGTCTGTTCCAATGAGAAAAAATATCATCAGAGCTTTTTCAGTATATTTTCATTTAATCAACGCAGCAGAACAAAATCATCGGATCCGCAGGCGCCGCGACTATCTGCTCAAGTCTGAAATCAGCGCACAGCCAGACTCTATTGAAGCAGCCATCCTTTCATTAAAAGACAATTATATAACCTCTGATATCATCCAAAATGTACTTAATACCATTTCTTTAGAATTGATTATTACCGCCCATCCTACGGAAGCGACGAAGCGTTCAATCCTCGAGATCCAAAAAAGGATTGCAGATATCCTTAAAAGTTTGGACAATCCAATCTTATCCAGGAAAGAACGTGAAAGGATTGAGGAAAGCCTATTTAATGAAGTTTCTGTCCTGTGGCAGACTGATGAATTAAGAGACCGTAAGCCAACTGTCATTGATGAAGTCAGGAACGGACTTTATTATTTTGACCAGACCCTATTCGATGTCCTGCCTGAAATCCATCAAGAGGTAGAAACCAGCCTTAAGGATCATTATCCAGAACATGAGTGGAAAGTACCCCACTTCCTTCGTTTTGGATCATGGATTGGCGGCGATAGGGATGGAAATCCAAATGTTACTCCGGATATTACTTGGGAGACATTGCAAAGACAGAGACGTCTGGTGTTGAAAAAATATAAAGCTGTTTTGGTTGATTTAATGAAGCGCTTCAGCCATTCAACAACAAGGGCAGCGGTCAGTGAAGAGTTAATGGCATCGGTCATTAAAGATGAGGATAAATATTTAACAGATGATCAAAAGTGGAATATTGAAGGCGAGGTGTATCGCCGTAAATTTGCTGTGATCATTCAAAGGCTTAAGGAAGCTGGAAAATCAGATATCGGCTATAAATCATCAGAGGAAATGCTTGAAGACCTTCTAATTATAAAACGAAGCATCTATCAGCATCATCCAGTGCACCATGAACTTAAAACACTGCAAAAGTTGATACGCCAAGTACAGCTGTTCGGATTCCATCTAGCTACACTGGATATCCGCAACCACAGTGGTGAGCATGAAGCAGCCATCTCTGAAATACTGAAAAAGGTCGGAATCACTCAAGATTACCCATCACTATCTGAAGATGAAAAACAGGAATTACTTGTCAAGATTCTTGAAGACCCGCGTTCATTGCTCCTTCTCCATGAGGATTATTCAGAAGAGACGCAGGAAATGCTTCAAGTTTTTGAAATGATCAAACGTGCGCACAATGAATTCGGGAAGCGTTCGATCTCTGTTTATCTAGTAAGCATGACTCAGTCAGCGAGCGACTTGCTGGAAGTGCTGGTCCTTGCCAAGGAGGCTGGAATTTACAGGCTTCATGCAGATGGGACCTTCGAGACAGACCTTAACGTTGCTCCGTTGCTTGAAACAATCGACGATTTAACAGCTGGGCCTACTATTATGGAAACATTATTCAAGCTTCCAATTTACCGTAATCATCTGAAAGAAATGGGTGATCAGCAGGAAATCATGCTAGGATACTCAGATGGAAGCAAAGATGGGGGAACATTGACAGCTAACTGGAAGCTTTACAAAGCTCAGTTGGAGATCAATGAAATGGCGAAGAAATATCAAATTGGCCTGAAGTTCTTCCATGGCAGAGGGGGTTCATTAGGACGTGGAGGCGGTCCTTTGAACAGGAGCCTGCTCTCTCAGCCAGTCGAGACACTTGGACAGGGAGTGAAAATTACCGAGCAGGGTGAAGTTTTATCTTCTCGCTATCTGTTGAAGGATATTGCCTACAGAAGTCTCGAACAGGCAACATCGACAATGATGAAGGCAGCGGCGAATGTACTGAAGGAGTCTGAGCAAGGCCATTTGCGTGACCAAAGATGGGTAGAAGCCATAGAGCAGATTTCTGCGGTTTCCTTAAGGAAATACCAGTCTTTGGTGTTCGAGGATCCTGATTTTATCACCTATTTCAACCAGGCTACACCTTTGAAAGAACTTGCTGAATTGAATATCGGTTCTCGTCCGATGAGCCGTAAAAACAGTGCCAAATTCGAGAACCTTCGTGCGATCCCATGGGTATTCGCCTGGACACAAAGCAGACAGCTCTTCCCTGCATGGTATGCGGCGGGAACAGGCTTGCAGAGCTTCGCACAGCAAAGTGCTGATCATTTAAAGGTCTTACAGGAAATGTATGAAGAATGGCCATTCTTCCGAAGTACTGTTGATAATTTGCAAATGGCATTGATGAAAGCGGATATTACAACAGCACAGGAATACACTTCACTAGTAGAAGATAAGGCAATTGCTGACCGTATATTTGCCAACATTTTAGAGGAATATGAACGGACAAAGAATGTTCTTTTGCAAATTACGGAGGATGAAGAACTTCTTGACCATACGCCAAATATCAAAGACTCAGTCCATAGACGGAATCCATATGTCGATCCGCTTAACTTCATTCAAGTGGAATTGATAAAAGAGCTTCGCAAGGATGAAGATCCGGATGATGAATTATTGACTCAGGTTTTATTAACCATTAGCGGCGTTGCTGCTGGGCTTAGGAATACTGGTTGATGTAAAGAGGATGTCCCAAAATATTTTTTTGGGACTTCTTTTTCTTTCTTGGTTTGGACTAATTATGAAATGCCAAGGGAAAGAGCTGTCATGCTAAAATCAGGCTGTCCTTAGAAATAATGAAGAAATTTATAGGCGGACAAGCATATAATATAAATTTTGATTAAGTCTTCAGATTACTTTTCAGCCAGGCAGTTTCATTTGCCTCTCGAAAGTAACATGAGTTAAAATTTCATGGTTAAGTGTTTTAGCCATTTTCATAGTAAGTTCCAGTATTTTACGAATGCCTTCCTGGTACCCATTTTTGATAGCAAGCCCGTCACATTGAATTTCACTTTCAATACTCATTTCTTGTTCAAGTACCGGGTATTCAATATGACCAAGTTCATGCCAGATAATCGCTTCTTTAATATCTTTGTCGGCGCAGAAGTTTGGATAGTCATATACTACGATGAACCAATCGAATTCAGCTTCATAAGATTTATAAAACAGGGTCAGAATCCGGGAATCGATATCCCATAAATCAAGCCATTTTTCATTCCTAAACCCAAATACCTTTAATACGGCCTCCTTATTTTCAATAATCGCAATTCTCCCATTGACACAGTACTTCTCCTGATCCAAAAGTTCACCGATGCATTTCAAAAAATTCCTCCTCAATTGAAAACCTGTTATTATTGTTAAATATATTTGGTATTGTTAAACAACATGAGTAAAATAAAAAAGGGAAGAAATTGATTAGAAGGGAGGAAGCTGTGAATGCTTTGTTCGCATAGTTACTGGAAAGTGGATCGAAGGATTGAGGATAATGAACAAGTTTATGAAGAAAATGAGCAATTCATAAAAATGTACCATGACAGGATAACCACAGCTTCTGACATTTTTCATCTGCGTGACATATTAGATATTACATTTAAGAAAATGTCTGGAAGGACAGGCTTCCTTTATCTGCATACAACAAGAGGAGTATATTCCTTCTGTACGGATGCAAAGCCGGATAAGCTTATTGAGATTTATAAAGAAATCAAACATCAAAATTAGCTGAATTTACATATTTAGCAGCAAAAATCACACCCTATATACAAAGGGTGTGATTTTATGCTTTTTTCAACATTTGGTGCAATTGGATCTCAATTGAATGAGTATATGATGATTTTAAACTCCATCTCGCTACAGGAACTATTAGATGCTGAAGCGAAATATCATAGAGTATTAAGGGCATATTGGTATGAAAATAACTTTCTAACCTACAAATGGTGGTTTCTGGTGGTTCTCTCCGTCGTTCCGGCCATTGTCTGGTGGGTTCAGGTTGATAAAACAAAACTTATCGAAAATACAGCATTTGGTTTATTTTATGGCGTAACAGCCATCTTCCTGGATTCAATCGGCAGCAACGCTATGGTATGGACATATCCAGTCAGGCTCACACCATATTTAAACCCGCAGCTGTATCCATATGATGTGGGAGTCGTGATCATCCCTTTTATGATGGTCTATCAAAAATTCGGTATGTCTTTTAAAAAGTTTTTTATTGCTACAGGTGTATTATCCCTTTTCCTCGCTTTTGTTGCAGAACCGTTCATGGTCTACCTGGGGATTTATAAAGAAATTACCTGGAAACATATATATTCATTTCCGATTTACTGGTTAATAGGAGTAATATGCTGGGCAATCATTAAAAAATTCAAATCTTATTCTTATCAGTGATAAAAATCCCTGGCCTAAGGTCAGGGATTTTTATGATATATTTGTATTTAGTGGCTCCTTTCTCAAACTTTGTTGCTATTAAAGACAATGAGAAAAAGAGCATGCTAATAATACCGATCTGCAATATGAGTATATATTACGTTAAAATGGGCTTTAGGATTACGAAAACCCTTTGTAGCAAAGGAAGTGGAATCATGACGGATTTTACAAATAAAGTAATTAGAATCATCCAAAGCATACCAAATGGGAAAGTGATGACATATGGACAAATAGCAAAAGCTGCTGGAAGCCCAAGATCAGCAAGACAAGTTGTCCGAATACTCCATTCGATGTCAAAAAAATATGGTCTTCCGTGGCATAGGGTGATCAATTCAAAAGGAGAAGTTGGCTTCCGGGATGAAGAGATGTTCATTACACAGAAACTGTTGCTGGAATCTGAAGGAATCCAATTCAATACTGAAAGATCACTGCCACTTAAAAGCTATTTATGGAATATTGATTCAGAGCTTTATTAACGGAAAGAATCTGATAAGTTAATCAATACATACGAAGAAAAAGCACTTGCTATTGACCGCAAAATAGGATTTGAATGAACTGAGTTTTAACAACAATCTTTCCAAGAAGAGCCTAAAAAAACACCCATTGGGTGCTTTTTTTCTGCATTATTTTTTTGAAAGATTTTGTCTGTCAATTGATAAAGGCGGTTGTTCAAGCCATTCATTTGCAACCAAGATATTGATCCCATCTTCGGAATATTTGAGAATCTCTGCATTCAATCGCGAATAATCAATCACAAGGTCGCTTCTTTGACTCTCTGAAATGGCAATTCCATAATTGCCTATACCAGCATAAATCATAACGCTGAAATGAAACATCATTAATTTATCAGAGAAAACTGGTTCTGTTGATTCAGTGACTTCTGGTTCAATTCCAGCAGGAGCCGGAAGGGAGTGCTTTTCTAAATAATCCCTAAAAACCTTTGTGTGTTTTAAAGCAATTTCCTTTCCTCTAATAAAATAATTTCGTGCTTGTTTGTTTTGGGCTGTTTGACTGAAACCTGTTGATAAAGCTGCCCCTAACTGATTTGTTTCAATATTAAAGTGTAGATGAGTTACTTCCGTGCCAGTTAATGCTCCTCTTCGGCCCAGACCCTCAAGGAAAAAGGATTGTTTTTGGATGAATTCCACCTTATCCGGATAAGGAATGAAGGGAGGACGTGTAGCCAGCCCCTTTTCAAGAAGGATCAATGTAGGTGAAGAGGTCAATGCCTTCGAGTAAAAGCTCTTAATGTCTTTACGATATATATTTGGCAGCATCCTGCTGTAACCAGATAGACCGCCGCCAGCCATGTTTTTTATGTATTTTAAGTAAAGAATATCAGAAAACAACCTCTCAGCTTTAAGATTTACATCCTGATCAGTAAATCCCTGAGGAACCGCTATTCGTTCATGAACAAATAATTCTTTAATAATCTCCACATGCTGGTACGACAAATCAAGCGCATGGTTTACCAGGGCTTTTATATCAGAATCGTCTAAATGCTGCAGGAAATACTTTAAAACGCAAATAGACATCGTATCTGATTGATAGGTTGTCCAAAGGTATGAAATCTCTGCAGCTGTCATCTTCATGGAATTATGAGTGCTATCCAAGATCATGTCCCCCTTTATATAAAAATAATATGCCCGAAGCCAGATTTAAATATAACGTAAGAAACCTTTATTGATTTATACATAAATCTGCAGTTTAGTTCTAAATTAAGTACGACGAATTCATGGTTTTGCCAGTACCGGATTAGGGAAGAAATAAAGAGGAGTAAATTACATAGCGAGGTATAATATGGAAGTAGCAATGCTTGAAAAAGAAATCAGCGGATATATTGGGAGGATGTTAAGAGAGAATTTTGGACGGGGGCCAAGTAATGTGTTCTGTACCATCTCGAAGCCTTTCGTATCCATCTATATTACCAATTTTTTGTCCCCGATGGAGAATACTCTCCTAACTAATCACCAAAGCGTATATGTGCAAAAGACAAGAGATTTGATGATGGAAACCCTTGAAGAAGAAATCAAATCCTATATTGAATTGAATACAAAGGATAAGATAAAAGAATTTTACTATGACTGGAATCTAGATGAAAAATCAGGAATGTTATTATTCATTTTTGAAAAAGACCAGCCATATATTTTTGATGTGTATGACAATAAAAACCTGGTTGAGGAAGAAACAATAGAATTAAGCATGGAAATTCAGAAAGCTCCTGAAGAAACCCACTCTAAGCTGCTTAATGAGCGGACACTGATTATCGTACGCCACGGCATACTAATAAGCCTGGAAAAAGAGTTTATTCAATTAGGGTTCCAAGAAACTCTGAAGATTGCAAAAAGGAAGCTCGAAAAGAAAGTAATTACCCAGCATCAAAGTTCATATGAAAGGTACCTAAACGCAAAAATAACTGATTACTTTGTTGACTGGAATTTTGATAAAGACAAAAGCTACACTTTGTTTATACTTAAACCTGAATAAAGAGCCTATTGATTTATTGATGATAAAATGCTATCATACTCAATAGGGTAAAGGTTAAAACTCTTAACCTTGCTAATACGCAGCAAGAACGTACTTTATAATCAATAACTAAATATATTGATCTGATAGCAATGAATGGGCATAGAACCAAATCATAAGTCAGAAAAGGATTAATGTGGTTTAATCCTTTTCTGACTTTTTTTATTGCCAATTATTGGATTACTTGATTGGAAAGGGATGATCATTCATTAATATGAGTATAAGCAAACATGAAATAGGTCCATATATTGATACATTTATACAAAATAAGCAACAATTACTCTCGGAAACTCCTAATACTATTAAGAAGAGAGAAATCGAGTCGTATTTAGAAGAATATGCCGTTGGACATGGAATAGATTTCGATAAAAAGTCGGAGTCTACCAAAACTATTTATACCCTTAACGTCGAAGGAATAGAGACGATTGTAGAATTTTTCTATAGGTATAGCCATTACTATACTAGACATTCCATCACTCTTAAATAATTCTGCTGTTCCTTTGGGAGCAGCTTTTTTAGTTCTGTTCAATCAGAGGTATTGCTTTCATCAAAATATTATAGGATAATTTTGTCATTGTTGTTAAAGGGGTGTGGAAATGGTAGAGACATTCAATCGTTTTCTTGATGAATATTTAACTGTTTGGAGAAACTCTTCCTTGCCAGAATTAAAGATGATGATTTCAGGTGAATACCAGGCAAGGGAAATTATAAATGGTAAAATATCTGATTTTGGGTATGATGAATCGATCAGAGGGTGGGAACAGGGTTTTAATTTTGTCAAAGGAAATAAGGGAAGTTGGGAATTAACAGTCATAGACAGGATAAAGATAAGGGAGCATGAGGTAATGGCAATTATCCTTGCGAGGCTGGTCCTCGATGGGAAAAGCATGGAGACTAGTAATCTCTTTTTTCAGACATTTACGTATGACTTTGGCTGGAAACTTATCAGAAGTTATATAGAGGCTGGAATTCCTTTCAGCCAGTTTGAGTAGTCAACATCTTGGAAAATGCTTGTAAAGAACTCTAGGGGGGACACACGGTGAACATCGCAGTAAAGGCTTTATTAATCTTCATAGGTACACTTTCAATAACCCTGGGAGTAATCGGGAGCGTGGTTCCTCTCTTGCCGACCACGCCGCTGATCCTGCTTGGTGCAGCCTGTTATGTAAAGGCGTCAGAGGAACTTTACCAAAAGCTAATCAGAAATAAATGGCTAGGAAGTTATATAAAGGATTTTCGTGAGAAAAACGGAATTACCTTAAAAAATAAGGTGTTAAGCCTTAGCATGATGTGGATTTCAATATTGGGAACGATATTATTTTTTGAGGTCAATTTTTGGCTTGCTGCTGTCCTAATAGTAATTGCTGTTACGGTAAGCGCCTATATTTTATCTTTTGATACTATTTGAAGCATATAGAAACCACTCTTTTACATAAGAAATTCGAGGAATTAATTTTATTTGCTTCAATTGTACAGATATGCAAAGTGAAATTTGTATCATTTGGCAAACGTGCTTAATATCCGATTCTTGACATGGACAGGTTTAATTTATACAATTATCTTGAATTCGAGATATATCTTTATAAGGATTAGTGGATTATACAGAAGGCAGGTGCACAACAGGATGAAGAAAAACACAGCTGGTATACATCATATTTCGGCAATCGTAGGGAATCCACAAGAAAATGTTGATTTTTACGCAGGTGTTCTGGGCCTGCGGTTAGTGAAGAAAACAGTGAATTTTGATGACCCTGAGACCTATCATTTGTATTTTGGAAATGAGGACGGAACACCTGGCACTATCATTACTTTCTTCCCATGGTCAGGTTCATATAAAGGGAGAATCGGTGATGGCCAGGTTGGGATCACGACCTATGTAATACCAGAAGGATCCTTTAGTTTCTGGGAAAACAGGTTGACGGCCTTCGGTATTGATTGGGTAAAAATGGACCGTCTTGGTGAACAATACTTGCGATTTGAGGATCCGCACGGCCTTAAGCTGGAGCTTGTAGAACGCGATGCCGGACACGTGAATTCCTGGGAGTTTAACGGAGTATCAAGAAATAAAGCGATTAAGGGATTTGGCGGTGCAGTATTGTTTTCTTCAAAACCACAGGCGACAGCAGTTTTGCTGGAGAGTATAATGGGCTTTGAACGGGTGGTTGAAGAAGGGGAATTCATCAGGTTTAAATCTACAGGAGAACTTGGGAATATCATTGATTTAAGATCAAGTACGGGTGTCCGAGGATTGATGGGAATCGGGACAGTACACCATATTGCCTGGAGAGCTGCTGACGATAAAGATCAGCTTGCTTGGAAAGAGCATCTAGAGACCCATGGTTATAGAGTGACACCGGTCCAGGACAGGAATTATTTCAATGCGATCTATTTTAGGGAGCACGGCGAAATCCTTTTCGAAATAGCCACTGACCCTCCGGGCTTTGCCATTGATGAACCTCATGATAGGATGGGTGAAAGGCTCATGCTCCCGCAACAGTATGAGAAACATCGTACAGAGCTGGAAAAATCTTTGGACCCAATTGAAGTAAAAGAGTTAGATATATAGCTTTTTAAAATGTTAGGAGAGTTGATATGAAACATATTTATAAAAAAGGAAGTAATACATCCAAACCAACTTTATTATTGCTGCATGGAACAGGTGGTAATGAAAATGATCTGCTCCCTTTGGCGAATATGATTGACCCGGAAGCATCTGTGTTGAGTGTTCGAGGAAATATCCTGGAAAATGGGATGCCGCGTTTTTTCAGGAGGCTTGCTGAGGGTGTCTTTGATGAAGAGGACTTAATCTTCCGCACGCAGGAATTGCATGAATTCTTGGATGAAGCATCGGAAAAATACGGTTTTAGCCGCGATCACATAATAGCGGTAGGATACTCAAATGGTGCCAATATTGCTGCCAGTCTGCTTTTCCATTATAAGAATGCCCTTAAAGGAGCAATCCTCCATCACCCTATGGTGCCCAGGAGAGGGATTGAGCTGCCTGAATTGTCTGGAACTGAGGTATTCTTAGCTGCAGGCAAAAATGATCCAATTTGTCCCGCTCAGGAGTCAGAGGAATTGAGTACAATCTTGTCTGCCGCTAATGCCAGTGTAGAAATGCATTGGGAGAATAGCGGGCATCAATTGACATTAAGTGAGGTTGAGGCTGCCAGAGACTGGTATAAAGGCAGATTTTAATTTTAGACATAAAACGAAAATCCCTTTAGACTGTAAACAAACTCTTCAGATTGGAGTTTGTTTACAGTCTTTTGTTTTTCTGTCTCTTTAAAAAAACATTATATCTATAAAGGCTTTTTCATATGTTCATGGAACTATTAGCATAAGGGAAAATAAAATTAAAAGGAGAGGTCAATATGAAGACAATTGGAATGATTGGCGGTATGAGCTGGGAATCCTCGGCTGAGTATTACCGGATGGTCAATGAGGAAGTAAAGCGGCAGCTTGGAGGATTGCATTCTGCCAAAATTATTCTCTTCAGTGTTGATTTTGATGAGGTAGAAAGATGCCAGTCAGAAGGCAGGTGGGATGACGCGGGGGTGATATTAGGCCTAGCGGCTTATTCACTGGAGAAGGCAGGAGCGGACTTCATCGTGATTTGCACCAATACGATGCATAAAGTGATTGACCAAATATCCCAGAAGACAAGCCTGCCAATTCTTCATATAGCAGATGAGACTGCAGCACAAATCAAAAAGCTCGGAATTAAAAAAGTCGGCTTGCTTGGGACCAAGTATACGATGGAGCAAGATTTCTATAAATCAAGAATAACATCAGAAAATATTGAGGTGCTGATCCCGGACGAAAATGATCGAGATCTAATTAATAAAACAATTTTCCATGAATTATGTCTCGGAACAATTCTGCCTTCTTCAAAGGACTACTTTAAAAGGGTGATTGAAGGCCTTTCTGCAGAAGGAGCAGAAGGAATCATTCTGGGCTGTACAGAAATCGGTCTATTGATAAAGCAAGAGGATACAGCAATTCCACTGTTTGACACCACTTTAATACATGCATATGGAGCTGTAAAAAAGGCGCTGGATTGCGGTAAATGAACTCTTCCTCATCTACTCCAGATTCCCGTGATTTAAAGCCAAATTATCCAGATGGGCAATTTATTTATTATAAATTGATAACATTCGTGAAGTAAAAGGACGTAAGGGCAGAGGACGTAAATAAATATTAACAGACTGAGGCATAAGGTAGTCAGACTGCGCTTGTTTTAAAGAATTATACATAGCCTTGCCGCCAGTAGAATTTGCAGAGTGAATCGTGATTCGGTTGGCATAGAGTTGTTTATTAATCATTATTTCGACAAGCATTAAGCCATTTCTTACATGGCTGGTGAGATCATGATCCAGTGAAAGATGGTCAATATCATAATTATATAGAAAGAAAAGACATTCATCGATAGTTTCTGCCAAAACATAACCTTCTGGCGGTTTACGATAATCATCCAGGAAAACATTGATTTTCTCCATTTCTTGCACTCCTTTCAAAAAGGGGGTGACTAAGAAAAGTCGAATAGCCCAAATTAAGTTTCCACTATCTAGAGCCTAACATACATTATGACTTAAAAGGGCAATTTTAGCTTGGGAAATTCTTCAAGTATCTGCCGGGAGAGTGATTAAACGTATTAGGGACATATAAAAAGACCCCGAACATTAGTTGTTTTGGGTTTGACTTTTGGTCAATACGGAAGTTTTAAGTACTTTAGCAAGAATACCTGGACGGGCTAGGCTCAATGGATGCGCTTTTAGATGAAGGACCTGAATGAACTGGGAGTAAACACTTTCATCATGTGAGCAAGCCGCCACGACTTTCTTTACGTACCATTGCAAAATGGGAAGAACTATTAGTTTCCTTCCGCTCGTGGTGCGAAAACGAAAGTCCTCGGTTAAGGCTATTAGCCAGGGAATATCAATAATCCTGCTGACATTATTATAATAACTATTTGTTAACTGTTTCTTGTTTAATCTCTTCCTTAATAGGTCTCTTAATGCCTTAGCTTCCATTGCAGCAAGGCTCATCCCCTGTGCAAAAACAGGATCAATCCGGCAAAAAGCATCTCCAATTACCAGCAATCCAGATGGGGTGTCTTTCAGTTTTTCAAAGTGATACCGGCGCAGGGCAGGAAACCGGTAGACTTGTATTTCCTCGGAGAGTGGTAATGCATTCTCAATTGCTTTATAAAATTCAGGTTGTTCAAGTTTCTCTGCATATTCCTTAAAACTGTCTAGATCTTTAGGAACTTCCTTCGAACCGTAGCCAATCAGGGTAACTAACATACGATTACCTTCAATGGGAGAAATCATGCCTCCACGATCAATTTCTGGTGGATTGGGATATGCGAGCAGACTATGCCAATCCATTGATGAATGAGAGAGTTCCTTATATACCATGCTGGCATAAAATAAATTTACTTTGACTTCTGTTTTGGGTGGTATACCGTGTCCTGATTCCCTTAGCCATTGGTTATGGAGTGCGGCAGCGCCTGATGCATCGATTACTAAATCTGCTAAGAGTTCCGTAACAGATCCGTCTGCCTCTTTGAAGATAATACGGTTAATCTCATCGTTATCGAATAAAAGATTTTGCACTCTGCAGCCAAATCGGAAATAGACATTCGGAATTTTTTCCAGCCTCTGCTGAATCTGCCACTCAAGTAAAGGTCTGCTTTGCTGGCTTATGATTACGTTGGAAGCAAACCGGATCTTTTGTGTACCGTGATGCGACCAGAGGAGGTCTCCTGCGAAGTCTGTTTTTTTTGCCCCATGAAGAGATAATTCCTGAAGGATTCCTGGGAACAGCTCCTCGATGATCTCTTCGCCGCTTTTCAGCAAGACATGTCCCTGTTCACCCTGAGGCACTCCATTTCTATTAATAATAGAATCATTTTTATGGTCTTTTTCTATTACTATTACTTCCTTGAAAAACTCAGAAAGTACTCTTGCAGCCAGCTTGCCTGCAATGCTGCCGCCTGTTACCACTGCTCTATTTCTGTTCATTTTTTTAGAAAACATTCTTAGCTGCGATCCCCTCGAATAATAGTTATGTTGAATTTTATAAGGTAAAATAATCTTATGTATGCAGATAGCACAACATGGTAATTTTACCTAAAGAGGTGGGGAAATGAAAGAGTTACAATCCTATGCACGGGATTATCAGAAAGAGATGGGCTGGGAAATCAATTCCGATAACTATGCCAAGAGCAGGGAATCACTTTTGAACAATTACTTACTTTTGACAACAGAAGTAGCTGAAGTGGCAGAGGAATTGAGGAGGGCTTTTAATCTTACACAGAGCAACGTACAAGAAGGGATGGATGAAGAAGAGGCGTTCGCCATCGCTAAAGAGAGAATCAAACAGGATATAGGCAAGGAACTTGCTGACTGCCTTGCATATCTCTTGAAATTCTATAATTATTTTGACATAGATTTGGAAGATAGCTTTTATGAAAAAATGGTAGAGGTAAGACTTCGGAAAAACAAAGATCTTTAAAACAGGCTCATGACTTTGCTGGTAAATAGGAGTTATACAAGGAGTCCCAAAACATCTTAGCTTTAATTTTTTTTGAAGTGTTAATGAATGGAGTACGATCATTATGAATGAACAACAATTTGATAAATGGCTGAATATCAAAACAACTGGTGAACAAAGAGGGTTCATGACTTCATTGCATTACCATCGCTATGAGCCCACTCCATACAGTGCGCTTGAGTTATTTTTCAATAAATACAATATAAGCAATCATGATCATATAGTCGACTTTGGATGTGGAAAAGGGAGAATGAATTTTTTTCTTAACCACCATTTCAACACCAATGTAGTCGGAGTTGAAATGAATGAAACGTTCTACATGGAAGCTCTAGAAAATAAACAAAGTTACTTGAAGAATTATTCAAACAGAGAAGATAGGATCAACTTTTATTGCGTGTTGGCAGAGGAATATGATATTTCACCTAATGAAAACAAGTTCTATTTCTTTAACCCTTTTACGGTTCAAATCTTAATGAGAGTAATAAAGAACATTATGATTTCTTTTGAAAGACATCAAAGGGAAATTGACCTGATTCTATATTATCCATCTGAAGATTATATATTTTATTTGGAGAATCAGACACCGTTTGAACTGGTGAGTGAAATGAAACTGCCGGAAAATAACCCTAATGAGAGGTTTTTAGTTTATAGATTGTATAATTGATATTTAATCGTTCAATTTAAATGCCCCGGAATATTACCGGGGCAAAAATGGGATTATTTTATACTCTGAGGATGGTTATCCTCGGCCAGCTGTGCTGCTTTTGCATTGAGTTCCACTTGTTCTGGTGTCTTGCAACCTGGAATGACAGCAGTTACTGCAGGATGTTTCAAGACCCAGGATAATGCCCACGTTGCCATTGGAACACCATCCGGTACTTCGTTTTGTTGGATCTCTTCCACCTGCTTGAGTAGTCGCGAAGTTTCTTCACTGTCATGTTTTGAGCGAACATCGTCAGCGCTGAAGTTCGCACCTGGTTTGTATTTACCGCTTAAATATCCACTAGCCAGCGGAACCCTGGCTAGTACCCCGAGATTTTGATTTTGGCTGGAAGGGAAGATGTGTTCTTCTGGCTTCCTGTCAAGGCGATTGTATACAACCTGTATGGCACCTGCGTTTACGTCAGTTGCATGATCTGTTTGATAACTTTCTTCATTGGATCGCAGCGAGATTCCGAGGCTGCGGACTTTTCCTTTTTCCACTTGCTTATCTAGCATTGTCCACAATTCGTCATTGTTGAATTCTTCATCCGTACATGAATGGGCCTGATATAAATCTATGTAATCTGTATTTAGAGCTTTTAGTGAGGCATCGAGCTGTTTCAATACCTCATTTGCACTCCAGTGACGTGTCCTTTCAAAATTACCATGGAAATGATGGCCGAATTTTGTTGCCACAATCCAGTCCTCGCGTTTGTTCCGGTTAAGGTAATCTCCAATAAGGCACTCGGAAAAATGGTCCCCATAGCATTCGGCTGTATCGAGGAAGTTGATTCCTTTTTCGTTTGCTTTATCCAGAATCGCATCAACCTCATATTGTCTGAAATCCTTTCCCCATTCACCGCCGTATTGCCAGGTTCCGATTCCTATTACTGATATATCAAGGTTTGTATTGCCTAAGCGTCTATACTTCATTCCATCACCCCTAAAATAATTTACATCAATCTTATCATTTCAATGTTTTGAACAAAACTATGTTGCACAAATACTTTCATTGTATACATCCAGAAAGGAATTCGAATTTTTTAAAGGAATTCAAACAACAATCGAGAAAGTATTATAGATTCAGATTGACAAGGGGGAAACACAATGGAAGAAAAAGTGTTGAAAGCCATCCAGGATGAATACCCGGAGGATTTTGCATGGTGTTATGGGTGCGGGAGGATGAACGAGCAGGGACATCATTTTCGGACAGGCTGGGATGGTGACAAGACAATATCCATCTACAATCCCAAAAAAGAACATATGGCACTCCCTGGGTTTGTCTATGGAGGCGTGATTGGCTCTTTTGTGGATTGTCATGGTACAGGTTCAGCTGCACTCTACCTGCATCGTAAAAATGGATATGAACCAGGTGACGGAGCAGAACCGCCAAGATTTGTCACAGCATCCTTGCATGTCGATTTCATGAAGCCGACTCCTCAAGGAACATCCTTAAAAGCAATAGGAACCGTACATGAAATTCATCCAAAGAAATATCGAGTGGAAACAGAAGTGTATGCTGGGGAAACTCTTTGTGCTAAAGGGGAAGTAATCGCTGTTGTGATGCCTGATACTTTTACGGGAAAATAATAGCACCAAAATAAGACCCTGAACATAATTCAGGGTCTTAAGCTGGTTATTGGACCGGTTCAAGCATGGTAGTGGGAAGGTAGCCTTCTTCACCAGAATCTGTCATTTTTACTTTAGTTCGTCTAATCTCTCTTTCCAAGATTTCAGCTTCACTGCCTTTCTTGATTTCTTTCACTTTATTATCCTGTACGATCTTATCAACACCTTCTACATCATTAATTTCAATCAATTGATAGAGTTCATCATATGCTTCCGGTGTAAGTGCAAGGTAGGCATCTTTTTGTACAGTTGCCTTATCTCCAGCCTGAAGTGTATTGTCTTTAACTTCTTGTTCGCTTTCTTTATATGTGTCCTTCATGTTCTGGATAATTCCCGGAGCTTCTTCTTTTACCTTATCCACAACCTCTTTTGATTTTTCCTCGGTTTCCTGGGCAGCGTTCTTTGTTTCCTCTTCTAGCTCTTTCACGCCTTGCTCAGCCTCATCGCTGTTGCAGCCACTAATGAGCAAAACTGCCAATCCTGCAGGTATAAACAATTTATTTAAAGACAATGACATAAGTATTTCCTCCTGATTCAACTGCTTTTATACTGTAGGATACCACTGAAGTTGTCTTATAAAACATTCGCAATATTGTCGACAAATTTTGTGTTGTCACTAATAATAATCTTATAAATAGTTAATGGAGGATTTTGCACTTGAACATTCATAATAGATTATCAGCACTTGAAACAGCGCAAAAGTTTGTGAAGGAGCGCTTCCCGAACTGTGACGCTGCACTGCTGGCCGGTAGTGTGACCAGGGGAGAAGCAACTGTTACCTCTGATTTGGATATTGTAATATTTGATAGGGATATTGAATCACCCCGCAGGGAGTCATTAATAGCTTATGGGTGGCCGATTGAAGTTTTCGTCCATAATTTACAGTCCTATAAGCTTTTCTTTGAAAGTGATATAAAAAGGGCAAGACCAAGCTTGCCGAGAATGGTTTCAGAAGGAATGATCATTAGGGAAAGCGATTTTCTCCCTGAAATAATTGTTGAAGCAAAAAGGATCATCGAGCTGGGACCAGAGAAGTGGACTAAGCAAGAAATCGAGTTAAAACGATACTTCATTACAGATACGCTTGATGATTTCATTGGGTCTGACAACAAGGCAGAGGAAATCTTCATTGCAGGCACGCTGGCTGAACAGCTCCATGAATTTGTGTTAAGAGTAAACAAGCGGTGGGTCGGCAAATCAAAATGGGTTGTGAGAGAATTAAATAACTATGATCCCGTATTCACTAAACAATTTGTAGAAGCTTTTTCCCATTATTACAGTACAGGTAATAAAAATATGGTTGCACAATTGGCCGAACAGATCTTAGAACCCTTCGGTGGAAGGTTATTTGACGGCTTTTCAATAAAGTAGACAAAAGCAGCCTGAATGAGGCTGCTTTTGTCCTTTACTGCGGTTTCCATTGAGCTAAGGGCCACTTTGAGAGCATTAATGTACAAATAAATAGAGAAATGCTTCCGTTAAGGTGAGATTAAGTTCGTTAACATTAAATTATCTATTTATGCTTTGAAAGAAAAAAAAAGCAATATTGCAGATATCCCCTGGATACACAGACTGAAAAGGGCAAAGAAGATGATCATTTCTTGTTCGGAAGCAATGGTGCCAGGAAGACCGCAAATGGCTGGTTTTTTTACCACCAAACCAAGCATCGTTCCCATTATTGCGCTTATGCCGCCGTTATAAATCCCTGCAATCAATGATTGTGCATTCAACATTGAGCCATATAAAAAACCCATCGTGATACCAAGTAAAATGTTAAGCACCCCAACAATTTGGAAGTGGTTAGGGAAAAGCAGTATGAAATTTAGTGAAGCAACCAGTCCCAGTGTGCTGCTGGCAACATAAGAGGCTGTATAACCAAACCTGTCACTAAAAAGAAATCTCGATTTGCGAAGTACAAAATATAGCCAGGCTCCAATCAAAAAATTGATGACAGTTATGGAGATTAATAATATCTGCATAAGACACCCCCTCCAGATTACGGAATCAGGTTTTATAGGCCGAGGAGGCCGCTATGCAAAAAGAGCTGAGGATGAAAATCTCGATCATGAATAGGAACATTACACCTTCATACACGGAAGCTCCAACCATAGGCGCCATGATTCCCATCATTAGCCCAGTTATATAACCAGACAATAAAGTTTGGTAGTCAAAGAGGTTGCCAAACAAGATTCCTGAAATACCGCCTATGATTACTGAAAACAAGGTCGCTTCCAAAAAGTAAAAAGGATAGATGTTGATAAAAATAATCCCTGTCCCGAGAGCCAAACCTCCAGCAGCCACCATGGTTATATTCATTCCTAAGTGAAAACCGATTTGTTTTCTTCGATTGTATAGATAGATATATAGAACGTATGCGGACAAGAAATTAATTGGGTAAAAAACCACAATCCATTCCGGCATGACATATCACCTCTAATGTTCAATGTATTCACAATTAAAATTGTGGTGTTTGAATTTTTTGTCAATTACAATGACGTTTATGATATTTGCCTCATATGATAATGGGAAAATTCGGTCATTTTATATGAAGGTATAAACTTTTTACACTTAAATTAGTGTCTAGCTCCAGCTCCTAACTCCTCGAGACGTTTCGCCTCCTAGAAACTCCGAAACTTCAACTCAGCGGCAGAAGCAAAAAGCGCTTCTTTGTCGGAGTCTCCAGTTTCTGCGTTTCTGGGCAATCGGCTACACATTTCGATTTCAGTCCTGCCAATGAAGTCAAAGAACGACTTCACTGTCAGGCCCTCCATCGCTTGACGGGGCTGACCTAGGCACTTGCGCTTTTCATTGAAAGGGGGCATTTCGTTGAGAACAGGTATGCGTCATTCGGATTATTTGAAAAATTTGTTAGAGGAGAGAAAGAATGAAGTCAGGCAGGTTGATCCTATTCACGAAGTCGGGAATCAAATCACTTCTCCACCAAGTGCAACACCACTTGAAGAGAATAAAATCATTGCCGAATACCTGGAACAAAAGAATCTTCACACACTGGCGAATGCTGTTCCTGAATTTAAAAAACCATTGATATTAAAGAAGTTTTTTAAAATGAAGCGGAATCAGGAAGTAATAGTCTATATTGACCATCAAGATAACACACAGGAAATTTCCGGTAAGGTGAATACCATCGGAAGAGATTTTGTCATACTGACGAACTTAAAGGATCGGATTTGGATCCCGTATAAAACGATATTATCAGCAAATTCTCCATCTGGGGTACCGACATATGAAAATGCCCATCAAAATTTCATCTATGATAATGACTTAAAACGCAAACTGACTACGAATTTTGGTGAGACAGTTGCCAATCGAGATGTTTTGATTCAGCAATTTTTCGAAGAGTCACTAAAAGGAAACCTTGATAGATGGAAAGGAGGATGGGTTAAGGTGCTTTTACCTGATGAAATAGTAATGGGAAAGATCATTTCGGTTACTGAGGATAGTCTCGTATTACAATCTTTTGGCTCAGAAAGGGAAATTGCCCTCACAGGTGTAACTCTGATTCGTTCTGCACGCCTTTTTACCCAGATCCTATTGATGGGGAAGAACATGATTAAGAGCATTTTACGGTAAGACATAAATTGCAGAAGTTCTATTTAAGAGAAAGGGTGACAAAACATGCATGAATCGCCATTAAAATCATTATCGGCTGCTTCTAGTATCGGTACTGTCAATGACCCATTATTTGATTTTTTTAACAAGCAAATGGGCAAACAAATCCTGATTATTACGGAATCATCACAACTAAATTTATTAGGGCAAACCTTCAGGCCGATTTTTTGCGGAAAGGTAGCTGAAGTTGAACCTGGACATTTAACACTTTCTCCTGTAACTATCAAAATCTTGAATGCACCTTTTCATAAGTTCCCAGTCCCGTTATCCATTCCTTTTGAAAAAATTGCCCATTTCACATCAGACTTCGATTGTTCGATGAGAATTCCATTAGTTTAAAAATACAAGTAATGGAGGTGTTGTTTCTTATGTCTACAGATTACTCAAAGGTGACAGATGTAAATGAAATCCATGACTCAGCCATTTTGGTACACTTCAGAAATGGAATTGGCCACAAAACGCTTGTGATTTCTCCATCCTATCCATATATGTTCGTTGGCATTATCAAGGAATTGATCGGCGATACGGTTAAAATCGATGTTGAAACCACACACTTTGCTCAATTAGAAAACCGTGAATGGTATATTCACATTCATAATATTGAAGTTTTCTATATTGAAAGGCCTGGAGCACCAAAAATACCGAAGCTCGAAGACTATTAGATTCCCATGAAAGGGGGAAATCCATGTTACGAAAATATCATGTTGTCGGAATTTCAACGAGAATGGTAGTTAATACATTCGGGGACCACAATCCTAATGGCAGAATCTATGTTTTAAAGGAAAATGAGTCAAAGCTTAAAGACCTCGTGCGAAAGAATCCTTATAAGCCAATTGATCTTGTTCAACCGCTGGCTATTCGCGCAAACGAGGGGGATATAGTTGAAATACTTTTTGAAAACCAGCTTCCTTTCTCAGCAGGAATGCACTTCCAGGAAGCGGATTACAGCGTGCTGACCTCCGATGGAGCGGATGTCGGATATAACCCGGATACAACGGTAGAACCTGGCGGAGAAATTCTTTACAGGCTAAATGTCAGTCAGGAAGGTATCCATTTCTTCACCGATCTGGGCAATGTTTCAAGCACCGAACAAGGATCAAGTGTCCAAGGGTTATTCGGGGCGCTGCTTGTCCAAAAAAGGGGCTCTAGCTGGACTGATCCTGTTACGGGAGGGCCAATCAATAGCGGTGTGTATGCTGACATACATCATCCTTTTCTGCCATCGTTCAGGGAGTACGCCTGGTTCTTCAATGATGAAATGGAAATTAAGGATCTAACGGGGAACCGGCCTTTCAACCCCATGACGAACCAGGAAGCAGAATCTTTCCATGGAGTGAATCTTCGCTATGAACCTATGACAAACCGTAAAAGACTGATAGAGGCGGGAGTAGTATGTCCGGATTGTGATGCAGAAGAAGTCCACCATGACTCATGGGTGTTTGGTGATCCTGCCACTCCGATACTAAGGGGGTATGTGGGGGACCCGGCGGTCATCAGGCTGATTCATGGCGGCGTAAAAGAAACACATGTTTTCCACTACCATGTCCATCAATGGCTGGGAGATTCCAGCAATATCAATGCTGAAATACTCGATGCCCAATCTATTAGCCCTCAAACCCACTATTCGATTCAGCCGCTCTATGGACTCGGAAGCCTGCATGGTGCCATTGGAGATTCCATTATACATTGCCATCTGTATCCGCACTTTGGCATAGGAATGTGGGGAATCAACAGAGTTTTTGATACTCTGCAGGATGGAAGCCAATGTTACCCAAATGGTGTTAGAATTGATGCTCTCAAGCCGTTGCCAGACCGTAAGGCACCACCAAAGCCTACTGCTGTAAAACCTGGATTCCCTAATTTCATACCAGGAAAGGTGGGCTATAAAGCACCCAGGCCGCCACTAGGCATTGTCGGAGGGCGGGAGATGACTGAGCTGGAACGGAATGCAGCGATTCCAAATCCCCGGCCCGGAGCCGTTTTCGTTGACCCGTGCCTAGACCAAGACCCAGTGGTAGTCGAATTCAACGTATCTGCTATTGAAATGCCTGTCGTTTATAACAAACAGGGCTGGCATGATCCGAAGGCAAGATTTTATGTGATGGACGAAGATCTGGATGATATCCTTTCTGGAAAAAAAGAGCCTGAGCCGCTAGTCTTCCACGTTCCTGCTGGCACATGTATAAGGATGAACTATACAAATCGCATGCCCCATATTCTCGATGGTGATGCATTCCAGCTGGTGACCAGGACATATGAAAATGGTTTTCACATTCACTTTGTAAAATTTGATGTCCTAGCCTGTGATGGAGGAAATGTTGGATGGAATTATGATAGTGCGGTTCTTCCTGGCCAGACCATTCGCTATGAGTGGTATGCGGAAACCGAATTAAAAGCGTTTTTCTTCCATGACCATCTATTTGCAAACTCTCACCAGCAGCATGGAGTTTTCGGTGCAGGCGTGATACAGCCGAGGTTTTCAAAATTTCTTGATTCGAGAACTGGTAACGAGGTAGACCATGGTACCCAGATTTCAGTGGAACACCCATTAATCCCGGATTATCGTGACCAGACACTTTTCGTCCATGACTTTGCCCTTTTATTCGATAAAAACGGCCGCCCAATCCAGCCGCCAAGGTATCCAGGATCGGAGGACGATCCAGGTGTTTTTGGAGTCAATTATAAATGTGAACCTTTGAAGTTCAGGCTTGGCGAGGATTGTGATCCTGCCTATTCCTTCAGTTCCTATGTGCATGGTGACCCTGTAACACCGATACTCAAAGCCTACGAAGGAGATCCAATAAGGATTAGGCTATTGCAGGGAGCGCATGAGGAATCCCACAGTTTCAATATCCATGGGCTTAGGTGGAAAGAAGAGCGCCCGGATTTGGGATCATCCATGAAAGCTCAGCAGCATATCGGAATTTCTGAGTCGTTTACCTTTGAGACTGAGATCCATGCATTCGGTGATTATCTTTGGGCCTTTGAGGATGAGGAAGATGTTTGGCTTGGAACATGGGGATTGATCCGAGCGTATAAGGAAAAAATGGATGACTTAATTGTCTTGGCTGACCGAGAAGCTCTGCCGGAAGGATCCGCTGAAACTCCAAAGCCAACGGGCAAACCGCCTGAAAAAGCAAATCCTCTTGCCAGTCTGCCGCCAGGGGCTTACCATGGCTCACCTGTCAAGAAGTTTGAGGTAGTCGCCTTCCAGACACCAATCCAATATAACTCATATGGCGATCATGACCCATATGGTATTATTTTCGCTTTAAAGGAAGATGTAGAAGACATTCTCTCTGGCAATAAGAATCCGGTGCCACTAATCTTAAGGGCTAATGTCGGGGATCTTGTAGAAGTCACCCTGACAAGTGAACTGAAGAAAGAGCTCTTTCCATTTCAAGATGGAATCCATCCTTACCCGCCTGTAAAAGAACAATCTTTTTATCCACCGTCATTAAGGATATCTCTTCATACCAGTCTGTTGAATTATGACGTTAAAACATCAAGTGGAGATACAGTTGGTTATAACCCTGACCAGACAGTAGGTCCGGGGGAAACAATTACTTATAGATGGTTTGTTGATGGCCAGTTCGGCATGTGTTCGATGTGGGACATGGCCGATCTGAGAAATCACCGGTCATTTGGTACCTTCGGTGCATTCGTTGCCGAATCCAGGTTTACAACTTACCTGGATCCATACAGCCTGGAAAAAGCCATTACAAGGGAAAATGTGATTCTTCGGCACCCCTTGCTTCCTGCAACAAGAGAATTTGTCCTCATTTTACATGATGGTGTAAGGCTGGAGGACAAAGATGGAAAAGTGATTATTGACCCGATGGATGGGGTCGTACCTGATACTGAAGAGCTCGAAGAAGTCGATACGTACGATTATGGTTCAAGGGGTTTTAACTACCGGAGCGAAAGATTAATCAATCGTTATAAGGAACATCCGGTACTGCACGAGCTTTTCTCATCAGAAATTTTTGGAGACCCAGCTACACCTTTATTCGAGGCTTATCCTGGTGAACCTGTGGTGATTCGGATTACGACTCCTGCGGAAAGGCGAAGAGCTCATACATTCCACCTGCATGGACATTATTGGAAATTTGACAGCAAGGATCTTGATTCGCGGATTCAGTCATTTTTAGGCCATATGGTTACGGGTCATACTGATGATTTGCGCTTGATTGGAGGAGCAGGAGGAGTATTCAACTACCCAGGGGATTACTTGTACCGATCCGGCAATATCCGCTGGGACATAGAATTGGGGATGTGGGGAATCTTCCGGGTTCATAAGGGTTCGCAGGAAAACCTGCCGCGCCTTGAGGAAGTTGAAGGGGAGTGGGACAATGAAGAAAAGGCATAAAATTGAAATTCCACTTGAAGAGTCTTCAAGCCTTGAGATGACGGAAAGCAGTTCCTCCTCAGCAAAAAATCCGGAAGACGATTTTTGCTTCCCGGACGGTTGTCCCGATCGCATCGAAACTCCAAAAATCCCTTCTCCGACATCTTGTATGCCTGAAGGCCGGTTGCATGAACTAGAGGAAAAAATTGATGGAGCCAATCGCATGCTATTGGATCTCGGTCTATCAAATGAGCAGTCTGAACTTGGCCGGAGGATATTATTTGATGGCCTGGCAGGGCAAATGGTGAAGATTAAGTTAAACTGCTCGAATCATGATGAGAGCAATACAGAAGCTAGTCCAACAGACCCAATTGAGGAGGTAATAAACAAGAAAACAGAGAGGAAAAAGCGTTACAAAAAGAAACGGCTTTCCAAGAAGAAGCGCAAGCATAGGTATAAAAAGAAAAAGAAGTTGGGCAAAAATTTCCTGGAAGGATTTGTACAATTAGTAGGCAGTGATTTTGTCCAACTCCAGAAGAATAGAAAGACATTCATTATCCCGTTCAATAAAATTTGTCTGGTTTTATCTAAAAAGCCGTACCACCCACCTGGACCCCAAACGCCTTTACTAGATATCGATCCATGTTTCCGGAGAGATCTTACCTTTAGTTTTGGGGAAACAGTAGCTCATGACCCAGAGCTGATCCAGATCTTTTTCAGGATTAAGTTATCAATGTACCTTAAAACATATTCAGATGAAAAAGTAACAATTTATACAGACTCTGAAAAGGTAATTGGGTTATTGGCAGGGCTAGAAAACGGAAACGTTAATCTAGTCAGTGAAAATGGGCAGGTTAAAGAAATAGCTTTAACATCTTTCTGCTATCTGAAATTGACTTACAAATAGAAGCGCCTGAGCATTGCTCAGGCGTTGTTTCCTTCATCCATCTCAAACCAATTGATATTGTCAAATGGAATCATTCTATATTTCTTCTTACAGTGTTTTTTACTGCCATTGCCTGTTTTATAGATGACTAGCTCAACGAAATCTGTTCCAACAAAGGAAATCCTGCCGTGGATTTTTTTACCCTTGTCACAATCAACTCCAATGATCACTTTGCAGCCGATATACCTTCTCAGTATAGCTGCCATTTTGTTCCGCAACCCGCCCAAGCGGACGCTGAAATGCCTGCTGCACAACTCGCGATCGGCGAAATTATAACGACGGTCAAAAATAACCGGGATACAATCATCTTTGTAGCTATGGCAATATCCATGATGCGAGCTTGATTCCAGCTCCTCATCCAATGATGGGAAATCTGCAGATGAGCCACAGGAAAAAGCTGAATCATGACATTGGCATTCCGGATAATCGCAATCTTGGAATTCGTGAGTGTGCCGTTCGAAAAAATCACGGCTTCTTGAAAAATAAGCTTCAATATCCATCTGTATCCTCCTTTATTAGTATGAAAACAATAAGTGCTTGTAATCATTTTATTCATTGAAAATATTTTCGAATGAGCAAGATGCCCTGTTGGGGAACTTGACCATTTAAAATATCTTAAAATAAGCTGTAGTTAACGTCGGTTTGGGACTAAATATGTTCTGGACTAAGGTTCAGGCATCAAAATCTGGTGAAATCAAAAAAGTGATGGAATAATATAAGCTTTCTTTTTATAAAATATGTGATAAAATGAGTAAGTTAAAATTACATATTCCGTTTTGGCGGAAGAGGTTCTAGCTACCCTCTCAAAAAAACTAAGGGAAAACAGTACTGCTGTCTTAGTGGTACTGTTTTTTCTGTTGTAAAGGAGTATTCTCTAATGAAAAATGAAAAAGCCGTTGTCGTGTTCAGCGGAGGACAGGATAGTACGACTTGCCTGTTCTGGGCCATGAAGGAATTCAAAGAAGTGGAAGCAGTCACTTTCGATTATAATCAGCGCCACCGCACAGAAATACAATGCGCAAAAGACATCACAAATGAACTTGGGATTAAACACCATGTTCTCAATATGAGCCTGCTCAACCAACTGGCGCCTAATGCACTTACCAGGAGTGATATCGAGGTAAAGGATGGAGAAG
The DNA here is from genome assembly GCF_014856545.2 of Mesobacillus jeotgali. Lineage (NCBI taxonomy): Bacteria > Bacillati > Bacillota > Bacilli > Caryophanales > Bacillaceae > Mesobacillus > Mesobacillus jeotgali. Next base: position 2,675,352 of record NZ_CP109811.1, on the reverse strand, counting down.
AAGGAGAACTGCCAACAACCTTTGTGCCAGGGAGAAATTTATTGTTCTTATCCTTTGCATGTGTGCTTGCCAGTCAAGTGAACGCGAAGCACGTCGTAACCGGTGTATGCGAAACCGACTTCAGCGGCTATCCTGATTGCCGCGATGTATTCATTAAGTCATTGAATGTAACACTTAACCTTTCGATGAATCAGGACTTTGTCATCCATACACCATTAATGTGGCTGAACAAGGCACAGACATGGAAGCTTGCTGATGAACTGGACGCCTTTGAATTTATCCGTAAAAGGACTTTGACTTGCTATAACGGAATCATTGCAGATGGGTGTGGGATTTGCCCTGCCTGCAAGTTGCGGAAAAACGGGCTGGATGATTACCTGGAAGGAGTTGTTTCTTGATGTATGAATTCAGGATCGTCGACCAGCTTCAGAAAATAGATAAAGATATCCATAGAGAACAATTAAAATACCATTCTAAACGTGTGCTCGTCAGTAAGGAATTCACTTTTGATGCCGCGCATCATCTTCATGAATATGAGGGGAAATGTAAAAATCTCCACGGCCATACTTATAAAGTCATATTCGGCCTTAGTGGTTTTGTCGATGACCGCGGATTAATGATTGATTTTGGAGACATAAAAGAGATTTGGAAATCAGAAATAGAAATATATCTAGACCATAGATATTTGAATGAAACTTTGCCGCCGATGAATACAACTGCTGAAAACATGGTGGTTTGGATTTATGAAAAAATGACAGAAGCCCTGGCAAATAGACAGCATTTATACCAAGATGCAAGGGTCGAGTTTGTGAAACTCTATGAAACTCCTACTAGCTATGCTGAAGCGAGAAGGGAGTGGATGGAGTTTGACTAAGATACCCGTGATGGAAGTTTTCGGGCCGACAATTCAGGGAGAGGGTATGGTCATCGGACAAAAGACCATGTTCGTTCGTACAGCTGGGTGTGACTATTCCTGTGCCTGGTGTGACTCATCCTTTACATGGGATGGATCTGGAAAGGACTTGGTCAGGCAAATGGATGCTGATGAAGTCTGGAGTGAATTGAAAGCATTGGGTGGAGATGGCTTTTCATATGTCACTATTTCAGGCGGAAATCCTGCTCTCATTAAGAATCTATCTGGACTGGTTGAACTATTAAAGGAAAACAACGTCAGCGTTTGCTTGGAGACACAGGGCAGCAAATGGCAGGATTGGTTTTTGAAAATTGACGCACTGACCCTGTCCCCAAAACCGCCGAGTTCAGGAATGGAAACAGATTTTGAAGTTCTGGATCAAATTGTAGATTCTCTGAAGGAGAATGGCTCTATAAAAAACGCCAGCCTTAAAATAGTTGTTTTTGATGCAGTTGACTATGAATTTGCCAAACTAGTACATCAGCGTTATCCGGACTTAGCGTTCTTTTTACAGGTAGGGAATGACGACATTACAACAGAAGATCAGGTAAACTTAATGTCATCGTTGGTCGATAAGTATGAATGGCTGATTAGTAAGGTCATGTGTGACATGGAAATGAACAGTGTAAGAGTCCTTCCGCAGCTTCATGTCTATGTTTGGGGAAATAAAAGAGGGGTTTAGACTTCCAGGAGGTAAAATCATGAGAATCTTTTTATATTTAATTTCAATTGTTACTGCCAATGTGATTACGGCGGCGCTTGCACCGCTTCAATTCGGCATGTTCATTGTTCCGATGGGGACATTGCTCATAGGGGCCACCTTCATTTTCCGTGACCTTGTGCAGAATAAGTACGGCCGAGCGAAAACTTATATGTTCATCGGATTGGCACTCGTATTGTCAGCTATCGTTTCTTATATTCTTGGAGATACACTTACGATCGTTTTTGCTTCAGCATTGAGCTTTGCTATTGCTGAGACAACTGATACTGAAATTTACACAAGACTTAAGCTCCCAATGAGTTGGAGAGTATTCTACAGCGGTTTGGTTGGGGGACTGCTTGATTCAGTCATCTTCGTCATCATTGGTTTAAGCCCGATTGGAGCAGACTTCCTTCCGTGGGAAGCAGTTCCCGCTGCGATTTTAGGCCAGGTAATCGTTAAAACCATCATTCAGGGGATTGGCGCAATGCTGCTTAACCCGATTAGTAACATTTTTAATAGTAAAGCGATGTCAAACTAGGATTAAAAGGTGCCTGATCTATCGATCGAGCACCTTTTGTTTGATTGGGATGAAATTTGCCGGAGTAATATGATCATCCTCTGCTTTGATATCTTGGTGTTTAGTTTTGGGAAAGGATATGCCTGATTGTTCAGTGTGCCTTTCCATATTGGCGATTATTTCATTTTTAATCACAATTACAAGGATGAAAATGATTAGCAGCAATCCCAATGAACTGAAGGCGACCCATGGAGCATTTTTGAGTGTCCAGAAGTTTTGTCCTGTGAGACCTGCAAGTTCATTGGTAATGGACTTTGGATAAGACGTATTATATATTTTTTCCTCATGGCGTCCACCTAGAAAAAGCCGGAATATGGCCAAACCCATTAATATTTGCAGGGTTTGTAATACCTGCTGGACAAACAAAAGGATTAAATGCGGTTTAAGATGTGGCAGGATCTGTACTCTTAGAATATGAAATTTACTTCCTCCTAACAAAGCTGAACTAGTCACATACGATTTCGCGCTGATCTCCTTGACTAAATCCGTTGTGAAGAAAAATACAGCCGGAAACCCAAGCAGGAATAAAACAATCAACTGGTATTCAATTTTCACCATAACCGGTATTTCGTTAAAAGGAAATATGACAGCATCCATCAATATGATAGCGACCAGCAGTAAAGGGACGTAATGAAAAGGCAGGAAAAATGCCTTAACAAAGGCTTTAATGGCAGGTGTCCAGGTTTCAATGATTAATCCCATCGTGGCACCAACTGTTACTCTTGCTAGAGAAACTATAAACACAGCAGCAATGGTATATTTTAATCCATCCAGAATTAACAGCAAATTATCCCGGGCATCACGGTCAGTACCCAGGATATAGTCTTTACTAGGAGGATACGGCGGATTTTCCAGGACATTTCCGTTTTCATCATATAGCTGGTCAAGTATCGAACGATAATCCTCCGGACCGATATAATCATAGAATATGCTTGCGATCAATAAGGCCAGTAAAACCGCCAGACTGAATTTGGTTTTCCGATATGTTTGAAATTTCATAACTGGAATTCTCCTCTTTTCCTGATCACAGTTTCTTTAACAATTAAGTTGATAAGGAACTCGAGAATGATTACCGGGAGAATTAATATTATAATTGCATAGATTAGCGGTAATACATGTTCTCCCCTGAATACCTGGTCAAGAATCTGGTTTGTAAGTGTAGTTTTGTAATGGTACATATGTTCAACAAGGATAAGGTTGGAGAGCAGCATATAAAGGATGACCCGGAATTTAAGTGATAAAACAGGCAGGATATTCCGCAGCATGTAAACAGAATATAAATAAAATCTGGATAAGCCTTTGGAATATCCTAACTGGACGTAATGGGCAACTTCTTCCTCTTCCATACATTTGATTAAATATAAACCAAAAAGAACTGCAGGCAGAAAAGATGTAACTATGACAGGAAAAGCGACAGGCTGTAAAGATCCAAATCCATACATTGGAAAAATCTTAAAGTTAAATTCCTTCAACAAATAGATGTTCAGCATATTTATGATGAAAATGAACAAAAGATCAGGGAGTCCTTCAAAGTAATCCAGAAATTGATGAATTCTTCTCCTTAACTTAATAGGTAATAAGATCACGATGAACCCGATAATGCTTCCCAGCAAGATGATCGCAACTAATGACAGGCCAAGAACCTTATACGAATTTATAAAACCATCCAAAACATTTGGATTTTTGACAAAATCTAAAACACTTTTAAAACTGAAATCCATTAATTGAGTGAAGATTGTTTGCAGCCGTAGCTGAAATCCTTCAAAAGATATCGCTAAATGTTCACCGGGCTTTCTATTAAAATTAAATATAGAAGTGAAGGAAAGCATAAAGGCTATTCCGAGCAAAAATGTTCCTATCAAGGCCAGAGTGTAAAATGCTTTCGTAAATACTTTTTTAATTGTCCAAAATCCATTGTTCATATCGATTCTCCTTCCAGACTTAATAAATTTCTCCTTGGTGGTAAAAAAATCCTTTTTCCAGAAGGTAAATATTTTTACTTACACAATTTAAAGTTATTCCTTATTTTTTTCTGTGCTCATGCGCAGATCATCAGTATTGGGATTAAAACAGAAAAAAACTCTTTTCCAATGAAAAGAGCGCAGTCAGAAAGTGGGGGAATAGCGGAGCTGGTTCTTGTATGGGGATTTTAGGATCAAATCGTTTCCTTATGCAGGGTAACCGGTGGCTATAAGGGTACAATTAGGCTTGAATCGAACCCTTATGCAGGGTAACCAGACGTTATAAGGGTACAATTAGGCTTGAATCGAACCCTTATGCAGGGTAACCAGACGTTATAAGGGTACAATTAGGCTTGAATCGTATTCTTATGCAGGGCAACCAGACGCTATAAGGGTACAATTAGGGTCGAATCGAACCCTTATGCAGGGTAACCAGACGCTATAAGGGTACAATTAGGATCGAATCATACCCTTATGCGGCGTCTTTGGTCCTCATAAGGATGCTTATAAAATCTAAGCACGCCTTATGAAGAGTTCAAGCATTAAAAATATGAATAAAGTCGCTGGATGCACTATAACTTTAATTTTTTCAATACGATTCTTTCGATTGTTTTCCAAGGGAGATAATTTTTTAAATGAATCATGGTCCTGACACCTTTTCCAATAGGGTATCTAAGGTTTGGTTGGCTTTCATTTGAAGCAATCATCGCTGCAAGCCGGGCAACATCGTGTGGATCTCCATAAGAATCTTTCCCTGCTGTTAAGTTATCCATTATAGAATTCTTCAGCAACTCATATGGCGAATTAATGGGTATAGAAACATTTTCGATACTTTTCCAAATATTTGTCCTGTAGGAACCCGGCTCGATAAGGACGACATCAATCCCAAAAGGCTTGAGCTCGAGCCTTAAGCTTTCACTGTATCCTTCAAGAGCATGTTTCGATGCAGCGTAGGCAGACAATCCAGGGAATCCAAATCTCCCGCTTATGCTGCTCATATTTATGATCTTTCCTGATCTCTGCTTGCGCATGGAAGGGAGGATAGCCTGGGTGACAGCAATCACGCCAAAAAAGTTTGTTTCGAATTGATTACGATACTCTTCCACTGACAATTCCTCGCAAAAGCCGCCCTGTGCATAACCAGCATTATTTACTAATAAATCTACAGAAACAAGGGATTCCACAAAAGCTTTTAATTCTTCGATAGAGTGTTGCTGTGTTACATCCAATGGAAAAACAGTAATCTTATCTGTCACGCTTTCAACAGCGCCAAGTTTCAGTAAAGTGTCTTGTTTTTTGAGGTTCCGCATCGTGGCGATCACGTTATACCCTTTTTTAGCCAATTCGATGGCAATCAGTTCTCCAAAACCGCTCGAACAGCCTGTCACAATGGCAGTCTTCACTTATATCACTCACTTCTTTATCTTTTTTACCATTTTACAGGTAAAAGATTATTTTGAACATAAATCAATGTATCTTTCTGGGATCATGGAAAAAATCTAATACTGTGGATTTTCCATGAAAAGGAGCATGCATATGACGAAGGAAGACACACTCAAGATCCTGAATCTGATTGAAAATGTTTATCCGCTTGTGACAATGAAAAGTGAAACGGTTCTAAGGTGGATGGTCCAATGTGAGTCAATGGATTACAGCCTGTTATTAAAGAACCTTGCTCTGCATATGAGGAAGCAACCTTACCCTCCTGTATTGAATGAGCTCTTAGAGAATGCAAATAATGAAGGCGCAAACTTGGAGTGGTTGGACGAATATTCATTTAGGCCATAAAGTGCTAAAAGATGATGTGATTGTCGCGAAACACAGTGAATTAATGGTTTTAAAATTGAAATTGGCGGGTAATTTTTCAGGTGAAAAAATGCTGCATGATTGAAGGAGGTTTTAACAATTTATAAAAAAGTCTCTCATATTTAGGAAGTTAATTAATCGTCACTAAAAAAATATTAACAAATATTATTACCTGGTCGTAAAAATAAACCTTGGTATATCAAGGTTTTGAGGGAGAGTTTAACTGGCACATGACATTTATCATGTGTCATATATGACACCTGCTACTGCACAGAATCATTTCCCTTATTTATAATTTGGTTAACTAACAAATCCGAAAGGGGAATTTTTAACAAGATGGCAACTCACAATGCAAAAGAACTTAGAAAACAGGTCGCCCCTTATGAGAGCTCTAACACTAAAGATAGTATCATCCAAATAATCAATACGGTCGTTCCATTTTTGTTATTATGGTTTCTGGCCTATCAAAGCCTTGAAATTTCGTATTTACTGACACTTGGGATCGCCGTTCTCGCCGCTGGTTTCATGATCAGGATATTTATCATCTTCCATGACTGTACTCACCACTCATTCTTCAAAAACCGTACAGCCAATAAAGTGGTAGGTACGCTGACTGGAGTCTTGACCTTGTTCCCTTATAGCCAGTGGGGGCATGAGCATTCTGTCCACCACGCAACAAGCAGCAACTTGGACAAGCGTGGGACAGGCGACATATGGGTACTGACAGTTGATGAATACATGGCTGCCCCGATGTTGAAGAAGATTGCATACAGATTGTACCGCAATCCATTTGTAATGTTCGTATTGGGCCCGATTTATATTGTTTTAATCACGAACCGTTTCAACAGGAAAGGTGCAAGAATGAAAGAGCGCCTGAACACATATTTAACGAATGTGTTGATTTTTGGAATTGCTGGTCTTCTGATCTGGACAATTGGCTGGAAAGCATTCATCATGGTAGAAGGTCCGATTTTCTTCATTGCAGGAATGTTCGGCATCTGGCTTTTCTATGTACAGCATACATTTGAAGATTCATATTTCGAAGCTGATAAGGATTGGGAATATGTAAGGGCTGCGGTCGAAGGAAGCTCGTATTATCAGCTGCCTAAAGTTCTACAGTGGATTACTGGGAACATCGGCTACCACCATGTTCACCACTTAAGCCCGAGGGTTCCAAATTATAAACTTGAAGAAGTCCACAAGAATACCAAGCCTTTGCAGAATGTGCCGACAATAACACTTTCTACAAGCTTGACATCACTGAAATTCCGCTTATGGGATGAGCGTAAAAAGCAATTTATCAGCTTCAAGGAAATGAAAGCATATAAGCGAAGCAGCAAATTGTCACCTCAGACTAAGCCTGAACTATAAACTAAACTCCCCTTAATCAGGACGTTATCTTTCCTGGAATAAGGGGAGTAATTTTTTGTAAGCTGAACTATTATTCTTAAATTAATACTCTTTCCGGAAAACAGCCTATGTTAAAATAAAAGCAGTTATGAATGAAGCTGGGGTTTTGATATGATAAAAAAGTTTTTCAATTCACTTAGAAGCACGGGGATATCACCATATATTTGGACGATCCTTGGTATATTGCCTTTTTACTTCATATGGCAGCTGCCAACAACGATTGGTAAAGTGGTCGGCATCATCCTGACCTTATTGTTCTTTCTCGTATACTGGGTGGCCTTTGTCTCAAAAGGCTGGACGGTATATCTATGGACTTGTATATTAATCGGAATATCTATAGCATCGGCAAGTCTATTCAGTTACATATATTTCGCGTTTTTTATCGCTTATTTTATTGGGAATATCAAAGACCGGATTCCATTCCTTGTTCTATATTTCATCCATCTTATAGGGACATCGATCGTCATTAACTTTGAAATTGTCCTCAAGGAGGACTTCTTCATTAGACAGCTGCCGATTATCGTGATTGTTTGGATCGGTGTCATACTCCTGCCATTCAGTATCCATAACAGAAATGAACGAGGAGAACTAGAAGAGAAGCTAGAGGATGCGAACAAGCGAATTTCGGATTTGGTTAAAATTGAAGAGAGACAGAGGATCGCCCGTGATTTACATGATACACTGGGTCAGAAACTTTCGCTGATAGGGCTAAAAAGTGATCTAGCACGGAAATTAATCAGTAAAGATCCCGAACTGGCCAAAGAAGAATTGAAGGATGTCCAGCAGACGGCGAGAACTGCGCTTAATGAAGTAAGAAAAATGGTTGCAGAAATGAGGGGCATCCGGGTCCGCGACGAATTAGTACATGTCAGCCAAATGCTAAAGGCTGCTGAGATTAAATTTATCGGGGATGAAGAAGAATTCAATCTCAACAATGTATCCTTGCTGTCAGAGAATATCCTGAGCATGTGTTTGAAGGAAGCAGTTACCAACGTAGTCAAGCATAGTAAAGCATCAACCTGCAGCATTTCCATAAAGCAAACAGAGAAGGAACTGGTTGCTGAAGTAAGTGATAATGGGGTAGGGAATATATCGGATGAGGACTTGTACAAAGGCAGTGGACTTCATGGCATGAGAGAACGCCTTGAGTTCGTGAATGGCACCCTCGATATATTTACTAAGGACGGTACTACCCTTTTGATTAAGATACCAAAAGTATTAAAACAAACTGACAGGGAGGACCTGATATGATTCGGATTGTCATTGCAGAGGATCAGCGCATGCTGCTGGGGGCATTAGGCTCCCTGTTGAGTCTTGAGGATGATATGGAAGTGGTGGGCAAGGCGAGCAATGGAGAGGAAGCTGTCGCGCTGGCAAAAGAGCTTAGCCCGGATGTATGCGTCATGGATATTGAAATGCCTGGAAAAACTGGACTAGAAGCAGCGGAAGAACTGAAAGGGCTGGGATGCAAGGTAATCATCCTGACGACGTTTGCCCGTTCAGGATATTTCCAGCGCGCCTTAAAAGCAGGGGTGAGTGGCTATTTGCTGAAGGATAGTCCTTCAGAGGAGCTTGCAAGCTCAATCCGCAGCGTGATGGGTGGGAGACGTGTGTATGCACCAGAACTTATGGATGATGTATACAGCGAAGAAAATCCACTGACTGAACGTGAAATGGAAGTGCTTGAGCTTGTTGCAGATGGGAAAAATACAAAGGAAATAGCAGGACAGCTCAGTATAACGACCGGCACAGTGAGGAATTATATCTCAACAATCCTTGATAAGCTTCAAGTCACCAACAGGATTGAAGCAATCACCCAATCAAAGGAAAAAGGGTGGTTTAAGTAAATAAAAGAGCCTGAAATCAGGCTCTTTTATTTATAAAATACCTTATCAATATTATACTTGGCTTTAAGTACATTGATTGCATAGGTTTCATAAATTTCTCTGTCTATAGGATCTACCACGGTAATGACAGCAATCTTATTGACTTCGTGACGATGGTTCTTAATTGGGGATACATTGTCTTCGAAATGTTTTTTTACGCGAGGTCTAAGCTTACGCGCTTTCCCAACAAACATCAATTCATCGTCGGCGTCGAAGAACATAATAATTCCGCCTTTATCCCTTGGGATCCGGTGGTAATCCGTAAAACCATATTCACTGCTGATGACCGCTTCAACTTTTTCTCCTAATTGCTTGCTTCGTGTAATGACTACGTCTGGTGCTGGCAGTTCAATCTTAATCACTTTTAATCACTTCCTATTCTTCAATTAGTAAATCGTACCACAGGCAAAAGTGAAAATCCACATATTATTATTTTACCCAATCTGAAAGAGCCTGACCCATTAAGCGGCAGGAAAAACCGCTTAAGGCTGGCTCGGTTATAGTTATGGTTATCTTTTTTACATTGTGGCCAGAACTTCGGTATGGTGGAAATGTATAAAGTTAAATATGAATAAGCTATACTTGATATTTTCCTTTGCAAAAAGCAATAATGAGAAGGATGGTTGGTCAAACCCAGCCTATTAAAGAAAGCAGGGATTGAATTTGAATCAATTTAGATCTTTAGGCATATCAGAACTACTCGCAGAAACGCTCAGCCAACAGGGGATTTTGGAGCCCACAACAATTCAGGAGAAAGCAATACCTTTATTGCTTGATGGTAAGGATGTCATTGCACAATCCCAGACAGGTACTGGTAAAACATTTGCCTTTGTGCTGCCAATCCTGGAGAAAATCGATATCGAGAAACCAAATATACAAGCATTGATTGTCACCCCTACTAGGGAACTTGCATTGCAGATTACACATGAAATCAAAAAATTAATTGAAGGATATGAAGGTATAAATGTTCTTGCTGTATATGGAGGTCAGGATGTTGAATCGCAGCTAAAAAAGCTAAAGAAAAACATCCATATTGTCATCGGGACTCCCGGAAGATTGCTTGACCATATCCGCAGGGAAACGGTTGATTTTTCAAATGCAGCTTTTCTTGTACTGGATGAAGCGGATCAAATGCTTCACATCGGTTTCCTGAACGAAGTTGAAGAAATTATCAAACAAACTCCCAAAACAAGGCAAACCTTACTTTTTTCAGCGACAATGCCAGATGAAATCAAAAGGCTCGCTAAACAACATATGTACAAGCCAGAATATATCCAGGTCGAGAAAACCCAGGCCCCGCTGGAAAACATCAAACAAATTGCCATTAGTACAACAGACAGGGCAAAACAAAATGATTTAATTGAGTCACTTAGATTGTATCAGCCATTTTTAGGAGTCATTTTTTGCAGGACTAAAAGAAGGGTCAGCAAGTTGAATGACGCATTGAAAGCCAACCATTTTAATTGTGATGAGCTGCATGGAGACCTCTCCCAGGCGAAAAGGGAGCAGGTGATGAAAAAATTTCGTGAGGCAAAGATCCAGTATTTAATTGCTACGGATGTAGCCGCAAGAGGGCTTGATGTAGAGGGTGTTACACATGTTTTTAATTATGACATCCCGCTGGATACTGAAAGCTACATCCATCGAATCGGCCGTACTGGCAGGGCAGGCAGTGAAGGGCTGGCTCTAACATTTTATTCACCAAAAGACAGGCCTTTGCTGGACCAGATTGAAACAGAACTCAATATAAAAATTGAGAAGAAAAACATGGGGAACGCCAAAATAGCTGAATCTCATAATGAAGATTACAGTGCCGGCAGCAAAAGGAAACAAAGTTCTGGTGAATACAAGGGAAAGAATACCCGGTCGAGAAGACGGGACGATCAAAAACCTGAAAGGGATCACCGTGGTGAAAAAATAAATAAAGCCCCAGCTTCCCGTAGACGGACAGAAGATAGGCGTGAAGCTCGTTACGGCGAAAAGGGCTTTAGAGATAGGAATCAGCCATCAACAAGGCTTGAAGGAAGAAACTCTACGGAAGGACTTCCATCGAATCCTCCTCGTTCAGAAGGAAGAAGAATGGAGAAAACTCCAGCGCGTGCAGGCAAAGAAACAGCAAGAAGAAATAGTAGTGAAAGACCAAACCGGGAAATACAAGGCAGAGATAGACGGAATTCCAGCTCTCCTGGAGGGCGAACAGCCAAGAGAGGCGGTTCAAGTAACCGCAGGAGCAGGTAGAAGACATCAAAAATAGACCGCATCTGCGGTCTATTTTTTAGTGGGCCAGAACTCACGGCCAAGGCGTTTGGCAAGTTAATGTTGTTTATTTGGCAGCTTGTCACTAGGATTTTCTTTTCCCTGCCGCTTTCTATTCTGTTCGTCTTTTTTTTGCTTATCGTGGAGCTTCTGTACAAATTCGTGGGTATTTTCCATAGCTGTACCTCCTGTTATAATGGCTCGTCGTTACTTTTTCCTATACCGAATCAAATCATTCATGAAATAGTAAGCGGATAGGGTAATATAAGAGGTGTAAATGAACATGTTCAGGAGTGAAAGTCTTGCAAATAAAAGATATTTATGGAAATCTTCCACAACTTGAAACGGAGCGGTTGATTTTAAGAAAGATCAGATATGATGACATTGAGGATATACATACATATGCTTCAAACCCAGAAGTATCAAAGTATGTGTTCTGGAGCGAACATGAAACTAGAGCGGCGATTGAGGAATATGTAAAGATGGTCCTTGGGCTATATGAACAAGGGAAAATTGCTCCCTGGGGCATTCATTTTAAAGAGGACAACAAACTGATTGGCACAGTGGATTTTGTTTCCTGGCAGCCGCAGCATAAGACTGCAGAGATCGGTTACGCACTTTCCGTTGACTACTGGGGAAGAGGTATTGCTACAGAGGCTGCTAAAGAACTCATCAGATTTGGGGTGAAAGAAATGGATCTGGTCAGAGTTCAGGCGAAAAGCCTTGTAGCAAATATTGGTTCTGAGCGTGTAATGGAAAAGGCCGGGATGAAATTCGAAGGCATTCTAAGGAATTTCATATTTGTCAAAGGAGCCCATTATGACGTGAAGATGTACTCCATCATAAAGAAAGACACTCAAATTTGAGCATCCTTAGCTTTTGTTGAAAATGTAAACTTTAGCATTTTCAGGCCTGTTGAATTTCGGGCCTGAAAATCCTCTTTTCAATAACTCCTTCCTCATGAACATCATGATTCCCCCGTGGCCAACAATTAAAATATCTTCATTCTGAGCAATCGCTTCATCCAAAACTTTGTTAATCCTCGTTATTACTTCTTTTTTATTTTCCTTTTGTGATTTGTGTCCCATATACCAGGCAAGCCTGATCAAAGCTACATGAAGCCAGAGTGGCAGGCGAAATTCGGTTTTGATGACCGGGTAAAGGGACATCTCCCGCAGGTCCTCCAAAAATATGATCTCTCCATTAAACGCTCTGGTTGCAGTAATTTTCGCTCTTTCTAGATCACTTGAATAGCATCTTACCCATTTATGCTCTTGATGATCGATTTCAACTTCCTCGATTCGCGACAGATTATACTCCTGCTGCCAAACAAGCAGCTCCCGGGAGGTGACAAGCTTATTTGGATACCCTAAACTCACTTTAAAATGGCGTAACAACCCTATTTTCATCATTATCATCCTAATCAATATAGTATTGTTACTAATTTCACCAGATGTTCCTAAAATCCTTCTTGAATTATCTGTGTTAGTTCGAGCGAAATGAGGAACTTTAAAAGCAGGAGGTGTCTACATTGCCAAGAGGAAAAGAACTTGAACAGCTGCCAATGGCTAACACTTTGCCAGGTATGGGTGAAGATCGAGGTAAGTTTGACCGAGATGTATTAACCGGTATTACTACCGATGTAAGACCAATGCCGGCAAAAGTAAAGGAAGAAAGTCAACAGAATAACTAAAATGAGCTTGAAGGCTTTGTCCTTCAAGTTTTTTATATTAGGTCAATCTATGAATTTTTTACCCAATTGGCTTGATATTCAACGGAAAGGGTAATATTATAAAAAAGAAACGTAAACGTTTACGTAAAGGGTTTGATCGTTAATGAGTTATACAATAAAAGACGTAGCCAAGCATGCGAATGTCTCGATTGCTACCGTATCAAGGGTTCTCAATGGGCAGAGCGGATTTTCAAAAGCGACTGAAGAAAAAGTTCTTAACGCAATTAAAGAGCTTGGATATCAGCCAAATGCATTTGCCCGTAGTTTAATCAGTAAAAAATCCAATACTGTAGGAATTTTATTTCCTGAAGTATCGAGCCAATTTTCTTCAAAAATCCTTCGCGGTGTAGAAGAAGCAGCCCACCATCTTGGTTCAAGTGTCATTGTATGCAATACGGCATCACATGGACAGAGAACGATGAAATATTTACAGCTTTTGAGCGAGAAAAGAGTGGACGGTATCCTGTTTGTCAGTGAAATCATTACGGAGGAGTATTATAATACTCTTGAATCAATGCAAATACCAGTCGTCCTGATCTCGACCGAATCTTATCAGTATCCTTTGCCTTTCGTAAAGGTAGATGATAAGCACGCAGCCTTCACTGCTACTGATTATCTTGTGAAAATGGGGCATAGTAAAATCGGGATGCTCAGCGGGGATAAAGAGGATATCATAGCTGGCCAGCCGCGAATAGATGGTTATAAGCAAGCGCTAGCGCTAAAAGGACTCGACATAACGGATAAAAATATAATTCATTCACAAGGGTTTTCCTTTAATGATGGTTTTACTGGTTTGCCAAGGCTCCTTGAGCAATCCCCTGACTTGACTGCTGTTTTTGCCGCCAGTGACGCATTGGCCCTGGGTGCTATATCTTCTGCATATAAACTAGGAGTTAAAATACCAGACGATCTTTCTATTATTGGCTACGATAACTTGCCGATAGCGGAAATGGCGATACCACCGCTTACAACCGTAGCTCAGCCTTTGGAAGAAATGGGAATGGTCGCGGCAGAAATGCTTTTTACGATGATGGAGCAAGGAAAAAGGGTTGAAAGCCGTATTATGCCTCACTCAGTAGTTGAGCGGGAAAGTGTTAAGGAAATTAAATTCACCTGATACGTAAACGTTTACCAAGCTAGTACTCTGCATTAATTGTTGCTTTTGAAACTCATCCTATCTTCTCCATACTTCTAGTTCTCATTGAGACTCTAATGAAGTGTGTCAAGAATAGGGGAATAAATCATTATCGTCATAGCAGCTAAGTTTACGATAAGAGCCTATATAATAGAAACTAATATGGAGTGATTTTCATGAAAAGCATTGGTGGAAGGAATCAGTCATTTATCAAATATACCCTCGAAGCTTCATGGATTCCAATGGTGATGGTATTGGAGATATCCCTGGGATTATTTCAAAACTTAACTATTTAAAAGACCTGGGAGTAGATGTGATCTGGCTTTCTCCAGTATACAAGTCTCCCAATGATGATAATGGATATGATATCAGTGATTATCGGGAAATCATGGATGACTTCGGAACGATGGCAGACTGGGAACTTTTATTAAAAGAGATGCATGACAGAGGAATGAAGCTGATCATGGACCTGGTCGTTAACCATAGCTCTGATGAACATCAATGGTTTGTGGAATCGAGAAAATCGAAAGATAACCCTTATCGGGATTATTATATTTGGAGACCTGGTAAAGATGGCAAGGAACCGAATAACTGGCAATCCACCTTCAGCGGTTCAGCATGGCAGTACGATGAAAATACTGATGAGTATTACTTGCATATCTTTAGTAAAAAGCAGCCTGATTTGAACTGGGAAAACCCAAAACTTCGCCAGGAAGTATATGATATGATGAAATTCTGGCTGGACAAAGGGATTGATGGATTCAGGATGGATGTCATCAATTTCATCTCTAAAGTAGATGGCCTTCCTGATGCGCCAAATCCTCATGGGAAGAAATATGTGTCTGGAAGCAGACACTTTATGAACGGACCGAAAATACATGACTACCTTCAGGAAATGCACGGAGAAGCTCTTGCTGATTATAATGTGATGACTGTTGGTGAAATGCCTGGTGTCAATGTTGAGCAAGCCAAGCTTTACACAGATGAATCCAGAAATGAAGTGAATATGGTATTCCAGTTCGAGCACGTGGACCTGGATTCTGGCCCTGGGGGGAAATGGGACCTTAAGCCGCTTAAGCTTACTGACCTGAAGAATAACTTTACAAAATGGCAAACAGGTCTCGAGGAAATCGGTTGGAACAGTCTTTACCTGAACAATCATGACCAGCCGCGAATGGTTTCGAGGTTCGGTAATGACCAGCAATACAGAATTGAATCGGCTAAGATGCTGGCTACATTCCTCCATATGCTAAAAGGAACTCCATACATTTATCAGGGCGAAGAAATCGGGATGACCAACGTCCGTTTTGATTCTATCGATGATTATAAAGATATAGAAACACTTAATATGTATAATGAAAAAGTAAACCAAAATGGGGAAGATCCAGCGAAAGTAATGGAGTCGATCTATGTAAAAGGAAGAGACAATGCACGTACTCCTTTCCAGTGGGATAATAGCGAGCATGGAGGATTTACTGCAGGCACCCCATGGATACAGGTTAATCCAAACTATACCGAGATCAATGCCAGGCAGGCAGTTAATGATGAAAATTCCATCTATCACTACTACCGGCAGCTGATCCAGCTAAGGAAAGAGCATCCGATAATTGTCCATGGCAGATACGACATCCTGGTTCCTGAGGATGAGAGTATTTATGTTTATACAAGAACGCTCGAGTTTCAAAAATTACTTGTTCTATTGAATTTCACTGATAAGGAGCAAGGCTTTGCAGTTCCTGTTGAGCTGCAAGGAAAGAAAAATGAAATCTTGATTTCAAATTACGACGCAGGCGAAGCGTACGGTTCTGATGTATCATTGAGGCCCTATGAAGCAATCGTATATCTGATCGAGGATTAAACAATGAAAAAAGGCTGCAAATTGCAGCCTTTTTAATTAGTTCTATTTCCCCGACGATCAATTGATTGAACTCATCGAAGTCTACTTAAGGAATGGAACAAAAACAATGTACTACCATTCCTTATTTTTTTATTTCCCACTTCTTAACTAAAGCAAGGAAGTTTGAACGATATTTTCTCATGATTGTATAAATGATATAGTAAACGAACATCCCGAAAAGAATGATATTTATGATCATGCCAATGAAAAAGACGGCCCCTAAATGGATTCCGGCATCTAAACCATGAGTAGGCATACCCGCGGCTGAGGGGAAGATCCCATAAGGAAACAGGGTCTCACCAACAAGGACATTCAAATAAAATAAAAATGGGAAAAGCCAGATGAGTGCGACACCGCTAATGAAACCAGCTACCGGATTTCCTTTAAAGAGTTTGGCACCAACGGTCGAGAGAATAGGGCCCATTCCGAATGATGGGATAAAGTGGATTAAAAATCCCAGGGTAAACCCCAAAGACACATTATGTGCGTTCTCTTTGATTCTGAATAATTTTATAAGAAGGAATTTAAATCTGCGCAAGTTTGTATTGATCATAATTCACCAGCCCCAAATTAGTATACAATTTGATGAATCATTTTAATAGCCTTTTTGACATATTTATTCCAAAGCGGTATGATATTCGATTCTTGGAGAGGATTTTTCTTGCTAACCTCTATCCAGAAGGAGAAAAAATGATATAGTTAAACTATATTTTCGGCGATTCTCTAATAAAATAAACATGATTATTAGGTGGCTGGGGTAAAAATAGGCATAAGCAAAATATGAAAAAGGTTCGGAGAGTGATGACAACTGATGCGGTTTACAAAAATGATCCCCAATATGTTCACACTTGGGAATCTGTATTGTGGTTTTCTATCAATCGGATTTGCGGCAAATGGCCAATTTAATAATGCAGCCATTTTAATTTTGATCGGAATGATGCTTGACAGCATGGACGGAAGACTGGCGAGGATGCTTAAAGCGGACAGCCAGCTCGGCAAAGAATTAGACTCACTTGCGGATATAGTTACATTCGGGGTAGCACCGTCGTTTCTGGTTTACTATACATACTTCTATCAATTTGGACTGTGGGGCTTATTGGTAGCAGGGCTTTTCCCTTTATTCGGTGCTTATCGCCTGGCGAGGTTCAATATCAGTACCGATAAATCATCGCTTAATTACTTTATTGGTGTTCCTATAACTGCTGCGGGCGGAATCATGGCGATCCTTACTTTATTTGGAGACTTGATCCCCAATATCGTCACTACTGTCGTCTTTACGGCATTGAGCTTCCTGATGGTGAGCAGAATAAGAATTCCAAGCTTTAAAGAAGTACCGCTCCCGAAATATGGAACAATCGTGACAATTTTCCTTGGTTCTTTGCTGTTCGTTATCTGGAAAGGGACCTACAGCCAATTCCCTTACTTAATCTATATTGCAACACCATTATATGTTGCGTATTTGGCCTATCGTTTCGTGAAGGGGAAAAATAAAAATAATATTGATTAGCATACAAAAAGCCTTTGCTGGATAGCAAAGGCTTTTTTATACGGTGTTATTAATCTCTTGACGAGTCGTTAAAAGCGCGGGAAACATCTTCTTTCATATCTCCAGCTGTTTCTTTTAGTTTTCCTTTTCCTTTATCAAGGCGGCCTTCTGCTTCCATCGATTCATTGTCGGTAAGCTTTCCGAATTGCTTTTTAGCTTCACCTTTAACCTGGTCAAATGCGCCTTTTGTTTGTTTGTCATTCATGATTATGGCCTCCTTTATTTGAGTATATTCTTTTATACCCTGAACTGATCAAAGCAAACTTTCAGGGCGGAGAGGCTTAAATCTAAATACTCTATAATCTATCTATCCTCAAGATAATGGCGGATAGAAATGGATGGGAGAGAGAAAAACAGGTCCTCCATGACGAAATGCGGACATACTTAGCAGGGTTGCGGGCCCCGATTATTTAACTATTTCAACATGGTCTCCCGTTCGCAAACCTGCTGCATTCGCTTCATCTGTATCAATGTGCATATCGAGAGCGTAGGAATCTTTTACCCTTATGAGAACTTGATTGAAGGTTAAACTTCTTTCTCCGTTACATTTAACACTTACATACTCTCCATCTTTCACATTAAACTTGGCAGCGTCTCCAGTTGTCATATGTATATGCCGTTCCGCAATAATGACGCCTTCCTGTATTTCCAGTTCTCCTTTTGGCCCGACAAGTTTTATTCCCGGAGTTCCTTCGATATTCCCTGAAGCCCTTAATGGTGCTTTTACACCAAGCGAATAGGAATCAGTCCTGGAAATTTCAAGTTGGGTAAACTTTCTTAGTGGACCAAGTATCCTGACCTCTGGAAACTGTCCTTTCGGACCAAGGACTTTGACTGTTTCATTGGCTGCAAATTCACCCGGCTGTGAAAGCTCTTTAGCTGTTGTAAGCTGATATCCCTCACCAAAAAGCTGATCTAAATCCTCTCTTTTCAAATGAATATGCCGATTTGATACACCAATTGGAATCATAGAATCTCTCCTTTAAACTTTTGTTTGTTTTTGTCATTTTTCGTAAACATTGTTGCACATCATATCATCAAAAAGGGTTTGACAGCTCCAAGAATGCGGATAACTGTATTTTTCGAAAAGCAACAAACATGCGTAAACAGCATTTGATTTAAATAGTTTACCCTGCGTTAAACAATAAACACTCATTTAACAGAAATATAAATTACTTTTAAAAGTAATTCATATTGCTTTTTAAAGTAAAATAAATTACTATTTAAAGTAAGGAGGTGGAATAAATGGAAAATATAAGACTAAACGTAGCGTTACTTAGAAAAAAGGTGCCAAATTTGACGTCAGCAGCTAAGACAGTTGGCCTTAGGCCAGCAACCGTTTCGAATTTATCTACCGGTAAAATACCGGTCGGGAGGGCTGAGGTACGGACTATAGTAGCTCTTGCAGAACTTGCTGGCTGTAGTTTGGATGAACTGATTTTAAGAGGGGAGAGTGTGGAAATGATTGAAACAGGGATAAAAACTTTGGATCTATTTGCTCCAATTTCAAAAGGGGGAACTGTTGGGCTAGTTGCCAGGCCGGGTATGGGGCAATTAGTTGTACTGGCTGAGATGTTATATCGATTGAAAAGAGAAGGCTATGTGACGATTCTCATTAAACCAGCAGGGAATCATCCGGAACTTGATGATGTTCTTGAAGACGTTGATCATGTTACAAACAATATAGAAGAGACATATAGGATCATGCTTAGAGAAGGTATAGAAAAAGATTACTCAATTACAGTCGACAGATCTTATGTCATATCAGGCGAAATGTTCACTTTGCAGGAAATCTTTGATGACAAAGGAGTCAGCAGCGTGACAACTTTCCTGATAGACTTAAAGGTGAGGCTGTCGATGAAGACCTTCCGTACGGACCACTTGATACTTTGTGGCAATTTGATGCGGATCTTGCAGCCCGCCATAAATACCCTGCTGTCAACCCAATCTACTCAACTTCCTCCATCTTAGAAGGGTCCTATTTAGATCCTGTACATCACAGCATTCAACAAAGAGCTCAAAAACTTTTACGAAGGTATAGAGAATTGCGTTCGATTGTCAATGTTCATGGTATTGGACGCCTGCCAGCCTCAGAGTCGCAAATATATCAGCAGGGGGAGAAATTGGAAGCCTATCTTACTCAGCCTTTCTTTGTAGCCGAAGCTTTTACTGGCAAAAAGGGAGAGGTTGTGAAGCTCCAGGATACCTTGAATGACGTTAAAAGAATACTTGATAATCCTTCGAGTATAGCAAATGCAGATACACTCAATTTTATTGGAAACCTAAAGTGACATGTCAGCCCAGTCAAGTGACTGGGCTTTTTATCACTACATTTATTTGCATAATACATTCCGAATCAGTCAACCTTAAAAGAGATATTCAATTACGGAAGGTGGAAGATTCTATATGAACAGGAACAAAAAACATTATTTGCCGTTTTTCGTTCTCCTTTTCATCCACTCTTCTTTATTGATTTATACTTTTTATAAGAGGAAAGACCGTAAGCTGCTGTTCATTACTCTTTTATCCGGTATGGGTCTTTGTTTTATTTTTGAATACTTTATTTTAAGTCATTTTAAAGCTTATCGTTACAAGCCGAAGTTGTTTAAGAATAGGGATTTGGATAATTTTTTTGGTGCGATTATGTCCCAGGCTGTATTTGTTCCCTTTACCGCCATTTTCCTTACAACTTTTAAAGTTGGATGGAAGGGCAAACTCTTATTCGCTATGTTTTTCGGACTGGTCGAAAAGCTTTTCTTGTTTATGGGGATCCATAAAAATAATTGGTGGAAGACGAGATATACAGTGACCCTTATTCCGATTTTCTTTTACATCAATGACTTTTGGTATCAACAGCTTAGGTTTGGGACGCCTATTTTCCATTTCAGCTCGCTATTCCTTGGCGTGCTGGTCAATGGGCTGAACCTAATGTATTCTTTGTCGATATTCAGGAAATTCAGATTTGGTCTGGAGAAATGGCATAGCTGGGAAGAACATTTTAAAATAGCACCAATCTATTCATTTATTCTATCTGCGGCAACAACCTTGATCATTAAGGATAACAGCGGCTGGAAAGGAATATTCAGATCTTTTGGCTTTACACAGATTATGGATATGCTGGTTTTGAAAACAGGGATCGCGAAACAAAATTTCCGCCATTTTGTTATCAATAATGCAATCCATTTTTCAATGATTTTTTGGGCTGTTCTATTAAAGAGGTGGATATATAATGATGTTCCAAAGGAAAATGAGAAAGCAACTATCGAGGAAATCAAAAGAGCCGGCATATAATGTACAGGACCCCAAATAGTTAGTTTTTAACCTTTGGAGTTCATACAAAATGCTGGCTCTTTGAATTCTAGTAGCGGCCAACCTGAAGCTGCTTGTAGACTTCTTCGCGCACTTCCTGCAAAGTGTCATGATGGAGCAGCTTACTGGTGCTGATCCTTAAATATATTTGTTCATCAATGGTGCCTTCCTGCTGCAGTTTATCAAGATGTGGCAAACGAAAGTTGCCAATTGGCAAATAGGCAATGTACAACTTCGTTCCATGTTGCTTTAATGAGATTTTGATTCCTTTTAAAAGAGGAAAAAAATATGATGAATAATCTTGTTCAATAACTAAATCTTCTTTCTGCGCACCCTTGATATAAGGCAATGTAGTGGGCAGTGAAATAAAGTAAATCATCTGATCATAGGAATAATGCAGGTCTGAAACCTTGAATCCATAATGCGCGGTTACCCGTTTGGAATAATACTTCTGCGATAGATTGTACAATGGCCTGCTAGTCAAAGCGGAAACCAAGAAAAAGAATAAGGATGCCAAAATCAATGCCAGTTCATTCAATGCTCACGAACTCCTTAAAAGAAACTACTGTATTTTTGCCTGCATTTTTGGCTTTATAAAGGGCCTGATCTGCTGCTTCAATTAACTCATTTTTACTTTTAATGTCAGGATGGTCTGTACAAGCTGTTCCAACACTCACAGTTAAAGTGCCATTGGGCTGAGTTTTTTCCCCAGGAAAGGTTGTCTTTTCAACATTAATGCGAATTGTTTCAGCAATTATTTCAGCTTGTATCAAATTGGTTCCAGATAGAAGGACAACAAATTCCTCTCCGCCAAAACGGAAGGAAAAATCACCTGGTCTTAAAGAATCTACAATCACCCTCGCCAGCTTCATCAAAACTTCATTTCCAAGCAAGTGACCGTTTTTATCATTGAAGACTTTAAAGAAGTCGATATCCAATATGATTAGCGAGAGGGGAGCGACCCCTTTTCCTTCAAATGGAAAGTGTTCATTAAGAATTGTCTGGAACGCCCGCTGGTTAAGAAGACCGGTCAACCCGTCCCGCAAAGCCATTTCCTCGATCTGCTCATAAAGATTGGCATGATCAAGCGCAATAGCCGCCTGATTCGCAAGAGGAAGGATATTTTCAGTATCCATCAATGTAATAGGCCTTTTGTTTACAATATTATCAATAAGAAGGATGCCAATATTCTTCCCCTGGTTGATCAGCGGAATCACTGCAAACTCTTCAGTTTGAAACAAGTCAAAAATTAAAACTTGTGATGCGTCCTCTTTCTGGATGTTTTTTACTATAACTGGTTTTTGGCTCGATAGCGCTATTCCGAAGACATTTTGGTCATTAATTGGGATTTCCAAAGAATGCAAAAGAGCATTCAATTCCGAATCGGTAAAATTGCTGTCAAAATTATGCTCAATTAAATCGCTGAGTTTTAGCCTGTCTTCTGAAATCTTTTCCCAAACTTCATAGCCTTTCTTCACATCCATAGGGCCAACACCCACGATTCCTTTAAGCGACTTGGCCTCATTGGAAGCAAGGAAAATCATCGCTCTGTTAAAACCAAGGCCGTGTCCGGCGGTAACAGACGTCAGGATTACTTTTAAAAGTAAATCCTGCTGCAGGGTGCGCTGCATCGTTGTACTCACTTCACGAAAGACTTGTAAATGCTTTGATTGCTCCATAAGCATATTTAGCCAGCGATGGTGATCTCTTTTCTTATTCAGTAAATACTGTGAGATATAACCGGCGGTCGTACCGATTAGCAAATATACCGGCAGAAGAACCAAAGCAGCTCCTTCTGTTTGTAAATAAACGAGAAGCATGCTGAAAATGGCTGCTAAAATACCACCGACTAATTTAAAGGAATAACCGGCTGTCATGATAAATAATAAGATACTCCAATATAAATGATTACTGCCATAAAGGTAAACAGAGAGCTCAATAAGGATCAATGAAGAGACAGAGAAGATCAATTGATTCAGAAAAGCGCTTACATGGAATCTGATTAAATTGGCTGTCAGTGATATGATGACAGCTGCAATGATTAATAAAAAAATAGCACCCAGCTTGCTCACTCCTAATTTGAATCCTATATCCATTTTACTATTTTTTTGCAAAATTGATAGGCTGTTTTTATCTGTGGCTGGAACTAAATTCTTAATGCCATTGAATATAAAAGGGGAAAAGTCTACATAGAGACTAAATAAAATTTGGCCGGTTATGGAAAGATAAATGTATCATCAGTATATTGAGGTGTGTAGATGGAGGATAAGACAAAAATCCGACTGACTGCGGCAGAAATGTCCAGTATGTGGACGCAATATATAAACGATACAGTCTCAGTTTGTGTATTAAGCTATTTTATGAACAACGTAGACGACAAAAAGGTTAAAGAAATCGTTGAGATTGCTATTGGTTCATCACAAAAAAACATTTCTATGATGAAAGAAATCTTCGATCGAGAAGATTTTCCGTACCCTTTGGGTTTTACTAAGAAAGATGTGAATGTACATGCACCGCGGCTTTTCTCCGATACATTTGTAATGATGTATTTGAGGCATATGTCGATACTCGGAATGGCGGCAAATAGTGCAGCAATTGGCCTTGGGACTCGCCAAGACGTGATTTCCCTACATAAAAGTGTACTGAAGTCTGCGGTCGGGCTGCAAGATATGACGAGGGAGTTAATGCTGGAACAAGGGACTTATATCAGGCCGCCTTTTATTTCAGTGCCAGATAAGGTTGACTTTGTAGAGAAACAAAAATTCCTATCCGGAATCAAAAGCAGGAGACGTGCACTCACCTCAGTTGAAATCACTCATTTATTTATAAATATACAAACCAACCAAATAGGGAAAGCGTTAATCATGGGATTCTTACAAGTGGCGCAGGACAAAGAGGTCAAGGCATATTTGCAGAGAGGGAAGAAAATCGCTCAAAAACATGTCGACATGTTTAGTGACATTCTCAAGAACAATGATATTCCTGCACCAATGTTTTGGGATGCTGCTGTAACAGATAGTACAACTCAGGTTTTTTCAGATAAACTTATCATATTTCATATTTCAGCGATGATTGCTGCAGGAATTGGGAACTATGGAGCAGCCATGGCTGCAAGTCCTCGCAAAGATATAGGGATGAAATATGCTTCGTTGATTCCTGAGATAGCCCTGTATGCAGAGGATGGGGCAAATATCATGATCCAAAACTCTTGGCTGGAGGAACCGCCAATGGCTGACGATCGGGACCAGCTGTCCGGAATGAATTAAAATAAGAGGAAGTCCCTTAATGGTCCAGGGTCTTCCTCTTATTTTTTCAGCGGTTATATTCAAGTTTCAACTATCTGTTTCTGGTTTGATAAACTTATCGGCCGGGGCGGATACTATTTTGCATTTTGTAAATCAGGAAATTTGACCGGCGTATTTACCGATGAACTATCCCGATAGGAACGGTATGCAATAACAGTGTGATTATGTGAATGCACATCAAGCTGTAGAACTTTTTCGTTTTTTAATTCCAGATAGTATCTCATCTCACCCTGGCTGAGTTCGTAAAATGATATTGTAACCCCTATGTACTCTTTCCTGACAACCTTGGCATCCGGATGATTCCTGACGTAATCAGCTATTTGCTGGACAGATGCGGAAGAAGTACCTGTAATGGAATATAGGGTTTCCTTGGCGTGGCCAAATGCGTGATTAAGAGTTGTTTTTGCTTTATTTAGCAAGTTGTTAAAAGATAGGTTCAACTTCATACCTCCAACTAAGCATTTTTTCAGATGTTAGTTAATATACCCGGGAATCTCAAAGAGAATCCTCATTCCTGTTTATTTTTCGTTTGAAATACCATCTTAATATCGGAGGTACTGCAAAATAGATAAAGAATAGCCTGAAAAGCTGAAATCCCGAAACAATGGATAAATCAGCATTAACCTCATGTGCAATGATACCCATCTGATCCATTCCACCCGGAGCCAAACTGAGAAAACTTGTAACGATATTGATGTTTAAAGCGTCTGATAAAAAGAAACTTAACACCAGAGATTCCATGACAAGCAGGAACCCGCTAAACAATGCAAGGGTAATCGTTAACGATTTCCTCTCTAATTTCTCCGGTTTTAAAAGCATGCCAATATATCCGCCTATCATAAGCTGTGATGCATCCATCACGGAGGATGGCAGTGTTGGACCGGTAAAGCCAGCATAAGTCAAGAAACCTGTGCCTAATATGGGGCCAAGTAAAAATGGAGTAGGCAGGCGGAGCTTTTTACCGATCAATACTCCAAGGATGCACACTATCAAAAATACTAAAGCCATTATTGGTTCAATATCGAATTGGGCTGAACCAGCCAATCCTGTGTTCGTATGACTAATCTTGAAAACTGGACCGAATATGATAAAAGGTACGACGAAAACAATCATCAATAATCTGGAGACCTGAAGGAAGGTAACCGTTGTAATATTGATTCCCTTCATTTCTTCTGCAAAAATAATCATTTGTGACAATCCACCTGGAATGCTCCCGGTCAATACAGTAGGATAGTCTACTCCAGATATCAGTGAAATCACTTTGGATATCACAGCAGCAGACACCACGAGAACCACTGTCATGAAGAGCATTGACGGAAGGTTTTCGGCCATATTCTCAACAGATGAGCGTGTAAACGAAAGGCCGATAGAGTACCCGATCAGAATTAATGCTGTATCTCTTAATGCTCGAGGCCAATGTAATGAAATTCCCTTAAAGCGATTAGCGATCAAAATTGCCGACATTGACCCGAGGAGCCAGGGGACTGGAATGGATAGGAATGAAAACACCAGGCCGCCAGCCAAAGCTATCAAAAATGATGTTATAAATGAATTATAATGTAAGCTCTTTTTCAATGCTGCACCTTCTAAATTATGATTGCTCCAAAATGTGGTAATACCATCCTAGCACATAATATTTATCAGTTGAAAGCAGGATTGGTCTATTTACTTTAAAATAAAGATTATAAACTACTCTGGGAGATGATTGGATGAGTCACGCAATTACTAGCTTTGAAGAATTAAGAACATTATTTGGAGAGCCAAGCGAGTTGGCCAAACGGAAGGTTATTTCATTGGTAGATGAACATTGCCGCAATTACATATCCCAATCACCATTCCTCGTTTTATCCACCTCTGACGAAAATGGCTGCACAGACGCTTCTCCAAGGGGGGATGCGCCTGGTTTTGTGCTTGTTCTGGACAAAAACCGGATTGTGATTCCTGAGAGACCCGGCAATAAGAGAATGGATTCATTGAAAAATATCTTATCGAATGAGAGGGTAGGACTATTATTTTTAATTCCGGGGATGCTTGAGACATTAAGAGTAAACGGAAAGGCCAGCTTGACAAGAGAACCAGAGCTTCTGGACAGAATGAAAGCCGGCGGAAAAGAACCCTTGCTTGGAATCGTAGTTGAAGTTGAAGAATGCTATATACAATGCGGAAAGGCATTGAAGCGGTCAGGCTTATGGAATCCTGACAGATGGGCTGACCCATCCACATTACCAAAAGGTGCTGAAATACTGGCAGCACACTCTAAAATGCCTGAAGGATCAGAAGCTGCTATAAAGCTGAGATTGGAAGAAGGATATAAGAATAGGCTTTATTGAGGAGCGGCCAGGTAAGCTGGATAGGATTGTTCTGATAATTCGCAACGTCTCAGAAGAGGGAAAAAGAGCAATTCCCAAATGCGTCGATTTTACTTACCATAATGGTACCATTATGGTAGGAAGATACCCTTATGGAGCGAAGCCAGCCCGCATAAGGGTACCGTTTTCGACACTTTTGATACATACATCGATACAAGCTCGGTCAAAAACAAAGCTGCCAAGAGGCAGCTTGTTTTCAATTATCCAATCGTTTAAGGATTCCTGAGTGATCTGTCTTGTATAACTTCGTCCAACCGGTCAGGGTAATTGGTGAACATACCTGTAACTCCCCAATCCAGAAGCATATACATATCTTCCTTTTCATTGACTGTATAAGGAAAGATCATTAAATCAGATCCTGTGACTTTTTGAATATACCCCGGGCTGACTGCTGTATAATGCAATCCGACTCCAACCGCGTATTCTTTGATTTTATTCACTTCACGATCAGTAATGACCGCTGGAGCATAGTAGGACAACAGCTGGACCAGCGGAATTGATTCGTCCATTTGATGTATTTTCCTCAAGCTGTCGGCACTGAATGATTGAACAATAACATTTCCAAATGGCTGAGTACCGACAAGATTATATTCATTCAGAATACCTAATAGCTTTTCTTCCATTCCTGGATAGACTTCAGGTGATTTGGTTTCAATGAAAAACTTCGAATTTGCACCGAACCTATCAAGCACTTCGCGTAGTGTAGGGATTTGAAGCCCCATATACTCTGCATTCTTTTTTTCAGGATACGCTTCATTAAACCAAGAGCCTGCATCAAGTTTTTTTATTTCCTTAAGAGTAAGGTTTTTGACTAGTCCCTTATTGTCCGTGGTCCGGTCAATGGTTTCGTCATGCAACGCAATCAATTCTCCATCCTTTGTCATTTGAAGGTCGATTTCTATGTAATCGCCATTCATGATTTTCCCAAGTTCATAAGCGAGAAGTGTATGTTCGGGAACATGGCCTGATGCCCCACGGTGAGAAATATTGAATGCCTTTATTTGCCCGTAATCTGATGACATTTCCGCAGTTACAAAATCTGATGACGCCCCTGATAAGTAGATGACCAATGATGCAATTGCCACCCAGCGAAAATATCCGACCATCTCCAATTGTCCCTCCTAAGAGTTTTCCATTGCTTTTTACGGAGAAGAAAAGCGCATGCTTAAGTGTGAATATTATTTACATCTTTACAAGTTATATGTCAGGAACAAGAAAACTACTTCCAAACCTTCCACCAATTGCGTTTGGATTGCTTAGAAGCTGCCGTTTCCCTGAAGCTATCGACCATATTTTTAAATGTTTCGTCCCGCTCCCTGATTTCCCGGCGGAATTCTTCGCGTTCAGACTGGAGAGTTCGGACAAGAAAATCTCGCTCCTGACTTATGACCTGATTTAAATTCGACAGCTCCTGGTTTGTTGCCTCACGACTATTTGAAACATAATCTGCAAGTATTTTAAATTCCTCGGAAACCGTCTCAGTGGTCTCGTTCAAGCGTTTTGCCAAGAGTGACAATTCCTTATTTGTGCCGGAAGATAGCTTATCCACGGTACTTTCTAGCTTATTGATTTTTTCATTTGTGCCTTTTGATGTTTTAGTCAAACTGGTAGTTAGAGAGGCGATGCGTTCGGAAGTGCCCTTTGAAACATTCGAAATACTTCCAGACAGGGCATTGATTTTCTCGGAAGTACCTTTTGAAACCTTTGCAACACTCTCGGTCAACTTGGTGATTGTATCAGTCGTTCCTTTAGAATTCTTCTGGATATTTTCAGATAGTTGGGCTATTTTTTCAGTCGTGCCCTGCGTAGCTTTCGTTACTCGATCTGTAAGCTTGCCGAACATCTCTGCTGTGCCTTTTGAAACCTTAGCTAGACTTGTACTGATTTCGGAAGTGCCCTTCGAAACATTCGTAAGCTCTGATGAAATGGTTCCGAGACGTTCGGAACTTTCTTCCGAATTCTTAACAACTGTTTCGGATAGCACCATAATATGTTCATTGGTTTTTTCACCTGTTTTATAGATAGAATCTGAAAGTGTTTTTACTGTTGTAAGAGTACCTTTGGAAATTTCTTTTTTTACTTCCTCCAACACTTCCTTTCGGATGCCATTCCTGATCTCTGCCTTGACTTCTTCGAGGAGGGATTTCTTATAGTGTTCCATTGCCATCATAAATGCGGAATAATCATTTTGACTGCCTTCAGGGGGAGGGGTTGGCATGTTTGTCTTAACAGTAAGGCTGTTTTCATTTTGAGCTTGTTCTGAAAACGAATTAGTACCCATATGTCTCTGCAATAGCTCCCGAATCATATCTTTGCTCAGATTTTTGTCGCGCATATGTTTTATTTTCATCAATTGATCTATTTCGATATCCGTATAGAATCTTGCGCCTTGTTTCGTTCTTGGAATAACCAGCAGCCCGTCAAGATCCTTTTCCCATTGTCTAATGGTGCCTGACGGAACATTAATTTTCTTGGACACCTCTTTGATTGTATATGCCTTCATGAATTGAGTGTCAGTCATCATGCACATTCCTTTCTGTTTTGGTTTATGAAAATTAGATGTTCTATTACAATTCAGCAAGAACATTCCTGTTTTCCTGCATGGTGACAAAAGCTATCAAAAGTAGTGTTGTTTCAGCATAACAACCTGAAAACATACAGTGTTCGCAAACATTCCTTCAGGAAATTATCATTTATGGTGATGATTTCTTCATTTTGATTTACAATAGTCATGTAGGCCAATTTCTGGGCTAAGGGGGATTAAAAGTAACAAAAAAAATGTCGGAAAATGCTTGCCCTCAATACATACTTTAGAACAATACAAACATTTAACGGTTTTTGGAGGGGTAGATAAATGTCTGAGGTTAAAGTCCGAATTGAAAAGGATTTTCTGGGAACGAAGGAAGTATTAGCGGATGCGTATTATGGCATTCAAACTTTAAGGGCGGTTGAAAACTTCCCGATCACTGGATACAGAATTCACAGTGAACTTATAAAGGCAATGGCTATGGTGAAAAAAGCAGCGGCACTTGCCAATATGGAAACAGGAAGGCTTTACGGCGGCCTGGGGGAGGTCATTGTAAAAGCTGCTGATGAAATCATCCAGGGGCAGTGGCATGAACAGTTTATCGTGGATCCCATTCAGGGAGGTGCAGGAACTTCCATCAACATGAACGCGAATGAAGTAATTGCCAACCGAGCGCTGGAATTGCTTGGGGAGAAAAAAGGGGATTATTTCACATTAAGTCCCAATTCCCATGTAAATATGGCTCAGTCTACGAATGATGCCTTTCCGACTGCGATGCACATCTCTGTTTTGTCGCTTCTAGACAAGCTGTTGGATACGATGCAAATCATGCGCGATGTTTTTTCCCAGAAAGCAAGGGAATTTGATGCTGTCATTAAAATGGGAAGGACTCACTTGCAGGACGCTGTGCCAATCCGTCTCGGCCAGGAATTTGAGGCATATACAAGAGTAATCGAGCGTGATATTGACAGAATTAAGCATACCCGCGGCCACCTGTTTGAAGTGAATATGGGAGCGACGGCCGTAGGGACAGGGCTTAATGCCAATCCTAAATATATCAAAAATGTTGTCCGGCACCTTTCAGAAATCAGCGGATATCCATTAAGGAACGCTGACCATTTAGTGGATGCAACGCAAAACACCGATGCTTATACAACTGTGTCTGCTGCTTTGAAGGTTTGTATGATGAATATGTCGAAAATAGCCAATGACTTACGATTGATGGCTTCCGGCCCTCGAGTGGGCTTTAACGAGATTTTCCTTCCATCAAGGCAGCCAGGCTCATCCATAATGCCTGGAAAGGTGAACCCGGTCATGCCTGAGGTTATCAACCAGGTTGCTTTCCAGGTTATAGGAAACGACCATACGATTTGTCTTGCTTCCGAAGCTGGTCAGCTTGAGTTGAATGTCATGGAACCAGTGCTTATTTTCAACTTAATCCAATCGATCAGTATCATGAACAATGGGTTTAAGGTATTTACTGACCATTGTCTCGTAGGGATTGAAGCGAACAAAGAGAAGCTCGAAAAAGATGTGGAAAGAAGTGTAGGCATAATCACCGCTGTCAATCCGCACCTTGGTTATGAAGCGGTATCAAGAATTGCAAGGGAAGCAATCCTGACAGGAAAATCTGTACGGGAACTTTGCCTTGCTTATGATGTGCTTACAGAAGAAGAGCTTGATTTGATCCTGAACCCATATGAAATGACCAACCCTGGTATAGCAGGGGAAGAATTACTGAATAAAGACTAATAACGAAAAGGGTGTTCCAAAAGGCAGGTTTAACCTTTGGGACACCCCTTTTATTTTATACCTGCTGTGAAGCAGATTTCTGTTGCTGGGGTCAGCCCCTGTTTTTTTTTATGCTTCAAGGCTTTTTACTTTTTCGTTTTTTCGTAAATGGAAAGCTAAAGCAATTGTCCCGAGAAAAAAGGTGGCAATCCCTGCACCTATCAGTACGCCTGAAACACCGATCGACTTCGCTAGCAACGCGCCCGCAGCAGGGGCAACAAGCATGGAGAATGTCTGCAGGGAGGCAGCTGCTGACGATACTCTTCCCATAATGTTCTTGGGTGTTTCCGATTGCAGAACATAACCGTATGGAACACCTTCTGCAGAAGCTAGAAGTCCAAGCACAAAAGCTCCTGCCATCCACAAAAGCTTAGGGAGTTCAAATATCCCCTGCACGCCAATGCCGATAATAAGGATCAAGATCCCACTCAGCACAGAAGCCGAGGCCATCAGCTGGATCGGCTTATTCTTCCAGGCAGTATACCGGCCGAGGAAAAGTGCACCAATAACGCTGCCAAATCCAACAGAACTGACAAGCAAGCCGAACTCTTCCCCGCTGAATCCCAGGTTCTGCGCAACAAAGATAAACAAACCGTCATATAAAAAAATAATAAAAAAGGCGATGGAGGAGAGGATGATTGCAGCTTTTAGAATCCTGGCAGAGAAAATATGCCGGATTCCTTCTGTAAAATCTTCTATATATGAGTTTCGATTTTGCGAATGCTCAGCCGCTTCTGTTTCAATTTTCGGCAGTGTGAATAATATCGCAATTGCGATCAAAAAACCTGCTGCCTCAAAAATAAATGGGCTTTTTACTCCGTAAAGGGCAATGATGCCGCCACCTAAGGCGGGCCCAATAATTTTCATTGTATTGACTGATAGCTGACTTAAAGTTACAGCCTCAGGAAGTTCATCATCGTCAACAGTATGCCTGATTGCGCTTTGCCTAGCGGGATCATACAATGCGGCTACAGTCGCCTTAAGGAATACAAAAAGCAGCAATACATAAAGGTTTGGCGCAAAAAATAAACCAGCAACAAACAGAATTCTTAACCAAAGGCATGAGATCATCAGCATCTTTTGGGGAAGTCTGTCAACATACACACTGGCAAGCGGACCGATGATCACCCACGGTATTCCCATGACAATTATGACAGAAGCGATTGCTCCTTCGCCAAGGCCCCAATGGTAGGCAACTATAACCTGTATCGCAATAAAGTCGAGCCAGTTTCCCAAATCAGAAAATACCTGTGCTCCAAAAAGAGAACGAAAAGCCTTGTTTTTCAACGGTTTAAAAATGCCGGTATCCATACTGTACCCTCCTAATGGTCTTCTTTGAGTGCTGCTTTTCTCCGCTCCATTTGTTTCTCTCCAAGTTTATTCGGGTCCTGGCCTTCAGGAAGTCCATCATTCTCCAGGAAGGTAAGTGATTCTTTTATCCATTGAAGCTCCGCTTCGAGTTTTAACTCAGCGTATCTAATTGCCAGCATCCCGACACTGTTTATATATGATGTATTATTTTGCTTCCAGTCCCTAATGTAACTTAACATTTCCTTTGACTCGATCGCTCTTGTATTCAAATGACCTGCAAGAACCTTCAAATCCATTTCATTATGCCAGGCAGCCATTTTAATGAATAACTCATCCTTTATGGTAGGAGGTTCAGGCTTTCTGGCAAGCCAGCTTTCCAATTCTGTCCAGCCTTTTCCGGTCAGCTCATAAAGCTTTTTCTTGCGGCCTTCTGCTTCTGATTCCATGGTGGTGATATAGCCCTGTTCTTCAAGCTTCTTAAGTTTTGGATAGAGACTGCCGTAACTCATACCCCAGTAAAGACCTGCGGCTTTATGCTCGAATTCAGCTTTAATGTCATAGCCAGTGCTCGGACGGAAGCTGATTACTGCAAGGATCGAATGTTCAATTGACATGGTCATTTCTCCTTTTGTTATATATATATCACTTTGATATATCAATATGATATGTTTCTTTTAAAAAAATGTCAAAAAGAATTAGAACGCTGTTTTTTTATTGGACAAAGGGGAAATAAGGCATTAAAGAAATGTTCAATAGCCAAACGAAATAATGCATCTAAAGAACAGGAGGAATTAGAATTGGCATTTCGTAAACCCCAGGAAATTGCTCAAGTGACCATTGATTCTGGGACATACAAGGCTGCTATGCCTGTAAAGAACATGCTGGCACTGGGATTCCTGGGTGGCGCTTTTATTGCAATTGGATATTTGTTGGATATCAGGGTAATCGCAAATTTGCCCCACGAGTGGGGTACTTTTGGAACATTCCTCGGTGCCGCGGTATTTCCTCTTGGCCTGATTCTAATTCTTCTTGCTGGAGGAGAGCTGCTGACGGGGAATATGACTGCCATTTCAATGGCCAGTCTTGCGAAGAAAGTAACAGTAAAGATGTTGTTGAAAAATTGGTTCTGGATTACTCTTAGTAACTTTGTAGGTGCGCTATTTGTAGCCTATTTTTTTGGTCATATTGTTGGCTTGACCGAAACAGGTCCTTATCTTGATAAAACAGTCGCTGTAGCAGGCGCAAAACTTGATGCTGGTTTTTGGGCGGCTTTTTTCTCAGGTATTGGCTGTAACTGGCTCGTTGGTTTAGCGGTATGGCTCTCATATGGGGCATCCGACATGACTGGGAAGGTTTTGGCCATCTGGTTCCCGATCATGGGCTTTGTTGCAATCGGTTTCCAGCACGTAGTCGCAAATATGTTCGTTATACCGGCAGCGATTTTTGCGGGATATTATACCTGGGGTGCATACTTTGCCAACTTTGTACCCGTTTATTTAGGGAATGCAGTTGGCGGTGGCGTATTCGTAGCTTTGATTTATTGGATGAGTTATAAAGACAGCCTCAAAAAGTCTGCTGCACAGCCTGAGGATCAATTTTCAAAGGCGAGCGCAAAAAAACGGGCAGCAAGTAAATAAAAATGGAACCTCTGAAGCAGAGGTTCCATTTTTTTATGTCACGTGCAAATTTTATAATAATCCAAGAGATTTCAACCCATTGTAAATCCCGGAATTGGTGACAGCAGTTGTCTTATGCTTTGCATATTGAAACAGGTCAGGATGGGCATTGCCCATCGCGAATCCTTCACCTGCGCTTTTCAGCATTTCCCTATCATTCATTCCGTCGCCAAAGGCAATCGACTCTTCGCGTTTAATTCCCAGTTTATTTATAAGGAATTCGACACCAATTCCTTTATTGACATAATCACGAATAACATCGTAGCAGTGCTGCATACCCTCCACATTCACCTGAGACAAATGGATTCCGTTCTTGAATTCGTATAGTGAGTCTCCTTTTTCTCCAGCAGTGATGATTGTCATGCCAAGAATTTTATCAATCGCATCCTCAGTAAAAATGGCATTCTGCCGCAAATGGAATTGCTTGAGAAAAGCTTGTACCGGTGGAGTTTCCAGATTGGTTAAGTAATTTTTT
Source organism: Mesobacillus jeotgali (assembly GCF_014856545.2). Classification (NCBI taxonomy): domain Bacteria; kingdom Bacillati; phylum Bacillota; class Bacilli; order Caryophanales; family Bacillaceae; genus Mesobacillus; species Mesobacillus jeotgali. Next base: position 2,640,767 of record NZ_CP109811.1, on the reverse strand, counting down.
TCATGCGTATAACAAACCACTTCATGGCCATTTGCTGCTGCCACATTCAATATGTATTTGACATCCTCAGGTTGCATTGGTTCGGCAAAAATCGTATCCCCCTCATAAATGCCGAGTGCTCCGTTATATCCGATAAAAGAAGTAATCTGGAGCTCCTCTGCAAGATCTGATATCTCATGGAGCGGTCGTCCTGTAGCCAAAACCACTTCAATATTTTGTCTCTTCATTTCATTGATGGCTGTCTTCGTTGAGTCCTCGATCGTACCATCAGGTCTTAGAATCGTTCCGTCTATATCCAAAAATAAAATCTTGTAATGTCCCATGGCAATTTCTCCTGACTTCAAAAGGATAGTATAAGTGTTACACAATGACCATGAAGTTATCAAATATTTGAACAGTTGGAAGGGTGAGGGTGTCTTGTTTAATAGAATTAACAAAAGGGTAAACTTTAATCAAGAACACAATAAGGAAGGAGATGGTGCAAATGTTATGGACAATAGCAGGAATATTGCTGGTGCTCTGGCTGCTCGGACTGATTTTTGAAATAGCCGGCGGAATCATTCATATCCTCCTGGTAATCGGGATAATCTTGATCGCATACAAGGCGATCAAAGGTAGAGCTTCTGGTTGATACGGAGTCTAAGGGCAGCGGCAAATCGCCGCTGCTTTTTAATTTGCATGCCACATCAAGCGGGCGTATTGGTGCTTGGAATTGGTAATACGTGGTTTTTTGAGTCTCCAATCCGACTTATTGGTACTTATTATGGAAAAATGAGGGATTATAGTTAACCTATAGGGCGTATTGGTGTTGCGTTATGTAAATATATGGAATATTAGAAAGCCAATAAGTCTTATTGGTTTCTTATTTTGGGAATTTATGGGGTTTTAGAGCATCAATCGAGTCTTATTGGTGCCCTGTTTTTGAAAACTCCTTGATTTAAGGTCACCAATCGGTCTTATTGGTGCCCTGTTTTTAAGAAATGTGGGAATTCAGGTCACCAATCCGGCTTATTGATGACTTAATAAGGTCACCAACCATGCTTTTGATTTCATGTTGTCCGAAATCAAGGAGCTTTTGAACCCAAATAAAGATTGGTGGTGCTCTGTTTTCCCATTCCGCACGAAATTAAGTCACAAACCGTGATCTTTTTTAATAAGAGCCATTTCCTTTATTTTAATCGGTCTTTCATAATACAATGGCAATACATACTTTTACAGGGAGAGTGGATGTCCAATAATGAACATAAATCAGATTTCAAAAACTTTATTGGGGCGTACACCTTCAATTTTGGGACATGAACAATTTATCAAGTTCGCAGTATTGCTCCCATTAGTGGAAGTCGATGGTGAAGTCCATATTTTATTTGAAGTGCGATCCCTTAAGATGAGGAGACAGCCTGGCGAGGTTTGCTTCCCGGGAGGTAAGATCGAAAAGGGGGAAGCTCCTCAAAAAGCAGCGGTCAGGGAAACCTCGGAAGAACTTGGCATACCTGAAACAGAGATCATCGATGTTTTTCCTTTGGACTACATGGTATCGGCATTCGGCACCATCATTTACCCTTTTGTTGGAAGAATTAGTAATCTAAATTCGATCGTTCCAAATGAAGCAGAAGTGGGCGAGGTATTTACAGTTCCTCTGTCATTCTTTAAAAAGAACCAGCCAGATAGTTATAAAATCAATTTTCAAGTGGAACCAGAAGACGGCTTTCCTTTCGATCTGATCATCGGCGGCGAGAATTACAATTGGCAAACACGAACAATGGATGAATATTTCTATCGATCAAAAGGCAAGGTGATTTGGGGACTTACAGCCAGAGTGCTGACCCATTTTATTGAATTGATGGAGCAACATAAACTCAGTGAATAGGAGCGCAGATGTGCGCTTTTTTTTTGCCCAAAAACCATTATCTTGAAAAAACTGTTGTTAAAACTACCCCAGGTACGGAAAGGATATGGAAATTCATTTCCTTCGCAAATTTATAAAAAATTAGTCTAAAAATATTATTCAGAGAATAGTATTATTGGCGTTAAGTAACTAGTGACAAATCTCCTATTTCCTTGTAATAACAGAAATTAATAGGAAAAAAGGTTGCGGTTGGTAGTTTTATTTTTTATAATATTAAGATAATTATTCATAGAAAGTTGGGTAAAAAAATGAAATTGTACATATCAGTGGACATGGAAGGGATTACTGGTCTGGTTGACCATACCCATGTGGACTCTTCGAAACACAATTACGAACGAGGCCGAAAAATCATGACCCAGGAAGCAAACTTTGTGATTGAGAAAGCATTTGAAACTGGCTGCCAGGAAGTCATCGTCAATGATAGTCACTCGAAAATGAATAACCTTTTGATAGAGGATCTTCATCCGGAAACACAATTGATTACGGGCGATGTAAAACCTTACTCAATGGTCCAAGGGCTTGATGAGAGCTTTAAAGGAGCCGTTTTTGTCGGCTATCATGCAAGAGCTTCTATGAGTGGCGTAATGTCACATTCGATGATTTTCGGTGTCCGGCATATGTGGATAAATGATGTCCAAATAGGTGAGCTTGGATTCAATGCCTATGTAGCAGGTCACTTTGGAGTACCTGTCATCATGGTAGCCGGGGATGATGGTGCTGCACGTGAAGCTGAGGCATTGATTCCTAACATTACAACTGCCGTAGTTAAACAGTCTATATCGCGGTCTGCTGCAAAGTCTCTGACTCCAGCAAAAGCTGGTGAACTTCTTGCTGAAAAAACAGAAGCGGCTATTAAAAACTTGGATAAAGTGAAACCGCTTACTCCCCCTGAGAACCCTGTATTAAGAATTGAATTCGCCAACTATGGGCAAGCAGAATGGGCGAATTTGATGCCGGGTACAGAAATAGAAGAGGGGACCACGATTGTAAGGTACCAGGCTAAGGATATTCTCGAAGCCTATCAAGCTATGCTTGTGATGACTGAACTTGCAATGAGGACAACATTTTCTTAGGATGATTCCTTCCACCCCAAGAACTGACATAAAGACATGATAAGGATGTGGGTTAATGCTCCATTACATATTCAAACGACTGGGCTCTATGGCAGTCACCCTGCTGGTCATTATCACGCTGACCTTCTTCTTGATGCATTCCATTCCAGGGTCACCTTTTAACGAGGAGCGGGCGACAAGCGAAGCGGTCCAAAAAAATCTCGAAAGCTTTTACCATTTGGATGAGCCTTTATACGTTCAATACTTCATTTACTTAAAATCGGTCGCGACATTCGATTTCGGGCCTTCTATTAAAAAGTCTTCACAGACAGTGAACGAAATGCTTGGAAGAGGATTCCCTGTTTCATTCGAGCTTGGAATGATCACTCTGATTGTTGCTATATTTTCTGGCATCCTGCTGGGAATCATTGCAGCACTCCGACACAATGGCTTGATCGATTACCTTGCTATGACTGTTGCAGTAGTCGGTATTTCAGTGCCAAACTTTGTAATGGCGACTCTGTTAATCCAGCAGCTGGCCGTAACCTGGGAGATCCTTCCGGTTGCCACCTGGACCAGTCCAAAGCATATGATTCTGCCAACTTTGGCTCTTGCAACCGGGCCAATGGCAATTATCGCCCGCTTGACGAGATCCAGCATGCTTGAGGTTTTGACGCAAGACTACATACGAACAGCTAAGGCAAAAGGGCTTTCACCTGTAAAAATCGTGTTCAAACATGCTCTGAAAAATGCATTGCTCCCGGTTGTAACAATTCTTGGGTCATTAGCAGCGAGCATCCTTACAGGAACTTTCGTAATTGAAAAGATTTTTGCGATTCCGGGGATGGGAAAGTACTTTGTCGAAAGCATCAACCAACGTGACTATCCAGTCATAATGGGAACAACGATTTTTTACAGTACAGTATTGATCGTCATGCTTTTCCTGGTAGACCTTGCTTATGGCATCCTCGACCCAAGGATCAAGCTTCATAAAAAGGAGGGGAAATGATGGCTCTGCGTAAGCATCAGGAACCGCCGGCAGTCTCGTCCATTCCTGACGACTGGTTTGTTCCTATTGAAAAAAGTGACTCAGAAGCAGAAGCTGTTGTCAGGCCCAGCCTGTCTTACTGGCAGGATGCATGGAGGCGCCTTCTGAAAAATAAACTGGCCATGTTGGGATTATTCTTCTTATCGGTTCTGACATTCATGGCTATTTTTGGTCCGATCATCTCGCCTCACACAGTTGACCATCAGGATTTGGTCAACCAGAATCTTCCCCCGTCAAGTGAGCATTGGTTTGGAACTGACGAGCTTGGGCGCGATGTATTCACCCGGACTTGGTATGGCGCTCGAATATCACTATTTGTTGGTATTGCTGCAGCACTGATTGACTTTCTTATCGGTGTCATTTATGGCGGGATTGCAGGATATAAAGGCGGCAGGACAGACCATTTCATGATGAGGATCATCGAGGTCCTATACGGTCTTCCATATTTGCTAGTTGTCATTTTAATCAGCGTTGTTATGGGGCCTAGCCTGGCCACCATCATATTTGCACTGACGATTACTGGATGGATAGGCATGGCTCGGATTGTCCGCGGCCAAGTCCTGCAGATCAAGAATTACGAATACGTTTTAGCATCGAAAACATTCGGAACGAAAACAGCGAGAATCATTCGTAAAAATTTGCTGCCTAATACGATGGGACCGATCATTGTACAAATAACACTTTCCGTTCCATCCGCTATCTTTGCAGAGGCATTCCTCAGCTTCCTGGGTCTAGGCATCCAGGCACCGTTAGCGAGTTGGGGATCGATGGCAAGCGATGCTTTGCCGGTTATTTTATCCGGTGACTGGTGGAGGCTGTTTTTCCCGGCATTCTTCATTTCTTTGACTATGTTTTCGTTTAACGTTTTAGGTGATGGGCTTCAGGACGCACTTGACCCGAAGCTAAGGAGGTAAGCACCATGGAAAAGGTACTAGAAGTAAAAGACCTTCATGTTTCATTCAAAACATACGGCGGTGAGGTAAAAGCTGTCCGTGGGGTCACTTTTGATTTACATAAAGGGGAAACATTAGCAATTGTAGGTGAGTCCGGCTGCGGGAAAAGCGTGACTTCTCAAAGTATCATGAGATTGATTCCGGAACCGCCGGGCAAATTTGATGGCGGATCCATCCTTTTTAAAGGGAAGGATCTGACGAAACTGAGAGATCCTGAAATGCGGAAAATTCGCGGATCAGATATATCAATGATTTTCCAGGATCCGATGACAGCATTGAATCCAACATTGACAATCGGTGATCAGCTGACAGAGGGGATTCTCCAGCATATGAAGCTGTCAAAGGAGCAGGCAAAAGAAGTAGCGATACAGATGCTGGACCTGGTTGGAATCCCGAGCCCTCAAGTTCGACTGAAACAATACCCGCATCAATTCAGCGGCGGCATGAGGCAAAGGATTGTCATTGCCATGGCACTGGTTTGCCAGCCGGAGGTGTTGATTGCGGATGAACCGACCACAGCACTTGATGTGACAATTCAGGCACAGATTTTAGAATTGTTCCGTGATATCCAGAAAAAAACAGGTGTCTCGATTATCCTGATTACTCATGATCTAGGAGTTGTCGCACAGGTCGCTGACCGGATCGCCGTCATGTATGCGGGCAAAATTGTTGAAACAGGGACCAGGAGGGAAATATTTTATAACCCACAGCATCCGTATACGAAAGGGTTATTGAACTCTGTTCCTCGTTTGGATGTTGACGGTGCTGACCTGGTACCGATTGGCGGGACACCGCCAGATTTATTTTCTCCGCCAGTGGGCTGTCCTTTTACTGCCCGCTGCCCATATGCAATGCAGGTTTGTGACAAAGTCTACCCTGTAGCAACCAAGCTTTCCGACAGCCACGGTGTGGACTGCTGGCTGCAGGATGAGCGAGCGCAAAAATTGATAGCAAGCAGATAAGGTTCAATCAGGCAAATGCCTTTTTGATATAAATTTAGATCAACATAAGGGGGAAACAGAGTGAAGAAGTTTTTAACCATGCTCATGGCAGCAATGCTTGTATTCACGATGGCTGCATGTACCGCAAATGAAAACACGGGTAAAGAAACAGACGGAAAAGACAATGGTGAAAAAGGGGAAGAAAAGGTCCTTTACCTCAACAACGGCCAGGAACCAACTTCCTTTGACCCGCCAATCGGTTTCGACTCAGCTTCATGGAACGCTTTGAACAACCTGATGGAAGGTCTTACACGTCTGGGTAAAGACCACCAGCCAGAAGCAGCAACTGCAGAAAATTGGGATGTTTCTGAAGATGGAAAGACATATACATTCCACATCCGTGAAGATGCAAAATGGTCCAATGGTGATGATGTAACAGCAAAGGATTTCGAATTTGCCTGGAAGCGTCTTTTGGACCCAGCAACTGGTTCAGCTGCAGCTTTCCTTGGCTATTTCATTGAAGGCGGAGAAGAATTCAACAGCGGAGAGGGTTCTGCTGACAATGTAAAAGTAAAAGCAGTTGACGACAAGACTTTTGAAGTTACGTTAACAAGCCCGCAGGCATATTTCTTAAGTGTCATTGCCAATCCGGCATTTTTCCCGATCAATGAAAAAGTAGCAACAGAAAATCCAGAGTGGTTCTCTGAAGCAGACTCATTCGTAGGGAACGGTCCTTTCAATCTTGCAAGCTGGGAGCATGACACAAAATTCGTAATGGAAAAGAACGACCAGTACTGGGACGCGGAAAGCGTAAATCTTGACCGTGTTGAGTGGGCAATCGTTGATGACACAAACACTGAGTATCAAATGTATCAGGCTGGGGACCTCGACGTTTCAGATGTTCCGGCAGAACTGAGCGATAAGCTTTTCGAAGAAGGAAAGGTTCAGGTTGAAGATCAGGCTGGAGATTATTTCTACCGCTTCAACGTTACGAAGGAACCATTCCAGAACGTGAATATCCGTAAAGCGTTCGCACTTGCAGTAGACCAGCAGAAGATCGTTGACTTTGTTACTAAGAACAAAGAAAAAGCTGCTTATGGCTTTGTATCTCCAGGATTCCAGGATCCATCAGGCAAGGATTTCCGTGAAGTGAATGGAGATTTCAATAAAACTGATGTAGAAGAAGCAAAAGCATTGTTAGAAAAGGGAATGGAAGAAGAAGGTTATACTGAACTTCCTGAAGTTACTCTGACATATAGCACAAGCGATGTACACAAAAAGATCGCTGAAGCATTGCAGCAAATGTTCAAGGAGAACCTTGGTGTAGAGGTCAAGCTAGCGAACATGGAATGGAATGTATTCGCGGAAGAACAAAAAGCACTGAAGCACCAGCTTTCCCGCAGCTCATTCCTGGCTGACTATGCTGATCCAATCAACTTCCTGGAAAACTTCCAGACTGGTCACTCCATGAACCGTACTGGCTGGGGTAACCCTAAGTATGATGAGCTGATTCAGCAAGCAAAGAACGAATCTGACGAAGCAAAACGTTTTGAGTTAATGTATCAGGCAGAGAAGATCTTATTTGAAGAAGCACCAATCTTCACAGTTCACTTCTACAACCAGGTATATCTGCAAAATGAAGCAGTAACAGATGTTGTCCGCCATCCAGTTGGATACCTTGAGTTAAAGTGGGCAGATAAGCAGTAATTTTTCTAAGAAAGAGGTGTTCATCTTGGAACACCTCTTTTTTACTAATACATACTCTTTAATAATATCTTATTTATATCATATGATTTTTATTTTGCGGCCAAAACCGAGCTATTTCATTGACCGATTAGTGGCTGAGGATAGAATTTGAGTAAAAGCAAAGCGGTTTCATTGACCGAAAAAGTGGCTGAGGACAGATTTAGGGTAAAAGAAAAGTGGTTTCATTGACCGAAAAAGTGGCTGAGGGCAGATTTTGGGTAATAGCAAAGCAGTTTCATTGACCGAAAAGAGCCTCAGGACAGAATTTGGGTAAAAGCAAAGCGGTTTCATTGACCGAAAAGAGCCTCAGGACAGAATTTGGGTAAAAGCAAAGTGGTTTCATTGACCGAAAAGAGCCTCAGGACAGAATTTGGGTAAAAGCAAAGTGGTTTCATTTACCAAAAGAGCCTCAGGACAGAGTTTGGGTAAAAGCAAAGCGGTTTCATTGACCGAAAAGTGGCTCAGGACAGAATTTGGGTAAAAGCAAAGTGGTTTCATTGACCCAAAAGAGCCTCAGGACAGAATTTGGGTAAAAGCAAAGTGGTTTCATTGACCGAAAAAGTGGCTGAGGGCAGATTTTGGGTAATAGCAAAGCAGTTTCTTTTACTGAAATGAGTCCATGAGCTTAATTTAGGGCAAAGCAGAACCAATTTATTCAGTAATAGGGTAATAATCCACAAGAAAGGGAGTTGATTAATGTGCCAATCAAACCTGAGCGATTGAAGAAAGGCGACACTGTGGCTGTGATAGCGCCAGCTAGTCCGCCTAATAAAGAAAATTTGAAGCGCGGATTGAAATTCGTCGAGGATTTAGGGCTCAATTATAAATTGGGAAAATCGCTGTATTCAGAATATGGCTATCTGGCCGGGAATGATGAAGAGAGATTAGCTGACTTACAGGAAATGTTCCTCGATAATGAAATCAAAGGGATCATCTGTGCCGGCGGCGGTTATGGCACAGCGCGAATTGCCTCAGCGATAGACTATGATACTATTAAAAATAATCCTAAAATTTTCTGGGGTTACAGCGATATTACTTTCTTGCACACTGCAATCAGGCAGCAGACAGGTATGGTAACCTTTCACGGTCCAATGCTCGCTTCGGACATAGGCAAAGAAGAGGCCAATCAAATTTCCAAGGATACCTTCCAGCAATTGTTTGCACCAACAGACCTGAATTATAGTAATGCGATTTCGCACATTGAAGAACTGGTGCCTGGAACCGCCGAAGGCTCATTGGTTGGAGGTAACCTCTCACTTCTTTCAAGTTCCATGGGCACACCGTTTGAAATTGATACAGAGGGAAAGATTCTTCTGTTAGAAGATATAAATGAAGAGCCACGGGCTGTTGACCGAATGTTGAATCAGCTTTATATGGCAGGGAAGCTTCAGGGAGCAGCCGGGATTCTTATTGGTGATTTTAATAACTGTGTACCTGAAAGGGAGCTGTCTTTATCTCTGGATGAAGTAATTGACCACTACATTAAACTTGCCGGAAGGCCGGCACTTAAAGGGTTGAATATGGGGCATTGCAGTCCTCACATTGGTGTGCCGCTTGGTGCTGCTGCCTCTATGAATACCCAAGAAAAAACGCTATTTGTCGAGAGTGGGATCAAATAGGACGAAGGAGATAGAGTTATGATTATTGAACAAATCGAGACCTTCCGCAATGCTGTCCCTTTGAAAAAGCCGTTTAAAACCGCACTCCGCACAGTTACTGTTGCAGAAGCCATTTTTGTGAAAATCACATGTGATAACGGTATTACGGGCTGGGGAGAGGCGCCGCCTACTTTGGTTATTACCGGGGACAGCCTCGTAAGTGTCGAGGGTGCAATCAATGAAGTGATCAAGCCATTTTTATTAAAAAAGAACCTATTGAACTATGAAGCTGTTTTCCAGGGCCTAAAAACCATCCTTATTAACAATACGAGCGCAAAGGCAGCAGTTGATATGGCATTATATGACTGTATCTCTCAAAACTGCGGTCTCCCGCTTTATCAATTCCTTGGAGGCTACAGAAACGAAATTGAAACTGATTTTACCGTAAGTGTCAACAGCCCTGAAGAGATGGGCGAAGATGCTATTCATTATGTAAGCAATGGATTCAACGTACTTAAGGTAAAGGTAGGAATCGGTGAAATCGAAACGGACATTGCGAGAATCCAGGAAATCAGGCAAAGGGTTGGCAATGAAATTAAAATTCGGCTTGATGCGAACCAGGGATGGAAACCGAAGGATGCGGTCAGGGCAATCCGAAAAATGGAGGACCTTGGACTTGATATTGAACTGGTTGAACAGCCAGTTAAAGCAGAAGACCTGGATGGTTTAAAGCAGGTAACTGATTCAGTAGATACCTTAATCATGGCTGACGAAAGTGTATTTTCACCTAAACAGGCATTTGAAGTGATCAGAAGGAGAGGCGCAGACCTCATTAACATTAAATTGATGAAGTCAGGCGGTATTTATCAGGCACAAATGATTAACCAAATGGCTGAAACCGCCGGGATTGAATGCATGGTTGGCAGCATGATTGAAACAAAGCTGGGAATTACCGCCGCTGCCCACTTCGCAGCAAGCAAGAAAAACATCACTCGTTTTGATTTCGACGCACCATTAATGCTGGCAAATGAGCCGATCTCGGGCGGAATACAGTATAATGGCAGGAAAATCACGCTTCCGGACCAGCCGGGTCTTGGAATAGAAAAGGTTCTTTTAGAGGGAGGAAATTCCAATGGAAAGCAATAACATTTGGCTAGTCAATGTGCCGGTTGCGACTTTGTGGACATCACATGATTCAGCGAGGGAAATCGACACGGATGCTATTTCAGGTACTCCGAAAATAGAGAAATGGCTTGAAAAGCTTACATATGAGCCGCGGCTCCAATTGTGCGATGATAATCTGGTTCAATCACAGGTTTTGTTCGGTCAGGAAGTCTTGATCATTGATGAAGTTGACGATTGGGCAAATGTTGTTCTCCCAGACCAGCCATCAGGAAAAGATGGTCGAGGATACCCAGGGTGGATACCAAAGGATCAGTTGATTCAACAATCAGATTGGTATATCAAGCAAGGACCAATAGCAGTGATAACAGCTAAAAAAGCCCTGCTTTATTCCGAGAAGAACGAAACGCTGATGGAATTAAGCTACCAGACGGTTTTGCCAATTGTGGAGGATATAGTCGATCGAATCCGCGTTAAGACACCAACAGGTATCGGGATTTTGCGAACAGAGGATGTAACTGTAATACCTGCCGAAAAGGGTATTCCTAAGAAAAATGGGGCCGCCATTGTGGATGCTGGCGAGCAGTTCCTGGGACTGCCATATCTTTGGGGCGGAATGAGCAGCTATGGCTACGACTGTTCTGGATTTAGCTATAATATGTGCCTGGCTAATGGTTACATCATTCCGCGGGATGCTCATGAACAAGCGGCTGCGGGCGAACACGTTCCCCTGACTGACATCCGGTCAGGAGACTTGCTTTTCTTCGCCTATGAAGAAGGAAAAGGCAGAATCCATCATGTCGGGATTTATTATGGAGACGGCAAGCTTCTCCATTCACCGAATACAGGAAAGAATATTGAAATCATTTCTCTTGAAGGAACAATTTACGAAAAAGAACTCTGTGCAGCGAGACGCTACTGGATTGATACGGAGGAATAATCATGGAAAATGAAGTTTTATTAAGTGTTAAAGATTTGAAGAAGCATTTTTATATGGGGAAAAATGAAATCCTTAAAGCAGTGGATGGCATTTCATTCGATATATACAGAGGCGAGACCTTTGGCCTTGTTGGTGAATCTGGCTGCGGCAAATCCACTGCAGGAAGAACGATGATCGGACTTTATGAACGTACAGATGGAGAAGTTGTTTTCAATGGCAAAGAAGTCCATTCGCTTTCAGAGAAAGAGAAGTTCCAGTTCCATAAGCAGATGCAAATGATCTTCCAAGATCCTTATGCCTCACTCAACCCGCGTTCTACGGTAAAGGAAATTATATCTGAACCGATGGAGGTCCATGGATTGTTTCCAAACAAAAAAGAACGTTTGGAGAGAATTTATCAGCTCCTGGAGGATGTAGGTTTAAATCGCGACCATGCGAACCGTTATCCCCATGAATTCAGCGGCGGGCAGCGGCAGAGAATCGGAATCGCAAGAGCACTTGCGCTTGATCCTGATTTCATCATAGCAGATGAGCCAATTTCCGCACTTGATGTGTCAGTCCAAGCGCAGGTCGTCAACCTGCTGAAGCGACTCCAAGAAGAAAAGGGGTTGACTTATCTTTTCATTGCTCACGACCTTTCTATGGTAAAACAAATCAGCAACCGAATTGGTGTTATGTATCTTGGGCATATCGTCGAGCTCACAGCCAGTAACCAGTTGTACAAAAAACCGCTCCATCCTTATACTCAAGCTTTGCTGTCCGCCATACCGATACCAGATCCGGATGTGGAAGACCAGCGGGAGCGAATCATCCTGCAAGGAGAACTGCCAAGCCCGATGGATCCGCCGAGCGGTTGTGTCTTCAGGACCAGATGTCAGCACGCAATGGATATCTGTGCCCAAAAGAAACCAGTCTGGCAGGAGATTGACAAAGACCATTACGTCGCCTGTCATTTATATGATGAACATTTAGATGGAAAATCCAAAAAAGAAATGCTGGTCAATATCAGATAAGGAACAGAAATGACATGAACATAGATGAATTAAGAGATAAACTATTAGAGGAACTCGCTGGGTGCATAGGCCGGGCGAGTTTGTTTTTGGAAATAGAAGAAGAAGTAATAGAAATTAACAGCAATGATGTATACCAGTCCGCAAGCCTGATCAAACTGCCGATTTTATTCGAGGCTTTGAGACAGATTGATGAAGGCGCGCTGATAAAAGAGAGTCAAGTGAAGGTTGAAGAAGGAGACAAAATTGGTGACACCGGTGTTCTTCAGGCTATGAAGGTCGAACAACTGCCAGTGCTGGATTTATTGTCCCTCATGATCATTGTGTCGGATAACTCGGCTACTAACTTGATGATTGATTTGCTCGGAAAAGACTCAATTAACGCGTCTATATCCAGGATGGGAATGAAGAATACTATATTGCAGCGCAAAATGCTGGATTTCAATGCCATTCGGATCGGCAAAGATAATTTTACATCTGCCGCTGATATCGCATTATGCCTGAAAGAAGCCGTTACTGGAGGTTCACTAAAAATACAATCCCGTAACATGTTCCATTCGCTTCTTCTACAGCAACAATTTAAAGAGAAACTGCCAGTTTATATGGATGATTCTCTATTGAAAATCGGAAATAAGACAGGAGAACTTCCCAGAGTCGAACACGATTGCGGTATAATAACCTATGGAGAGAAACAGGCAGTTATTGTTGTTTTGATTGATCGTCTTGCAGATATTGAATCAGGAAAAGTGACAATCCGACAAGTCGGGAAGCACATAAACAGCTTTATAAAAGGCATTTCGACAGCATTCAACTATATTTGATAGATTTAGATAGTAATAAGTTATCAACTGCTAGCAATTAGATAGCGAATTGGTTGATTGATTTACAGGGTATTTGGATAGTAATTATTCCAATTGCCTTATTGAATATCAAAATTAAGAGATTTAGAATGTTTATGTATCAATTTTGCTTTTGCAAGGAGAAATGAAATGACGGTAAAAGAAAGCAGAACTGGGGCGAATATCGTTGATGCAGGTGCTGCCAATAATCTATCACCCTATTTTGTTTGTATACATAAGAATTCCTTGATTCTTTCCATAGATGAAGGTGGCACTCAGTTGCTCGGATACAAGTATCCGCGTGAATTAGTAGGTAAATCGATATTTTCTTTTTTAGCTGATACTACCCAAGAAACAATCACTGCCAGAGTCGCAGCCATAGAACAAGGAACAATTCTGGATGGTATTATAATGAGTTTTTCGATTAACGGCATACCGATGGATGTTGAGGTTCATTCTGAAAACACCATTTTTAACGGGGAAGCCGCAATAAGAACTTGCCTTCGATTCATCACACCAGTGATCGCTGATAACGATAACCTGGAAGAGGCAGGTTCACTGGTCCTTAGCGCAAATAAAGGAATCGTCATCACCAATCCAGACGGCAAAATTCAGGTTGTAAGTGAATCTTTTACTCGATTGACGGGATATCTTAAGGAAAATGTCATTGGTAAAAATCCACGGATATGGAAGTCACACAGCTACACGCCGATTTTTTATAAGAGAATGTGGGACTCTATTTTGACAAAGGGATGCTGGGAAGGCGAGTTATGGAACAAGCGGAAAGATGGCAGCCACTATTTAATGAAGGTGAATATCTTCTCGATTTTGAATAAAAAAAGAGAACTGGTAAATTATCTGGCTGTCTATACGGATCTTTCCGAAGTGGAAAAGCTCTCCCAACAGCTAAAGGAACGGGAGGAACAATTCCGGACGCTTGTAGAACTTTCGCCAAATGCCATCATTTTAGCGCAATTTGATAAGGTTGCCTATGCTAACCCGCACACTGAGACCTTATTTGGCACAAACCTAAAAGATATAATCGGCAAGCCTGTTCATTCCTTTTTTTATGGACATCCGAACATCATTTCTAAATTGAATTTTAATGAAAAGACAATCATCAGCTTTGAAGAACAGTTGAAAATGGGAGATTCATATATTGATATTGAAGTCTCTTCTTCTTTGATTACCTATCAAGGAGAAAAAGCTGTTCTGACTGTTATAAAGGAAATAACAAAGCGCAAGAGCATGGAAAGAGCTCTGCGTGAAAGTGAAGAGCAGTATCGCTTTATCGCTGAAAATTCTTCAGATATGATCGGAAGACTTTCGAGTGACGGAAGCATTGTTTATATATCTCCTTCGAGCAAGAGAATCTTGGGATATAGAAATGATGAGTTGATTGGAACGAATCTTTACGGGAAAATCCACCCTGAAGATCGCCAGAACCTGCTCGAGCAATATGGGAACCCTAATGAATTAAATGGCATCATAACATCAAGCTACAGAATGCTTCATAAAAATGGAAGTTATATTTGGGCTGAGACTACAGTAAGACCGGTCAAGGACAAATCAGGTAAGTCTTCAGGTATGATGTTTGCCACAAGGGACGTGACGGCAAGAAGAACCATTGAAAATCAATTAAGGGAGAGCAATTCACTCCTCAGGAAGCTTTCTTCTCTTGATGGATTGACCGAAATCTATAACCGCCGGGCATTCGATGAGTTCATAAAGACTGAATGGGCTTTCGCTTGCAAACGCGGAACTCCTATATCCTTACTTCTCCTGGATATCGACTATTTTAAAAAATATAATGACACGTATGGACATATCCAGGGCGATGAATGTTTAAAATCAGTTGCCCGTGAGCTCGAAGAATTCTTTCATGAAAAAGGGTATTTTGCAGCAAGATATGGCGGAGAAGAATTCGCGGTTGTCTTGCCTAACACGGATGCACAGAAAGCATCTCAATTAGCTGAAGGTTTCCAGTCAACCATCCGGGAGATGAAGATTGAACATGCAAACTCCAAGGTAAGTGAAATCGTGACAATCAGTATTGGTGTATCATGTGTCAAGCCTTTGGTTCCAGAAGAAATGAAGCAGATACTCGAATTTGCGGACCGGGCGCTTTACAAAGCTAAGCAAAACGGTCGAAATCGAATTGAAGTATGTGAAAGTTCAATGAATAAACAGTTCTAAGCTAATTAACAGGCTCCATCGTCTGCAGAACGATGGAGCTTTTTTTTACAGAGACTTTTGCGCTAATTTTACTTTCTCCTGATCAACGTTATATTTTAGAGAGCACATTAAGAACAAGATTCCGAAAGCAATATACATGATCCCGCCGAACATCCCTACCAATCTTGGGTTGAACCATTCCAGCGCTAAGCCTGTAAAGAACATTGAGAAACCGATGAAAGTATTGGACAGCATAGTGGTGATCCCGAAGTACATTCCGTGCCATTTTGAAGGGATAGTATCCATTGTCACCGTGTCGAGAAGTGTGTTGCCGACTCCGCTGAACACTGCGGTCAAGCCAAATAATGCAGCGGCGAGCCAAAAGGATTTTGTCTGACTTATCGTCGTCAAGAACAATCCTTCGCCAATAATACATATAAAAGAAAATAATAGAAATCTATTGTGGATCATCCTTGTTAATAATGGGCTGATAATCAACCCCAGTCCCAGAACACTGTAAAAGATGCCCACTCCCAAGTCAGCTTTTTCAAACGTCTCAACAGCATACACGCTTATTAACACGTTCTCAATCCCATTAATAAGAGGGATAATAAGTTCGAACATCATTAACAACATCAGGAAAGAGGAAGCCGCAATAACGGGCAGCAATTCAGGATACTTTTCAAGATTTGGTTTAGTGATCAAGTCGTTTTCTTTCGTAGCCTCAAGGGAAGGCAGTGTCGATAAAATCCAGCCAGCGGCAAGGAAGGATATAATATTTAGCAGAAATGCTGCTTTCGGGCCTAGAAAATATGAGACGATCCCCCCACTTAATGCTCCAATTACTAATACAAATCCAATTAATACTTGTTCCCAGCCATTTATATCTTTTAGTGATTTCGAGGAAACCATGGCAGGGATGCTTGATTTTCTAATGGGTGAGTAGATGGCTTCTCCAGAGGCCAACAGGAAAGAGGCCGCATAGACAATCCACATATCGTCAGGATGATCGACCGCTAGAAAAGATAATGCTATGACCGCTCTGGCTAAGTCGGTAATTATCATGATTGTTTTTCTTCCGAATTTTTTTCCAAGGCTGCTGCTCAAAGGGCTGAAGAATAAAAATGGAATCATCCTGAGAGCCATTGTGATTCCGACAGAGAGGCCAGAACCAGTCATTTGCAAAATGAGTGCCAGCAGCGCAACCTGGCTGAACCGGTCACCAATGCCATTAATGATGCCAGCGAAGAATAGTTTCCGGTAAGATTTCTCCAGGCTGAATGTTTTAAACATAGTGTCCTCCATCAAATGATTATATATCAATCTAATTAGATTATAATCTAATCGAATGATGAAAGGAACTATTTTTTTCGCTGGCTGGGAAAGCTTCTAACAGATGGTAAATTTCTTGCCCAATTTTAATGAAAAATGTATTCATAAAAAGTAAAATGCTATATAATGATTTTCGTATTTCTGAAATTTTGAAGTCAAAATGTAATTTTTATAGATTCAGGGGGAATGATGGATGAAAATGAGAGTTTCAGCAGTCCAGTATCATCTTCACACAATCAGGTCGTTCGAAGAGTTTGCTTTGCAATGTGAGCATTATGTAAAAACAGCACAGGAGTATGGATCAGAATTTGTTTTGTTTCCTGAGTTCTTTACTACTCAATTATTATCAATAGGCAGTGAGCAGGGTACGAGGCTGACCATCAATGAACTTCCCGGTTTTACCGAACAGTACTTAAACCTGTTCCAGAACTTTGCCCTGGAAACAGGCATGCACATTATCGGCGGAACACATGTCATTGCACGTGAAGGAAAGCTCTATAATGTCGCGCACATGTTTTACCCGGATGGCAGAATCGTTGAGCAGGCGAAGCTTCATATCACACCAACTGAGGTGAATGAATGGAATATGAGTGCAGGTGAGGATTTCAGGGTATTTGATACAGAAAAGGGGAGAATCGCAATTCTGACTTGCTATGATATTGAGTTTCCTGAAATCGTCAGGATGGCTAAGGCGAAAGGTGCCGACGTCATTTTTGTTCCATCCTGTACAGATGATCGCCATGGTTTCCATCGTGTCCGCTATACCAGTCATGCACGAGCGATTGAAAACCAGGTCTATGTCGTTTTGACTGGGACAGTAGGCGCATTGCCAACCGTCGACTTTATGCGCGCTAACTTTGGCCAGGCAGCTGTGATTACGCCTAATGATATCCCGTTCCCTCCGAGAGGCCTTCAGGCCGAAGGTGAACTTAATGATGACATGATTGTAACCGCCGACCTTGATTTGGAACTATTATACGAAGTGCGTGAGCGAGGTTCAGTCACTACATGGCGCGACCGCCGAACTGATCTTTATCCAGACTGGGAACAGACAGAAAAAATATAAAGTGATAAGGAGAATCTTCATGGATTATATTCGCGTTAACAGTATCGGGGATCCGCTTTTTACTAAACTCCATAACTTAATGAAGGAAGTCTTTCCGCCTGAAGAGGTACTGGAGTTCGATTTATGGAAAGAGCCGCTAGAGGATCCTGGCATCAGAGTTTTTGTTGCTGTCCATGAGGATGAGGTAGTTGGTGTAACTGAATACCGATACTATCCAGACTGGAATATCGCAATGACGGATTTCACCATTGTTGGGAAGCCAGGCCTCAGCCTTGGGCATTTCCTTGCAAATAAAAGAATGGAAGACCTGCAAAGCCTTGCTGGCGAAAAAGGCGTAGAGTTATTTGGGATGTTTGCCGAAATCTATGACCCATATCGAAAGATGGACCATGATTTTGGCGGAGTAAAAACAATGGATCCGTTTGTGAGACGCGAAGTATTATCTCATCTCGGTTATAAGCGACTTGATATGGAATACGTTCACCCTTCCTGGGAGAATGACGGAGAAGCGGTAGAGGGACTTGATTTATGCTTCATGCCAACAGATGAGAATACTCATGAGCTTCCTGCAGCCTTGATCACAGATTTTCTTACCACTTATTATTCTGTGCTCGAAAACAAGCCGGAGAAGTGGATTAAGATGGTAGAACAGCTTAAAAATAAAGAGACGGTGGCATTGCTGCCATTATAATGTGCAGACCAGCAGTAATCTTTACTGTTGGTTTTTTTGTGTAGTTATTTTAATCGCCAAGGCTGACCAAATCGCTTTCCCTGCTAATAAGAGTCACATGATTTGTTTTCACCCAAAAGATTTTCTATAATTAACCCTTGACTACATAATTGAAAGGAGTCATCATATGGAATCATTAAAAGGAAAAACGGCGTTAATTACTGGTGCTGGCAGAGGCATCGGCCGTGCTGCAGCAATTGCACTAGCAAAAGAAGGTGTTAATATTGGCATGATCGGGCTGACACTTGCCAATCTGGAGAAGGTTACTTCTGAAATAGAGGAATATGGGGTAAATGTATCAGGAGCTGTAGCGGATGTATCTGATATGGAATCTGTACAGCACGCTGTCGAGCATATTACAGAGGAACTGGGGCCTGTAGATATCCTGATTAACAATGCTGGAATCGCAAAATTCGGCGGCTTTCTTGATCTGGAGCCACAGGAGTGGGAAAAAATCATCCAGGTCAACTTGATGGGAACATACTATGTGACTCGTGCAGTCCTGCCAGGAATGATTGAGCGGAATACAGGTGACATAATCAATGTTGCGTCAACTGCAGGCCAAAAGGGAGCACCGGTAACAAGTGCCTATAGCGCATCAAAATTCGGAGTACTAGGGTTGACTGAATCGCTAATGCTTGAAGTTCGAAAGCATAATATCCGTGTCAGCGCGCTTACTCCAAGTACCGTAGCGACTGATCTGGCCATTGAGACGAATTTAACAGATGGCAATCCGGATAAAGTCATGCAGCCCGAAGATCTGGCTGAGTTAATGGTAGCACAATTAAAATTGAACCGCCGCGTCTTCATCAAGACAGCTGGTATGTGGTCAACAAATCCATAATTATTCCGAGGATAGAACCAGTAAAGGTTTTATCCTCTTTTTTATTTTTAGCTAAAAAACGAAGTGTCCTCCTGAGGAATACACCAACAATACTAATAGTACCTGGTACTAATTAATTAGAGAAACACCGCTGTTTTATGCTGTTCCACCCTCTGGATTGCCGATTATTATATTAAAAAACAAGGTAATTATTTTAAAATAACTTTGAAATAGCAACAAAAAAACGGCCTAAGCCGTTTTAAAAAGCATATTGGAATATCCCATAATATAGAGGCAATACAAATACCAATCCACTCAGCTTAGCTGCAAGCCGCATGGGTTCTTCCTCTTCTTCCAGGCCGAAATCCCCTGCAAACCGCTCTGCAAAGAATATGGTGAATATTACATCCCAAAGGAGACCAAAAACGAAGACGATTTTCCATACTAAAGGGGTTAGCATTTCTGTTTCCGTCACATATCCGAACAAACCAAGCCAAGTGATAATTGATATAACAAAATCCAGCCTGGTGACATTGTTTTTATAATTCCCCTTGATCAAAAACCAAATTGCCGTTGTACCCATAAACCCTAAATACATTAACCATAATAAATCAGACATCTTCTTACCTCGTAATCTATTAATTAGTTTTTACCAGAGTGGTTTAATCGTTCAATTCTGAAACTTATAAAACGAAACAGAATGGCGAAAGAAAGACAGGTTGTCCAAGACAAACAGCCTGTAAACACACTTATCCTATTATATAGGTGCATGCGCAATGTTGGAATAGAAATTGTCGAAAAATCACTTTTGGTTTTTTTGATTTGAATGTTGAATTAATTTATAAAAGGTGTAAAATTACACTAAACGAACCAAATTGGATCAATGAGGGATTGGGGGATAAAAATGGAACATGCTCCTAAAGAAGAAAGACGCAGGATTTTCCGTAATGAGCTCTATAATTTAAAAGAATTAGGCTATGTTTCAGCAGAGGAATATAAAAGTGTGTCAGAAGCCCATAATGAATATTTCCTTGACTTGCTGTCACAAGAACGGCAGGAAAAAGAGTTGGCGACCAGAAACAGAAAGGAAGATTCAACAGCCTTTGAAGTCCAGCCTTCAGCAATGATTGCGATGAAGGAACAACCCAAAGCACGCCCAGCAAAGATCAGGCCAAAGAAAACAGCGGAAGAGATTCGTGAACGGAATATTTCCTGGTCGCTGAATATTGGGGTTATCATGCTATTGATTGGCGGGTTGTACGTAGCAACAAGCAACTGGGAAAGCATGGCTCCGTGGATGAAGGCTGGTTTAATAGCACTTGTTTCGGCTTTATTTTACGGAATTGCCTATATAAGCTACAAAATAATAAAAATCGAGAAGACGGCCTTTGCGTTCGTTGTCCTTGGCAGTCTTTTCCTGCCGATTTTCACCCTATCACTAGGCTGGTTTGAATTGCTAGGATCTTACTTATCGTTCTATGGTGGAGGGCGGTTCATACTAGGAACAATTAGCAGTTGTATTTTGATTCCGATTTATGCGTTTTTGCAAAAGCTATCATCAAGGTTATTTGTGTGGTTTACCTTAATTACTACATCCATTTCAGCAGCATACCTGCTGAGGGCGATTGGCTTGGAAACCGACGGATTTTACCTTGGTTTGATTATATTCAATACACTTCTGATTGCGGCCTATCATCAGTTTAAAAAGAAAGGTCAGCTGCCGTTATTCACAAAGGAACTTGCTCTTTATTCACAGGCAAACTTAGTCCTGTCTACCTTATTAATGCTTTTCTTTTATGAAAATCATGTTTTTAATGGCTTCAATTTGATATTGACTGCTGTTGTCTATCTGTCGATGATTTTCGTGAATGGGCATAAAGAGTATCATTTTGTTTTCAGTGCCATGTTCATTTATGGTGCATATCAAATTCTTGAAAATTGGAGATTTACAGAGGTAAGTGCAATAGGTTATGCACTTCTTGGTTTTGTGTTTCTGATTATTCCAAGGATCCTGGATAATAATTACGCTTTAAAAAGGGCTTTCCAAGTTACTAGTGCAGTTATATCAGGACTTGCTTTTCTATTCATCACAGCCGAAGGGATGATGATTCATACAGAAAATCCATCCTTTATTCTTATGGCAGCTTACCTGATCATTTCAGCTAACTTCATTTATCTTGCGAATACCAATGAAAATATCATTTTTAAATATTTAAGTCCGGTTTTTCTTGCAGCCGCCATGTTTGAAGCAGTCTTGCAGATTGGAAAATATATCGGTTTCGAAAACCTTGTTTTGCCTATTTACTTCATTGGTTTCATTCTCTTCATTCTTGCAGGCTGGCTGGTCAAGATGAATTATCTGCAAACTATTAAAACCAGCTCGCGGGATGTCGGAATGTTGATCATGCTATTCATGATTCTTGTTACTTTTTCCATGTTCGACTGGTGGGAACTGGCGATGATGTTCTCCCTGACTGGCTATGCTTTGTATGTCATGATGAAAATCGATAACAGGCCGTTTTTGCCATTGATTGCTCAATGGGCAGTGCCTATCGCACTGGGCTTGTCAGCCGCTTCGACCGGTGAGGAGATACGGATTCATTCCAGCTTTTATAACGATTTGCTTGGAATCCCAGGAAATTTAGCGCTTGCGGGAATTCTTTTACTGGTTGTCAGTATTGGCCTTCGCAAAACTAAGGAAACCACTCTTGCGAGGAATGCTTTTTTAATTGGCAATGGTTTCTATGCAGCAAGCCTCTTTTATACATTCGTATTTCCGATATCAAATATTTACGGAGAATCGCTCATTTGGTTTGGCGGAATCCTGATGTCTCTTTTGCTTTATAAAGTGACAAGAGATTCAATGGTCGCATTTCTATCCGGCGTAGTCAGCCTTGTCTGGTACCTGATTTCAATAGACTCAATTAATGAAGAGATATTGGATTTTAGTGCGACAATAGAGTCTTTACTTATCCCTGGAGGCGGTTGGTTATTGCTGGGAGCAGCTGCTTTACTTTTTCAAAACCAGAGAGGGCTCGCAGTCGCTTATTCATGGATAGCCCATGTATTCCTCGCTCCGATAATGGCTATTGAATTCATCCTTTATGGCGAGGAAGCGATTTTAAGTTATGTGATTGCCACTGGAGTCTATGCAGCAAGCATTTTCTTTGTAAAAAGGGAATGGAAAGTGAAAACGCTATTATACGCAGCATTCACAACGTTATTCTTAGCGATCAAGACAGGTATCAGTTATTTTACAGAAACGGATTCTGGCCACTATGCCTTCCTGGTGACAAGTATTTTGTTGACTGTATTCTGGGTATTGTCATCCACAAATTACAAACAAAGAACTTTATTTTACCTAGTTCCGATTTCGCTGTTAGGAGTAGCAAGCTTCCTTTCAGCATATCCATATAGCTGGTTGCTGTTCGGAATAACAATTGGTTATGCAGCAGCGATATTGGTTTTGCTTCATAGAGTGAAATGGGATTTAGCTGCAATGATCCCGTTATTGATGATCTTTTACGGCACAATCCAAATCATCCTCCTGGCACAGCTTCACGTTTATTGGGATATGGCTATTCTTTCAGGATCTGGTATTTTGCTTATTTTTTCAGGGAGAAGGATTTATAAGAATCTCTGGGAAAAGGGAGGAGTTTTTGGACTGCAAAGCCTGGATGCTTATTCATTAGCTGGCTTCTTGTTCATTGTTTCCGTGGCACTAATGAATGGCGAAACCTTCTGGGCTCTAATTGTCCATGGACTCCTTATATCTTCAGGTTTATGGATACAAAGGAACAGGGTTCATGGTAGGGGAGTGAGTGTCATTCTCTTTATCGCAGGTGCGTACCTGCTGGTTCCTTATTATGCAGCCATAAAGCAGCTTACAATCCCTGCCTTATTGGAAAGGGAGGTATATGTACTTCCGTTCGTGGCTCTTGCAATATTTTCAAGGTCTATTTTCAAAGAGAGAAGCAATCAAATCACCAGTTATATCCAATGGGCAGTATTGGTTATGGTCTCGCTCTTGCTCATTCAGGATGGCCTGGACAGCAATACGGTTTATGATGCCTTGATTCTTGGATCGCTGTCGCTTATTTCCATGCTGGCAGGAATGTGGCTTAGAGTAAAAGCCTATTTCTTCGTTGGAGCAGGCGTTTTGCTCCTTAATGTGGTCATGCAAACGAGACCATTCTGGGGAAATCTGCCATGGTGGGGTTACCTATTGATTGCCGGATCAATCCTGATCAGTGTTGCCAGCTTCATTGAATGGAATAAACAAAAAGGAAGCAAGGGGGAGCAAACCTTCCTTATAAAGTTGAAAGATAACCTGCTCTTGAAATTGAAAAACTGGAATTGATAAAAGCTGGCAAAGGATTGATCTTTTGCCAGCTTTGTCTTTTGTATCATTTTTGCTGCTTCTAAACGGATTTGTGTAATAAAGTATGGTTCAAGCAAGTTAGAAAGCAAAAAAGTGCATTTCTGTATGATTTCTGTTAACATTCATAAAAATGAGGGTATCACCTCAGCTAAGGAGGTTATGAAATGAGGGATGTAACTCTTTTGAACGTATTTGAACACCAGATTGCCCAGAAATATCTGAAGCGATCTGGTATGGCCCATGCTATTGCTGTTGCTTACCACGCATTCCATCTGGCCAGAGAGCATAATGTAGACGTTGATATTGCCGCAAAAGCAGGTTTCCTGCATGATATCGGCCATTTCACCTGGTACAGGAACGGCAAATGGGACTATGAGCTCTATCGTAAAAATGATATCCATCCAATTAAGGGAGCAGAGAGAGCGCATAAACTCTTGATCCGATTGGGTGAAAACCCCGTGCAGGCGAAAGCCACTTCACTTGCAATCCTTTTTCATACAGACTCCTTTTTGCCTTCAAATGATATTGTCCGTACTCCGCTTCAGCAGGTAGTGAAATGGGCAGATGAAAAAGACGAAGAAGAAGGTGGAAACCACCATTACAAGAAAATAGAACATGAACGTGCAAAACAAAGCATTATCAGGCTCGATAAAATGATTGATGAAGTGCTTATGAATGGTGAGAGCGGGGGAGGAACACAAATGCCTTCTTAAACACAATAAGAGCATCGGGATATCCCGATGCTCTTATTCAATCTCAGGACCCAGCTAGGTTTAGCGAGTGCCAGGGAAAATTCTTTCTATTGTAGCATTAAAATCTTCAGTAAGCCCTACGATCGGTCTTCCTGTCTGAAGCTGCTCCCTATAGTCTGTCATATCAACAACAAAATCCGCATTGGATGATACATAAACATCAGCAATTGACTCATCGGTTATTTTAACTTGTTGAGAAATTTTATTCTCTAAATCACCCGGAATACCCTTTGTATCCCCGTTTTCAAGAACTATAGCCACATAAGCTTTTCGCTGTACGGTGATGACGGTTGCGCTTTGAACTCCATTGAGCATTTCTACCTGCTCCTCCGCATTTTCATCCACATGCATCCTGTATGTTTGATTATATGAATTGGAGGTGTACTCCTGGTTGATCTTCTGGATTTGTGCACCATCATTATTTATCTGATAAGTTCCCTCATCCGTATATGTATTGCACCCAGTGAACAAAAGGACGGTCATAATCAGGATAAGCATCTGTACGCTAATTCGTTTCATTGGCAAATCCTCCTCATTTTTGAATCGCAAATAGAATGTCCAAACAGAAGGAGTTTTATTCAGAATTTCCCAACTTAATAAAGTGAGTAAAAACTATTATTTGTACTGGGTAAGTGGGTACTGGATTATGTGGCAATGTGAATATTTGAAAAGATGTAGGAATTTTATGGAAGCGCTCCCATAAGATTAATAGATAAAAATTTTAGGAGGTTTTTAATGAACAAGTTCAGGGGTTGGATAAGTATCGCTGTTACATTTGTCTTTCTTCTTTCGTTCTTTTCCACTGTTGAAGCGGCTAAAAGAGTGCCTGTTGCTTCTGAGAAGGATCCAGTCGTTTTTGTCCACGGTTTTACGGGCTCGTCCTCCAGTTTTGATAACATGAAACAATGGCTTATCAGCCAGGGATGGCCATCTGATTACCTCTATGCTATTCAATATTCAAATACTACAGGAAGCAGTGTAGACAATGCGTATGAATTGCAATCGTTCGTAAAAAACATCTTACGCAAGACGAAAGCTTCTAAAGTGGATATAGTAGCACACAGTATGGGAGGGCTAAGTACCCGATACTATGTAAAATACCTGGAGGGTGCTCAAAAGGTCGATGATGTAGTCACATTAGGTTCGCCTCACCATGGAACGAATTCTTCATATTTTGGGTTGTGGACAGAAGGTGCAAGAGAAATGGTTCCCGGAAGTACTTTCCTGAACGAATTAAACAGTGTTGATGAAACACCGAATGGCAGTGACGCGTCAGCGGCCATTCAATACACATCAATATACAGCAGTGCTGATACAGTCATTAATCCTTATACAAGTTCAATCATAGAGGGTGCAGAAAATATTGAAATTAGTGGTGTAAGCCATAGCGGCTTGTTGACTGATTCAACAGTAAGGCCCCTGATCCTGGAAGGCTTGGAGGATGGGGGACAGAATACTAATTAAGCAGAAAAAAGGCCAGCTTCGATGCTGGCCTTTTGTGATTCGTTTATGAATCAGGGGTAATCAGGTTCCTCTTTCCCCTAAGCTTATAAAATTTCCATACATCCTTGATAATAATCTTTACAACAGAATAAAGGGGGATGGCGATCAGGATCCCTACGAAACCATATAAGGAGCCGGCCGCGATTAACAAAAGGATGACGGTAATAGGGTGGATGCTGAGCTTTTTCCCCATTACCTGTGGAGTGACGAGATTCCCTTCAAGCTGCTGTACGATAACCAGGACTATTAGTACCTTTAACATCATCATCGGACTGTTTGTGAGGGCAACGAATAATGCTGGAATGACACCAATAATCGGCCCCAGAAAGGGAACCACTGTTAAAAACATCGTGAAAATCGCAAGGATAAGGGCGTATTCAAGTCCGATGATTTTATATCCAATATACATCAGCGTCCCGTCAACAAGAGCGATGATGAATTGCCCTGTTACATAGGTGAATAGTGTTTTATCTATATCTTTTAAGATTTTATTGCCTTCCTGCACATGTTCTTCAGGAATCAATTTTAGTATATATGGCCTTAATTTTTCATCATCCTTTAAGAAGAAGAACGCAAGAAACGGAACTACAACTAGAACAGTCGCGATACTCGTAATCACCGAAAATACCGTCATAAGATTTTCTCCTAAATCTTGTAGGATGTTGCTCATATAATTTAATGCCCTTTGCTTGATTTCATCTGCGTTAATAAATCCAAGCTGGTTGTCATTGATGACTTTTTTCGACTCTTCCGTGATCTCATCTACTTTTTGAGGGAAATTTTCATTTATTTTACCGACTTGTTCTCCTAATTGGGAACCTCCAAAATAAAGAAAACCAGAAAATAAAACTGCCACCAGAGCAAAAACAATCAGAATGCTGATTATTTTTGGCATGTATCTACTAAACCATTGAACTGGTTTTCGCAATATATAATAGATAAGGCCTGAAATCAGAACAGGAAAGAAAATGGCGATAATAAAATTTTGCAGCGGCCAAACGAAGTAGTCAATTTTCCCAAAGAGGAAAATGATAAAAAGCAGCAGGATCGTTCCTGTTGCGTATTTAAAAAAAGGTCGTTGAATCCACATATGGTTACCCCCTAAATATTTATGTCTCTTTTTAATACATACCTTAATGGATTGGCCACTAAACAAACTGGTTGTCATATAGTGGACAGTACCTTCATATAATTATTGAAATTGGTAGTTTGATATAAGTTTTAAAGGGTAAATATTCTGGTCAACAGAAATAGAATCGCAGCATTAGCCACTGGTCATCTTCTGTGTAAAGGGGTCTCTGTATGGTTGCAGTCGAAGAACATCTGTTATTTATAAAGGAACTTGGCCGTTTATTTGATGAGTACGCACAATGCGAGGATAAGGAACTTAAAAATGAGATTTATAAAGATATTCAGCTTTTAGGTGAAGCAATCAATATCAGCAACTAGGTTCAAATAGATTCCGGCAAGCCCTTGAACAGCGGCTTGCCGTTTTTATTTTTGGGAGCATAAGTTCTGGATAGTAGAAGTGGTTGGTTAACAAAAAGGTCTTAATTGAAATTATATTTAGGAAAGCCAGCCATCTTTCTTTCATATATATGAAACAAGCATATGAAAGGGGAGGGGTTATTTATGAAAATTGACCTTTCGAAAGAACAATATTTAACACTCGTGAAATTAATGCAGCTTGGAAATTGGCCGCTTGGGTTGACGGAAGCAAATAAGGAACTGGTGAGTAAAGCGGAGGATCTTGAACAATACATTTTTTCGCTCGCAAGGGATTTTGAAGCTGGTGACGGGATTTATTATGACAAGGAAGAAGAGTATTATTACCTTTCCGAGGACCTTAAAAATACAGTTGAAGCGATTATAGATGAATACGAGGAAGACGTATTTTGGGACCAGCTAACCCATAAGCTCGCAACGATTGATTTAAAGCGCGAAACCAGCATCAATGCTTCTATAGAACAAAAAATCAATCGGCTTTTCCAGCTGAAAGCTCGTTATGAAAAGTACTTCCTGGAAAATGGACTGGACAAGATTGATATATTGTAATGTAAAATCCGGCCTCGTCCAGGCCGGATTTATTTTATAAAGAATCTCGCTTTTTCTGAAATGTAGTCAGCGGCAAAAACCAGGGCAAGATAGAAAAATAGCAAGAGAGTTATGTCTGTGTAATGGAAAAAACTCATGCTCAGCTTGAATTGCTGTCCAAGCCCGCCTGCGCCAACAAACCCTACAACAATCGTCGTCCGCATGATGACCTCCCAGCGGTAAAGGATGTATGTCAAGAATCGAGGAAGAGCAGCTGGCAGCACACCATACAGCAAGAGCTGAAAACGGCCTGCTCCGGATGAAGAAAGATTTCGAATCGGTCTTGAGTCTAAATCTTCGATAACCTCTGCAAAAAGCTTTCCAAGAATTCCGTAATTATGAAGAGCGAGTGCGATTGCTCCAGGCAATATTCCGGGTTTAAAGATAAAAATAATGATCATCGCCCAAACAAGCTCCGGAACGGCCCGAGAAAATATATAACCGGCGCGGACCGTACCAAATGAAATCCATCCATGCCATTTCTTTGCCAGAGTAAGAGAACCGTCGGCAACATTCCGTGCTGCGGGAACAACCGTCAGGAGTGCGGTAATTGTTGCGAAGCCAGTTGCCATCACACTCATGACCAAAGTTTCGATCGTCAGGTTCAGTGCGTTTTTCCAATTTTCAGCATGTAGAAAAGCAGGACTTTCTTCTCCGATACCCAATAGGCCTTTAAAGAACTTGCCCGCATAAAAAAAGATTCTGTTCTGAAAACAGTAAAGACAAGCTTGCCTTTTCAACAGTGAATATGGATATCCAGGATCCCGCCGCCAGGAGCAGCAGAGCATAAACAGAGACAGTTACAAAGCTTATTCTCCGTTTCTTCATTGGACCAGCCTCTTTCTCAATTGATTGCTCCAGATATCGATCATGATGACAAGGATGATTAAAAAGAACACGAAGGTCCAGACCTCATCATAATGAAGGTCGTCGAGGCTCAACTGAATTTGATACCCAAGCCCGCCGATACCGACGAAGCTCATAATGGCAGAAGAACGGACTGCGCACTCAAATCGGTACATTGCATAACTCGTAATGCTCGCTCTCACCATGGGCAAGTAACCATACCATAAAGTCTGCAGTTTAGAAGCGCCTGCCACTTCCAAAGCTTTAATCGGTTCCTGTGATATATCCTCAAGCATGTCTGCAAAAATTCTGCCAAGAATGCCGCCGTAGGGAATAGCCAGTGCAAAAATCGCGGCAAAGGGTGAGAGTCCGATCGAGGCGACGAATAACCAGGCCCAAACAAGTTCATGAATCGCCCTCATGAAACCGAGCTGCCCTCTAAAAAAAGGCCGGATATACCTTTTTGCTTTCCCTTCCGATAGGACAACCCCCGAGGCGAGAATGCCAAAGAAAAATGCAATGATAATCGCCAGACTCATACCTGCAGCTGCATAAGAAAGTGTAGTCCAGCTTGATTCCAGCGCTAATAAAAGGATGTCACCCGATAAATCAGGTGTGAAAAAAGCTGCCGCAATCTGCTTGGCTGTTATGAATCCTCCGCTATGAATCAAGCTGCTATTCCATTCAACAGAGAATAAGCTCAATATGAATGCTAAAGTTAGGATCAGTGTTAGAATCTTTCTTTTATGGAGCTCAAAACTCAACCATCTTTTATCCATATCAAGACAGCTCCTTTAGTCTGTAAAGGCTCTTGATATGTTCATCAGTCACAGAGGAAGCGGGAAGGTCGAAGAAGAGTTCACCATCTTTAAGTGCTACCAATCGATCGAAGTATTTCCTTGCGTAATCAACGGAATGGAGGCTGGCGATAAGTGTTTGGTTCTCTTCTAAAGCGATTTTAACCAATAGCTCCAGCACGTCTTCTGCACGAGCTGGATCCAGTGAAGCAACCGGCTCATCGGCCAAGACAATCTCAGGACTCTGGACAAGGAGCCTGGCAAGCGCTACCCGTTGTTGTTCTCCGCCTGAGAGGGAAGAAGTTTTTTCATATAATTTATCTGTTAATCCTACCCGGCTCAAAGCCTGGAGAGCATATTCCTTATCCTGGGGGATCAGCATGGAAAGAATCGATTTAAAAATGCCCCATTCAGACAGCCTTCCAGCAAGCACATTATGAATGACCGGAAGCTCTCCAACAAGGTCAAACTGTTGGCGAATGATCCCGATTTTTTGTGCTCTCATCTTCTGGTCCAATAGATCAGAGAGAGGGCGGCCGTCTATCAGGATTTCACCCTGATTAGGCGAAAGGATTGCTGCCAGCATATTCAGCAATGTGGTCTTGCCTGCTCCGCTTGGGCCAATAAGGGCAACTAGTTCTCCTTTATTAACAGTAAGCGAGAGGGAAGATAGGGCGGTCTTCCGTTCATAGATTTTCGATATTTGATTAAGGCTTATGACTTCTTGCATAAAATCCACCTACTTGATGATCTTGAGCTGCTTTGCAACCTTTTCTATCGCTTCGTAATTTTCATTCTTCGTTTCTATGAATTTATCAGTCTGCAGTAATTCCATGATTTCATTATCTTCTGAAGTCATTGAAAGTATAGCCTCTTTGAGCTTAGCTTTGGTATCTGCATCCATCTTATTTAATGTCCAGTTGTAGTCATAGTACTCAGGAGTTGTATAAAATACGTTTACCTTTGATTCATCTACTTTGCCTTCTTTCACCGCTGCTTCCCATACAGAAATATTTAATGCGCCTGTCTGGTACGCACCTGATTCCACAAGCTTATATGTTTTATCGTGTGAACCGGAGTAGTTAGGCTTTCCATCAAGATCCTGTTCTGGGTCTATGCCAGCTTCCATCAAAAAGTAGCGCGGCATTAAATGTCCGGAAGTCGAGCTTTCACTGCCAAAAGTAAATGACTTTCCTTTTAAATCTTTCAGATTATCAATCTTAACATCACTTTGGGCAATAAATACGGATTTAAACTTTTCATCGATTGGTCTTTGTGCAAATGCCTCAGCTTCCGGTACTAAGTTTCTGGCCTGCACACCAGTAAGACCGCCAAACCAGGCAAGCTGGATTTCGCCGCGTTCAAAGGCGGTGACAAGCGCCGAATAATCGACAGAAGGGACATACTCCACATCTAATCCTGTCTTCTCTTCTAAGTCCTTCGCAAAATCCTCCATGCTTCTGTTCAAGTCTGCTGCATTCTGGTCAGGAATCGCCCCAATTTTTATCGTTTCTTTTTTTGTGTCCTTTTGTCCATCGTCTGTACCATTGTCAGAACAAGCCGCAAGGGTAAAAATCATCAATAAGCTTAATAATGGTCGCCATTTTTTCATTTGTTATCACCCATATAAATAAATTTTATGTACTCTATAAAATTTATCAATAACAAGTGAATAACTCAATACATTTTGAAGAAATTTAATATGAATATTATGGGAGGGGAGGATTATTCGGTGCCCAAGCATTGGTTAATATCAAGTAAATTTTTAACAGAGCCATTTAGCACTCTAGTAAAAAGAAAACCTGACGGGCCAACTCCGTCAGGTTCCTAATGTTTCTATTTCGCCTTTTCAGCCCATTCTTCCACATTCCAGACTTTTGTTACCCAATCTTCGTAAAAGTCTGGTTCGTGGCTGACGAGGACGATCGTCCCTTTATAAGCCTTCAATGCTCGTTTTAATTCTGCTTTCGCAGAAATGTCAAGGTGGTTGGTAGGCTCGTCGAACAGCAGCCAGTTGCTCTCGTGCATCTGCAATTTTGTCAGGCGGACTTTCGCCTGCTCTCCGCCGCTAAGCTGGTTCAACGGACGGGATATATGTTCATTCTTCAGGCCGCCACGTGCCAATGCTGCGCGGACTTGGTGCTGATCCATGCCCGGGAATTCGCTCCAGACATCCTCAATCGGCGTTATGCTTCCTGCTTTCACTTCCTGTTCAAAGTAGGAAGGGTAGAGGAAGTCGCCGCGTTCGATTTTTCCGCTCAACGCTGGGATTTTTCCAAGCATCGTTTTCAACAAGGTCGATTTACCGACACCATTCATTCCGACAATCGCTATCTTTTCTCCGCGCTCGATCGTAACTGACAATTTAGGGAGAAGCGGGTGAGTATATCCAATTTCAAAGTCGGTACCTTCAAATACATAACGGCTGCTTGCGCGTGATTCCTTGAACTCAAAAGTAGGTTTGACGGCTGTTTCAGGTCTGTCAATCCGTTCCATACGGTCAAGCTGCTTTTGTCGGCTCTTTGCCCGTCCTGTTGTCGAATAGCGCGCCTTATTTTTGGCTATGAAATCTTCTTGTTTCTTGATGAATTCCTGCTGTTTTTCATAGGCGTTGATGTGCTGATTCTTGTTGATCTCAGCCAATTCCAGGAATTTTTCATAGGTAGCAGTATAGCGGGTCAGCTTTGAAAATTCCAGCTGGAAAATAACATTTGAAACCGGGTTCATGAATTCAGTATCATGTGAAATCAGGATAAAAGCATAAGGGTAATCCTTCAGGTATTTTGTGAGCCACTGGATATGCTCGACATCAAGGTAGTTGGTCGGCTCATCAAGCAGGAGAACCTTTGGTTTTTCTAGCAAAAGCTTTGCAAGCAGGACTTTTGTGCGCTGACCGCCGCTCAAGGCAGAAACATCGCGGTCTATACCGATTGCATCCAAACCAAGACCCCTTGCTGCTTCTTCTACCTCCATATCAAGGGAGTAGAAACCTCCTGCATCTAAGGCATCCTGGATTTCAGCCATTTGTTCAAGTAGCTTTTCGAGCTCCTCAGGTGTTGCGTCCGCCATTTTTGCTGTGACTTCATTCAGTTCTTCTTCTTTCTTAAAGAGAGGAAGAAAGGCATCACGCAATACATCGCGGATTGTTTTTCCTGGTGTCAGCACAGTATGCTGGTCTAAATATCCGTACTCAACGCCAGGAGTCCATTCAACTTTACCGGAATCGTGTATCAACTGCCCGGTAATGATATTCATCAAAGTCGACTTTCCTACACCATTCGCTCCTACAAGACCAACATGGTCTTCTGCCAGCAAGCGAAAAGAAACATCTTTAAAAAGGGTACGATCGCCAAATGTGTGGCTTAAATTTTCTACATTCAATAAACTCATGATAAAATCCTCGCTTTAATCTATTTTAAGAGAACAAATATTGTACAATCACATTTCTTAATCATACTAAAATCTCTGGTTTTCGACCAGCGTTTTCTAGGCTGGAAGATATGGAAACTGTTCCTGCCAGCTTTGTGGCATATTACCTAATTCGTTTTCCGAAACAACTACCATGGACTTAGCAGAAAATTACTTAATTAGGATAAATTAACTGAATTTACAAAATATACAGTTTATTAATTGAAGACGAGTTTCTACCTCTGCTATATTGTTATTCAATACATAGAAGGAGGTTTTATAAAATGAAAAAACGGTTGTTATCTAGTCTGATTCTAGCTGGTGCCTTGACGGTCTCTTCAGTCCCAT
The DNA here is from genome assembly GCF_014856545.2 of Mesobacillus jeotgali. Lineage (NCBI taxonomy): Bacteria > Bacillati > Bacillota > Bacilli > Caryophanales > Bacillaceae > Mesobacillus > Mesobacillus jeotgali. Next base: position 2,607,357 of record NZ_CP109811.1, on the reverse strand, counting down.
TCAATGTCCTTGCCCACGACGAACTTGGTGATGTCAATATTGAAAAAGGAGAGAGGGCTGGATATAGCAACGTTTCTGTCCCGGTAATGGAGGGCAGCAAAAACCTTCAATTCTTACATGAAGCAGCCGCTCCTGAAATGGAAACGGTAAGAGCTGACGGAAAGCAAAACAGCTTTGCAGATGTCTATGCACATAAAGGATATGCCTATCTTGGAACTCACACAAAAAATGGTGGAAATGGCGGGGTAAGGGTGTTTGATATGAAGGATCCTTCAAACCCTGAAGAAGTTGCTGTTTTTGCCAATAATGATATCCCTGGAACCTGGCAGGAAAAAGTAATCGTAAAAAGCGTCAACACTCCATCGTTTAAAGGAGACCTAGCAGTGGTGAGCGTACAGCAGCTTAGCCGTAATAACCCTGACTCAAAAGGCGGATTCTTGCTTTATGACGTTACAAATCCTGCAGAACCCAAAAAGCTTGGATTCTATGAAGTTACGAAAAAGACAAATGGAACACATGAATTATACTTAACGATGCAGGGAAACCGCGCAATCGTGCTTGCTGCCAACCCTTATGCAGACTATTATAGCCATGGGGAGGAGAAGGACTTCCAGGTTGTGGATGTCAGCGACCCTGCAAACCCTCAAAAACTATGGGAGTTTGATCCAAGAATGCTTGAAGAAATTCCGGACGACTTTAACGGATACCATTGGAATTCTCCTGACGGAAAAACCCGTCCAGTATTCAATCACAGTACGATGATAGATGAAACTGGAAAGTATGCCTATGTCTCCATGTGGGATTTGGGAACAGTCATTTTTGACATCAGCAATCCAGAAAGCCCTGAATACCTGGGACGCACAGATTTCGGTTCCGAACAGCAGGGATCCGCACACTCGGCAACCCTTGCAAAAGGAGGAAATGTTCTGATTGAGACAAGGGAAGTTTATAACCCGACTAAAGAAGGTTATGAACAATCCTATGGCTACACAAGGATTTTCGATATTAAAGATAAAACAAATCCTAAATTGCTAAGTGAGTTCAAGACTGATTTAGTTGATAACGTCGAGGATGGTGTCACATTCGCAAATACAGTCCACGACCCAAAAGTCCATGGTAACACATTGTACTTGTCCCACTATGCAGGGGGAGTATATGCAGTTGATATAACAGATCCAGCGAAACCTGTTCAAGTAGGTCAATATGTTCCTGAAAGAAGTGATGTTTGGGGAGTGTTTGTCGACAGGAATTATATTCTTGCTTCTGATATCGGATCAGGATTGAAGGTTTTATTGAAGAATAACAGTTCTTCCACAACACATAGCAAGGGTGTAGAATAATTTGGCTGTTTTTTAAAGTTTGGATTTTTCATATTCTCTCTGCGGAAAGCGTGTATTCTGGGATGGAAATCCACTTATTAAAAGAAAAAAAGTATACGAAATCAGCCAATGATTTAAGGTAAAAGCACGCGGAGGTTGCGTGCTTTTATTTTTTTTATAATGTAGGTATGTGAAAAATAAAGACAGAAACCAATTTGTTTATGAATAGATAGTAGGGGTAAATGGTAACTGACTAACTAAATTGAGGTGTAAAACATGGCAGTTACCAATAGTTATTTGTTTACTAAGGAAGATATGGTCAATCCAGACCTTGTCCCTGAATGGGTGATAAGAGAATATAAAAATTTCCGGGATGTAGTCACAAATCGGGAGTTTCCTTGCTATTTTGGAATGTCTGCCGAGAAAAAAGGAGAACTCCGTTATTCCTATATAAGCCGGGACAATTGGGAACAATTACCCGGCGCTATTGAAGAATTCATTGCATTGTTTGATGATTCCAAGCCTCTTATAAGACATGGATTGTTTGTGTTCGTCGAACCTGAAATGGAAGAGAAAACAATTGAATACTATCGTGAATACTTCTGGAATGTACTTCAGTTCCTGCATGAAAAGGATACGCAGCCATGGCATGCTGATTATCCAAAAGATCCTGACCATCATTTATGGGCATTTTCGTTTGCAGGCGAACCATTTTTTGCTTTCGGAAATGCACCGGCCTATAAACAGCGGAAAACTAGGGACTTGGGGAATAGTCTTGTTCTTGGTTTTCAGCCGCGTCGTATTTTCGAGGGACTTGAAGGAACGTCAAAGGGCGGAATTATGTCACGGGAAAAGGTGAGGGAGCGCGTTGAGAAATGGGACAACCTGCCAAAGCACCCTAATGTAAGCCATTATGGCGACCCAGATCATCGAGAATGGAAAATGTATTTTATCGGAGACGATAGCAAACCAATAGAAGGTAAATGTCCTTTTCATCATAAATAAGAATGGGGGCTAAATTCTAATTTTAGAATTTAGCCTTTTTGTGTTGGAATACTCTTTAATTCGATATCAAAGGTATTTTATGCTCAGATGAAGCTATATTGATCATAGTAACGATCTAACACTGATTGCTTAAAAATGACACATTAATTATGTAAAATAATGCCTTGTTTTGCTATAATTGTATTGGGCTAGAATTTATTCAAAGAACTGACATCCACATCCCATACTTTTTTAGAAGGGAAGGATGCTTTATGAAGGCTACAGGAATTGTGAGGAAAACAGATCAGCTGGGCAGAGTGGTCATTCCGATGGAGCTTAGGAAAAAACTGAGCATCGGTGAAAGTGATCCGCTTGAAATTTTTGTTGATGAGGATATGATTATCCTGAAGAAATACCAGCCAGATCTGACTTGCCTCATAACCGGTACAATCAGCAATGATAATATGTCACTGGCAGATGGAAGAATCGTCTTAAGCAAAGAAGGAGCTGAGCAATTGATCAAAGAACTGCAAAGCTATTTGGCGACCAACTAGAAATAAAAGCGTAAGCGCCTTGGTCAGCCCCGAAAAGCACTGGAGGGCCGACCAGTGAAGTCGTTCTTTGACTTCATTGGGCGGACCGAAACCGAAAAGTATAGCCGACTGCCCAGAAACGCAGAAACTGGAGACTCCGACAAAGAAGCGCTTTTTGCTTCTGCCGGTGGAGTTGAAGTTTCGGAGTTTCTAGGAGGCGACACTAGACAAGTGACTCGAGGGGTTAGGCGCTGGAGCTAGATACTAATCATAGTGCAAGAGTTATACTTATTTTTAAGTTAACATTCAAAGCAGTCCCGCTTCATTCCAGGACTGCTTTTTAAATTACAAGTCTTTTCGGTAGATAGGCATGCTCATGCAACGCGGGCCGCCACGTCCTCTTGATAGCTCCGAACTAGGAATCTCAATGACTTCCACACCATTTTTACGCAACAAGTCATTCGAAACATAATTACGATCATAAGTAACGACCACACCCGGTGCAATCGCAAGAGTATTGGAGCCGTCGTTCCACTGCTCGCGGGCCGCTGCGATTTCATGTCCGCCTCCGCATGGAATCAATACGAGCTCCTGTAGACCAAGAACTTCTTTTAGTGTTTGTGTCAGATTTGAGCGCTCGGAAATGTTAAGAGTGTCAGGATCCATGCCTTTTTCGAGAATATAAATTTTCATATTTCCATTAGGGCCTTCAATTCCATGATGGATGGTGAATTTCTCATGATCAACCATTGTAAATACAGTATCAAGATGCATATAAGCTCTTAATTTAGGAATTTCAACCGCAACTACTTTTTTAATGGTACCGTTCCTTGCAAAAATCCGTTTCGCCAATTTTTCAATCGCCTGTGCAGACGTCCTTGCACTAACCCCAATCGCAATTACCTCAGGACTGAGCACCAGCTCGTCTCCGCCTTCTAATGGATAATATTCATCACGGTCATACCAATGAGGAATCTCATGAGTGGAGAACCGTGGATGGTGCTTCATGATAAAGTCCATAAATAACGATTCTCTTTTTCTTGCACCTTCACACATCTTGTTTAGAGAGACACCATTTCCAATCACGGCTGCGGGGTCCCGTGTAAAATAAAGGTTTGGCATTGGATCCAGAAAGAAAGGATAGTAGTCATCGAGCAGTTCATGTAAATGAACTTTTTTCTCTAGCTCGATTTCTGATTTAAGAACACCAGACATGACTTTTCGGATCATTTCATCAGTTGTAAGGGAATGAAGGTACTCTTCCACTGTTTGTCTCGAGCCATTCAAATTGCTCTTGCTTTCATTCAATACTTGATCGATGAACTGTTGTTGTAATTCATCGGTTTTTAATGCTTCTTCCATTAATTTTTCCAAATAAAGAACTTCAACCCCCCGATTTCTTAATACATCGGCGAAATAATCATGTTCTCTCTGGACTGCTGGTAAATAAGGGATATCATCAAAAAGAAGACGTTCCAGGTATTTGGGCGTCAGGTTTTCGACTTCCTTTCCTGGCCGGTGAAGGACCACCGATTTTAACTCACCAATTTCAGATGTTACATTCAAAGGGTAACTCATATAAGTAGCCTCCATAATTCAGTATCTATTTCTATATGAAATAAGGAGGAAGTGATTATTATGTAAAACTCAAATTTCACTGCCCCCGCCAAACTGCTTGCCTGCAGACTGGCTCCCTTTTCTATACCCTAATAGAAGCTTTCAAACCTACTTTTGAAAGCTTTTACTTAAAAGCACTGTTAAACTAGGCTGTTGATTTTCGTTCCAGGCGCTTCGCTTTCCATAGGGAAGAATTATGAAAAAGTTAGAGATTACCTCTTTAATGGAAGGTACAAATCCATAAGAATCCAGACTTACAAAATATCATGCATTGTGACGAAATATAGGGGAAAATAAACAAGTGAAAAAAGAAAGCGTTTTCTGTCCTTCATAGATGTACAAATAAAATAAATATGATAAAGTATATTTTGTGAACATACATGAAATATGGAAAAAGAGACAAATTAATTGTCCTCTCCAAAAAGACAGATGTATCCATTATAATGACATGCCAAATGTGACGGCAGAAAGGGGATTTACGATGTCTAGTAAAACATTGGATCAGTTTTTAAATGAGAACCTTGAGGATTTAAAAGGGAAGGGTTTATATAATGTAATAGACCCGCTTGAAAGCCCTAATGGACCAGTTATAACCATCAATGGGAAAGAGATGATCAATCTTTCCTCTAATAATTACCTTGGACTTGCTACTGATGAGAGATTGAAAAAGACTGCAGATGAAGCCATTGCCAAATTTGGTGTAGGAGCAGGTGCAGTACGGACAATTAACGGTACCCTCAAGCTGCATATAGAACTTGAGGAAATTCTGGCCAAATTCAAAAAAACAGAAGCTGCGATTGCATACCAATCAGGATTTATGTGCAATATGGCTGCTATTTCAGCTGTTATGGATAAAAATGATGCCATCCTTTCTGATGAATTGAACCATGCATCAATCATTGATGGGTGCCGTTTATCCAGAGCAAAGATCATCCGCTTCAATCACTCAGACATGGAAGACCTTCGCGCAAAAGCGAAAGAAGCGAAGGATTCAGGCCAATACAATAAGATTATGGTTATTACTGACGGCGTGTTCTCTATGGATGGTGACATCGCAAAACTTCCGGAAATAGTTGAAATCGCAGAAGAATTCGACCTTATTACATATGTTGATGATGCACATGGTTCAGGTGTATTAGGTGAAGGTGCTGGAACTGTTAAGCATTTCGGCCTTTCAGATAAAGTCGATTTCCAAATCGGGACTTTATCAAAGGCTATTGGAGTAGTCGGTGGCTATGTAGCTGGTAAACAAAATTTAATCGACTGGCTGAAAGTAAGAAGCCGTCCATTCCTTTTCTCGACTTCGCTCACTCCAGCCGATGTTGCAGCCAGCATTAAAGCCATTGAAATCCTGATGGACAGTACAGAACTGAACGAGCGTCTATGGGACAATGCGAACTATCTGAAGGATGGACTGCAAAAGCTTGGTTTCGACATTGGCCATTCCGAGACTCCAATCACCCCATGTATCATAGGGGATGAAGTCAAGACGCAAGAGTTTAGCAAAAGGCTGTACGAAGAGGGAGTATACGCTAAGTCAATCGTATTCCCTACCGTACCCCGTGGAACTGGCCGCGTAAGGAATATGCCTTCAGCGGCACATACAAAGGAAATGCTAGACAATGCCATTTCTATTTATGAAAAAGTAGGCAAGGAATTAGAAATTATTTAATTGAATAGGCCGGTTTGAATAACAAGCCGGCTTCCTTTTTCAGAGTAACCAGGAGGAATACATACAAATGAAGAAAATTTTAATAACTGGCGCTCTTGGCCAGATTGGTTCTGAACTAACTGTTAAACTACGTGATATTTACGGACAGGAAAATGTCATTGCTACGGATATCAGGAAAACTGATACTGAAGCTGCTAATAACGGTCCATTCGAGATTCTTGATGTAATGGATGCAAACAAAATGGTTGAATTAGCAAAGCAATATAATGTCGACACGATCATGCATATGGCAGCATTGTTGTCTGCCACGGCTGAAACGAAGCCGGTATTTGCCTGGAACCTTAACATGGGCGGATTGATGAACGCTCTTGAAATTGCAAGAGAGCTGGATTTGCAGTTTTTCACGCCTAGCTCCATTGGGGCATTCGGGCCGAATACGCCTAAAGATAAAACGCCTCAGGACACAATCCAGCGTCCAACCACAATGTATGGTGTCAACAAGGTTGCCGGAGAACTGCTGGCTGATTACTATTTCTACCGTTTCGGAGTAGATACAAGGGGTGTTAGATTCCCTGGGTTGATATCCTATGTAACCCCGCCAGGCGGAGGCACAACTGATTATGCCGTTGAAATTTACTATGAAGCGATCAAAAATGGGAAATACAGCTCGTATATAGATAAAGGCACGTATATGGATATGATGTATATGCCTGATGCGCTTGGAGCAATCATCGATCTGATGGAAGCTGATCCTTCAAAGCTGATTCACAGAAATGCTTTCAACGTTACTGCAATGACCTTTGATCCAGAGGAATTGACAGCGGAAATCAAGAAGCATATTCCTGGTTTCGAAATATCCTATAATGTCGACCCTGTACGCCAGGCAATAGCGGACAGCTGGCCAAACTCCATTGATGCATCAACTGCAGCAGAAGAGTGGGGATTCAAAGCGAAGTATGATCTTTCAAGTATGACTGCTGACATGCTGGAAAAATTAAAAGCAAAGCTATAGATAAAAGGAAAAGGTGAAATCTCATTGATTTCACCTTTTTACATAGATTAGTTTATCTTTCTTTTCTATGACTTTCCCGACTATAGCTGCATGTACAAGTCCTTTGTTTTTCAGGGCTTCCACGTACTTACCAGCTTCGTTTTCAGGAAGCGCAACAAGGAGCCCTCCAGAAGTGATCGCATCACAGAGTACTAATTGCTCTTCTGTAGAAATATCCTCATACTCTACATCACCATCCAGCCATCTGTGGTTGGATTTCGAGCCTCCAGGCACGACTCCTTTTGCAGCCAACTCATATGTGCCTTCTAAAACAGGTACATCCGATAATGAAATCTCAAAACTGACATTGCTGCCACGTGCAATCTCGCTGCCATGCCCAAGCAGACCGAAACCTGTGACGTCCGTTACAGCATGTGGAGTGAAGTCTTTCAGCGCATCTGCAGCAGACTTGTTCAGTAAAGCCATTGTTTTGGTCACTTCGCGCTCTTGTTCAGCAGTTACTGCGTTGCGCTTGATTCCTGTAGTCAGGATTCCAACACCGATTGGTTTTGAGAGAACAAGCAAATCACCTGGTTCTGCACCGATATTTTTCCAAATAGCACCAGGGTGGGCAAGCCCAGTTACAGATAAGCCGAATTTAGGTTCCTGGTCATCAATTGAATGACCGCCAATCGTCACTGCTCCAGCTTCCTTCACTTTGTCACTGGCACCTCTTAATATTTCAGCGAGTATATCCGGACCAAGCTTTTTGATAGGATATCCCACTATATTAAGGACGGTCTTAGGTTCCCCGCCCATTGCGTAGACATCGCTTAGTGCATTGGCGGCAGCAATCTGTCCAAACATATATGGATCATCCACTACGGGGGTGAAGTAATCTATTGTTTGGATCAGGGCGATATCTTCTGTAAGTTTATAAACACCTGCATCATCGGAAGTCTCATGTCCGACAAGCAATTCAGGAACATAATCCTGTTCTGGCAATAGACGCAAAACTTGCGTCAAGTCCTCGGGACTGATTTTGCATCCTCAGCCAGCCTTTGTTGATAGCGAAGTCAAACGGATTTTCTCGTGTTCACTCAACCTGATCACCTCCACAAAAAGTATACTCTTTCTTGTTTTTAAAATCATCCTTAAGCTATTATTATTTGCACTGACATTGTCTTTACACTAAAATGACAATAAATACATATATAAAGTTATACAGGGGGATTCAATAATGGATAATTTTCAGGTAACCATCCAATTTTGCATGCAATGAAACTACGCACCAAAAGCCGCGAGTTTCGCGGAAGAACTATTCACTCATTTTCGAAGCCGAATTGAGAAGATGGAGTTGATTCCGGCTTCAAAGGGAGCTTTTGAAGTTACTATAAATGGCCAGACAATATATTCAAAACTGGACACAGGTGTTTTTCCTGACTCAGACGAAATGATCAAACAAATGGAAGCGATGAATTAATGCCCGGGCTATTTAGCCGGGCTTTTTTCATACCATTCAAGTTCACCGTTTTGAAAAAACTTTTATATGGTCAATAATGATATAATGAATGAATGTACAACCGTTGTGGGGGAGATCGATTTTGAAACAATTATTAAGGCAGCTTCCCGCTGTCCATGAATTACAGAAAGATTCCAGATTTCTTGAATTAATCAAGAAGCATGATACAGACGGAGAACGTTTCACAGACCTAATTAAAGAGGTTTTAGATAAAATTAGGAAACAAATTGTCAGCGATAAATGGGGCGGTCCAGAGCCTGGTACCAATCTGTTTATTGACGAGCTATTTAAATTGATTGATTCATCAGCAAAAGCAAGATTTGACTACACACTGAAAAGGGTCATTAACGCAACAGGGACCATTTTACATACGAATCTTGGAAGGGCACGGTTGAGTGAGAATGCAGTGGAGCATGTGGTAGAAACCGCGAGGAATTATTCCAACCTTGAGTATAAGCTTAAGGAAGGTGAGCGCGGATCCAGGCACAGCCATGTAGAAACCCTTGTTAAACAAGTCACCGGCGCTGAAGCTGCGATGGTCGTCAATAATAACGCAGCAGCTGTTTATTTAATCATGAGTGCACTCGCCAAAAACAAAGAAGTCATTGTTTCACGCGGGCAGCTTGTTGAAATTGGGGGCTCATTCCGGATTTCTTCTATTATGGAAGAAAGCGGAGCTCATTTAGTAGAAGTTGGGACAACCAACAAAACACATTTATATGACTATGAGGATGCCATTACAGAAAATACGGCGATGATCCTAAAGGTTCATACGAGCAATTTCAAAATATATGGATTTTCAAAAACAGTTGAAACAAATGAATTGGCCCAACTATCTGGTAAGCACGATCAGGTTATTTTTTACGAAGATCTTGGAAGTGGTGTTCTTTATGATTTCACTCGCCATGGGATCGGGGAAGAACCTGTTGTCGGTGAAGTGCTTAAAATGGGTGCCGACATTGTATCATTCAGCGGAGATAAAATGCTGGGAGGACCACAGGCTGGTATTATCGCTGGAAAAAAAGAACTGATCGATAACTTAAAGAAACACCAGCTGGCAAGAGTCGTTCGAGTCGATAAGATGACACTGGCGGCATTAGAGGGTACTTTAATGGATTATCTAAGGGGAGAGCAGGGCTTATTCAATATCCCGACTCTAAGAGACTTGCTTGTTCCCGCAGATGAACTTAAAGGAAGATCGAAGCGCTTTGCCCAGGAGATTAATTCTTTTGAGGGTGAGCTAAAAGCGGTTGTGACTGAAGGAACCAGCCAGGTCGGCGGTGGGACAATGCCCGATGTCCAGCTGCCCACCTATCTAGTCTCAGTTAGCCATCCGGAGGTCAGCGCTGAACATATTGCCAGAAAGCTAAGGACGGAACATTCACCGGCAATCGTGGTGCGGATACAAAAAGAAGAGGTTAATATCGATCTGCGGACGGTCACGGTTGAGGAAGAAAGAATTCTTTTGGATGCTTTTAAACTTATTTAGAAAGTAAGGCCTGCCATTTAAACTGGCAGACCTTACTTTTTTGGTTTGTTCAGCAGTTAATGCGTCTTTTAGCTTTTACATGTCGTGATGAGAATTATGTTTTTGACGAGTATGGTTTCGGTTTTTAACCTTTTTTGATCCACTTAATGGAGCAGGCTGGCTGTCTTGATCACCCTTCGGAGCATTTTTGCGCATATCCTTTGAATCATTTTTATTCATAGCTCATCCCTCCTGACTTTAGGATTGGATTTTCAAGCGAATTTATACTGAATAAATTACTTATAACTGAGCAATTTAACGGTATAGATTTATTACACCAGGAGGAATCACACATGCCTTATAATAAAGATAAACAGCAAGCTTTCCAGGCGGCACAGCAAGGATTCGAAGACGCACAAGGGCTGTACTCGGAAATTGTCCGGGACAGCGCAAGCTATGGACACCAACTAAAGCATCTCAAAAATGAAGTGAATGAAGCATTCCAGCAAATCGAAAACGCTCTTGAAAATGCATCTGAACATCAACGGGCGCAGCTTGAAAGGTTCCAGCAGGATTTGCGAAGCATTGTAAATGAAGTCAATATGGAATAGCAGGGAAAGCGGAAGGGAGGCCTTCCGCTTTTTATTATTGGTTTTTCTTGCGTTTCTTATTGTTTTGCTTTTCCAGTTCAGATAATGGTTCGTTAGCCATTTCCTCGTTGAAACCTGCACCATTGCCTTGGGCTTTTGCAGCATTTGCTCCGGGAATGACATGATTTGCTTTTCTTTTTACCATAAAATTCACCTCCATCTGCCATATTTTTTCCCATTTAGCCATACCCAATCCAGCTTTTTCATTTTTGTAAAATAGTTTTGAATACTAGAGTTGTAAAATCAGCCAGGATTTTTTCTTTGATAAAATCCCATTAGGATTGTTTTAATCATGTTTATAATTTTTATAATAAGAAAAACTTATCAACCACAATAACTTTCTTGTTATTTACTTATATACAAGGTTATATTAATATGAAATTGTGAGAAAAGTTAGGATGGGATACAAGATTCAAACTTTTCGACAATTACTTTTATTTAGTTTATGATGTTTACGTAGAAGAAGGGGGTAAACATATGTCAAACCAAGATGTTTTTAACGCCCGCAGTTCATTTGAAGTTGACGGGAAACGCTATCATTACTATAGCCTGGCAGCACTAGAAAAAGCTGGAATCGGCAATGTTTCAAAACTACCTTACTCTGTTAAGGTATTGCTTGAGTCCGTACTTCGCCAGCATGATGGCTTTGTAATCACTAAAGAGCATGTTGAAAATCTAGCAAAATGGGGAACTAGCGAAGTAAAAGAAGTGGATGTGCCTTTCAAGCCTTCACGTGTCATTCTTCAGGACTTCACTGGTGTACCTGCAGTTGTTGACCTTGCTTCACTAAGAAAAGCAATGGCTGACATGGGTGGAGACCCGCAAAAAATCAATCCAGAGAAGCCGGTTGATCTTGTAATCGACCACTCTGTACAGGTTGATAAATACGGAACTCCAGACGCGCTTAATGTAAACATGGAGCTTGAATTCGAACGTAATGCTGAACGTTACCAGTTCTTGAGCTGGGCACAGAAAGCTTTCGATAACTACCGTGCTGTTCCGCCAGCAACAGGTATCGTGCACCAGGTTAACCTTGAGTACCTTGCAAGCGTTGTCCATGCTGTTGAAAATGCAGATGGCGAATTTGAAACTTTCCCTGATTCATTGGTAGGTACTGACTCTCATACTACTATGATCAACGGTATTGGTGTTCTTGGATGGGGCGTAGGCGGTATCGAAGCAGAAGCTGGAATGCTTGGCCAGCCTTCATACTTCCCTGTTCCAGAAGTAGTAGGTGTTAAATTAGTAGGGGATATGCCGAACGGCGCTACTGCAACTGACCTTGCACTTAAAGTGACTCAGGTTCTTCGCAGTAAAGGCGTTGTTGGTAAATTCGTCGAGTTCTTCGGACCTGGCGTTGTTACACTTCCACTTGCTGACCGTGCGACTGTTGCCAACATGGCACCAGAATACGGCGCAACTTGCGGTTTCTTCCCAGTTGACGGAGAAGCACTGGATTACATGCGTTTAACTGGACGCACAGAGGATCACATTAAAGTGGTTGAGGCATACTGCAAGGAGAACGGATTATTCTTCGATCCTGCATTAGAGCCGGTTTACACTGATGTTGTAGAAATCAACCTTTCAGAAATCGAAGCTAACCTTTCCGGCCCTAAGCGTCCACAGGACTTGATTCCGCTTTCAGCAATGCAAAAGTCCTTCAAGGAAGCATTGACTGCACCTGCAGGAAATCAGGGATTTGGCTTAGACAAGAAAGAAATCGAAAAAGAAGCTGTTGTTGAGTTCGCTAATGGTGACAAAACGACAATGAAGACTGGTGCAATCGCCATCGCTGCGATCACTAGCTGTACAAATACATCTAACCCATACGTACTTGTAGGTGCAGGCCTTGTTGCCAAGAAAGCTGTTGAGCTTGGTATGGAAGTTCCTAAGTTCGTCAAGACTTCATTGGCACCAGGATCAAAGGTTGTTACTGGATACCTTCGTGATTCAGAATTGCTTCCTTACCTTGAGACGCTTGGTTTCAACCTTGTTGGTTATGGATGTACAACATGTATCGGTAACTCCGGACCATTAAAGCCGGAAATCGAAAAGTCTGTTGCTGAAAGCGACCTTCTAGTTACTTCTGTCCTTTCAGGTAACCGTAACTTCGAAGGACGTATCCATCCGCTTGTAAAAGCTAACTACCTGGCATCACCGCCATTGGTTGTTGCATATGCTCTTGCAGGAACTGTGGACATCGACCTTCAGAACGATCCTATCGGTAAAGACAAGAATGGCAACGATGTATTCTTCAAGGATATCTGGCCATCAACTGCAGAAGTGAACGAAGTCGTTCACCGCGTTGTTACTCCAGAACTATTCCGCAGAGAGTACGAAACTGTATTCACTGACAACGAAAAGTGGAACGAGATCCAAACAAACAGCGATCCGCTTTACACTTTTGATGAGGATTCAACTTATATTGCAAACCCTCCATTCTTTGAAGGCTTGACTCCAGAGGCTGGGGAAGTTGCTCCATTGAACGGCCTTCGTATTGTCGGCAAGTTCGGTGATTCTGTAACAACTGACCATATTTCTCCTGCAGGTGCAATCGGAAAAGATACACCAGCTGGAAAGTACTTGCGTGAAAAGGGTGTAGAACCTCGCGACTTCAACTCATACGGTTCACGCCGTGGTAATCATGAAGTTATGATGCGCGGAACATTTGCAAACATCCGTATCAAGAACCAAATCGCTCCTGGCACAGAAGGCGGCTTCACAACTTACTGGCCGACGAACGAAGTCATGTCCATCTTTGATGCTTGCATGAAGTACAAAGAGCAGGGCACTGGCCTTATGGTTATCGCAGGAAAAGATTACGGCATGGGATCATCCCGTGACTGGGCTGCAAAAGGTACTAACCTATTAGGAATCAAGACTGTTATCGCTGAAAGCTTCGAGCGTATCCACCGTTCAAACCTTGTATTGATGGGCGTTCTGCCACTTCAATTCAAAGCTGGTGAAAACGCAGAAACTCTTGGCCTGACAGGAAGAGAATCATTCGATGTGCAGATTGATGAAAAGGTTCGCCCACGCGACATCATCACTGTGACAGCAACTGACGAAAACGGCAACAAGAAGACGTTCGATGCTCTTGTACGTTTCGATTCAGAAGTCGAAATCGACTACTACCGTCACGGCGGCATCCTGCAAATGGTTCTTCGTGATAAACTAAAAGCGTAAATAATTTAGCTGAACCCCCTGGCCGTTATGCGGACCAGGGGGTTTTTGTGTTTGGGGATAAAACCTGTGGAAATTCCAGTTTTTTCAGTTGGTGGTGGGAATGACTGCCATAAGGGCATCTTTTTGCGTGAACGGTACCCTTATGACTAGGAAGTGCTTGCATAAGGGCATCTTTTTGCGTGAACGGTACCCTTATGACTAGGAAGTGCTTGCATAAGGGCATCTTTTCTGGGTGAACGGTACCCTTATGAGGGAGGAATGGCTTACATAAGGGTATCTTTCTGGGTGAACGGTACCCTTATGAGGGAGGAATGGCTTACATAAGGGTATCTTTCTGGGTGAACGGTACCCTTATGAAGGAGGAATGGCTTTCATAAGGGCATCTTTCTGGGTGAACGGTACCCTTATGAGGCAGGAATGACTTACATAAGGGCATCTTTCTCCGTATCCTTATGACTTATGAGATTGATGTGCCTGTATAAATGGCAACGCACAAATCTGTCAGTAGTTTGATTAATCCTCAAACTCCTTTTACTTTTATACTTGTATCCCCTCTTAATACTCAATTCTTACAAAATCCGCGAAAACTTCCGATAAATCGACAACTTCTCCTATTGATATTTACTCCCAAAGTTGTATGTTTAAGGTAGATGATGGAACAAAAGGAGTGTTTTCTATGGGCCTAGTATCAATAGTTGCAAGAGAGGATTTTATTTCATTGGTAACTGATTTGGGGACTCATCAGGTGATTGATGATATCAGGTTTAAAGAATTAATACCAAATACAGCCTTCATAGCTTTCTCTGGTGATCAGGAATATGCCATGATGGCCGCAAGTGCTGCTGAAACTCTCGTTAATCAAGGACTCAGTCTCAAAGAATTGGCTGAATCCATCCAGTCATCAATCAATAATCCCATGCTTATGGTGGATGGACAGTCTTTTGAAGCAGTGGTCGCAGGGTACTCTCAAAACGGGGAAGCACAGTATCATGTCATTTCCAATATTAAACCTCTTGAATCCTATTACCCTCGTGTTGGTGAAAGTCTCTACTATGTAAACGGTCATGAATCGATGCTTGTACTTGAGAGGTCCTTGAAGATGTATGGCATGGGGACAGTCGATCAGGCACAGGCTGCACAAATACATTTGTTGCAGGAAGCTTCAAAGTTCATTCCAAACGTCCATACAAACCCATCCTCGTATATTCTTAAAAAAGCAAATTAAAACTGCCCTGTTTTAGGGTGCCTTTTCAATACAAAAAAATGGCGTGTAAACTGACTATCAGTTTTTACACGCCATTTTTTATGTATTTTTTAATTACTAATCATAAACAACCCTATTCACCAGTTTTAACGATGTCAGCATGTTTTAGCCAGGATAACAAGGGAATTATCGTTAATACCTTTTTAAAAACATATATTGATCAGAGAAGCTTAATGAGAAATGTTGGAATTATTTTTATGTTATTAACAGTGTATAAAATTCAAACCAATATAAGGGGGGAAAAGATGAAGTTTGCAGGGGTAGGCTTAGTTATGTTAGCCGCAATATTCTGGGGCATTAGTGGAGGGATTGCCGATATTTTAATGACCAAGGGCTGGGACCCTGTTGTGATTTCACTTTACCGAGGGGCGGTTGGATTTTTATGTTTTTTTGCGTGGCTTCTATTCCGCTTTAGGCAGAATTGGACCTCTTCTACACGTTTATTCTTATGGTCCTTTTTCGCGGGTGTTGGTGTAGCAGGTAATTTCACATTTTATTTTCTAAGTATTCAAGCTTCAAGCATTGCTGTTGCTGCTACTTTAATGTACACGGCGCCTGTCTTCGTCCTCTTAATATCTTTTTTGTTCCGAATAGAACGTTCAACTTGGTTTAAATGGGGGTGCATTGCAGGTGTACTTATAGGCATTACCCTGCTAACAGGTGCCTACAACACCCAATCGGTTTCAGTAAGTTTTCTAGGAGTGGCAGCGGGGCTAGCTGCTGGCCTATCCTATGCATTGTTTATATTTGGATTCAAAAACGCCTCGTCAATCGGAAATCCGCAGACAACGTTAACCATTGCATTTTTTTCATTATGTCTCATCCTTTTGCTTTTTGCGGACAAAGATGAAGCAGTTGCTGTGGCTACGTCAAGCGACATAGGATGGTTTCTTCTATTAGGGATCGTAGGTGCTGGCATTTCATTTGTATTTTATTTGATTGGCATTCGCAGGACTGCTCCAACAACTGCTTCTATGGTTGCTATGGTAGAGCCGGTGACAGCTTCATTATTTGGAGTGCTGATTATCGGGGATCAATTGACCACCATTCAACTATTTGGAATGATGGTCATCTTGGCTACGATCACTGTACTAAGTGTGAAGCATTCTGACTGAGCAAGTTAATCTTCACTTAAATAAAATAAAAAATGGCGCGGAAAAATTTCCGCGCCATTTACTATGCCTTTTTTGACGTATGCACCCCAAAAACAGAACAGTTTTGGGATAGTTCGAGGCTTTTAAATGCATTAAAGTGCATATTGCAGTACGAAATTGCCAAGGAACAGCAAAGCAATCATATAAAGTGCTGGCTGGATTTCCCGGCCTTTACCCATCAGCAGCTTTAAGAGCGGGTAAAGGATAAACCCAATCGCCATGCCGTCAGCTATGCTGTAGGTTAATGGAATTAATACGATAATCAAAAGTGCTGGGAAGCTTTCCATTAAATCATCAAGCTTGATGTTCGTTATATTCTGAAGCATCAATATCCCTATTAAAATCAATACCGGTGATACAGCACTTTCAGGTACCACTTTAATAACAGGAATCAGCACGATCGAAGCCAGGAACAGGACACCTGTAGTGATACTCGTTAATCCTGTTCGGCCGCCAGCCGCTATTCCTGCAGCACTTTCTACAGATGATACAGTTGGGCTCGTTCCGAAAATCCCTGCAGTGGCAACCGAAATTGAATTAGCCTGGAGGGCCTTCTTACTTTTTTGAGTCTGATTAAGCATTTTTGTATGGCCATGGATCAAGCCGATGTTTTCAAAAATGACAACCATTGCAAGAGAAAAGGCTGTCAGCCAGAATACAAAATTACCTGCCTGGGCAAATGACAGTTGCCCAAAAACAGATGTGTACTCACCAATAGCCGGCATGGCCCACGAAACTCCACCACTTCCGAAGTCCCCGAAAAGGAAGGAAAGTACAGAAGTAAACACTATGCTAAGCAATAGATTGCCGGGAACATTTTTAATAAAAAGGACCACTGTGACGATTAGACCAATCAATGTGATGAGTGCTGTTGAACTGCTCAGATCCCCGATTTCTAGCAGGGTATGCTCAGAGCTTGTAATAATCCCGCTATTATCAAAACCAATTAAAATCAACAGTATTCCAATACCAACTGTAATGGCCTCTTTCAACGAGTCGGGAATGGATGCGATTATGGTTTTTGCCAGCGGAGTGAAGGCTAGAACCATAAACAGGATACCAGATACAAAAACCATTGCTAGAGCTTCCTGCCATGTAAAACCCCCGGATTGCACGATTGTATATGTAAACATCGCATTTAACCCCATGCCAGGAATCACTAGAATTGGAGTGTTGCTCCAGAATCCCATGAGCAAACAGCCTGCGAACACGGTAAGGATCGTAGCAATGATTCCTGCTTCGAGCGGAATGCCTGCTGCTGCTAATATAGTTGCGTTGACAATGATAATGTATACAACAGTGATATAGGAAATAAGACCTGCAGATAACTCTCTTCCTAGCGTTGTACCATGTGCCTTTAATTGAAATAATTTATCCATTTTTTCTCCTCTCTCTTTTTAGATAAATTTTTCCGTTTTGAAACGAATGAAAATATCGTACCATAGACTTGAGTTATATTTAAAATATATAATTTATATTAAAATCATATCTTTTTTAAATAGAAGGGGTTTTTATGGATATTAGACAAATGCGTTATTTCATCGCGATCGCCGAAGAAAGGAATATAACAGCTGCAGCACATAGACTTCATATGTCACAGCCGCCGCTAAGCCTTCAGTTAAAACAAATGGAAGAAGAACTGGGAGTGCTGCTGGTTGAGCGGCATGGAAAAAAACTTGAATTGACTGATAAGGGTCAGCTGCTATATAGACATGCACTAAACATTGTCCATGCCTTTGAGGAAGTGAAAAATGAACTTCAAGAAACGGATGAAGGGAGGAAGGGGAATTTATCAGTTGGGATCAACACTCTTTCTGTGCCGGAATTTCCAGATTGGCTGGAAGCATTTCACTCATCCTTTCCGCTAGTCTATTTGCGGATTGTACAAAATGATTCTGCTTACTTGGCTGAGCTTGTAAAAAACCGAACAATTGAACTGGGGCTGGTCAGGCTTCCATTGGCAAATCAAGATCTAAACTACCTTCATTTATATAATGAATCATTCGTTTTCGTTTGCAGGCAAAATGGACAAGAAAAGATCTCTATAAAAGAAATTAGCGACTATCCACTAATCCTTCCTTCTACTGAGGGACTGGGCAGCTTTAATATAATCCACGACGCCTTTACAAAAGTGCAGCTGCCGCTTCAGGTCATTTGTGAATGCTCGGATATGAATGTACTGATGCAATTGGTATACTCAGGTATTGGGTCAACCATAGTTCCTGAGTCTGTTTTTCAATCATATGGATATTCGAATCTTTTTGCCCGAAAGATTTCAGATGCTGAGTTGGTTTCCTCTGTAGGCCTGATCTGGTTAAAACAACATCACCTCTCCAGGCCGGCAAGAAATTTTATCGATTTGATAAAACAAAGGCTGGGAATAACCGAAAAAGGTCATGAATAAAAAGATTTTATTCTTCCAATAATAACTGCAAATTCATTTGCAGAAAGGAAGGTGCCATGCTTTGAATCTACTTGAGGTATTGAAGGATGCATTTGGCCCTTTTATGGACGGTGAAAAAAAGCCGTTGCATGTCGGTGAAGTAATGAACCTATGGTTTTATCTTCATGGGACCGAACAAACTCTCCGCTATGACCAGCATGCATACAATTTAGCACAAGATCCTGAACTCAAAGAAAAAATCATGGATATCATCGAGAATGTACACAGACCAATGATCAAGGAATTAACACAGTTTTTCAAAGACGAAGGAATCCCCCTGCCTGATGTAGGAGCGGAAAAGATAGTTGGTGAATACCAGGCACTTCCTGAAGGGGCAAGGATGAATGATGAGGAAATTGCCAATCTGATTGCTTATAATCTTGTAGTAGGGATCACTTCTGCAACAAGGGGCATTACTGAATCTGTCAGGTCGGATGTTGGTTACTTATTTGCAAAATACCATACGATGAAAATCACCTTTTCTTTGACATTTAAATCGCTTATGCAGGAAAAAGGATGGTTAAGAGTTCCACCATATTATATTACCGGTAAACAGTGAATGCAGCGTCAATTGGCGCTGCTTTTTAAATGTGCCGGTACTACGGTGAAGCGAAAAAAATTTCTTTATATATAATTTTCACTTGCTATGGGGCCTATAATTGATAAAATGATATTTAGTTCAGAATTGTCTTAAAAGCCAGAAGGAGGATAACCATGGAAGAATCATTTTTACAATCCGTCAAATATGATGGTGAAAAACTATATATATTAGACCAAACAAAACTTCCCCAGGCAACAGAATTCCTTGAAATCGATAATATTGAAGATGTATGGGATGCGATTAAACAGCTAAAAGTAAGAGGTGCTCCAGCAATTGGCATTGCGGCTGCTTACGGCCTTGCCCTTGGCATCAAGGATGCTCCTGAAAGTGACTATGACGCATTTTATGAGTTTTTTAAAGAGAAAGCAGATTATCTTGCCACATCTCGGCCAACTGCGGTCAATTTATTCTGGGCATTGAAGAGGATGGATACATGTGCTAAGCAATCAAGCTCTAAGCCTGTAGCTGAAATAAAAAGGCTATTGGAACAGGAAGCCCATCTGATTCGCCAGGAGGATGAAAATGTCTGCAATTCCATCGGCGAGAATGCTTTAACTTTATTTAAAGACGGCATGACTTTGTTAACTCATTGCAACGCTGGCGGCATTGCCACAGCAAGATATGGAACAGCGCTTGCTCCAATCTATTTGGCTAAAGAACACGGAATGGATATAAAGGTGTACGCGGATGAAACCCGTCCGTTGCTCCAGGGGGCGCGTCTGACAGCGTGGGAATTAATGCAGGCTGGAATCGATGTAACCCTGATCACTGACAGTATGGCCGCCATGGTCATGCAACAGGGAAAGGTCCAGGCAGTCATCGTGGGTTGCGACCGCGTAGCAGCTAACGGAGACGTTGCAAATAAAATTGGTACATATGGAGTCGCGTTGCTCGCGAAAGCCCATAATATCCCTTTCTATGTCGCTGCGCCTCTATCGACAATTGATCTTGAAACAAAAACAGGGGATGAAATACCTATCGAGGAACGTGCAGCAGAGGAAATCACTGCTGGTTTTGGGAAATCGACAGCACCTGAAGGCGTCAAGGTTTTCAACCCGGCATTTGATGTAACACCACATCACTTAATAACCGCAATCATTACAGAAAAAGGAATCATGCAAGGAAACTACAGCGAAGAACTGCCGCGTTTGTTTGAACAATAAGCATGGTATATGCCAGGGATGATGCACTCCCTGGCATTTTTAATGATGTTGGCTGGGTTTGAGATGTTTGGATTAAGATGGAGTTCTAAGACAACTGTATGTGTGTCGGTTGATTTTTCGAAGGTGCCCTAGGTTCGGACAAAACAGAGCGAGTGCTGATATATTTTGTCCGTAGATTTACCAAGTTCGACAAAGCTGTTCCTGAGGTACAAAGTCTAAGCTTGTACATACCACTTATCAGTCCTGAAAATACTAAGTATTCTACATTAAAATTCACACAATCCTCAAATTTTCTCACTTTTCCACTTTCATTATCTTTGTATACTTGGGATATCCTACTTGTAAATTAACCGAAGGGGGTTTTCCCATGGTCAAAAAAGCGATCGTGGCTGGTATTCTTGCTGGACTGGTTTTATTTGCCATTTTCCAGCAATTTTATAAAATCGAGGAACCACAAGCAATTGAAGCGTCAAAAGCAACAACAGGAATTGATGCGGGGATGGTAGCTCCTGATTTCAAATTGAAAAACCTTGCCGGTGACGAGGTTAGTTTGAAAGACTACAGAGGCAAAAAGGTGATGCTGAACTTTTGGGCCACTTGGTGTCCGCCTTGTAAAGAAGAAATGCCGGCGATGGAGCGATTTTACAATGAAAAGTCGAAGGATGTTGAAATACTGGCCGTCAATCTGGATCCTCAGAACAATGTAAAATCATTTGTGAAGGGAAATAATTTAACCTTCCCTATACTGCTTGATCAAGAGGGATCCACACAGCAAACATACTCGATAATTTCTATTCCCACAACATTCATTATCGATGAGCAGGGTTTGATTTTAAAAAAGCACATCGGCTCGATGACATACGATCAAATGCAGGAACTCACGAAGTAACACCAGTACAAGCTACTGGTGTTTTTTTATGGTAAAAATTGCATGGAGAATACACGAAATTAGCGGGTAAGAATAAAATACGATTAAATTTTCAAAAAGTTGTAATAATTGCAACCGTTTCCGGACATAATAACTGTTACAATGATGACAAAGGATGGTGAACACGATGAGAAAACCTAGAAAGCGTTCTTTTCAAGAGCTTGTTATGGAAAATAAACGCCAACTTCTGAATGACCGTGATGCACTCGAGAAGATCGAGGCTAAATTAGAGCAAAAACACTTGGGCAAAGCTGAGTAAATATCATACATTACCATTTATGAATACCTCTTCTTTAGGAGAAACTTATTCTAGAGGAGGGATATACATGAGCAATCCTAAAAGGGACAGCAAGCATTATGTTCCAAGCCACCTCGGCACACAGCCGCGTGGTTTCAGTGGCAATAAAGGGAAGAAAATGAATGATAAATCGGGTGAACATGCCCAGGTAATGCAAACCAAAGGTGAATAACCGAGTGAATATGCCTGCCAATAACTTGGCGGGCCTTTATTTTTTGCCCAACAAAAGATATCCACTGTTTTCCGCTAATAATTGATAGGACGGGTTGCATACTATTGATGTACTTTTTAGAAGGAGGTACAATACCATGGCAAACCATACACCAAAGCCAGATGATCGAAGCGATAATGTAGAAAAGCTGCAGTCTATGATCCATCATACGATTGAAAACATGGAAGATGCGGAAGCTGCAATGGTCAACTCTAGTCCTGAAGACCAGCAAAGAATCAAGGCAAAGAATGAGCGCCGCAGAGAAAGTATTGATGCCTTCAGGGCAGAAATCAAGGATGAAGCGCATAACCAGCAGTAAATTTAAAGGACCCGTCAACAGGCGGGTCTTTTTCCGTTTGTTTAAAAATGTGATAATATACGGAATGTAAACTAAAACTACGAAAACTCTTTAGATAAAGAAGTGATTTAGATGGAACGACAAAAAAAACAAATTCCTATGGCTGAACAGATTAAGCTGTGGGAAGAGGAGATAAATACAAAAGGTTTCATTCAGGATGAAGCCAGTTTGATCACCGCAATCAGGAAACTGTCAAAAACGGAAGACCATAAGCAACTGTCTCAAACCCTGACTCTGGCGGCACAATCGAGAGCCCAGCGAAACGGATATGATTCTCTTGTCCTTGAATGGTTAAGGACTGCGCTTGAAAACGATACAGCAAACAAGAAGGCAAAATCCCTGCTTGCGAGAAATCAATGGAAAAATAAAGCGAATCTATTTGACCAGCTTGTTTATCCTCGGATCAGGGAAACTGATAATCGGGCATTAAAAAAGAAAACAGCAGAGCAGTACATAAATATTTCACAGCAATTCCTGTCACATGCTGAAGAAGAGCTGGATGACCTTCAAGCCCAGCAGCTTGATGCAGGCTCTGAAGCTGGGGCTAAATTCAAAAGGCTGACCAATTTGCTGGAGAAGGCTGTAGAAGAGACTGCAGCCCTCCTGAAAGCAACAGAGTTATATGAAGAGTCTGTTACCGGAGTGTTTCACACAGCTGTCCATTATGAAGAAATGCAGAAAAGACTTCAAACCCTGGAAGGAATCAAGCTGAACTGGGGAGAAGAATTTGCTGAGGAATCGGAAAGCGATAAACTATCTGAAATAGACCCTTTGGCCGAACTTAACAAAATGATAGGACTTGAATCGGTCAAGGAGAGAGTGAATGATTTTTACCGGTTCTTGAAATATCAGCAAAAGCGGAAAGAGCTTGGTCTGCAAACGAAAGATGATCAAAGCTTGAATATGGTCCTGACCGGAAATCCAGGAACAGGGAAAACTTCATTAGCACGATTGCTCGCCAAAATATATCACCAGCTGGGAGTACTGCCGCGAGAAGAAATAATTGAGGCGGACCGTTCCCAGCTTGTAGGTGCTTATGTTGGACAAACAGAAGAAAATGTCAGGAAGGTCGTCGAGCAAGCCCTCGGTGGCGTGCTATTTATTGATGAGGCTTACAGTCTTAAGCGGGAAGGTCAGACTGGAAATGATTATGGCCAAACTGCTATTGATACTCTCGTTTCCTTAATGACCGGGAAAGAATATGGCGGTCAATTCGCCGTGATTCTTGCTGGGTACCCAGAGGAGATGAGACAATTTCTTGATGCGAATCCAGGGTTAAGATCCCGGTTCCCGCAATCAAATTTAATTCATCTACCTGATTATTCGAATAGTGAGCTATTACAAATCGCTGAGCAAGCTGCACAGGATAACGATTATGCCATGACAGAAGCAGCAAAGCTTGAACTAACGGATCGAATCGAAAAGGAAAGAGTCGATGATACCTTTGGTAATGCCAGGACGGTACGAAACCTTGTGTTGGAAGCGATTTTTAAAAAGGGATCAAGGCAAAGTGAAGAACATGACTTTTCGACCTATACTTTATTGGAAAAAGAGGATTTTGAATCTACAGTAAATACTTCAACTGAAAAACCGCTCGACAGACTGAATGCACTCGTAGGATTGGACACTGTAAAAGCAGAGGTTACCTCCCTGACCTCATTCGTGAGGATGCAGCAGCTGCGAAAGGAAAAAGGATTGCCTGCTGTGCCGATCCAGCTCCATTCTGTATTCACCGGTAATCCTGGAACAGGAAAAACGACTGTAGCCAAGATTTACGCAGAACTTTTGAAGGAATGCGGCATGTTGAAGAGGGGGCACCTCATCGTCAGCAGCCGGGCGGATTTTGTCGCTGGTTACGTTGGACAGACAGCCATCAAAACAAAGAAAAAAATCCGTGAGGCGCTCGGAGGGGTATTATTTATTGATGAGGCATACTCTCTTCTTGGCCAAAGCTCGGGTGATTTTGGCAAGGAAGTTATTGATACTCTTGTCGATGAAATGACAAAACATAATGAAAATCTCGTCGTGATTCTTGCTGGCTATCCTGCTGAAATGGATATGCTGCTGGAAAGTAATCCTGGCTTAAGGTCACGGTTCAAGAAGTTTTTCCACTTTCCTGACTATAGTGTGGGTGATTTACTGCTCATCATCAGAAACTACGCTGGCAAGTATCAATACAGAATGGGTACCGAAGTTGAAGCGTTTCTGACTGAGCAACTTTCAGAAACAGAAATAAAAGGGAATGGGCGATTCGCCACAAACTTAGTGGATGAAGCGATTCAATCTCAGGCATATCGATTGATTGACCACAATCATTTTGAGGATTTGGATGAGGATGTTTTATACCTGGAAAAACAGGATTTTGAAAGAGCTTTAAAAAAACTTAAAGGATAAAAATCCTTGAAAATAAAGGGGAATATCAATGATAATTTCTACAAGGGAGATTGAGGTTCGATACGCGGAAACAGACCAGATGGGGGTCGTGTATCACGCTAATTATCTGGTGTGGATGGAGCTGGGCAGAACACAATTGATCAAAGAGCTTGGCTTCAATTATGCAGAGATGGAGAAGGATGGAATCATTTCACCTGTACTTGATATACAGGCTTCCTATAAAAAACCATTGCGATATGGAGATACAGCAACAATTAAGACATGGGTGGAGGAGTATGATGGGATCCGGTCTGTCTATAAATATGAAATCTTCAATGGAGAAGGGGAGCTGGCATTGACCGGCAGTTCAAAACATGTCTGTGTTAAAAAAGATAGCTTCCGGCCGATTTCGCTAAAAAGGAGCTATCCCGACTGGCATGAAGCTTATTTACAGGCCATGAAAAAGCCTGAAGATGTAAAGGAGCAGGTCTGATTGGCTTTCGGGATAAAACGCCACGAGCTTAAGGAATGGAAGGATAAAGTAGATAGAGGAGAGCTCGCCTTCCTGACCCATTACTGGATTGATGAACGCTACCCGGACTGTTCAACGGTTACGAAGGTAGGATGCAGGGATCTTGAAAGGTTAGCTGAGTGGGGGAGAAAGTATGGTTTGCGGCCAGAGTGGATTGACAAAAGGAATAACAATTACCCTCATTTCGATCTTTTAGGAACGAAGCAGGCTGAAATTTTAAAACAGGAGGGTATTGAGAGCCCTCTCATAAAAGGTGAAAAATAAGGCAGGCGCTTTCGCGTCTGCCTTATTCCTTTTCGAATTTGAAGTCAGGTTCTTGGCCAACTGGGTGGAGTTCCACGATCATATCATGGCCATCAAAATACCAAATATCTTTTTCTTCAATATAATAGGTGATGCCATTTTTTTCTGCTTTTACGCCAATGTGATCCGGTTCTTCTTTGGAGACACCTAATGAAAAACCTTTCTGGATTGAACTGAAACCGCCGTACCGGACAAAAAATCGCAAATAGCTTCCGGATGAAAGGTCCATTTCATTTTCATACCATGCTGCTGCATCATCATTAATTGTAATTTTCATATTGTTCTCCTTTCATACCAGATAGAACGATTATAACATAAGCAATGCCCGGTCTTCATGGACCGGGCTCTCTCACATTTATTCTTTTATTAAATGAGTCATATGATGCATGATCTCATTGTATTTATTTTCAGCTCCAGCAAGACCGTATTGACCGGCTTGTTGCAACGGAACAACCCGATAATTACTTTGCCTGCTGCTCGAAACAAAGGTTGGAAGGAATTCAGGGTTATGCAATACGACTTTTTTGCCATCCGGTGTGAGGGTTTTTGTTATTTCGACAGTAGCAAGACCGCCGATATCTTTATAATCCCACATTTGACCTGACAGGAAATTTCCCAGAGAGTAGACGACCAATGCCTTTCTGCCGTCCGTTGCCATCAGCCATTCCATAGGTTGAAGAACATGGGGATGATGACCAAAGATGATGTCAACACCTTCATTGATGAGAAACTGGGCAAGCTCTTTTTGATCAGTGGTAGGGAAACGCTGGTATTCATTACCCCAGTGAATGCTCATAACGACAATGTCTGATTCTGTTCGGGCGCGGTGAATCTCAGCTTTCATTGTTTCTCTGTCAATTAGGTTCACGAGGTGATCCTTTCCAAAAGGGACTGGGATGCCATTTGTTCCATAGGTGTAAGACAAATAAGAAACATTTATCCCATTTTTATTTAGGATCCGTAATTCTTGCTTGTCTGCATCGTCTTTATACGAACCAACATAAGGAAGACCGGTCGCTTCCATATTCTTTATGGATGCAAGAACACCCTTTTCAGATTTATCAAGGGAATGATTATTTGCATTCGATACAATATCCACCCCTGCATCGATCAATGCCTCTCCAA
This sequence comes from Mesobacillus jeotgali, assembly GCF_014856545.2. Lineage (NCBI taxonomy): Bacteria > Bacillati > Bacillota > Bacilli > Caryophanales > Bacillaceae > Mesobacillus > Mesobacillus jeotgali. The sequence continues at coordinate 2,580,662 of NZ_CP109811.1, read as the reverse complement.
CTTCAACCGGGCTATTGAAACTAGGGTAGCTTGATAAGCCAATTTCATCACCGCCAAGAAGTGTTTCCTGATTCGCCAGCAAAAGATCAGGTTCTATTAAGTATTCTTTGACATTACTGAGCATTGGTTTGAAATCATACCCCGGATTCACAAAGGCATCTTCATAAACTGTATCGTGGATCAGGATGTCACCGATTGCTCCAATCTTTACTGTTTCTACAAAACTCTTGCCGCTAACATCAAAGCTTCTTTCTAGATGGGATTTTTGAGATTTCATTTTAATACTTGGTGCCTTTGCCTCGGCTTCATGGTACATCTGGAATGTTAATACAGATGCCAAAACACCTAAGCCAGCAAACATGACCAGTCCATAAGGTTTTTTCTTCTTTTTTCTCATGTTAATCTCCCCAGATTAGAATGAGGCATTTTTATTTTTTCGCCTCTAAGGATAATATATTATAAGAATGGTGTTAAATGTATAAATTTCAGTATGATATTCACTATTTTGTCAAAATTCGATAATCTTTTTAAAAAAAGGGTATGGCAGAAAGTGACTAAGGAAGGGGGAGAGGACTTGTTCAAAATAACAGAAAGTGCATCTAAAATATTGCACCAGGCAATACGCAAAGAGAGCAAGGATGGGGAAAAGCTATACGTCCGACTGACGATGGGAATCGGCTGAGGAGGACCTCAGCTTCGGGTCGCTCTGGAAGAGCAGCCATTAAAAAATGATCAGATTTTTACATTTGAAGAGGTTTCTATCCTGATTCATGAAGGTGATTCAGTTTATTTGACCGATACAAAACTGGATTATGTAAAAGATGTTTTTGGCACGGGAAAGTTCAAACTGCTAAAAGTGTAAGCAATAATGAAAAAAAATGCGGTTCTTTCGGGAATCGCATTTTTCTTATAACTAATTTTGTAAGGAGGATTTCTAGTCTATTTTCAAATTAGGAAATCTATAACTCAGTTATTAGCTTTAGTGAATCAGATTACCATTCCATTTTCTCCATGAAATCCAGCAGTTCATCCATGTTCTTTATCTTGATCGCAGAAGGTTCATTTTTGTCGTTGGCAGGATTTTCAGTAAGAAATTCTACAATAAAATCATCGGGCGACGTGACATCAGCGGTTGTGGTTGTAAACACAAAACTTTCAGCCTGCTTAATAACTTCTTCCATTACAATCCGCCTTCTTTCTCTTGTTCTTACCTACATTTTACCAGTCAAAGGAAGAGATGAACGATTTTCAATATGACAATTTTTCGAATAATACAATGTCCGGCAAATTAAACGGCAGGAAGCGAAATTTTGAATATCGTTTGAAAGGGTTGAGTAGTAACACTCAATTTGCCACCATGATTTTCGATTATTTGCTTGCTGACTGCCAATCCCATCCCTGTTCCACCTGTTTTAGTAGTGTAAAATGGAGAGAAAATCTTCTTTAGGGAATATTCATCAATTCCGCTGCCGTTATCGATCACACTCACCGCAACTAAATCTCTATCTTTACTTACAACTATTTTTATAGAACCCCTTGCATTATGATTTCCTTCAACAGCCTCGATTGCATTTTTCAACAAATTGACCAGAACCTGCTTAAGTGCATTTTTATCTGCCAATACATACAAATCTTGTCCAGGAAATTCACCGCTGATCTCGATATCTTTTAAAATCGCCTCGCTTGAAAACAACTGGATCATACTTGATGCCAACTCGTTTATAGACAGCTTCTCTTTCTCAGAAGAGCCAGGTTTTAAAACAGAAAGAAAATCAGTAAGTAAGCTGTTTGCACGGTTAATTTCATCAAGAGCTACGTCTGCGAACTCCTGCTTGCCAACAGCCTGAAGTTCCGGCTTCAGCAACTGGATAAATCCCTTAAGCGTTGTTAGCGGGTTTCTTATTTCATGAGCTAACCCGGCTGCCAAATGGCTTGCAGAAACAGCTTGATATTCTCCTGTGGCAGTTTGGATGGCCTTTTGCAGGATCATTAAAGTCTGCTCTTTTTCAACAATTTCCTGTTCAAGTTTTAAACTTTTGCATTCGAGGTCTGCTTTTTTTCGATCTAAATCATTCATTATCAAATCATCCTTCGATATAGCGAGTTTATTAAGCAAGAAAGATTTTTTGCTTGTTGGGCAAGCTTGGGATCGTGACTGTTGGGCATCAATTTCTATGCTGAAATGAAAAGGTTTAGAGCATGCAAATGCTTTGGTTTCGTTCACTTCTTTTTCCGGTGTAGTGTGAACTTGATTAGTTTGAAGCATAATAGTTTCGGGTAATTTCATCAGGAATTCACATCCTTTAAATTAGGGAGCCTTTAATTCGATTTCTTTCGAATGTATATGACATAATCATTTAAATTATACCAGCAAAACCGCTATATTTTTTATAAAGAACAAAAAATATTTTATACAGAACTTACTGTTCAAAAGGAGTTATGAGATGGATAAAGCGATTCAGTTATTTAAAGAATTTCTAATTGACAGAGAAGAAAAAATTCTGATCAATATATTGGATTCAATCGATGATTATCAGCCTGAAGCATTCATTAAATTAACCAGCCAAACCAAACTTAATTTATATAAAGAACAACTAAGGGAATTAATCCATTTGCTTGAAAGTCATTTAATCGGGGAATCAGACGACGAAAAGATCAAGGTTTGGGGGAAATGGCTGAGTGAAGAAAAAGTGCGCTTGGGACTCTCTCTCAGTCAATCCATTCAGCATTTTAATAGTATTCGCAGTGCATTATGGGAGGAACTCTCGGAAATGGCTGATAAAAATAAAACTCTTAATGCAGGAGAAAGCTTGAGGGTGGGTAATCTTATAAATGAGTTCATTGACGGTCTGATTCTCATTTTCACAAATTCATATACTGGACAGGCCAATAAGCGGCTTCGGGCACAGCAGGAGGTCATTGATGAGCTGAGCACTCCTGTTATTTCTATTGTTGACGGGGTGGCCGTCCTGCCAATCATTGGTGATATAGATACACACAGAGCAAGGATCCTGATGGAACACACGCTTAAAGAAACAAAGGATAACGAAGTAGATTGCCTGATAATAGACCTGTCCGGCGTATTCATAGTAGATACGATGGTTGCTCAGGAACTATTTAAAATTATTGACAGTCTTAAACTGACAGGAGTTGACGTGAACCTGACAGGAATGAGGCCAGAACTGGCTCATTCAGTGGTTACTCTTGGCATCAATTTTGAGAATGTAAAAATGTATAACAATCTTGGACAGGCATTGAAGGCCTTTGGAATCGTCCGAAAATAAAAAGCCGGCAAACCAAATTAAATGGGTTTGCCGGCCTGTATTTTTATTCCCTAAAGTTTTAAAGCCACTTGATTTTCGGCTCAGTTTTATTGCGAATTCTCTCGAGATTAGCACGATGCCTGTAAATGACAAAGCTGGCCAGGACAGCGACAACTATGATCAAAGGGAGATCCTGGGTAAACAGCGAATAAATGAATGCGGCTATACCGGTTAGAATCGATGATAGGGAAACATACTTTGTTATGTACAAGCTGATGAAAAAAATAATGAGCATGAATAAGAACAGTACCGGTATATATGCCAGTAAAACCCCACCGGAAGTAGCGACCGCTTTACCTCCACGGAATCCAGCGAAAACAGGGTACATATGGCCGATTACAGCAAAGACCCCTACCAAAAGCATATGGAGATCAGCATTCAGCAGCAAAGGCAGACTAGCTGCAAGAGTCCCTTTCAAGACATCTGCTATACTTACGACTAAACCAGCTTTCACTCCCAGCGTCCGGAATGTATTTGTACCGCCTAAATTCCCGCTCCCATGTTCACGGATGTCTTTGCCATAAAACACTTTTCCGATAATGAGACCAGAGGGTATTGATCCCAGCAAGTAAGCTAGAATAATGATGATTGCGTTTAATGCCATGAAATTTTCTCCTTTTAAGATTTTAAGGTTCTTTTATTTTACCATGTTCTCTTAAAAACTCCATGCAAATCTTGAACAAAAACTGTTTTGTTCATTAATGGCTGAAGTTCTTGCTGGCTAAGTTTATAACTAGCTGAATAAGTGAATAAGTAAGTATATCTATGATATTAAGGAGCCCTTCTAAATGAGGATCGGGAAAAATGTATTTAAAAGAAAACCCTTATTGTTATTTATGATCCTTGCAATAATTCTTATCACTACGGCTGTCTACCAAACAAATAAGGACCTGCCTGAAGGTTTATCCTATGAAGGGAAAGTCCACCACGTCAAGGATGTCCGCTTTTTATCTGATCTAACCTACAAGGGGATGGATGGGGAAAAAAAGTACGAGCATGAAATATTCGATACGATTATTAAAAGGATTGAAGAAGCGGAAGAGTTCATTGTCCTGGATATGTTTTTATTCAATGGCTATTACAAGGAGGACATGGGCTATCCGGAGATAAGCGAATCTATTGGAGATAAACTTATAGCCCAGAAGAAAAAGCATAAAGACCTTAAGATTGTGTTCATAACCGATGAAATTAATTTGACCTATGGATCCCATAAATCCGGTATTTTAAAGGAACTTCGGGAAAATGACATAAAGGTTATTTTCACCAATCTGGATCCTTTACGGGATTCCAATCCATTATATACGGCTTTTTGGCGTGTGTTTCTCCAGTGGTTTGGACAATCGGGGGAAGGCTGGATTCCAAACCCGATGGCAAAGAATGCACCTGACGTAACGCTCCGCTCCTATCTTGAACTGCTGAACCTGAAAGCTAATCACAGGAAGGTGTTCGTCACTGAAAAGACAGCGATCGTGGCATCTGCGAACCCGCATGATGCAAGCGGCTTCCACTCCAATATCGCCTTTGAAACGAGCGGAAATATCATAGGAGACATTTTGGAGTCTGAGCAGGCAGTAATTGACTTCTCAGGAGGCGGCGACCTCCCTGAATACAAACCTGTAAAAGAAAAAGGGGATATTAAGGTCCAGATTTTAACGGAAGGGAAAATCCTCAAGCATCTCCTGAACGAGTTGAAAAATACGGGGAAAGGCGATCATATTTGGATAGGCATGTTCTACCTTGCCGAAAGGAAGGTCATCGACGAGATTGACAAGGCCGCAGATCGGGGAGCGAAAATCAATATTATACTTGATCCTAATACCAATGCATTTGGCAACCAGAAATCAGGTTTGCCCAACATTCCGGTATCAGAAGAAATAATGAAATTTGGCAGCGATAATATCAAGATTAAATGGTACAATGCTGGCCAGGAGCAATATCATACCAAAATGATTTTTTTTGACCGTGGAAATAACAGTGTGATACTCGGAGGGTCCGCCAACTTTACACGACGGAATCTCGATGATTTAAACCTTGAAACCAACATCAAGATAGCGGCGGGCTCTGATACTCAAGTCATCAAAGATGTTGATCATTATTTCAATAGAATCTGGAATGACGATCGGGTGAAATATACACTGGATTATGAAGAAAATAAGGATAAGATGACGCCATTTAAATATATAATCTATTGGATTCAAAGAATACTATGGTTTACAAGCTATTAACATAAAGGGCATCCTGCGTGGATGTCCTTTTTAATGGTTTAAAAAATCATTCTCATTTACATTATCCTTATAGACGATATTATTAAAGATGAATGAAAATGATTCATTGTTTGTATTAGAATTCATATAATTGCACTATTTACTATTATGCTAAGAAGATGGGGAATCATATGAAAACATTATTATCAGCCATACAGTGGATGGCGTTTATCATTGCTGGTTCAATCGTTGCACCGATTGCGATAGCTGATTTATTTCAATTGAATGATTTAGAGACGACAGGACTTGTTCAAAGGACAATGTTTGTTTTGGGCATTTCAAGTCTGCTGCAGGCCTTGTTCGGGCATCGTATGCCAATTAATGAGGGGCCTGCCGGACTATGGTGGGGTGTTTTTACTATATATGCAGGATTGAGCACGACACTGTTTGCCTCCAGCATGGAAACGCTGCAGGCTTTAGAAGGAGCCATGATTATCAGCGGTATTGTATTCTTCCTATTAAGTTTATTTAAACTTATCGATAGACTGGCTGTGTTATTCACACCTGTAGTCAGCGGAATATACTTACTATTGCTTGTCATGCAGCTCAGCGGATCCTTCCTGAATGGAATGGCAGGTCTTGGCGGAGGACAAAGCGAAGTCAGTCTTCAGATTGCGTTCTTCAGCTTTACTCTGGTTGGGATCACATTCTATCTGACAAGGCATCATATTAAGTGGATCAGCCAATATGCCATTTTGATCAGCTTGGGCGCTGGATGGGCGCTTTTTGAAATTTTTGACCTAGGAAATGCATACGAACGATACACTGGAGCAACGATCGCACTTCCGGAAGTTTTCGCATTCGGCAGGCCTGTTTTCGATTCCGGTTTAATTGTAACTTCTATTTTTATAACGTTCCTGTTGATCACCAATATGTTAGCTAGCATAAGGGTTACCGGACAAGTTTTAAAAGATATGGGGTCAGACATTAATGATTTCCGCTATCGTGCCAGCGGTTTTACAGCCGGAATCAATCAGCTGCTTGGAGGAGTGTTCTCGGCGATTGGGTCTGTTCCAATCTCTGGGGCAGCAGGATTTATTTCTACTACTGGTATTACAAGGATCCTGCCTTTTATCATAAGTTCATTGTTGATCGTCCTTGCAAGCATGCTGCCACATGTAATGTCCTTGTTTGCGGCACTCCCTGCACCTGTAGGTTACTCCGTTACTTTCGTTATATTTGTAAATATGGCCGGGATCGCATTCTCGGAATTTGATCGTGAGAACGATAAAAAAAGGATTCGGGTCGTTATTGGGACCTCCCTTCTGGCCGGTGTAGGGGCAATGTTCATTCCGGGCGAGGCTTTTCGCAATATCCCGCCTGTCCTGGTTTCAATCCTTAATAATGGTTTAATTCTTGGCACGCTGATTGCTGTAGCCGTGGACCAGTTCACACTACACCAGGAAAAGAGAATTGATAAGGCAAGTTGATTTGAGACTGAAGAATAGTACGATAAAATAAAGGTTAGGATCAAATTAATTCCTTAGGAGTGATATAATATGGCAATTAAAAATCCAAGCCGCGAAGAAATAGGCCAAATCCTTAAGAAGGCAAAAAGGATTGCAGTTGTTGGATTGAGCGATAATCCACAGCGGACTTCCTATATGGTGTCACAGGCAATGCAGGCAGCAGGCTATGAAATCATCCCTGTCAATCCTACTGTTGATGAGGTTCTTGGAGTTAAAGCTGTTAAAACGCTTAAAGAAATCGAAGGACACGTGGATATTGTCAATGTGTTCCGCCGGTCAGAGTATTTGATGGAGGTTGCAGAAGAGTTCGCCGAAATCGATGCGGATGTTTACTGGGCGCAGCTAGGTCTTGAAGACGTGGAGGCCTATAACTTCCTAAGAGAAAAAGGGTATACCGTGATCATGGACAGATGCATTAAGGTAGAGCATGCTTTAACGAAATAATATGGGCGTGAGGACTTAGGTTCTCACGCTTTACTTTTGTTTCGGCAAGATATCAGCCATAATAAAAGGCAGTATAATTTTTGCAAGGCAGGGATTTTGAGATGGAGTTATTAAACAAAGAGCTGGCTCAAGAAATCGTAGACAGGACGATGGGGATCATCGGAAAGAATATCAATATAATGGATAACCAGGGCGTAATCATTGGATCAGGTGACCCAAAGAGAATAGATGATGTCCATGAGGGCGCGGTCATCGTAATCAAACAAGGCACGGGTTTTGAAATAACCGAAGAGGAGGCAATAAGGCTCCATGGAGTCCGTCCAGGAATAAACCTGCCCATCTTTTTCGATGGCAAAATCATGGGTGTTATTGGTATAACTGGTTCCCCGGATGAAATAAGGAGTTTCGGTGAACTCGTTCGTATGGCTGCTGAGCTTAGCCTTCAGCAAGCGGTTTTGATGAATGAAATCCAATGGGATGAAAGACTGAAAGAGGAGCTCGTTAGCCAAATCATCCATTCTGAAGGCAAGCATGACTCGCTTTTTCTTGAAAGAGCGATGCGCCTGGGTATTGATTTTGAATTAGCGAGGACAGCGATTGTCATTATGACTTCTGACAGAAAGAAAACATTTGGCTATTTAAAAAGCCGGCTGCAAAAAGATGATTTAATTTTGATGCAGCATGACAATATCGTTGTTTTAAAAGTGGTTCCTCGAGACGATATAGATCATTACATTAGAAAAATAACAGAAGCATGGCTTAAAGGTTTGAAAGAGAATGATAATATTCAAGTGAAAATCGGTGTTGGTCAATACCATGAAGGATTATCAGGGATCAAAGATTCCTACAGGGAGGCGGTCCTCACACTGAATTCAGGGTTGAAATTGATCCCCCAGCATGGGATTTACTTGTATGAAGATTATTACCTCCCAGTATTTCTTTTAAGTGCTGCTGAAAAAGGTCTGACGGAAGAGTTGCAGCCGTTCTATAAAAATTTAAAAGAAAAGGATTTAAAGGGGGAGCTGACTGAATCTTTAAGGGCACTCATCGAAACAAACAGCGACATGAATAAAGCTTCACAGAAGTTATTTGTTCACAGGAACACGCTTCGATACCGCCTTGATAAAATCACGGAAATAACAGGAAAGGATCCACGTAAAACGACTGATCTGCTTCACCTGTATTTGTCGTTTCTTATTAATGAGCTGGAATGAATTGTGCAAATGCACAAAAGATCTGTTCTATTACAGGTCTTTTTTTGATGGTTTGACTAATGTAATAAATATAGATAGCGCTTACAATTGGGTTACAAAATGTTTTGAGGAGGAATCACCGTGGATATTCAAGTAAGCGCTTTCGGCGCTGTTGTAGCACTAGTAGTAGCTATCTTCCTTATTTTAAAGAAAGTTTCACCAGCATATGGAATGATCACCGGTGCCCTGGTCGGAGGTCTTGTAGGCGGTGTTGATGTCACAAACACAGTTGCCTTAATGATGGAAGGGGCGAAGGGAATCATTCCTGCTGTGTTAAGAATCCTTGCTGCCGGTGTGCTTGCGGGTGTCCTGATCGAATCAGGTGCTGCAGCGGTCATCGCCGAAACAATTGTTAAGAAGGTCGGGGAGACACGAGCGTTGCTTGCATTGGCCATCGCGACAATGATTTTGACTACTGTTGGGGTATTTGTTGATGTTGCGGTTATCACTGTTGCGCCTATCGCATTGGCAATTGCCAATAAAGCGGGTATTTCCAAAACAGCTATCCTGCTTGCGATGATTGGCGGCGGTAAGGCTGGAAATATTATGTCACCGAATCCCAATGCAATAGCTGCAGCGGATGCGTTCCAAATCCCATTGACTTCTGTGATGGCTGCTGGAATCATTCCTGCTGTTTTCGGATTGACCGTAACGTATCTTTTAGCAAAGAAGCTAGTGAATAAAGGCTCTATCGTTACAGCTCAAGAAAGTGAAACAACAGTTAAAGGGAAACTTCCGGCAGTAGTCCCAGCGATTGTCGCACCATTAGTAACAATCATTCTGCTTGCTCTGAGACCTTTGTTTGATATTAACATCGACCCTATGATCGCCCTGCCTGCAGGGGGAATCGCCGGAGCACTTGCCATGGGCCGAATCAGGCATATCAATGACTATGCGGTTGCTGGTCTCGGTAAAATGTCAGGTGTAGCTATTATGCTCCTTGGTACAGGTACACTTGCGGGAATCATCGCTAATTCTGGGTTAAAGGACGTTTTGATTAACAGCCTGGATGCACTTGGTCTTCCAGCATTCGTCCTGGCGCCAGTATCGGGTATTTTCATGTCCGCTGCTACTGCTTCAACAACTGCGGGAACAGCAGTTGCTTCCCAGGTGTTCGGAACAACCATTTTGGAAATGGGTGTCACTGCTTTAGCCGGTGCTGCCATGGTTCACGCTGGTGCAACTGTGCTTGACCACCTGCCACACGGAAGCTTCTTCCATGCAACTGGCGGAAGTGTCAACATGGAAATCAAGGAACGATTAAAGTTGATTCCTTACGAAACAGCAGTCGGTTTAACACTGGCGATCGTATCGACACTAATCTTTGGCATCTTCAAGTTTTTCGGATAAATAAAATTGGTCTGGATTTTCAAAGAAATCCCGGCCTTTCATATCAAGTGTATTGATACTCCGTATATGATGAGAGGAGAAACGAGCATGAAAATCGTTATTGCGCCAGATTCTTTTAAAGAGAGCCTTACAGCGCTTGAGGCTGCCCAAGCGATCGAGAATGGAATGAAAAAAATTCTTCCTGAAGCAAGTTTCGTAAAAGTACCTATGGCAGACGGAGGCGAGGGAACTGTTCAATCCCTTGTAGACGCTACTTGCGGGAAAATAATCACGAAAACAGTAACAGGACCGCTCGGTACTCCGGTTGATGCGTTTTTTGGTATATCCGGTGACGAAAAGACCGCAGTCATAGAGATGGCCGCGGCCTCAGGACTCCATCTTGTGCCTCCCGGAGAACGAAACCCGCTGGTTACTACGACCCGGGGAACAGGCGAATTGATTGCTGCGGCTCTGGATTATGGTGTTGAACATATCATCATTGGAATTGGCGGAAGTGCCACTAATGATGGCGGTGCCGGCATGGCAAGAGCCCTTGGAATCATGCTTCTGGATTCGGATGGAAATGAAATTGGCGAGGGTGGAGGAGCTTTAGATTCTCTTGCCTCAGTTAATATGGATGGAATTGATAAGCGATTGGAAACAGTAAAAATCGATGTTGCCTGCGACGTCGATAATCCGTTAACAGGCTTGAGCGGCGCATCACATATATTTGGACCCCAAAAAGGTGCAATACCTGAGATGGTTGAAGTATTGGACAACAACCTTCACCATTTCGCTGAAATCATCCGTACCGACCTTGGCAAGGATATCGAACATGTTTCAGGAGCCGGAGCTGCAGGGGGACTTGGCGGCGGGTTGATGGCATTCCTGTCAGCCGAGTTAAAAAGAGGAGTTGACATTGTACTTGAGGCCACCAGTCTTGAAACTCAGTTGGCAGATGCCGATTTTGTCATTACTGGTGAAGGCAAGATTGATGGACAGACAATTTTCGGGAAAACTCCTATTGGCGTGGCCAAGACAGCGAAACGGCACAATGTACCTGTCATTGCCATCGCAGGAAATGTAGCCTCGGACAGTGAGGTTGTCCACGAGCATGGGATCGACGCTGTGTTCAGCATAGTACCAGGTGTTATTTCTTTGGATGATGCATTTAAAAACGCTCACACATATGTCGAAAGAATTGCAGCAAATATCGCATCCGTAATCAAACTAAGCAAATAAGCGAATAATAAATAAACATAAAAACCGCGTGCTGATTTTGCAGCACGCGGTTTTTATGTTTAAAAAGGTTGGTAAGAGAATAAATATAATTAAAACTTATGTAAAAAATAAAAAAGCACCCTTAAGGTGGTTTTAGTTGTAGATATTTGTAATAAAGATATGTACATAGTAAAATGAAAGTTGGCAGTAATTAAACAAAGTGTTGCATGCATAAGGATTCTAATATAACAATAACACAAATTAAAGTGGCAGTCAAGTATAAGAGCTTTGAGTTTGGGAGTGATTTTTGTGGAAGAGAAGCAGCTTAAAGATTTAGAAATGGAACAGGGACGTGTTGATTCCATTATTGTGGAAATTGATAAAAAAGCAGAAAAATGGAATGAGAGTTCAAGTGATGTAGGCTCAGATGCTCTTCAAATCAGAAAAACCTTCTGGGAGGATGTTACGGTTAACTTCGATGAAGCTGATGATGTAGCGGAAACTTTCACGAGTATTAAGCAGCAGGCCGCACTCTTATCAGAACGTGAGCGGACACAATCTCAAATGATCAAGCAGCTGCAAACATTATCACGCCTAAGGTTTTCTCCTTACTTCGGCAGAGTCGATTTTAAAGAAGATGGGGAAAACGAATCTGAGAGAATATACTTGGGGATTGCAACCCTAATGGATGAAAAGGAAGAAAACTTCCTGATCTATGACTGGAGAGCGCCGATTTCGGGTCTTTATTACGACTATTCCCCCGGCCCTGCACAATATAAAACAGAAACAGAAATTATTGAAGGATCAATGGAGTTAAAACGCCAGTTCGTTATTAAAGGCGGCAAAATCAAAGCAATGTTTGAAACCGGGGTAACAATTGGTGACGAAATGCTTCAGGAAGTCCTGGGCAATAATGCCGATACTCAGATGAAAACGATTGTGGCAACGATCCAGAAGGAACAGAACCAAATCATCCGCAATGACTCAAGCAGCCTTGTTATTGTCCAGGGTGTGGCCGGGAGCGGCAAAACTTCTGCAGCCATGCAGCGGGTTGCTTATTTACTATACAAGTACAGGAATATCATTACATCAGAAAATATTATGTTATTCTCACCAAATCCGCTTTTCAATAGCTATGTTGCAACGGTATTGCCCGAGCTTGGCGAGGAAAATATGCAGCAGGCTACCTTCCAGGAATATCTTTCCAATCGTTTTGGCTCGGACTATCAACTTGAAGATTCTTTTGAGCAGATGGAATTCCTTCTTGAAGCAGAAAAAAATGAAAGTTATTTTGACAGGATTGAAAGCATCCGCTTTAAGGCAAGTTTGGAATTTAAAGAATTATTGGACCAGTACACCGGGAAGCTTGCCAGGGGGACACTTGTTTTTAAGACTTTAGGGCTAAATAAACGGGCGATCATATCTAAGAAGGATATAGCTGCTTACTATGACTCACTCGACAGCAATATCTCAATTCCGAATAGAGTTCAGCTTGTTAAGGAATGGCTGCTAAAAGAACTTAAGAAAAAAGCAAAAGCCGAATTGTCCCAGGAATGGGTGGAAAAAGAGATTCAATTCCTTGAAAAGGAAGATTATTTGGAGGCCTTCAAACAAAGTCAGCAAAAACAGGGAGGATCTCATGATACCTTCCACGATTATGATCGTGAGCAGCGGTGGCTGTCAGACTTGGTAGTCAAAAGACGTTTCAAGCCATTGTTCAATGCGGTAAAAAAATTGAAATTCATTAATATCAGAGCTATTTACATGAATTTCTTCAAGGATGAACAGCTGAAAACTGCCTCAATGCCTAAAAATTGGAGTGTCTCTTGTGAACAAGCCATCAGTAATTTGGAAAATAGATATATAGCATATGAAGACGCGACTCCTTTTCTGTACCTTCAAGACTTGATTGAAGGAAGGAAATCAAATACTTCGATACGCCACGTGTTCATTGATGAAGCACAGGATTACACCCCTTTCCAGTTTGCTTATATAAAAATGCTGTTTCCATACAGCAAGATGACTTTGTTAGGGGATATTAACCAGGCGATTTACTCGGGACCAACAGGCGCACCCACTATTCTTGCGGAATCGGCCCTTGAATTTGGGGAAAAGGAAGTTTACAGGCTTACGAAGACATACCGATCAACGAAACAAATTGTTGATTTTACCCGCCAATTTATCGAGGGCGGAGATATGATTGAACCTTTCAATCGTACGGGGCCAAAGCCGGTTATCGTTCAAAGCCGTGAAGACAGCGATCATATTCTTAAGACAAATGAAATTATTTCCAATTTACAGAAATCCGGACATAAAAATATCGCGGTTATTTGCAAAACTGCCAGAGAGAGCAAAGCAGCTTTCGATGAAGTCAAAAAAGTGTATGATGCAAGATTGATTGAAAAAGGCACATTGACGTTTGAGAATGGTGTCAATGTTGTACCGACATACCTGGCAAAAGGGATTGAATTCGACGCTGTGATCATCTATGATTCATCTTCCTATACCAGGGCTGAAGAAAGGAAGTTGTTATATACCGCCTGTACAAGGGCCATGCATGAGCTGTATGTCCTTTCTAAAGGAAGACTAAGTCCGCTGCTAGAACAGGTTGATGAACAACTCTATAATCTGATTTGACAGCAACAAGCCGCCAAAATTAATGGCGGCTTTTGCTTTATGAACTAAGTATTATCTGAGCCAGTCAAACAGCGACTTCTCTCGTTTGCTGAGGCTTGGTTTTTCTCTGCCCGCTTCCTGCAGGGCTGAATTCACATCGATTAAGCCATTGCCATAGTTACGATCTTTCCCTTGCTCCCCAAGATCGATCGCGGAATTCTTTATGATCCTAGTCACTTGAGAGCTGCTTAAGTCTGGGTTGGCAGATTTAATTAAAGCAGCAAGGCCAGCGACATGCGGTGCAGCCATTGATGTCCCGGAAAGGGCTGCATATTGATGGTTAAAATAAGTGCTGGGAATATAAACACCCGGAGCGGCAATATCAATATAGTCCCCGTAGTTTGAAAAGCTTGCTTTGTTCCCATTATAATCTACGGCAGAGACACTCAATACTTCTGGATATGCAGAAGGGTATGTCGGCTGGTCTGAACCATCATTGCCAGCTGCAGAAACCATGACCACATTTTTCTTATAGGCATAACGTACAGATTCTTCAAGAACTTTTGAAGGCTGGTAATTGCCGAGGCTAAGATTGATGACATCCGCGCCATGGTCGACAGCCCAGACGATCCCTTTAGCGATATCGAATGTTGTGCCATAGCCTTTTGCTCCCATTGCTTTTATGGGCATGATTTTACTGAACCAAGTCATGCCGGCCACACCTTCGTTATTGTTCGTTTCTGAAGCAATTATTCCTGCTACATGGGTTCCATGCCCGTTGTCATCATCCGGTTCAGATTTTTCATCAATCACGTTATAGCCTTTAACAAGGCGGTTCCTTAAATCTGGATGGTCCAAATCAACACCTGTATCGACGATCGCTATTTCAATATCTTCATTTCCGCGAGTTACCTTCCAACCTTGTTCAGTACCTATGACTGGCAAATTCCATTGATATTTTTCCTGGTAGAGCAGGTCATTGGGACCGTTCACTTCATTTTGCATCAAGATAAAATTGGGCTCAGCATATTCAATGTTTTTTCTCTGGTTAAAGTACTGAATCATTTCAGGCGTTTCCATCACCGTTGACCTGAAAATATAAATTGAGTTCAAATGCTTGATTACCCAGCCTTTAATATCACGTGTAATTTCGTCTAATTCCTCTGCACTGGGTTCGTTGACAAAGTCAACTGTTGCTTCATGGTCATAATAGTGGCTTGTATCCTTTTTGTTATGAAAAATTAGTGTAACTTCTTCTTGTGTATCGAGTTGATTCTTGACTTCCTCACCCATCTTCACGTTATTAACTTTTGCCATAGACTCTGTCAACATAATTTGCTGTCCCGAGGATTGGGTTCGTGCTCCATGCCCTGTTTGACTATCGTCGATCCTGAACACCCCGCCGGCAGTAAGGGCCAGAAGAAGGATGAATGACAATCCAAGAATGAACACCTTCGTTCTTCTCATAAATAAAAGGCCTCCGTAAAATGTATTTGTTCTTATGTTGCAGTACAATTGAAAAATTAACGGCGGAAATCTCTGGGAGTTTAAAAGGACTGTGATTGTGGAAGGGTGAAGGAGATTTACTTCTCTATGGGAGCTTATATAAGCAAAAAAATGACATGAAAGCTTCACATAAGTCCCCAAATAACCGATTTTTTATGACAAAATTCCAATTAATTCTTGAAATCCGTTTGCCAAATCCCAATTAATCGCTACAATTAAGCATAGACGCCATTCTTATGGTAAAATAACTAAGAGAACAATTGTTCTGATGCTGAAAAAGAAGATAAGAACTTTCTCCTTTTTCAAAGGCTCTTTTCGTTAACGTGTTGTTTCACATGCTAAAGAAAACAGGTTATGGGTTTGTATGAGTCCAATGTCTTTCTCCATTTTAGAAAACAAAGAATAAAGTTAAGAAGCCTAAAATACGCGCGGAATAGACATTTTATACGAAAAGCAACCATCAATACGAAAACAGCCTTATTAAAAAAGACGAATACTTAACGAATTCATTGACACTATACATAAAAACCGTCAATGTTGTTTGCAAGAAATGAAAGGGGTATGTTTGTGGCAAGAAATCAGCAAGCTTTTGATTATAATGATGATGCCATACAGGTGCTTGAAGGCCTTGAAGCGGTGCGCAAAAGGCCGGGTATGTATATCGGCAGCACGGATACACGAGGGCTTCATCACCTCGTATATGAAATCGTTGATAACTCTGTAGACGAAGCACTTGGCGGCTACGGTAATCAGATCATTGTCAAAATCCATAAAGATAATTCAGTCAGTGTCCAGGATAAAGGCCGAGGCATGCCTACAGGAATGCACAAGCTTGGAAAACCGACTCCGGAGGTTATCCTAACTGTCCTGCACGCAGGCGGTAAATTTGGGCAGGGTGGATATAAAACGAGCGGCGGCCTTCATGGTGTAGGTGCCTCCGTTGTAAACGCATTATCAGAATGGCTAGTTGTAACCATAAAACGTGATGGCTTCGTCTATGAACAGCGTTTTGAAAATGGCGGCAAACCAGTGACGACGCTCGAAAAGATCGGAAAAACCAACCAGTCTGGCACGACAATCCACTTTAAACCAGACCCTGAAATTTTCTCCACATTAACATATAACTACGATACCCTCTCTGAGCGTCTTAGAGAGTCTGCCTTTTTGTTAAAAGGTTTGAAAATAGAGTTAGTTGATGAACGCAATGATGTGAAGGATGTCTTCCATTTTGAGACTGGAATCCAGGCGTTTGTTGAATATCTGAACGAAGAAAAAGATGTGATGCATCCAGTTGTCAGTTTCGAGGGTGACAACAGTCAAATAGAAGTTGAGTTTGCCTTCCAATTTAACGATGGGTACTCTGAGAATGTGCTCTCATTCGTCAACAATGTCCGGACAAAAGATGGCGGTACACATGAAGCAGGTGCCAAAACAGCGATGACGAGGGTATTCAATGAATATGCCCGCAAGGTTGGCTTGCTAAAGGAGAAGGACAAAAACCTTGAAGGTGCTGATATTCGGGAAGGATTGGCCGGAATTGTCTCCGTGCGAATTCCTGAAGAGCTGCTGCAATTTGAAGGCCAGACAAAGGGAAAGCTCGGGACAAGCGAAGCTAGATCAGCTGTCGACTCCGTGGTATCCGAGCATTTATCTTATTTTCTTGAGGAAAATCCTGATATCAGTACATTGCTGATCCGGAAGTCCATCAAGGCTTATCAGGCACGTGAAGCTGCCCGAAAAGCGCGCGAGGATGCAAGAAGCGGGAAGAAGAGAAAGAGGTCAGATGCAATGTTGTCTGGCAAACTGACGCCAGCACAATCCAAAAACCCTGCAAAAAATGAACTTTACCTGGTAGAGGGAGATTCCGCTGGTGGTTCTGCCAAACAAGGCCGCGACAGGAAATTCCAGGCTGTGCTCCCATTGCGTGGTAAAGTTATTAATACCGAAAAAGCAAAACTTCAGGACATTTTTAAAAATGAAGAAATCAATACGATTATCCATGCCATTGGGGCCGGAGTGGGTTCTGACTTCAATGTAGAAGACATCAACTATGACAAAATTGTCATAATGACAGATGCCGATACCGACGGCGCCCATATCCAGGTGCTGTTGCTGACATTCTTTTACCGATATATGAAGCCGCTGATTGAAGCCGGCAAGGTATTCATTGCTCTGCCGCCGTTATATAAAGTCAGCAAGGGAACAGGCAAAAAAGAAGTGATTGAATATGCCTGGAGCGACGAAGAGTTGAAGGACGCGATGAAGAAAGTCGGCAAAGGCTATATTATCCAGCGTTATAAAGGTCTCGGTGAAATGAACGCCGATCAGCTCTGGGAAACGACCATGGATCCGGAAACACGCACATTGATCCGTGTCCGAATTGATGATGCGGCGAGAGCTGAGCGTAGAGTTACAACACTGATGGGTGACAAAGTAGAACCTCGCCGGAAATGGATTGAATCCAATGTGGCATTCGGACTTGAGGAAGATGGAAACATCCTTGAAAATGAAAATATCTCAGTTACAGAGGAGGTTGCTGGCGAATGAGTTCAGTTGAAAAATTTCGTGACCTCCCATTAGAAGACGTATTAGGCGACCGTTTCGGCCGTTATAGTAAATATATTATCCAGGAACGTGCACTCCCTGATGCGAGGGACGGGCTAAAACCTGTTCAACGCAGAATTTTGTATGCTATGCACGTGGAAGGAAACACAAGTGAAAAAGGCTTCCGGAAATCAGCCAAGACTGTCGGTAACGTAATTGGCAACTACCATCCGCACGGTGATTCTTCTGTATATGAAGCCATGGTCCGTATGAGCCAGGATTGGAAAGTGCGGAACTATCTTGTCGAAATGCATGGTAACAACGGAAGCATAGACGGTGACCCTCCAGCAGCGATGCGTTACACAGAAGCAAGATTGTCAGCCATCGCGGGTGAACTGTTAAGGGATATCGAGAAAAGAACAGTTGAATTCATCCCGAACTTTGATGACACATCAAGTGAGCCTACGGTACTGCCTGCGATGTTCCCGAACTTGCTGGTCAATGGTTCTACCGGGATATCAGCTGGTTATGCGACTGATATTCCCCCTCATAACCTGGCGGAAGTCATTGATGGGGTCATCATGAGGATGGACAACCCTGCGTGTACTGTGGAAGATCTGATGAAAGTCATTAAAGCCCCGGATTTCCCGACAGGAGGAATCATCCAGGGTGTTGAGGGAATCACTAAAGCCTATAAAACCGGTAAAGGTAAGGTCATCGTTCGCGGCAAAGCTGAAATCGAAGACATCCGCGGCGGCAAACAGCAGATTGTCATCACAGAAATTCCGTATGAAATCAACAAAGCCAATTTAGTCAAACGGATTGATGAATTCCGGCTTGACCGTAAAGTAGAAGGCATTTCGGAAGTGCGGGATGAAACCGACCGCACAGGGCTCCGTGTCGTAATTGAACTGAAAAAAGAAGCGGATGCGAATGGGGTATTGAATTACCTCTACAAGAACAGCGATTTGCAGATTACCTATAATTTCAATATGGTAGCCATCAACAAGAAAAGACCTGTACTAATGGGGCTTGCCGAGTTGCTTGATGCTTATATTGACCACCAGAAGGATGTTGTGACTAAACGTTCGCAATATGACCTTCAAAAAGCTCGTGACCGTCAGCATATCGTCGAAGGGCTCATAAAAGCCTTATCGATACTTGACCAGGTAATCGCAACAATCCGTGCATCAAAAGATAAGCGTGACGCCAAAGATAATTTGATTAAGAAATTTGAATTCACCGAAGTCCAGGCTGAAGCTATTGTATCCTTGCAATTATACCGCCTGACGAATACCGATATTACTGCCCTTCAAGCCGAGGCAGAGGAGCTTGCCAAGAAAGTAGAGGAGCTTACCGCAATCCTTGGCAGTGAGAAAAAGCTATTAGCTGTCATCAAAAAGGAACTGAAGGATGTCAAAAAGCGTTTCTCGGATGAGCGCAGAACAAAAATCGAGGAAGAGATTGAGGAAATCAAAATTAACCTTGAAGTTCTGATTGCAAGCGAGGATGTCATCGTAACTGTGACAAAGGATGGATACGTTAAACGAACCAGCCAAAGATCATATGCCGCTTCCAATGGGCAGGATTTTGCGATGAAGGATACGGATAGGCTTTTATCACAGTTGAATATGAATACAAAGGATGTCTTGCTGTTATTCACAAATAAAGGCAGCTACCTATACTTGCCTGTACATGAACTGCCTGATATCCGCTGGAAAGACCTTGGCCAGCATGTAGCAAACCTTGTGCCGTTAGACCGGGATGAAGAAATCATTAAAGCTGTCCCTGTCACGGATTTCGAACAGAATGCTTTCTTTGTATTTGTGACCAGGAATGGCATGGTAAAGAAATCTGAATTAAGCCTTTATAAAGCACAGCGTTACTCCAAGCCGCTTACCGCAATCAATGTAAAAGGTGACGACCGTGTCATCGATGTACATGTAACCAATGGTGAGAAGGATTTATTCCTCGCAACATATCTCGGCTATGGTCTGTGGTTCAGCGAAGAAGAAATCAGTCCAATTGGGGTCAGGGCAGCTGGAGTAAAGGGGATGAACCTGAAGGATGGGGATTATGTTGTCGGCGGGAAAATCCTTGATAACAACCATTCAATTGTCATAGCTACCCAGCGTGGTGCCGTTAAAAAAATGAAGCTGTCTGAGTTCGAGAAGACTTCCCGGGCTAAACGCGGTGTTGTCATGCTGCGTGAATTGAAAGCAAATCCTCACCGTATTATTGGTATGGAGGCAGTCCAGGACGATGAAGAATTATTCTTCCATTCAGAAAAACAGCATATTGTTTCAATAAAAGCTTCAGAATTAAGGTTTAGCGATCGTTATACAAATGGATCCTTCCTTGTGGATGAAAGTGAAACTGGAAAGCTTGCAGGGATCTGGAAAAGCGAGAATGAACAAGCAAAAGACTCTCAATAATGCCAGTTCCAACAAAAAACACAGTAAATTTACTGTGTTTTTTGTTTTTCTTATTATAATCAGGGTAATAGGTAGGTAACTTTCTGTCTTTCTGGGACAAATCTGATAATGGGAGTGAAGTACCATTGTAAAGCGATTACAATTTTGGTACATTAAAAACTATATTTAAATAACTTTATCCAGTACATAATAAAGGAGTTTTTTATGGAGATTTTCAACAACATTATATCCGAATTAAACAATTATATGTGGAGCTATATTTTAATTGCCGTACTAGTTATATTGGGTACATATTTTACGTTTAGAACAAGATTTGTTCAATTCAAATACTTCCCTGAAATGATCAGAGTACTTAAAGATCCAGCGACCGTATCTTCTGAAGGAAAACGGGGCAGGTCATCATTTCAGGCCTTTACAGTCAGCTTAGCTTCAAGGGTTGGTACAGGGAACCTGGCTGGAGTTGCGACAGCCGTCTCTGCCGGAGGGCCAGGAGCGGTCTTTTGGATGTGGATCATTGCGTTAATAGGAGCAGCCTCAAGCTTCATCGAAAGTACTCTGGCACAAATTTATAAGGTTAAAGATAAAGACGAGGCGGAATATCGCGGCGGTCCAGCTTATTATATGGAACGCGGCTTAAATAAGAGATGGCTGGGTATCTTATTTGCTATAATTATTGTTTTTACTTTTGGTTTGGTGTTTAGTTCTGTTCAATCCAATACCATTTCCCTCGCCTTTGACCAGGCGTTTGGATTCAGCCGCTTTTGGATGGGAGTCATCTTGGCAGTTATGACTGCGGCGGTCATATTTGGCGGAATTAAAAGAATCGCATTCGTCTCTCAAATTATCGTGCCAATCATGGCAGTAATATATTTAATCCTTGCATTGTTTATTGTAATTACGAACTTCAGTGAAATACCTGCTATGCTCTCGCTAATCGTCAAAAACGCTTTCGGCCTGCAGGAAGTAGTTGGGGGAGGAATGGGAGCAGCGGTGATGATGGGAATCAAGAGAGGACTATTCTCCAACGAGGCCGGGATGGGCAGTGCGCCAAATGCAGCTGCTACTGCGGCTGTAACCCATCCAGTAAAGCAAGGCCTAATCCAAACATTAGGCGTCTTTACGGATACTCTGTTGATTTGTACCGCAACAGCTTTCATCATCATTATGTCAGGCGAATATACGAACCCTGATTTGGACGGAATACAGTTAACACAGGCAGCATTGACGGTGCATGTCGGTTCATGGGCACCAGCATTCGTCGGCGGAGCTATTTTCCTTTTTGCATTCACCTCAATTATCGGCAATTACTATTATGGTGAAACAAATATTGAATTCATCAAGGAAAGTCCTACAGCACTGTTTATTTATCGCCTTGCTGTCATTGGAATGGTTTTATTCGGTTCAATTGTCGAGTTAGCCATTGTCTGGAATTTGGCAGATCTCTTTATGGGCATCATGGCACTAATCAATCTTATAGCTATTACCTTGTTAGCGAAGATTGCAATGGCAGCATTAAAGGATTACAGAGAACAGCGAAAACAAGGAAAAGATCCAGTTTTCTATGCTGATTCAATCGATGGTTTGACAGGAATTGAGTCGTGGGATTATCGAAAGTCTGTAGAGTCCAAAAATAAATAATCATGACTAACCCTTCTGATTCAGTCAGAAGGGTTTTTTATGCATTTTTTTACCATTTCTGGAGAAGTTAACTCTAACGGGGTGATTTAAAATGAAAAGGGAACTATTAATCACGTTCAGTGCATTCTTTTTTATGTCGTTTACTGCCTTCGCCGGCGTATATGCAGGGGAATCCAACGAGAAAACAGTGACGATTTCAGAAGACAAAGTGGATGTTACAGGCGACGGTAAGAAAGATTTAATTTATGTGAAAGGCGTGCCTTATGAAGAAGGTGCCCAGTTTCTCAAGAAAATTTTCCTGAAAATCAGAGCTTCCAATGGAGAAATCTATAAAATCGATCTTGAGGGTGGCTACGATCCCGCTACCATATATAAAGATTTGAATCACGATTCTGTGAAAGACATATTTATCAGTATTCCTACGGGAGGAAGCGGAGGTCTTTCGAATTATTTTTTATATAGTTTAAGGGATTTCCAAGTTACCAATCTCACTGTACCAGAACCTTTGGCAGTCAGCAGTCAATTTGAGGATGGATACAAGGCTTCCATTACGATCGAAGAAACAGGCCAGTCGTACAGCTTTGATTTAAGCGACAGGAAAGATGATTATGAAAGGCTCGGGCTATATCAGGATGGAAAATTAAATGAACCGACAGAACTTATGGTTCTTCCATTCGGATTATTGGAGCCAGTTAAGTTCAAAAATGGCCTTTACGGACTAAAAGGCATTCAGCGGATAAATGGAGCGTATAATGCGGATGGGATTGCCAATCTTGAATCGTCCTGGTTATATGAAAACAGAAAATGGAAATTATTGAGTGCGGAAGTCAACCCCTGAATTCTCAATGAAATAGGCGATTGTCACGTATTTCTCCCAGCTGGCATAAGCTATCGGAAAAGGATTCTTTTATCAGGAAGGAGCCTTCTGACGTGAGCAAATTCAAGCCAGAACAACTAAAAGTTACCTTTATTCCACCAGCAACGGCTTTTGTGCCTATAGACAGCAGGAAGTATACGTTAACTCATTCTGACCTTACTGGAGAATTATTTCTTGCCATCGGGAATGTCTATGACTACCAGGCCATCAATTATGAAATGCGCGATGAAGTACTGGCCGACTGGGTGACAATCAACGGTGAATACTTACTGTATGGAAAGGTTTATATTAGCAACGGCGAATACGATTTAAATATGTCCAGAATCCGATATATGATTTTCAAGAAAGAATTGGATTTAGCATTGACTGCGATGATTTATGGAGATAGAAGCTTCTTCACATATTATCCATGGCTGCTTGATGCGCCAATTTACGTGCAGTTTTCATCGATCTATCCAGAATTTAATCAAATAGGCTACTATGGTACGCCAAGAATGTATCTTAATAAATCAGCTAAAGAAAAAACTCCGGAAGCACAGGCTTGATGAATCCTGTGCTTTTTATATTTGCTTTCAAAGAGGAGTACATAACCTTATTATGTAAACTGATTGAATGCTAATAGGTGATATATAGAATCTGGGAGTATAAGTGGATCTTAAGAATGATGAACCTTAGGCCAAAATAATACGTTAAATAACTTAATGTAAGCAAATATAGCCAAGGATAAAATCGCTGGAAGCCATAATTGGAATGATGGTTTTCATAAAGATATATTTACATGGATTCTAAATGCAGTACACTTAAATGACTTAGTGAAAAAACTTAAATATATTTATTGATAAGTTTACGTAAATTTTTTAATTACGTCTCACTAGTTTAAGTATACTTAGTTATTGAGACGGTATTGAAATGATTTTATTCAACTTCCCAGAATTTATGTTATGTAAACTAGAAAATAAGTTTTTTATAAGGAGATATTCTTCACTCCTCTCCTGTCCGTTGAAGAGAATCTACCTACATAAATGAAGAGAATGTGCCTACATTCCTTCCTTTTCAGTGTTTTAGAGCATTAATCTTAGTTGCTGCCCTAAAACCACTGAAATTTTTTTGAAAAGACCTTGCCTACATTGTTAAAATTTGAAGAGAATCTACCTACATACATAATTTTTGAAGAGAATTTACCTACATTAGTTTTTTATTGTTCTTTAGGCATATTAAGTTTATTGATTGCATTCTTTAAATCCTCATTCTTCAGATGTGTATATATCATTGTAGTTTCAATTGAGGAATGGCCTAACTGTCTTCTTAACTTAGGTACATCATTTATTTCAGAATGGTACCTCGTTGCGAATGAATGTCTTAATTTGTGTACTGATAAGGAAGGTTTCCCGAACGCAATCGCGTATTTTTCAATTAATTTCTCGATAGCTCTTCCTGACAGCCTTCTGGTAGTTCCTTTAGGACCCATAGGAGCTGCAACAAACACAGCTTTATTTTCTCTCGGAATATTGTAATTATTACTCCTAATACTCAGATATGCTTTTAAATCTGTCATTGCTTGCTCACTAAAGTATACGTATTGTTCTTTGTTTCCTTTTCTTATTACTCTCACACAGTTTTTATTAAAATCTATATCCTCTATATTTAACCATACTAATTCAGATAACCTTAAACCTGATCCTAAGAATAATGATACAATTGCTGTATCACGTTCTTTATTCATTTTATAAAATGTAGTAATGCGTTTATTGGATTTATTTATTTCACCGTAATCCTTAGCAACAAATACTCTGAAGTCCTCATATTCATCTCCAATTAAAATTTTTCCTTCCATTCGGTTTGCAATTGTTTCAGGATCCTCGGACACATCATTAAATTCAATTTTCGCCATTACATTGCGGATTAAATATGGTTCTAACTTTTCGGTTTCAGCTATATTTTGCAGATAATTGAAGAGTGATTTTAAAGATGATAACTTTCTATTAATGGTAATTTCTCTGTTGTCTAACTGGAACTTTAAGAAGCTGAGAAAGTCTTCGATTTGTTGAGTAGTCAGCGTCTCAAACAATGACAGCGGAATTTCTTTTATTTCTCCATTATAAAAACCCTCAGACACCAACCAATTAAAAAAGATCTTAAAATCATGACAGTAATTAAGCAAAGTGCCTGGTGAGAGTTTTCTTTTTTTCTTATCAATATATTCTTCTACATACCATGGGAGTTCTTTAAGTATTAAATCAAGTTTTTTGTAATTTTGTGACTGCGAGCTGTTTTTCATCAAATTACTCCTAAGGAAAAAATTAGTCTTCGTTATAATATTACATCAAATTCATATTTTACGTAATAATATTTTTAAATCCTTGGGCTAACTGTGCAAAAAAATGTATCCCCCTATTCTTTGTTATGACTAAACCAGGCAACTATAAATATTTCGTATTTTCTTAAATTACTTTGTTCTTAGGAACCTCTCAAAACCTGATATTCTATTTAGCTAAATAACCAACTAATGATCTCCTCCGGTGCATCAATAGACACTTATCATTTATTTCTCTGCTTGGTTCTTAGCTACACAAGTTATATAGGTATATAATATTATTGTTCTATGAATAAATTTATGTAAATTATTGTTTAGTTTAGGAAAAGGGATTCCGACACTTTTTCGCTAATGATTTAAGGACCTCCATCGAAATACTTCCACCCTTATCTTTAACTATTGCCTGAATCTTATTACTTTAAAATAAGCCCTTTTCCTATGAAAAGAGCTATTCTGCTGGCCACCAAATCTGCAATTATAATAATCCTTTTAACAGTTTTTGTTGCTCTTCTATAAATACTCCTTTAATTGCATGAATGTCCCAATTAAACTTTTCAAATAAATTATTTAATACCTCAATTGCGATTGTACTACCATTAGATATTAATTCTTCAACCCCAATGTTTATTTCTAAGTGTGCTTCGTCCTCTATAGTTGAAATATAGTCACGGAAAAGCGGTCTTGTACCTTCATAAAAGAAAAGTTGTCGTCCTTTAATACCATTACACTCAATTCTTATTGTAATTTCATTTCCTACTATTTTCCCTTGTGCTAACCTTGTTGCAAATTCAAATATTTCTGTGAATAAATAGAGCGAACTAATAACCTCTAATCCCTTCCCATTCACTCTTTTTTGATACCTCTCATCCATATACTCTTCGTACATGGAATTATAATAAATGAATTGACCACTCTTATAAAATCTTAATAGCTCTTTGAATTGACCGAAGTTTTCTTTAGACTGGACATAATTGTTTCCATTCGCAAAACCGTTCAAGTGTGGGAAATCCCACCCTCTCAAACTCAACTTGTTGTCTTGTAATATCTTTCTACAATTTTCCAACGTTTCAATTCTATCTTCCTCATAATAAGTAGGTCTTATTGTAATTTTCCAATAGCCTTTTTTCTTAATCAGTTGGACTATTTCATCTTCTTCAATTTCAACTAACTCTTTCGCATAACTCTCTTGGGATGTATCGTCGTCAGCTAGGTGTAATCCAGAATCTCTTACCCTCATATAGAATTGTCTAATTCCCTTGTTATTGCAAGATCCATTAATTCTCTCATTTCCGATTGAGACCTAATAAGAGCAGATTCTGGCTTTGTTTTTGATCTTGAAAATACCGCTCCTTCTTTTAGTCCTTGTTCTCCACTCCTTTTACAAATAATAGGCAATTCATCAAACTCAGAGATTTTAATTAATATAAAGTACTTATTATCCTTTTCAATTGGATACATATGGAACGCTATAGGAGGATCTGCGAATTTATTAACCTCAACTACTATATGATCATAGTTTAATTTTAAGAAATGCTCCTGTTCCATACCTGTTAATTTCTCTAAGCCTTGTTTTTCATCATCAATGCCAAGGATAAGGTTCCCACCATCTTTAGTATTACTCATAGCTAAAATACATTTTACGATCTTTGCTTTATGTTGTGGATTACCCCAATTGTAAGTTTTCTTAAATTCGATATTCCTTGTTTCTCCACCAGCCTCTAATAATTCTAATATTTTTTCAAACATTAAATCAGCTCCTGAAAAATTTTATTATCACTAGTGATATTTTACTATTTATTGGATATAAATGACTATGAAATAAACCATTTTATAGAACCGGGGGACAAAATTCTAGGTAGTTTCATTAAGTATTTAAAAAAAACAAAGTATACAAGCACATTAGTACCTGTATACTTTGTTTTTTCGATGTTATACTTTATTATCTTGTTTTTTTACTCAATGGATTTTAATTCACTTTCAGTGATCCATTTATGATTCTCTACTTTTTCTCCATATGTTGTTGTAAAGTCAAGCATATAGACAGTGGTATCTACAGCTGATTCGATGATAGCCGTAGCACCATCCATGCCTTTCATGTGATCTGCGTTAAGGGTTACTTCTGTACCAGGTTCAAGAGGTTCTTCCCCCGGGTTTTCTAACTCTTCATGAATGACCCATTTATGATCTTTCACAGGCTCTCCGCCAGTTGTAGGGTAATACGTAACAGAGTATGCTGTGGTGTCATATGCTCCTTTTATGGTTGCTAGAGCACCTTTCATGCCTGGCATATGATCTGCTTCAATTATAGCCTGGCTTCCGATTTTGAACTTCGGATTCTCTGCTGTAGCAAGTCCTTCAGGAACTTCACCTGAACTGGACATTGTATCAGCCAGTTGAGATTCCATTGTTTCCTTGACCACAGAAATTTTAGAGCGAACCTCGTTTATCCATCCATAAATCTCTTCAGCAATTGGATCAGGATTACTTTGATTTTTAACCTTGGCATCTAACTGGTTTTCCGCAGCGTTTAAACGATTAAGTAAGGGATTTATATCCTCTAGGTACTTCTCATACATTTCTACCTCTGCAGCTGTTAGAGGTGCTTCCCCTAGTGAGGCTTCGATATCCTCGATTTTAGTTTTAACAGCAATCACTTTCTTTTCTACAATAGCTAGTTTTTTCTCATCATTCAATTCAACTTCAAGCTGATTATTGGGTTGGAATTTAGCTCCGGGATTATGGGCTTCTGCCGATACTCCTGCAGCTGAAAAAACGAGTCCTAAAGCCGCTAAACCTAATCCTGAACTTCTTAACAGTTTATTATTGGTCATTAATGTTCCTCCTTAAAATAGATTCTTATGTCCTATACCTCTTGGATGCTTGGTAAAACACCAAAAAACCAATAAGGGTGAATTTCATAATTTTAACAGAACTAGGGAGTTTGATTTGGTAGCTGGAAAGAAGGTTATTGCTATGACATCTCCAGTTACACGATTAATTCTGTACTTTTTGTTCTTTAATGTGTTTGATACAACTCGATCTAAGAACTTTTTATTTTTACTAAACACCTTTTTTAAGCAGGAACCCCTTACGATAAACTTAGATTCAATTCAATAATATTGTTACCTAAAAAAAGCATACAGATTGATAACTGTATGCTCCTTATTAATAGTTATTAGCGCAAGCTGACATGGTTTCTTTTGTCGTTTGCGGATGACAGTGCGACTCTGGGTCTGGTGCTTTTTCGAGCGCCATCCATTTTCCTCGTTTGAATTGGATTGCAAGGACAATTGCACGAAATGCGATATCGGCTCCGATTGCTATCCATACTCCCGCAAGTCCCCATCCTAACTTGATTCCGAGGAGGTAGACAAGTACGGTTCGTACAGCCCACATCCCGAAGCCGGTTAGGTACATTGGAAACTTCGTGTTATTTGCACCCTGGAATGCACCTGTAAGTACCATTAAAACAGCGAGAAACGGCTGGAAAACACCAGATATTTTTAATGCGGTTCCTATATTATCGATGACCTGCTGATCTTCGGTGAAAAAGCTGCCTGCCCAGTCACCGAGGATGAAGAGCAAGGCACCGAGCAGGGTCATCGCTCCTACTGTGAGATAGGTGGATAGTTTCGCATAATGCTTAGCCTCCTCAAGATTACCAGCACCGATTTGCTGGCCAACCAAAATGGTGGCGGCAGTAGCAAATCCATATCCAATCATATAGGAAAATACTTCGACATTGCCTGCAATCTGATGAGCGGCAAATGCATTGGTACCAAGGGCAACGACGAAACCAAAATAGACGATTTGACCGGCACGCATGACTAGTCTCTCGCCTGCAGCTGGGGCTCCAAGAGAAGTCAGTTCCATTAAATGTGTCCTGTCAATACTCCAGTAATCTCTTCTGAAGCTAAGGGTTTCTGTTTTATTGACATAGTAAAATAGCGCAATACTGCCAATCAATCGTGAAATTACGGTTGCAATCCCTGCTCCTACGATGCCCATTTCGGGGATGAACAAAAAACCGAAGATAAGGACATAATCCAAAACTGCATTGACAATATTGATGACAATACTTACCTTCATCGGCGATTTTGTATCGCCTGCTCCCCTCAGGATAGCGCTTAATACAAACATGAAGCTCATCACAATCGAAGGTATACCAACAATCCGGAAATACAGTGCACCGGCCTCGAGGACCTCTGCCTCGATACCCATTAGTTTCAGCAGCGGTTCAGCGAAAACCAAGGTAATGATCCCTGTTAAAATTCCAAATATGGCAGCAAGGACGATTGATTGCTGTGAAATATGCCTTGCTTTTTCCGGAAGGTTAGCACCAAGGAAGTTTGCTATCCTTACATTGGCTGCTACCCCAATTGCCATAAATAACGCAAAATATATCGCAAGGACTGCATTGGTGACCCCTACCGCCGAAACTTCTGCCAGACCGATTTTTGATACAAAGTATGTATCGACAAAGCCGAGAATCGTCTGGAAAAAATTTTCGATGACTGCCGGAATAGCCAGTACCGTAATAATTTTCAATCGTCCTTTGTTCGTTTGCGGCATGTCAATTTCCCCTTCAATCTCCTTCATGTTTCTACCTCCTTTACTAGAAAATTGAACAATAGCACACAATTCTGTGTGCCATTGCTGGACTGATGCCTATTACTTAACTTCAATCACAAAAGGCACCGTATAAAGTTTTTGTTTGTACTTGAACTGTCCCCAAATTTTATACAATCCACTTTGGGGAAAGCTGGTCATATACTCGACATCAGGCCCTTTTGCGTTCTCATCCACTGGGTGAACATGGAGAAATTCATTCATATCCTCACTGACAATCACCACATGTCCTGCAGAACCAAGATAGGGTTCAAGTTCAGTAATTGGGTTTCCTTCCTTATCATTTAGGGTGAAAATCAAACTTATATGCTCATCTACTTTGGCTTCTGGGAGAATCAGCTCGAATGTCAGGTCGTCTATCTCCTTTTTCAAAAGCTTATCGGGAACTACCTCTTCCATGGTTTCCGAACCTTTTACGACCAGCTCATGTGACGCAAGCTGCTGATTTGCCCCCTCCGGCAGGAAATCTGCATAAAATTTATATTCCCCGGCCTTTGGGAAGGTTGTCTTCACTTGAAATCTACCCTTTTCAATATATTGCGGGTGAAGATGTTGGAATACAGATAAATCCGTTTTAATTGCCAGTAGGTGCATTTCTTTTTCATGCACAGCTAAAAAAGTCTCGATAACCTTCCCGGAGAAATCTTTTATGTCGATAAAAATTTCTGTTTCTTGATCCACTTTGACCGTATGAGGGTTTGAGGTCCAATCAACCTGTACTTTTGGTATGTTCTCCTTATGGTCGGTATGTCCCTGATGGGAGTCCATCATGCTATGTCCTTGATGATGTTCATGACTGTCATGTGGTGTTCGACTGGACTGGCTACTATCTTTAGTCATTCTGCTGGCCTGACTGTGGTCATGATTGTTTACAGTACTATGTTCATTTTTAGGATTCATCTCTCGACCTCCAATCAAAATCTATTCTTCCATTATATGACTGAAATGATTCAAGACTTTCTTTTGCTCATCTGGCGTACCCATAGGTGTTACATCTGCTTCAATCTCCTTCAGGAATTCAGTAACCATATTAAGCAGCTGCACTTGCTGAAGTGCCATTTCAATATGTGTCTGTTTGACCTGTGGGTCCTTCATTTTAAGAGCTGAGACGAAGTTATCCTTCGCCATTGCCTCTGTTGAAGCCTTTATCTCCATTGCGATATGCTTGTCCATCAGCTGTGACCCTCTAGATGTAGTTTCGAGCTGCCCCTCCGGAAGCTCATTGAAATCCGGAATCTTCTCAAAATCACTTTTGTCAGGATCAAGCATATCCATCATGATACGCACATGGCTTCGTAAAATCCCTACCTTAGTATTTAGCAATTCAAGTAATTTTTCTTCTTTTACTTCTCTTGCCATAAGCTTTACTTTCATTATCATACCGTCATGGGCGGGTAGGTGAGTTGCAATTAACCCTAAGTCAGATGCAGGTAATAGCATATTTTTATTCCTCCTTAATTTTATTTACTTTATAGTTTCTACCACAGGTTTCTCGAATTAAACTCCATAGAAAATGCATATTTGACTACAGTTAGCATTATTGTTTGCAATTATAAACCGGCGCTTATAAAATACACAGCGAGGTATTGTGTATTCAAGAATAAATTCATGTAAAAGCTAGATAAGTACTAAAGGAGGTAAAAATGATGAAAAAAATAGTTATGGCCGCACTTATCTTATTGATTCTGCTCATTGTGGGCGGCTGGTTTTTTATGAGGGGTTTTGGCGGCATGAACGGTAACATGCCTGGACAAGGGGGAGGAATGATGGATGGTGGTATGATGGGTAACGATAACGGAGAGGTTGAAGATATGAAGAATGACTCACTCGCTGATGGAGGAACCTCTCTTCCCATTCCCCCCATCCTAAAAGACGAGAATCCAGACCCAGGAAAAGCAGAGTTCACTCTTGTTGCCCAAAAAGGATCCATGGAGTTTTTAGAAGGCAAACCAACAGATACGTTTGGATATAATGGCGATTACCTCGGACCCGTGATTCGTGTAAAAACTGGAGATGATGTTTCAATAAAAGTAAAAAATGAGATTGATGAAGCAACCACGGTCCATTGGCATGGACTAGAAGTTGACGGCGACCAGGATGGCGGCCCTCATTCCGGCATCCTGCCTGGAACGACGTGGAATCCGAAATTCAAAATTGAACAAAATGCTGCTACTTTATGGTATCATCCACATCTGCTCCATGAAACTGGCGAACACGTATATAAAGGACTTGCTGGTCTATTTATAATTGATGATGAAGATAGTGAGAACCTGGATCTGCCTAACGAATATGGGGTGAATGATATACCATTAATTGTCCAGGATAAACAGCTCGATGAAAACGGTCAGTTTACCTATGATTTGAGCATGCACGATGTCATGATGGGACTGCAGGGAGATACGATTATGGTGAATGGAGCCATTAATCCTTATGTTGAAGTTCCTAAAGGCAAGGTCCGTTTCCGGCTGCTGAATGGCTCTAATGCACGAATTTATCAATTCCAACTGAGCAACAAGCAGAAATTTTACCAGATTGGGACAGATGGTGGACTCCTGGAAAAACCCGTGGAAATGGACAAGCTTATTTTAAGTTCTGCAGAACGTGCTGAGTTGATTGTTGATTTTTCAGAATATAAAGAGGGAGAAACCGTGGAATTGACCGATAAGGGAACTTCATTTATGAAATTCATCGTCACGGGCGAGGAAAAAGGGCCGAATAAAGTTCCATCAAAATTGGTTGACATTCCAGATCCAGATGAAACCATGGCTGCACGGACTCGGAAATTCGTCATGTCAGGAATGGGCCGTAATGTCAGCATCAACGGCAAGCAGATGGACATGGATCGCATTGACGAGCAGCTTAAGCTTCATGATACCGAGATTTGGGAAATTTCGAATGAAGGAATGGGCATGATGGGTAATAATATGGGCATGGCTCATCCGTTCCACGGCCATGGAACCCAATTCCTGATCCTTGATCGTGATGGGAATCCCCCGCCGCCAAATGAACGCGGATGGAAGGATACTATTTTGGTTGCACCTGGTGAAAAAGTCCGAGCAATTGCCACATTTGATCATAAAGGGTTATTCATGTACCATTGCCATATTCTCGAGCATGAAGACGCAGGAATGATGGGGCAATTTAATGTAGAATAGGCTAAAGGCTCCGGTGATTTACCGGAGCCTTTTGGTGGACTTAACAGGGTTTATGCATCTCAGATTCACACATATGCAAATAACGTACCTATAGCAGAAAGGCTGTCGCATTTTAAACGACAGCCTTTCATGCATAGGAAGGAATCTATATTAAAAGGGGGGGTGTCCTAGCAATTAAATAATAACGAATCAACGTGCACATAGTGTGCAATTTATATTACACAATTATTACATTTCGTTAAGATTAACAGGTAGATTTTATCTGTAATAGATATTGTCGCTTTTTGTTTGTACCAATTGATTCAATCAAGAAAACCAGATACTGTTCTAATTTATGTATAACATATTTACAAAACAGCTTATTAAAGTTGTGTTAATCTTATTATCACTTATTCGGAAATCAGGGATCAGGAAAAATGACTATGGCCTGCTTGCCCATTTGCTCCCAGGCCTCCTCAAAACTGCTGTATGGTTCTTTCCTGTTTTTTATTCCCGTGATAGGATCGTTAAAATATATATATTTATCGTCGTAACCTGTAATCAGCACGGAATGTTCTTTGTAAGTGATTGATACAGGTCCTGATGGCGTTATCCATTCCTCAAAATAAGAGGCCGGCAGCTTCTTATAGGTTGTATTAATAATCACCCATATGGGAAGGTCCAAGGATAAATAGGTTTTAATTACGGAAAAGTCAGCCCCCGTTATATCCTTTACTTTACCAGGTAAGTATTCTTCTGCTAGCTCAGCTATTGGTCTATGGTAAACACCAAATCCGGGTTTCTCATAGGTATACATATCCCCAATATAGCCATCGTTTGGATGTCCCCAGTAAGTTACACCCTCTCTTTTTTCGAGCAACACTGGATTCTTCTTAATCCCTGAAGCTAATTCCATTTTATCCACATCAATATCATTGTACTGAAGCAACATTGCAAGACTAGTTACTTCACATCCTCGTGGAAGTTCCGGAAATTGTTTAACAACCGGTGCGTCAAGAAGCACTTTGTCCTTTATTCTTACAATTACCTTTTCTTTTATTGGTCCCTCGTTTTCAACCGAATCCTTTATTAAAGTTGCTTGGCCTTTAACATTCCCCCCCATTGCCAACACCTTATCAAGTGATTCACCTCTGTCATAAAAGATAAAAATCGCACCTATTAGGAAAGCAAATATGAGAGTTACCATAATGATTGCATGACTCAATATAACGGTCTTAATCTTAGTACTCCCCCTGCCTGTTAGTTTAGTAACCATGTTATCATTTAATTTAGGAGAATTTATGCAGGGTGTCATATACATTTATCCCCCTTTTTTGAGGTGTTAGTGTTATTATATTTATAGTTCTTAAGAATAACTAGCGGTATCGGATGGTAAGCAGTATCTATACCACTATATTTAAGTCAGAAAAATTTCCAATTAAAAAAGACCAACTATAAAGTTAGTGGTCATTAATATAATCTTCTCAAACTATGTTGTTTTCTCAGCCAAAAGAAAAAATCAGGTTTTTAATTTTTCATTACTGCTCACACATTTTAGAAAAAAAGTGACCTGATTATTTCATAATCTGGCATGGCATGTATGAAAAGTAACAATCAATGCAAAAACACACTAAATAAAAAAATAACGGGTTTACTTGTGAGGTGCAAAACGGTATTTCACAGACATAATCACATATTAATTCACGCCTATTTCACAACACTATTCACAATACTAAAAGGCTTAGAGGAATTTTCATCTCTAAGCCTTTTTTCATATTACCTTATTGTGCTAAAGCACCCGTTAGTTGAACAAGCACTATAAATAATCAATATTCAATAAGCGTTTATATCTTTCTTTTCTTTCTTTTTCTAGCTTTACTCGTTCTTGACTCATTGTTCTTTTGGTTCTCTCTTGAGATGATAAACCAGTCACCTCAAGTACATTTAATTCCACATTAAAAAGCCAATCATTTACTTTAATATTGTTAGGATAATCAATCTGACCTATATTCTCTTCTGCATCTACTTGAATGAATTTACCATCTTTTAAAAAGAATTTATAGCTTAAACCAATTGTCAGTACTCCTAACAGTTCTCCTAGTTCACGATGAGTTATCTTTATAATTTCCCCACGCACTTCTTTGTCTTCAGAGGAAGTAAAATCATTTGCAAATGTTTTTTCATCTTTATCGAGATAGAAGTAATCAATGTCACTTACAATTATAGTTTGGTCTAGTTCATACCAGTTTGGTTCCCAAGTCAAAATCATATTACTCCCCCTCAATATAATCATTATTTTCTTGTATAAGTAAACTCCCTCAATAAATGAAGCCAAAACGCCGATTTACTCATGTTTTCTTAGAATTTCATAGTCGTTTACCTTCCGGTAACTGGCTTTATAAATGGAGGATCTTCACTTGAAAGGATTTTTTTGGACAGAGTAAGAAAAAAGAGCTACAACCCACTAACCAGTTCCTTACAGAAAATGGTGGATGAGTAAAAATATAACCGCACTGGTGGATGTCCACATTTACTCATGGAGGTCAACCCTCCCATGCCTCACAGAGTCTTCGCTCTCAAATTCCTTCGTCCAACCTTTCCATGAGGTGGATGTCAGCCATGCTGCCCCACAGGGTCTTAGCCCGTAATTTAGTTGCTTTGCCGACTAATCCGTGCTTCAAATGTCTCCAAAATCTATAAAACCAGAACTACTATTCATCTAAACTAAAACAGAGTTACGCTGCCATTTCCGTCTTCTGGGCTAGTGCCAAATGAGGGATGTCCTTTAACATCTTTTCTTCATTAAACTCAAATTGCTTTTTACCAATACTAAAGAGGATCCGGATTAGTTTATTACACAAAGCGATCAGGGACTGCATCTTCTTTAATGGATTATCCGGACGTTGAGTATAGTACGCATGTAACGCCTTAAATGCCGTATTTTTGGCGACAAGAATCATACAAACCCTGAATAACAGGGCCCTTAGCTTCTTACGGCCCCTTTTTGTAATGGTCGTTTTTCCTTTGTGCTTACCCGATGTATTTTCTTTCAAGCTTAAACCGGCCAGCTTGATAATTTGCCTGGGATGATTATATTCGCCTAAATCTCCTACTTCAGCGAAGAAGCCGGCAATTGTATCCCTGCCCACACCTTTTATCGCTAACATTTGTTGTACACCTGGAATATCATTAAGCAGACCGTCAAGTCTTGCATCCAATTCTCCGAATTGTAACTGGATTAATTCATACTTAGCCAGAATGGTTTTTAGCTCAAGCCTGGCCATTTCAGCACCTTGTCGAAGTCCGATGGACTTACTGGCTGCCTGTTTTAACTCGCGAATCTTGTTTAATCCAACACTCCGTGATACGGATTTTCTCAAATGAACGAGTAGTTCTTCTTCGGTGAATACAGCTATTTCATGTGGCAAGGCATAGAGCTTTAAGAATTGTAAAGCAGCCTTACCTTCCCATTTCTTAAATACCTTGAGGAATTCCGGAAAATACCGGTCAATCCAGTTGTGTACCTGTCCTTGGACCGTTTGTAGGTCTTCAGTTAAAAGATCGCGAATTTTCTTTGCCACCCGGAGTTCTGCATAAACACCTTGCGGTATCGTAGGTTCTGCGTATCTTCCGTCCTTGACCAGCTGAGCTATGACCTTGGCATCTTTCACATCATTCTTCGTAGGTGAGTTATCATCCAACTCCTTGCTTTTCTTGACGTGCAAGGGGTTTACAGCGACAAATTTAATCCCGTTATCTTTTAAAATATGGGCCAAGTTAAACCAATAATGGCCTGTCGGCTCCATGCCAACCATCACTTTTTCCATACGCTGTTCTTTTTTAATTTCCGAAATCCATTTAAGAAAATGCTCAATTCCTTCTTTAGTATTTTCAAATTGACATGGAGATCCAAACTCTATTCCCCTAAAATCTTGAGCCCGTGCCACATGCTTGAATTTGGCAATATCGACTCCTATAATAAGAGTCTGAGAAGTTATTTGAGCAATCTTCTTATTCTGGTTATAATTCATTTTAAAGCCTCCTGGTATTTGAGATATCTGTCCTTTTTGCTGGCCAGCGTCAGGACTCTCTCATTCTACCAAGAGGTTATTTTTTTGTTCAAACACCATTTTCCTTCATTACAGGAATGCTGCCCCTATAGTTCAATAAGACACCTTTTCTTTTAAGTAAGTTAAGATGACTTGTCTAAACAACGACTTTTCTTCAAGGAAGGGGTAATGGTTGCTTTCGTTAAAAACAAATAGTTGTGAATTTGGTATTAACTCATTTATTTCTACGGAGAAAGAAAGCGGGCATTGTACATCGTATCGGCCACTCAGTATTAAAGTATTTGTTGAGATTTTTTCTAACTCACGGGTTACATCAAAGATCATTTCTTCCCTAATAAAAAAGTTCATTCTTGCAGCAGACATCTTTTTATGTATGCCTAAAGAAAAGTATTCATCATACTTATCCGGGTGAAATAGAGACAGTTTCGTTCTCTCTTTTGAGAAAATCTCCCTTTCACTATGTGATAAATTGGAGCGTTTTAAAGTCTCAATAAGTTGCTGCATTCGGTCAAAGTTTGGATGGTCTGGATGATAGATACATTCAGAGGATGAATTCGCATATTTCCTGGCAGCAGCCCCCACAATTATTAGTGAAGTTAGAGACGTAGAAAAATGAATACCGTAGATGATTCCTATCATACCTCCTGTCGAGTGCCCGGCAAAGGTCCATTTGGCATACCCCAACGCGTCTCGGATTGCTTCAAGGTCTTATACAGCATCAAACATGCTCAACTCATGAGCCTCATTAGCCTTACTTGAATTACCGGCTTGTTTTAAATTCACAAGGTAGACCGTATTATTCTCTGTCAAAGAGTCTGCAAAGTAATCACCAGTATTATTAAACTCTGAATAATGATGAGTGACGCAAATTGGATTGCCCTCACCTTTTACAAAGACCTCAAAGTTTCCGCGTACGGTATTAATTGTTTTCGTTTCCCAGTAGGTCATTTCTAAATCTCCTTACCTAGCTAGATATCTTTACATTAATAGTTTTGGAATAAATCTTTCATTACTATTGAATACCTTGAGTCTTAATTTCTATAAAACAGGCAATAATTCCTCTTAGTATCCAATTAAATGGGAGGGATTTGTTTGTTATTATCAACTGCGTGGAAATCCTATGAAGCTGATAAACGTATAGAAGGCTTTTCACCTTATACTTTAAAAGCATATGGAATCCAAGCAAAGCTACTCATTGGTTATTTTAATGATCAGAATATCGATAGTTTCGACACAGAAGGATTAAAGAAATATCTTGTTACTCAAGGTAAGGACTTAAAACCCTCTAGTATGGCTCACAGGATTCGATTCATGAAGTCATTGTTTCGCTGGTGTCACGAGGAAGGGCATATTCCCCTTAATCCAGCAGCAAAGATCAAAGAACCGAAAGCCGGCAAGAGAATCCCAAAATTTTTATCAGAAAGGGAAATTGAACTTTTGCGTGAAGCCTGTATCAGTCCAATGGAGAAGGCATTATTTGAAATAATGTTCTCGACTGGCTGCAGGATTGGAGAAATCGCGGCACTTGATCGCAACTGCATTAATTGGTCTAACCGCTCTGCCATTGTCAGAGGAAAGGGTGATAAAGAACGCGAGGTCTATTTTAATATCCGAACCGAACTCTGGCTGAAGCGATATTTAGATAATCGCCACGATAAGGATCCAGCCATTTTTGTAACGGAGAGAAAGCCCCACAGAATGAGTATTGCACAGATGAGGTATTACATAAAGAAAATCTCAGCTCGTGCAGGCATCAATAAAGAAATCCATCCTCACCAACTAAGACACAGCTATGCCACCCACTTATTAAACAATGGAGCACCAGTAGAAGTCATTCAAAGCCTTTTGGGTCACGAGAAAAGCGAAACCACTCGAATATATGCCCAATTAAGCGGAAGGCTGAGACAGGAGTTTTATCAGAAATATTTCTAACAAAGTGAAGAAGCAACGCAAATTATGCGTTGCTTCTGTACTCTTGCACCCGTTAGTTTAAGTGCATTGATTCACTTAATAACATTTGTATAACTAAGACAGTATCTCCACACATTATATATAGAATGGAGGAGAAATAGTGAAAAAGATTATAATGATAATTTCTGCACTTTGTATAGTAAGTTTCTTCCCTGAATCATTGATTACAACAGAGGCATCAGATAAAGCCTTACAAGAATTACCTGAATTTACGACTTCAAGTAAAGAAAAAAACCATCTGTATGGTTCTTTTATTCTTGAGCTGTACCATAATGAAATAATGAAAGCTATGGAGGATTATTACAACGATAACAATATTAACGGCTATGCACCACATTCACAAATTGATACGGTATCAATTTCATTTAAAGGAAATAAAGAATATAAAGGTATGGAAAAATACTCATATATCTTGAAAATCAGTTTAATTCCTTCATCCAGTAATGGAAAAACTTTCGGGACTGATACTTTATACTTTGCGGTCGAGCCATCTCGTCAAACAACGAAGAACTTTCCTGAAAAATATCCAGCAGTTGAATTGATAAAGTACGAACACAGTAAGCCTCCGCAAGATACAAAATGATTATCAAGAACACATAATGTGTTCTTTTTTATTTTTATTGAGTTAACCTGCTCCGTTTGTTCAATAAGTAATTCAAAAAAGGTGGTAAACCACCTAGTTTACCACTCCTTTGTTTAACATTTCTTTTTTTGATTATTGACTCTCTTTCTTAGTCTCAAGAAAACGAAGGGCTTCCTCAATATCATAAGTTTTTAATTTTAATTTTTTCATTTCTCCTGCGGTTTCAAATATAAATACTGCTGGGGCTTTTTCTATTTCGTATTTAGGATATTTTTCTTTTGCTGTTTTTAAACTTGTTAGGTATTGCATTTCAACCACGGAATATTCGTTATTAGTGAATTTACTAAATTTCTCACTAATGTTTTCTTCACCCTGAACAATTAGGACAAAATACTTTTCATCAGATTTTTCACTTGAAGAGCAGCCTACAATTAAGGCTAATAAAAAGAATGAGCAAACAATTAACAATCGCTTCATATTATCCCCCCTAGAACATACAAATTTTCTGTCTCCTTTTCTTGAGCTAGTCGAGTAGAAGGGAGCCTTTCTACCTTGCGGTAAATTGTACTCCTCCCCCCTCACAGAACCGTGCTTGCGCTATTAACGCACACGGCTCCTCCAATTATCATTTACAAAATGTAGCTAATCTCTTTTCTTAAATCGTAAATATTCACTTTGATTCTTGGTGAAGGTAGTGGATATTTATTAAGAAAGAGTCTGAATTTATCCCAGGTAAAGGATTTCCTTTGGCTTCTTCTGTTTAGCCATTTAAACAGTAAGTACTCAATTTTCGCTTTAAAGTTGTTAACAGTTTGGGTATTATCTGTGATGCAATAATAGTTGTAATAACCTGTTAGTGAGCGTTTAAATCTATCCATAATCATATGGATATCTTTATTCCTATTATTCTTCAGCCATTCTTTGGTATCTTTTAGTTTACCTTGGACTTTCCTCCTGCTGGTTTTCCGCTTTACTCGGAACTTTCCGTGTTTACTTATCCCACAATAGTGTGTGAATCCGAGGAAATCAAAGGTATCTGGTTTGCCAGTCTCGTCACGTTTTGCATTCTTTTCCGCAAACCGTCCGAAGGGAATTATTTTAGTTTTATCCTCGGCTATTTCCAGGTTAAATTTCTTTAACCTCGCTTTTAAAGAATGGAAGAATTGCTGGGCTTCACTTTTATTCTGAAAACAACAAACAAAATCATCTGCGTATCTTACTATATATGCCTGGCCTTTACATTGTTTCCTAACCACTTTTTCAAACCATAGATCAAGAACGTAATGGAGATAGACATTGGCTAATATCGGAGATATCACTCCACCTTGCGGTGTACCATTATCTGTCTTGTATTTCTTACCTTCCTCCATGTATCCACCTTTAAGAAACCTGCTGATTATTCTCAGTAGGTTAGGGTCTGTGATTCGGAGTTTCAAGAATTCCATCATCCATTTGTGGTCAACGTTATCAAAGAACCCTTTAATATCTACATCGACTACATAACTTACTGCTCTCTTCTCAATATATTGATTCAGTATTTTCAGCGCATCGTGGCAGTTTCTATTTGGACGGAATCCAAATGAGCAGTCTAGAAAGTCATTTTCATAGATGGCATTTAGTATTTTCGTAATGCCCTTTTGAACAATTTTATCTTCATGTTCCGGTATTCCCAAAGGTCTCATCTTGTTTGAGTTGAGCTTTGGGATATACATCCGTCTTACTGGAACAGGACGGTAACTTTTGCTTTTAAGCCTACTAACTAAATCCTCTATGTTTTCTTCCAAGCTGTCACTGTATTGTTCTTTTGTCGTACCGTTGATACCAGTTGCCTTTTTATTAGGCAATTCATGATGACACTGAGTTAAAGATTGCTCATTCAATAAATGTGCAAGAGAGGTAAACTTCATTTTAGGTTCAGATTTTGCTAATTCTGCTATCCTTAGTAGTTTTGTTTCCATTTATTATTCCTACCTCTGTGTGTAGTAAATGTGTCCCTAGTAAGAGTGATAACTGGTAGCTAGCCTTCCCTCCATCGGCATTACCCAACATCATTGGTACTACGCTGCTATCCGACTCCCTACCATCGGCATTTGGTTTCCTTGCTTGTTATCGCTTGTAGACCATACTCTTCACAAGAAAAGACCGGTAGGGTCTCCCGAGTTGCCGTATCATATCAATGTGTAACGTGCCAAGGTCTCTGACTCCAGGGAGGCTTTACCCTTCTTGCCTTTAGTGAAGGATAAAATATTGCTTTCTGCACGCAGGTAAGGCATCAGCCCTCCCGATTTACTAACGATTATGGAGCTCAATCCCTTCAACCATTTGGCTTTCGGCCCGTCACCTAACTGTCTACGCTTAAAGGCTAAAGTTACCATTAGCCCTCCAAGACTCGCTACGAGCGAATGGCTAGTTCTTACTCGGCGGGAATCCCACCCGCTATATGATACGACCTGGGCTCGGCCGCACACCTGCTCCGTTAGCTCAATAAGGAATTCAACAAAAAGGTGCCTTAATCCTTCTTGGATCAAAGCACCCTATAGTTTAAGTGTAAAGTTTCACATTTTTACTATCTATCTTACCCAAATAAAAAAAGGACATTGTTTACACAACGCCCAATTAGATTTTTAAATACCCCTTGGTTAACTAACTGTATTAACACGTTCATTCTTATACCTAGACGGATTTATTTTTATTAAGGAAATGACCCCTGAAAGTAAATAACAAACCCAAACAATTTGAATAGTAGTAAAAGAAGAAAATCCTGTTGAACCACTGATAAAATCACCAATTGGTAAGTGTAAGAAAACTGCTAAGAACATCAGGTATTTTTTATTAAATAATACAGAAGTAAAAGCTAAACAAGCAGGAATAAACAATAATATGTAATACATCATTCTCTCTGATTGCATTTCACTTATACTCGCTTCTGAACCACTAGTTGATATGTATGAGGTATTAAAATCAATTAACCCCCATAATAAACTTCCATCCCAATGGTATAGCCCCCAAACTGCAACTCCAAGGATTGCTCCAACTAAACCAATTATAAAAGCAATTTTTTCATTTAACGTACGAGATGAAAGCAATGGAAAACACTCCCTTTTATTTTTTATATAATAAATTCTATTCTAACTATGTTTTTTCCTTCTTAAACATAACTCCCTCAATAAATGAAGCCAAAACGCCGATTTACTCATGTTTTCTTAGAATTTCATAGTCGTTTACCTTCCGGTAACTGGCTTTATAAATGGAGGATCTTCACTTGAAAGGATTTTTTTGGACAGAGTAAGAAAAAAGAGCTACAACCCACTAACCAGTTCCTTACAGAAAATGGTGGATGAGTAAAAATATAACCGCACTGGTGGATGTCCACATTTACTCATGGAGGTCAACCCTCCCATGCCTCACAGAGTCTTCGCTCTCAAATTCCTTCGTCCAACCTTTCCATGAGGTGGATGTCAGCCATGCTGCCCCACAGGGTCTTAGCCCGTAATTTAGTTGCTTTGCCGACTAATCCGTGCTTCAAATGTCTCCAAAATCTATAAAACCAGAACTACTATTCATCTAAACTAAAACAGAGTTACGCTGCCATTTCCGTCTTCTGGGCTAGTGCCAAATGAGGGATGTCCTTTAACATCTTTTCTTCATTAAACTCAAATTGCTTTTTACCAATACTAAAGAGGATCCGGATTAGTTTATTACACAAAGCGATCAGGGACTGCATCTTCTTTAATGGATTATCCGGACGTTGAGTATAGTACGCATGTAACGCCTTAAATGCCGTATTTTTGGCGACAAGAATCATACAAACCCTGAATAACAGGGCCCTTAGCTTCTTACGGCCCCTTTTTGTAATGGTCGTTTTTCCTTTGTGCTTACCCGATGTATTTTCTTTCAAGCTTAAACCGGCCAGCTTGATAATTTGCCTGGGATGATTATATTCGCCTAAATCTCCTACTTCAGCGAAGAAGCCGGCAATTGTATCCCTGCCCACACCTTTTATCGCTAACATTTGTTGTACACCTGGAATATCATTAAGCAGACCGTCAAGTCTTGCATCCAATTCTCCGAATTGTAACTGGATTAATTCATACTTAGCCAGAATGGTTTTTAGCTCAAGCCTGGCCATTTCAGCACCTTGTCGAAGTCCGATGGACTTACTGGCTGCCTGTTTTAACTCGCGAATCTTGTTTAATCCAACACTCCGTGATACGGATTTTCTCAAATGAACGAGTAGTTCTTCTTCGGTGAATACAGCTATTTCATGTGGCAAGGCATAGAGCTTTAAGAATTGTAAAGCAGCCTTACCTTCCCATTTCTTAAATACCTTGAGGAATTCCGGAAAATACCGGTCAATCCAGTTGTGTACCTGTCCTTGGACCGTTTGTAGGTCTTCAGTTAAAAGATCGCGAATTTTCTTTGCCACCCGGAGTTCTGCATAAACACCTTGCGGTATCGTAGGTTCTGCGTATCTTCCGTCCTTGACCAGCTGAGCTATGACCTTGGCATCTTTCACATCATTCTTCGTAGGTGAGTTATCATCCAACTCCTTGCTTTTCTTGACGTGCAAGGGGTTTACAGCGACAAATTTAATCCCGTTATCTTTTAAAATATGGGCCAAGTTAAACCAATAATGGCCTGTCGGCTCCATGCCAACCATCACTTTTTCCATACGCTGTTCTTTTTTAATTTCCGAAATCCATTTAAGAAAATGCTCAATTCCTTCTTTAGTATTTTCAAATTGACATGGAGATCCAAACTCTATTCCCCTAAAATCTTGAGCCCGTGCCACATGCTTGAATTTGGCAATATCGACTCCTATAATAAGAGTCTGAGAAGTTATTTGAGCAATCTTCTTATTCTGGTTATAATTCATTTTAAAGCCTCCTGGTATTTGAGATATCTGTCCTTTTTGCTGGCCAGCGTCAGGACTCTCTCATTCTACCAAGAGGTTATTTTTTTGTTCAAACACCATTTTCCTTCATTACAGGAATGCTGCTCCGTTTGTTCAAGAAGGAATTCAACAAAAAGGGCGTTAATCCTTTCTGGATAACACCCCATTAATAGAAAAAGCTATTTAATCA
Organism: Mesobacillus jeotgali; assembly: GCF_014856545.2. Taxonomy (NCBI): domain Bacteria; kingdom Bacillati; phylum Bacillota; class Bacilli; order Caryophanales; family Bacillaceae; genus Mesobacillus; species Mesobacillus jeotgali. Next base: position 2,535,958 of record NZ_CP109811.1, on the reverse strand, counting down.
ATGGTTAATCGTTTAGTTTCATTTACCAATGAAATTTTGCCCAAAATACCTATAACATCTATATCTAGTACGTATGACGAATTTTCATAGTTACGATATTTCAGTTCTCTGTTCATTAGAAATGTGCCTGGTGAATATCCTCCGCTCACAACTTGCATTGTAATTACCTTATTTTCCCCATGTTCAATAACTTTTAACTTAAATGCATCACAATTATAATCTAAACAATTAACATCATAAGTTTGTTCCATCCACATTACAAAATCTGATTCATTTGGTTTTGTTAAAAAGAATGTTGTGCCAATAATCGCAATTACTCCAATTAAAGACAAGGTAATCAATTTTCTCTTTTTCATTAAACACTCTCCCTAAAAGCAGATATCAATATATTTTTAATTTTTCACACCTTTTTAAACAATCCGGCTTCGTTTATTTAATAACGAAAAATAATTTTATTAATATCTTATAATCTTCTGAACCCTCGGTTGGATGGTTGATTTTTAATTTTGTATTTATAACCAATCAATATAGAGATGTAAAATAAAGCTAACAATCACAATAATTGATACAACATTTACCCAAATAGGCTCTTTTTTTTCGTCCATTTTTTTGTCTGACTTTTCCTATGGTAATCCTTTTGGATTTTTTTCTTTTTGTAATCTGAATTCAAAAAGGATCGACCCCTTTCTTACTCAAATGAGTCCTAAAAAGTTTGTTAATAACAGATTCTTTACAAACAATGTAAAGTCGTTGTTAATTGACTTGTTGTTTTAAACTAAACCGTTCATTCAATAAGAAATGATGATAATGTAACGTCTATTACTTAGCACTTCAACCCTTCTTTAATTATATTTTTCGGTTAGTATCTTCAAACTTGTTCACAAGTGATTTGATCAAAATCAAGAAAACTACTGATATTAACAGCGGACCAAAAAAGGTCCAAGGTGCAGTCAAGAATTCATCCTTTCCTTGACCTATCATGCCTGCCCATTCACCTGATTCAGACAAATACTTTGGAACTACTTCTTCTGCTGCTGCAATGTTTCCTGGCTTGGATCCACCGATAAAGTATTGAAAAACCCCTAATTGAATAAGCAACAACAAGTTGATAGATAATTGCTGAAGAAATGTAACGATAAGCCTGTCTTTTAAAACCGGGATAATGTGCTTAGTATAAATACGCCAACTACTTGCCCCTAATTGATTGGAAGCTTCAATGTATTCATTTTTCAATACATTTCGAGATTCTTTTGTCAGTACAGCAGAGAGTATTGGGATCCCAATGAAAACAAACAGGAAAAACTGATATAGGATGATTTTCAAGAAACCCATTTGAACAATTGCTTCTTTTAAATCAGGAGATAAGAGCAGCACTAAGATAAGGCCAGGTATATATTTAAAAGGAATGAAGACCGTTTCAACCCATTCACTTATTCTTTTAAATGGAAAAACGAGAAAATAAGCTATTATCAAGCTGACTAAAATTCTTAAGAATGAAACTCCGGTAATAAAAAGGATTGTATATTTGGCACCTTCTATCATTCTAACAGCAAGGTCGTTTCCAACTTTATCAGTTCCTAATGGATGAGTTAAAGAAGGTGGGAATGGAGCCTTCCCAATAACCTCGCCGCTTTCGTTATAACGGATACGTTCGGGTTCGGCATCTGTTTTAAAAATAGATGAATATACAACGCTAACAAACAACACCAATAGCAATAGTCCTATGATTAACAACAATGGTTTTTTAAAATTATTCATGCTGTGGTACCCCGATTTTTCTTCCTATGATTTTAATTAACAGCATTATTAAACTATAAGGAAGTAGAATCAAACCGACGGCAAGGATAAAGATTTCAGGCGAAACAAACCTATAAAGCAATAATGTGAAGCCATCAATCAAAAATAGGTATTCTACTAAAATAAAGCTCGTAATCATCATCCAGTATATGAGCGATAAATATTGAGAAAAAGAATATATGATATTTCTAATTACATGTTTTGTGAATACCTCCAGCTGACTAAGCCCCTTAGCCCTTGCAAAGTCTACATACAGTTTTTCGTATTCTTCTTCGAACAAAGTAATCATGATTCTGATCAGCATAAAAAGAGGTACCAGCATGAGACAAATAATGGGCATGATGTACACTTCTGTGTTCAAACTATATATTTGTAAAAATTTAAGCCCCGTCTTTTTATACAAATAAATTACTCCAAACTGAAAGCTCATGATAATAAATACATCCGGCAAAGTTTCGAGGATAGAAATAATCTTTCTAACTAACCTTTTAGCTTTCAAAGGGAGCCAAAGGTACATATAAACAAAAGCAAATGCAAAAATAACACCAAGTAATAATGCGCTAAACAACACTGTCATGGAGTAGCTATACGCCTTTGGCAGATATTCAAATACGGAAATAGTTTTGACCATGTGAGGGATTAGTATCAACCCATCTTTTAATGAGAGTAAATTGCCGAAGGTAGTTTTAACTGTATTCAAAAATTCGAGTGGATAAAACCCCAAAATGTTTTGGTTGTAAATTAGTGAATTCATAGAAGCTAACATAAGTACGGTAAGAAAAAGTAATACCACTTTCAAGAAGAGTTTTATTCCTTTTAACAATATGTACACGTTAAGAAACTGTAAGTAATTCTTCATTTAGTCTCCTTTCTCATAAAATTCCGCTAATATTTAATACGAATAACATGTTAAAAAGTTCCATAATTAGTAAATGTATGCACGGCGACCTTTAATTAATCTTAATAATATTAAAGAATCATTGTGCAACTAAACTGCATCTATAGCTCAATAAGAAATTCAACAAAAAGGTGCCTTAATCCTTCTTGGATCAAAGCACCCTTACCTTAAATTATAATGGTTCACAAACTTTTATAGTCCTGTTAACTCACAGAATTAATTTATACTCCAATGCATCGGCAATTATTTAAGCAGATAATAAATACTAAAATGTAACCTTTATCTTTCAACCTCAAAGTTAAACAAGTTGGCAAGTCTGACTAACTCTTCAGAATCACCCTGCTTTTTATTCAACAACCCCTGATTAGTCATATAGTATACATAATTTTTGGTAACGATATATAACGCAGCTGATCCATATTCTGTTGTAGGTTCATGTAGAAATGCCCGTTGACCTGAAACATTTATTTCTGTGACTTTTGTTCCGTAGAGGGGATGTTCGGGAAAGAAATACTTACTCCTTTCTTCAACTGATCCCGTTTCATTCTTTGTATAATGTACGGAAATAAACCTTCCTTCTGAAGTCGGGTAAAAGGCCTGTGTAAATACTTGTTCTTTACTACCTATTTTTTCAACAGATACTGCAAGAAGTGGTTCTCCTGAGATAGTATTAATCTCCTTGTAGGCATCCATTGGATAAACGACATATTCCATCCCTTTTTCGGTTAAAATCGGTGTCTCTTTCCCGTTAATCACTTCCATTGTATACAGCTTTTCTTTATTTGATAGCATTCCTGAGACAAATGAATCTTCATTCCCCAATTGAATAATTAGCAAAAAAAGAAGAGAAAAAGTGATACTTATAGATGATACGTAACCGAAAATCTTGAAAGCTCGAGATTTAATCTTTTCCTTATAAATTTGCCTCTCCAGTTTTCTCCTTACTAAATCGGCTTGCTCCTGACTCCATTCCAAATCATATTCTACTTTCTGAAGAGCACGATTATAAGTGTTCAATTCACTTTGTATGTTCATTTAACCCCGACTCCTTAATTAATCTTTTTTCCAAAGCTAACATTCCACGATGCAATGTGGACTTAACTTTACTTTCCGAACAATTCAATATTTCTGCTGTTTCGGTAATTGAAAAACCCTTGATCTTTCTAAGGATGATAACTTCCCGATGGGATTGTTTAAGTGCCCTTAGTGCTTCGTGAATTTCCTTTGAACTTTCTTTAAGCTGGACCACATTTTCTGGCAATAGTTTAATGTCAATTTGAGGTTGGAATAACTCTTTAAAAAAGCGAATTGGCTTTTGTTTTCTCATGTGGTCAACAGTCACATTATGAGCGATACTGAACAACCATGTTTTTTCGCTAGAATCTCCTTTGAAAGTATGATGATATTTATAGGCCTTAAAAAATGTTTCCTGAGTTAAATCCTCAGCTTGCTGATAATCTTTTGTAAGCATAAAAATAAATTTAAAAATTGTTTGATGATACAGATTGTACCACTCATGAATATCCTCTTCCCTGTAGTCAGCCATCTAATTTCTCTCCTTGTTAATTCACTTAAATCTTAGACGTGTAGGTTAGAAAAAGGTTTTGGTTTATTTTATTATTTTTTTTATATTTTTTTAACGGCCTCTATAGCAAAAAGAAGGAGCTGGCATAGCAACTCCTTCTTAAATATAATGATACCGATAATATTCGACTCCTTACGATGTCAATCCTTCTTCAACATTACTGCCCGTTACTTTAAGTACATTATTTCACAAAGTCTTCGTTAGTCTTATTTCAATTTTAACATAAATATCCAAACACCTTCACAATTTCCATACATTCCACTTACCAAATCACAACAAAATCACATACCCTCCAATAATTATTTCCACATTGAGAAATGACCTGAGAATTGATGGGCGATTTTAAATAAATATATTAAAAACCATTGATTTAATAAGAAAATTCGCACGGTGAATTTCAATGTTAATACCCGTGCGATTTGCCTTGTTATTTACTTGTTTGCACCTCGGAAGTAAACCGTAAATAAAAAAATAAAGGGTTTTTATTTAGTTCTTTTAGTCGGACTTAATATTGGAATATAAACTTCGTTATCCTTAACAAATCCTTCAAAAACGTCCAACGGCCTTGGCGGTGGTCCTCCAATATTAATTCCATGTTCGTCGTATTCTCCTCCATGACAAGGACAATAGAATTCAATTCCTTCCGTTACTTTACTTTCTTCCGCTTCACCTGCGATGCAACCTAGATGAGTACATACTGGAGACATAATTAAAAATTCATTTTCCTTCGTTTTGTTCAAATAAACAAAACCCTCCAGATTTTGTTCTGTCCACCCATCCTGGACTGTTACTTTATAAGAAACTTTCTTTGGATAAGGTCCTTTCTCCAATTCGTTTAAAGGACCAATACTTGCCATAGAACTGGTGTCAATATTGCTTTCCTCTTTACTACAGGCACTTAAACCTGCTGGCATGAAGGAAAGGGCCAAAATCCCTGCTGTCCCTTTTAGAGACTTCCCCAAAAACTTCCGGCGATTCAACATGTATTTCCACCTCCATGTTTTTGATCACAAACAATACCAAATAATTTCACAAAGATTATGACTGAGAAATTTATACTAATGTCGTCTTTATCTAAGCGAATGCACCCCTGACAAAAGGAGTGTAAGTTTATCATTTCACTGATTGATTTCCAATTGTGCAGAAATCTATGAACTTTTTACTAACATATTTACAGCATCATCTACTGCACTATACTCTTCCTTTATGGAGTTTTTGTCATTTGTGAGAGAATTTTGGAGTTCGTTTGCGACAATATAGGCTATTGCTCTACCTGTGGAACTTCGAATAGAGGACAATTGGTTCACAACATCAGCACATGCTTTTTCTGCTTCCATCATTTTACTAATCCCCCTGATTTGGCCCTCAATTCTCTTAAGTCGATTTACTATTTCTTTGTTATACAACATGCCGTCCCCTCCTACTGTAAATTAAATATCATTATAAATAAAAGGTATGGAGATTTTGTTGAGACTGAGGAATTTTCCACTGATGAGTATTGGTAAAGATTAAAAATAAAAAAAGCGGCTCGTGCCGCTTAAGACAGTATATTTCCGTGCTTGTTGCTTTTCGTTCAGAGGGTAGCCTTCAGGTGTGAGACGGTGAGGAGAGGATCCTAAGACGCACCATCCAAGAAATCTGTTACTGCTCTAATTTTTGTTTTAAACGATCGTACTCTTCTTCTGAAATTTCTCCTCTCGCAAGTCTTTCTTTCAATGTCCCCAGTGAGTTATTGCCGTCAGTGTTGGCTGTATTATGATTTGACTTGTTCTTAAAAAACACAATGGCCACAGCAATAACCGCAATGACTATAATAACCAGCAGTATTCCCATTATTCCTGGACCAAAAAATCCTGTTCCCATCCCATTACCGGGTCCGCCACCATTCATCATAAACTACACTACACTCCTTTCCTGATCTACTCTAACTAATCCCGTATGGGTATAAAGTTAATCGTAGAATTGAAAGTTGATTACTTAATTATTCGTTATTAAGTAGTGTTTTAAGACGATGCCATCAACCACTTTTTCTATGTCATAAATCACTAACCATTTTAGTTTTAGTTTCGTTACTAAATCAGACCAGCAGGAAATCTTCCGGTGTACGGAACCGAAGCAAAAAGCAAGTTCACACTACCAGAAGTACGACCTTGAGTACACCATGGATTTGAACACTGAGGGAATGGTTTTTACCCTCAACGGCAAATCATTCCCTATTACTGACAACATCAACGTGAAAAAAGGCGATAAAGTACTGGTTAAACTAGTCAACAACTCATTGATGAATGACCATCCAATGTACCTGCACGGCCATTTTTTCCAGGTATTAAGCAAAAATGAAAAACCAGTGGAGGCTTCGCCGATTATCAAGGATACATTCAATCTTAAACCGGGTGATGAATATGTAGTAGCATTTGCAGCCGACAATCCCGGAAACTGGCTGTTCCACTGCCACGACCTTCACCATGCTTCTTCAGGAATGATCAATCTTTTAAATATGAAGGATTCAATCCATCCTTTACACCGGATGACAGCGCAGGAAAGAAGCCAGAATAAAACTCACCATACAAAAAAACGGTTCAGATTTAAACCGTTTTTTATTTTGAAAAGACTATTTATCAGGAGAATCCATTCTTTCTGACAATCATTCTACCTCTTGAAATATAACAAGTATTATGGCCATTAATACAAGGTTTATCGCTTCATATCGTCTCTATCAGGATCGGATGGTTCTCAATATTTGCTGGAATTCCTCAAAGGTGATTTCCCCTCTGGCGTATCTCAGCTTTGCCATTTCTTCCGCTTCAATTGCCTGGGTATTCCCCGGATTTGGATTGGTGGCTGTCCGGTTTTTGAAAAAAAGATAGACTCCAACTGCAATCAGCGAAAGGAAAATCAGTGTCGTGAAGTTGAAATATGGCATCATTCCAAACTGACTGTAGCCGGAATGACCATTGAACCCATAACCATTTACAAAAGAACCCATATGTCCGCCCATCATGATCATCTACTCCTTCCTACTATTATTAAATTAGGTTTTTCAGTTTAGCATACTCTTCTTCAGAAATTTTTCCGGCAGCATACCTTAGATCAATAATCTTTCTTGCTTGATCATCTCCTGTATACTGCGAATCCGATTTTCCAAAGAATTTTTGCAAATCGCCTGTCTTGTACAGGTAAAAACCGATTGCCAGGAGCAATAGCGCAAACATCGTTCCATTCCTCCTCCCTCAAATTTTTTAATTGGAGGCCGGATCAGACCGGCCTGTATGTTTATAGTCCTGTAGTTCCCATGCCCTGGAAATTCCGGCTATTGGCCGCTCCTCCTGTCCCATGCATGCCTTTATACATTTCCTCGATATCCTGATTGCTCAATTCCGGGTGCATTTCCTGCATATATGGCCTCATCTGCCCAAAGTTGATATTCTGCTCATCCATGTATTTTTGCATATCCTCAAAATTCCCAGATTCCATCATCTGGTTCATTTCTTCAAGATCGACACCCTGTTCTCCCATGAACTTCTGCATGTCTTCAAAGTTGCCCTCACCCATGATGCTGGACATATTGCTAAAATTAATTCCTTGCTGCTTCATATAAACGAAAGGCCCTGCAGGGTTTTCCTTCGCTGATGCCATATAAAGCCCCGTGCCTCCCGTCGCGATCAGGGCAGCTGCCAATGCTCCGGTAATGATTGTCTTTTTCATCATTGTAAAAACACTCCTTATTTAACGTTTTTATAGTAAGTTTGTTTTAATTTGTTCGAATTCCTCGACAGTGATTTCACCTCGGGCCAATTTGCCCTTGGCGAGCTCAAGTGCTTCACTGCTCATCGACTGACGGCTAAGCGTTTGGCTGTTTCCTCTGTTCTGGTTGAATGCAAGATATAATAGATAGCCGATTGCCAGGAACACAACTAGCATCATCAGTGATCCACCTCCCATCCCAAAGCCTCCAAAGTAACCTGGTCCCATCATCATTTCCTTCTCTCCTTTCCATTTCTTTATACTTTCATTCTCTATCAGAAAGATGTAGAAGTATGGAGGTAAAGCGATTATTTTAAGAGTGTTTCCTTCATTTTCTGGTACTCTTCCAGGGTGATTTCCCCTTGTGCAAGCCTCGTTTTCAATTGTTCCATCGCTTCACTGGAATCAGAACGAATTGTCTGATCCGGTCCCTTCTTGTTTATCATCAGCAAGTAGCTCAGGAAGCCAGCCAGCAGCAAACCGATAAACCACAATCGGTCCGCAGCCAGCAGATGCAAAACCCGGTCCCCACATCGGAATCCCTCCTTCCTTTCATGATGAGTTGTTTGTTTCTATGCATAAAATATAAAAGCAAATCATGTAGAAAATATGTAGAAAACAAAAAAGCAGTTCACCACAGTTACCCTGCGAAAAACCGGAGTGATCAATTATCAGAATACATAGTAATTAACTCTACATACTTTTTGCATATATTCATATTAAAATACAAAAATACCCCCCACCGATTTAAAATTCAGTGGAATTTGATAAGGAGGTACAGCTTTAATGGATAAATACAATAGAAGAAAATTTCTCTCTTATTCCTTAAAGGGAGCCGCAGGATTAGCAGCTATTTCTCTTGTTCCTGTTGGAGTAAATAAAATTTTTAATAACAATGAAATGATGAATGGAAATGATAGTAGTGGAGTTCCATTCAGCGGCGGCACTCCTTTACCTGTTCCTCCGCTCCTTAAAAATATGAGTTCGATCCCAAGTAAAGCTGAGTTTCAGCTTTCAGCTCAAATAGCTAAAACAGAATTTATCGAGGGGAAAGAAACAGACACTTATGGTTACAATGGAAATTATCTCGGCCCTGTCATTAGAGTCAGAAAAGGTGATGAGGTTTCGATAAAAGTCAAAAACAACCTGAATGAAGAGACAACAGTCCACTGGCACGGGCTTGAAGTAGACGGGGAAAACGATGGTGGTCCTCACTCACGGATTAGGCCAGGAGAAACCTGGAATCCAAAGTTTACGGTCACACAGCCTGCTTCAACATTATGGTTTCATCCGCACTTGCTCCATAAAACTGGAGAGCAAGTTTATAAAGGACTCGCTGGTTTGTTTTATGTAGATGATGATGTTTCAGATAATCTGAACCTCCCAAATGAGTATGGCGTCAACGACATTCCGCTTGTGATCCAGGATAAGAAGCTGGACGCAAATGGAAGGTTTGAATATAGACTGGGCATGCATGACGTTATGATGGGCCTTCAGGGAGGAACAATTCTTGTTAACGGAGCTGTTAACCCTTATCTTGAGGTACCAAGAGGCAAAATGCGCTTTCGTTTGCTGAACGGATCAAATGCCAGGATTTATGAATTGCTTTTTAGCAATAACCAAAACTTCTATCAAGTAGCTAGCGATGGGGGGTTGCTTGAACAGCCTGTTGAGATGACAAAACTAGTGCTCAGCCCAGGGGAAAGAGCTGAAATCATAGTGGATTTCTCAATGTTTAAAGATGGCGATACGGTCGAACTAACAAATCAAGGTACTGAATTCATGAAATTTATGGTAACTGGTAAAAAACAAAAAGACTTTAATATACCAAACCAACTTGCAATAATTGAAAGAATAGATTCATCAAAGGTAGTAAAAACTAGAAAATTTATTTTCCAAGGAATGGGAAGCAATGTCAATATAAATGGCAAACAAATGGATATGGACCGGATGGATGAATATTTAACCTTAAATACTACAGAAATCTGGGAAATCTCCAATGAAAGTACTGGGATGATGGGGGGAATGGCCCATCCATTCCATGCTCATGGAGTACAATTCCAAATTCTTGACCGAGACGGCAAACAGCCTCCAGCAAATGAATTCGGCTGGAAGGACACTATCCTAGTGTATCCAGGGGAGAAGGTCAGGGCGATTGCTACTTTCAAGTATCCTGGAATCTTCATGTACCACTGTCATATCCTTGAACATGAAGATGCAGGTATGATGGGCCAATTTAAAGTGGAATAAAATTCGGTCTTGAATAAGGCGCAGTTAATCTCAAGGGTTACTGTGCTTTTTCAGATGTTGTGTAAAGAGACCATTCTCCCGCTAACCTAAAATCGAGGGTAGGAAAATCGTAAGCTTCCCAAAATTAACAAGGTAAGCAATATAAATGAAACCGATGAATTAATCATTAAAAGTTTTTATGGCTGTTCATTATTGCCAACTGAGATGGAATGGATTCCCTTAATTAAAAACTGTGGGTTTGAGCAGCTAGAAATTATAAAAAGTCGTTCAATTCATGAGGAATTGGAGATTATGCTAAATGATGAATTTCTTTTGGAGGATAGTTGGAGAAGTGTCCAAATAGAGGATGAGACCCTGGATTATCATAATAAATTGATGGTTAAGTTCGCGGAACAACTAGGATATCGAGTAATCAAAGCTAAAAAAGTAATGTTAGTGAATTGAATTCAGCTAATTTGAAATGATATCGAACGGAAGTCTACATTCCCTTGGTAAATTACCTTTTTATAGGCTGACAGTATAAAAAGAATAAATAACAATATACAAAACCTCGGATCTTCTTAGAAGGTCGAGGTTAAATGGGAAAGTTATTTGTCATTTATACCTTCTTTGTAAAACCGGTTTGCCAATCGCTTTTGCCTTCGATACCAGATGAGGAACAAAGAAAGACCAATTAAAGCCAGGGAAATGACCTGTGCAATTCTTAGTTCATCAGTTACCATTAGACTGTCTGTCCTCAATCCCTCCACAAAAAACCTGCCTACTGAATACCAAATGAGATAAGAAAGGAAAACTTCTCCCCGCTTGACTCCCAACTTTCTGATGGCAAGGAGTACAAAAAAACCTGAAAGATTCCATAATGATTCATACAAAAAGGTTGGGTGGTAATACGCTCCATCTATATACATCTGATTAATAATCCAGTCTGGAAGCATTAAATCTTCAAGAAAGGTTCTTGTCACCTCTGTTCCATGCGCTTCCTGGTTCATGAAGTTTCCCCATCGACCAATGGCCTGCCCGAGAATAATGCTAGGAGCAGCTATGTCAGCGAGCTGCCAGAAAGAAATTTCTTTTTTTCGTGCGTACACTATCGATGTTGCTACCGCACCGATCAATCCTCCATGGATGGCGATGCCGCCTTCCCAGATTGCTAGAATCTGTCCTGGATTATCCAAATAGTAATCTAGTTTGAATAATACGTAATATAACCGAGCACTAAGGAGAGAAATTGGAATCGCCCAAAGAAGCAAATCTGAAAAGACATCCTGGTGCAACCCTCTTCTTTTTGCTTCTTTTGTAGCGAGTAACCATCCTAAGAAAATCCCAAAGCCGATAATTATGCCGTACCAATAAATAGTGATAGGGCCTAATTCCAATGCTATTCGATTAATTGGTTCAAAGTTTCCCATCTATTTCACCTCTTCTATGTCATTCTCTGTCATCATACCTTGTATTTATGGATTTTGTATGGAGGGGAACAAAGAACATTGATTTTCCCTTATTCGGCATTAGCTGGAAAGATAGAATAGTGACTAGCTGTTTATAAATGAAGAAACGGCTGTATGCGGACTGTTTCTTCGAGGGGGTTAAGAAGTAACCACCTACATGTTAGAGGATCTTTGTGCAATAACTATGGATATTTAATCATTCATCTCAACTTGGATTAAACTTTTCCTATACATTCCGGAGTTTTTTTATATACTCAACCCCTGCATACTTTCTACTCATTTATTCGATACCATAGGTTAATAAAACTTTGTTAAAAACACAAAGTGGAAATCCTTAATTGGAGTGAGAAGTCATGCTAATCAGGAAACTTTATAATAATGGCCAAATCATCATACCGAAGAAAGTGACACAAGAGCTGGGAATTGAAGATGGTCAATTGCTTTATATTTATAACGAAAAAGATACTATTATTATTGAGAAAGACCACGAAGATAAATACTTAAATCAGGCAACACTAAATAATAGTAACTTAACGATACCTTGTGAACTACGTAAATTGCTAAACTGGGAAGGGGAAAATTTCCTAGAAATGGAGGTAAGCTCCAACAACAAAATCACCTTAAGAAAATTTGATTAAAGCTCAATGGTAAAACACTAATGCACTTTTAAAAGGAATAATACTTCAGACACAACCTCGACAGACACAGAAATGTCAATTCTACCGTCATGTTCTGGACTATGCTTATCTTAGAGCAGAGATAGCCTATCCTATTTACTGGAGAATTTTGCTTTCGTAGCACAAATAGTTAATTCAGGAATAAGTCAAAATAATTATAAACACCAAACAAAAAAACGGTTCTGTTCTTGAACCGTTTTTTGTTAAATAAATCTATTTATTTGGAGAAAGCAACAATCTTCTCATTATTGACCCCATTAGTCTTTCTTCGCCAACAACTGACAATCCTGCTGATTTAATGTTTGCCATTGTATCCCGGTTTATATTCGCTCCCCACATTCCCACTGTTACTGGATTCAGGAAATCCATTACAAGTCCTGCAGCCTGGTTTTCGCTTCTCATATGCTCTAGCATGAGAATCTGTCCGTCCGGTTTGCAAACTCTTCTCAGTTCTTCTAGACCCACAACCGGGTCTGGTACAGAGCAAAACACACAGGTAGATACGATCGTATCAAAGCTGTTGTCCGGAAAGGGCAGTTCCTGGATGTCTCCCTCTATTAGTTCCATTTTATAAGGAGCATTAAGTAGTGAAGCTTTCTGTCTTGCATACTTTAACATATCGCTGCTGAAATCCACTCCAATCAAGGATTGAATTCTAATTGGATAATAAGAAGATAGATTCGCCCCAGTTCCTACCCCTGCTTCCAGGACATCACCATAAGCGCCAGCCAGTAGGTCCCTTCTCCAATCTTCTCGAATCATCTTATCCATTCTGTCATAAATTTTTGAAACTCGGTTGTATCTTTTTTTAATTTTCTCATTTAATTTCTGTTTCAATGAAACCATCCTCTCTGATTACGGATTAGTGATCATTATACTGGCAAACTGTGCACAAAGAATGAATAAGGATTTTTAGTTTCATTTTTGAACTTTTTTAATATAATCTTAGTGAGGTGAAAAAAATGTGTGTTTCTCATCATAATATCGACCAAATATCATACCATATCGCGGAACAAATCGTTCAGTTCACAATATATCGCCCGTTGCATATTGAATTGATCGGGGAAGGCAGATTTGCCATTGAAGCAGGCCAACCCTTTCCAGCTGAGAACCACGGAGTGATTTCAAAAATCGTATTGGCTGATAAGGGTGGTAACCTGTACCGAATTGAGCCAGATGAAATCGGACTCAAGTTTGCTCGCGGGGAAATCGATTACAAAGAATATTTAAATCAACAGAAAAAGGGAAACCGGCGACTGATTGGTCTGACACTAGGACTCATCACTCTGTTTGCAACAGCAGGTTGGGGATTTGTTTCGCTTTTCTAAAAACAGTCATGAAAACTGATGAAAAGAAAGCTGCCGTTTGGCAGCTTTCTTTTAGAATAGGTTTTTTGTAATCATTTCATATTCACTGTGAGAAATCTCGCCTTTGACGTAGCGCATTTTCAGAACTTCGGAAGGAGCATCCTTTTGTAATGAATCTTGCTTCTGCTTTTTGAAAGAGTACATAAGGTCAACAATCAGCTTCCTTGTCATCTTGATCAGTTTGAACAGATCTCCTGTCCTCAATAAATAATAGAAGACTATGGCTGCTAATATAAGAGTAATCACTTCATTCACCTCGATTACGATTTAATCGTTTTTAAAATTTGCTGGAATTCTTCTAAGGTGATCTCTCCTCTTGCGTATCTTAACTTTGCCATTTCTTCTGCTTCTATTGATTGGATATTCCCTGAATTCGCCTTGGATAAAGACTGGTTCTTCATCAGAAAATATACTCCAATTGCAATTAGAACTAGGAAAATTAAAGTAGACGAGTTAAAGTATGGCATCATTCCAAACTGGGTTAAGCCGGATGGACCGCTATATCCATATCCGTTTATAAAAGAACCCATGTGACCGTTCATCATTTGTCATTACTCCTTTATATTAAATGATATTTTTCAGTTTAACGTATTCTTCTTCGGTAATTTTGCCTGCAGCATACCTCAAATCAATGATTTGTCTGGCTGAGTTATTATCTGGAACGTGAGTACCCATCTTCCTAAAGAGTTTTTGTAAATCGCCTGTTTTGTAAAGGTAAAAACCTATTGCCAAGATCAATAGCGTAAACATTGTTCCATTCCTCCTGAATTTTGGTATTAAGGGCCGAAAAACCGGCCCTCGGTAAGATTTTATAAGCCCATGTTCCCCATACCCTGGAAATTCCGGCTGTTAGATGCGCCACCTGTGCCATGCATCCCTTTATACATATCCTCAAGGTCTTTAGTGCTCAAATCAGGATGCATTTCCTGCATATATGGCTTCACTTGTCCAAAGTTGACATTCTGCTCATCCATGAATTTTTGCATATCATCAAAATCTCCTGATTCCATCATTTGATTCATCTCATCGATATTTACACCCTGTTCATCCATGAACTCCTGCATATTTTCAAAGTTGCCCTCACCCATGATGTTAGCCATATTCTTGAAATCAATTCCCTGCTCCTTCATAAAATCAGCAGGATTAACTGCATTTTCCTTCGCGGATGCCATATACAATCCTGTACCTCCTGTAGCGATAAGGGCTGCTGCTAATGCTCCAGTAATGATTGTCTTTTTCATCATATTAAACACTCCTATTTTTTTTATTTTTATAAGGTTTTTTAAAACTTTTTACAAAAGGTTTGCTTTCATTTTTTCGAATTCTTCGACAGTGATTTCTCCTCTTGCCAACCTATCCTTGGCAAGGTCAATTGCTTGATTGTTCACTGCCTGGAGTGGAAGCGTTTGTTCACTCCTTCTATTCTGGTTGAAAGCCAGATACAGCAGATAGCCGACTGCCAGGAAAACTATTATCATCATCAAGGATCCACCTCCCATCCCGAAGCCTCCAAAGTAACCATACCCAGGTCCCATCATCATTTCCTTCTCTCCTTTCCATTTCTTTATACTTTCATTCTCTTTTAAAAATTTGTAGAAAGTATGAAGCGAAAACTGTTATTTTGAAACTATGTCTCTCATCTTTTGGTACTCTTCCGGGGTGATGTCCCCTTGTGCCAGCCGCATCTTCAATTGTTCCATTGCTTTACTAGAATCAGGCAGGTTCGACCCATCTGATTTCTTCCTGCTCTTCAAGAAGTAGATCAGGAGACCAATCAACAGCAAACCAATAAGTAAGCCAAACGGTCCGCAGCCAGCTGCTGCAAAGCCAGGTCCCATCATGCTAGCCCCTCCTTTCTGGTGATGATGTTTGTTTCTATGCTTTAAATATAAAAGCGAATCATGGAGAAAGTATGTAGAGTGAAAAAATTATAAAGAACATCAAATATAGGAGAATGAATGTATTGTATTTATTGTCCTCACTATTCAGGCTGTTCTCGGAATAACTGAATAACTTAATTTTTATAATAAAAAGATGACCGCTACTGGGACTTAATCAACCTCCCTGTTAGCCGTCACTCTATCCTTCTTTGCACATTTGTATCTATCCACGGATTATCATCTGCATGAGTATTTCGAGAAAGGAGTAGATATTAATTGTATAGATCTAGTAGAATTTATTCTTTTTTATCTAAATGATTTGTTTAAACTTCTTTCCCCATTACCGGAACGTTGAAAGAAAAGCCCAATATATAATTGGCTGGTCGAGTTTTGCCAAATGATATTAATGGTTGGACTACAAACCAGTTATCACCTTAAAGCACTATAGATTTACATTAACCATTTTTCTTGCCTGCTGCATTGAAATCAAAAAAAGCGAGACCGCTTAAAAAACTAAAGGGTTCCGTTATGAGGTGCTTTTCTAAAAATATGTGCCGAAATGACAGTCGTATTGGCATCGTTATTGGTATATAAAAAAGTAAAACTCGCCATAGTAATTGGCGAGTTTCTTTATTAGGAATACCAAAGCCTTATTTAACTAAAGCTACCCATTTCGTTTAAGTAATACTGATCACAATATTGTTCCATAAAGTATAAGGTATTCTAAAACATATATCACCAAGTGAAAACAGTTTATAAAAAACTTTATGGTTTCTCTAAGTGAACATCGACTATCCATTTTATTAATGCTGTTTTAAGTATATAGATTGGAAATGAATAAATATATTTCCAATTATCTAATTTATAAATCCCTAACCAAACTGTAATTGGCTCAGCGATAAAAGTAAAAATAGCTGCTAATATCACATTGGCAATAATAAAGGATTTCCACTCTCTAAAATATTGATAAATGAACATATGTGCAACAATAATAATTCCATAATCTATTGCTGCTAATCTTGGAATTAAATTTGTTAGTTTATACGGATAAGACCAAAGATTAAGACTAATACCTAATTCATCTCATAGTCCCACTAATATAATCAATAAAGCACCAAATAAAAGTATTTCCTTCCTTCTTTTACGTTCAACAAATCTAGACCATATAACCCACGGAAGAATAAGTACTATTAAGAGTAACCACCATTGAAAGGAAAACAAATTGTTTTCTAACCAATACTGGGTTTCTAATTCCTCCAATTTGCTCTGAAATATTTGTATATATTCATAATTCAGATTTGACTTTTTCAACACCTTCACACCTTAGCGTAAGATATATACCATTCTCTGCACATCATAAATATATAAATGAAAAGCTATTTGTCTGACTATATAGATAAATTATTTCATTATCCTGTCTGGTAATTGGATAAATAAAGAAAACCCCTGAAATATAAACCAAAAACGTTAAATACAAAGGCGTTAGCATCCCTATAATTCATCTCTTATTTTCCATAAATCGAAAAGAAAGAGTGATATAACTGACTTTCTATATTAGGTTACACTTTTTAGCATAATTTAAAGTTGGGTAAAGCTATTTTCAATTTACTTTATTTCTTCTTCAAACTTTTCTTGAAAAATTACCTTTTCAATAATCCTTTGATAAATATAGAGTACCACCGAAAGCAAAACAGAGATAGAAAAAGTAAATTTTTATTGTTTCATTTTTTTGAATTCAAAAGTTCCAACTTTCTCAAAAATTTTTATAATGTGAAAGGAGAAAAAATAATCCGCTACAATGTTTGTCACTAAATACTTCAAGAAGTTTCTAAATGTTAATTTAAATATCCAAATTGTCGTAATCAAATAAAGTCCATAAAGATAAGAGACATCTAAAGTATAATCTTTAAAAAGACCATTTCTTACTTTCCATAGCTTGTTCTTTTTTGCAACTTCACTAAATAACGCAAATATATATCCAATAAATGTGGCGGTTGGCAAGAATCTAATGAAAGTGTTTTTCCTAATGAATGGAACAGTAAGCCAGGGTAACACAAGAGTAAGAAATGATAATCTTTTACGAGCAAGCAAAGCTTTCCCCTCCAAGTATTGTATTATTTATATTGTTATACTTAGTGGAAAATATATCCCCTTAATTTCCTTTTGTTCAACTGCTGCTTCGTTGAAGAAGGATCAATAGTATTGGTACTCAAAACGGAACTGAAATTGACTGAAGTTTTGACTCTCTTTATTAATTGTACAATACTTATGTCAAATGCTATGTCAAAGTTAAAGAAATTCCGCAGAAACCTTGATAAATAAAGAAAAAGACGTATGCCACTTCATACGTCAATTCTTGAATCATTTATTAAAAAAGCACCCGAAAACGGAACCCTTTATTAAAAAACAATCTCGCCTTCATCGCTTATTTTTCTGCCAGGATAATTTCCTTGAAGTCTACTTGTTCTAGTACTTTATAGCATTTATAGGAACCATTATTCTCAAATACAGCGATTGCCGGATCTTTCCCAAATGGCTCCCATAAAAAGACTCCAGCTCCCTCACTCCACCTTCCACATTCACCGTCTAGGAACATTTCCCCTGCTAACAGCCCAAAAACCATTTCTCCGCTTTTCTCCAGTTTTATAAACATATCATCAACCCTCTCATTTTCAATCTACTTTGATATTAATGTTTAATTATGTAGAAAAAATGGAGTTTCTGTACCCTCCTCGTGGAATGTAGGCCAGACGGTTATTGGAACTAAGGCTGAATGTCCGAAGAATCTGGTAATATTTATCGTATATAAACTCACTGAAATTGAATTTCATCTACTTTTGGCGCTCTTTG
Source organism: Mesobacillus jeotgali (assembly GCF_014856545.2). Lineage (NCBI taxonomy): Bacteria > Bacillati > Bacillota > Bacilli > Caryophanales > Bacillaceae > Mesobacillus > Mesobacillus jeotgali. Next base: position 2,517,462 of record NZ_CP109811.1, on the reverse strand, counting down.
GTCCATCAACCAACATGCAGAATGATGTGTACTTGATAGGAAGGTTTTATTAGGTTGATACAAATCACATACCTCCATTGCAAACCGACATCGCGAAGTAAAAGCGCAACCTTTTGGAGGATCATGCAAGTCTGGTGGAGTCCCTTCAATCACGGTTAATTGTTGGTTTTTTTCTAAATCAAGATGAGGAACTGATTCTAGCAATCCAATCGTATAGGGGTGTTTTGGATTATAAAAAATTTCGTTTTTCGTTCCACTTTCGACTATTTTACCGGCATACATGATATTCACTCTATCTGAAAACCTTGCAACCACACCTAAATCATGCGTAATGAGAATGATCGCCATACCCATTTTCTCCTGCAGGTCTTTTAATAAATCCAAAATCTGTGCTTGGATGGTTACGTCAAGAGCTGTTGTTGGCTCGTCAGCAATTAACAGATCAGGTTCGCAAATCAAAGCCATTGCAATGGCAACTCGCTGCCTCATTCCTCCACTTAGCTGATGAGGATAAGTTGTACAACAATATATAGGATCCGGGATTCCAACTAGACTAATGATTTCAATTGCCTTTTCATGAGCTAACTTTTTACTATAGCCTTTATGAACGATTAGCCCCTCCGCAATTTGGTCACCCACCTTCATTGTCGGGTTTAAGGAAGTCATGGGATCCTGGAATACCATACCGATCTTTGCCCCACGGATTTTGGAAAGCTGTTTTTTCTTCATTGTGATGATTTCATCCCCGTTAAATAAAATGGACCCCTCGGGGATGGAACATGTTTTCTCAGGAAGCAGTTTCATAATACTTTTAGCAGTAACTGATTTCCCAGACCCGGATTCTCCGACAATTGCGAGGACTTCCCCCTTGTTCACATGAAAGGAAACCCCACGAACAGCGTAGATATTCTGTTTTTTTGAATGAAAATGAACCTGCAGGTCATTAACTTCTAGTAATCTTTTCACATTTTTCACCCTTTCATTGAGTAAAAGAGTTATTTTCTGAATTTCGGATCCAGCGCATCCCTCAGACCATCACCCAATACATTAAATGAAAACATCGTTAAAGAAATAAATAATGCGGGAAAAAACAACCTCCATATTTCACCTGTTAATAAAGTGACGAGACCTTCTGATGTCATCGTTCCCCAGCTCGCAAGCGGTACAGGAACACCTAGTCCAAGAAAGCTTAAAGTGGCTTCCGCAAAAATTGCACCAGGAACAGATAATGTCATGCTCACTATTATAGGGCCCATAGCATTTGGAATAAGGTGCTTAAACAAGACCCGAAAAAAACTCCCTCCTAATACTTGGGATGCCAATACAAATTCAGATTCCTTCAATCTCAGTATTTCACCGCGAACTAGACGCGCCATTCCAATCCATCCCGTTGCAGCCATGGCAATTATAATAGTGAGTAATCCAGGCTTTAATACGACCATCAATAAAATTGTCACCAGCAAATGAGGCAGTCCATAAAGTATATCTACGATTCTCATCATCACTTCATCAGTTTTTCCGCCTTTATACGCTGCGATTCCTCCCCATATAATTCCGATTATTAAATCCAAAACTACTGCTGTTATACCAATAAAAAGGGAAATCCTTGCTCCTACCCAGGTCCTGGAAAATAAATCTCTACCTAAATCATCCGTTCCAAACCAATAGTCAAATGATGGAGGGAGATTGGAATTTAGCAGATTTTGGTCTGAATACGAATAGGGAACCAGCATTGGACCTATAATTGCCATTACAATCAAACCAATATTAATGGCAAGTCCAGTCATAGCAAGCTTGTTTTGTCTCAGAATGCTTATTGCATCTATCCAAAATGATTCACTAGGTTTACTATCGGCCTTTTCTTCTTTGTTTTTTTTCTTTAGAACAAAAAGATCGTCTGGCACTTGCTGCATCATCTATCCCCTCCTTTTGATAAGTTTTATTCTTGGATCGATCAGGACGTATGCAAGGTCGACTAATATAATAAAGAATATTAATATAGCACTATAAAAAACAGTCGTTCCCAAAATTAATGGATAATCTCTATCAGTTATGCCCTCAACAAAATATTTCCCCAAGCCTGGAATACCGAAGATTTGTTCTATGACAAAGCTTCCAGTCAATACTGTAGCTGTAATGGGACCAAGTATTGTTACAACTGGAATCATTGCATTACGAAGTACATGTCTAAAAATTAATCTGAAACCAGTCACTCCTTTAGCTATGGCAGTTTGAATATAATCCATCGAAAGTACTTCTAAAATACTTGATCTAGTGAGTCGTGCAATATAGGCCATCGGTGTCACCGCAAGAGCAATGCTTGGCAAAACGGAGTGTTTCCATGTACCCCATGTTGCGACAGGGAACCATTGCAGCTTTATAGCAAAAAAATTGATTAATATTGTAGCAAAAATGAAGCTGGGGACGGAAAGGCCAAGTATGGCAATAATCATCGAAAAATAGTCAATTGCACTATTGTGACGAAAAGCTGCGAGAATACCTAAAACGATTCCAAAGAATGCAGCTATGAGAATGGCTTGAATACCTATCATGGCCGAAACAGGAAATCCGTTAGCAATTAATTGGTTAACTGTCTGGTTATCCCATTTGATTGAAGGACCAAAGTCCATCAATAATGCTCCCTTTAGATATTTAAAATATTGTATAAACAAGGGATCATTAAGTCCATAATGCTCTTTTAAGTTTTCAACTACCTGCTCTGGAATACGATTTTCACTTGTAAAAGGATCACCGGGTATTGCGTACATCAATAAAAAGGTAAGCGAAATAATGACAAATAAAGTTAAGATAACACTAATAATTCTCCTGGTAATAAATTGCCGCATATTCCCCCTCCTTTATGATTTTAAGCAAAAACAACTGAAAAAGTGTACTCATTGTACACTCTTTCAGCATTCTAGCCGCTTAGCGCGCCACCATTTTTACTACTTAACACTCGCCTCCCGGAAATCAATTGCCTGAATTGTATACTGATAGACTCCTTCGATATAGTCCTTTTGCAAGTAAACTTTTGTACGGTAATAAAGTGGGGAAATTGCCATTTGGTCTATTAGAACCTTTTCAGCTTCGACCAAATACCCCGCTCGCTTCTCCAGGTTCAATTCCGCTTCTGCTTTTTCCATTAATTGATCGTAATCAGGAATAGAAATGTTGCTATAGTTATAGACATCCCCACTCATGAATTGTCCCATTAAATTGCTTGCATCATCATAGTCTGCGCCAGTACTGTACAAAGCTAATTGGTACTCACCGGCTTGAACATTTTGAACAAATACCTTACGTTCCATCGTTTGGAGCTCTGTATCAATTCCTAAGTTTTTCTTCCACATTTCCTGCATTGCTTGAGAAAGTTTATTGTAAGTATCGTCTGTATAAAAAAGCAGATTAATTTTTGGCAATGTAGAAAGTCCCAGTTCTTCGAGTCCTTCTTTCAGAAGTTGTTTTGCTGTGTCTAAATCATTATCCTTAAACAAGGAGTCTCCAGCTAATTCCCTGAATTCTCCTGCACCACTACTCAATCCTAATGGTATTAAACCAAGAGCGGGAACTTCTCCTCCCTGTGTCACTTTTTCGACCAAAAGTTTTCTATCAAGGGCAAGACCTAATGCTTTACGGATTTTTTCATTTTTAAAAATTCGATCCTCATGATTAAATCTTATATAAGCTAAACTTGCGCTTGGCGCTGTTTTTGCTTCACCTGAAGCGATTAATTTACTTCTTATTGAATTTGGGATATTGGCAGAAAAATCGAGCTCGTTCGATTGGTACATAGCATATTCAGTATTTTGTTCATTCACCATTACCCACTTTAACTTTTCAAGCTTAACTACATCATTGCCCCAATAATTTTCATTTGGAACCATAATTAATTCTTGGCCGTGTTTCCAACTCTCAATTTTAAAAGGTCCGTTAGAAACAAAGGTTTCAGCTTCAGAAGCCCACTCTGGATTTGCCTTATCCGTTTTTTCATGGATCGGTAATAATGTAAAGAAAGCAGTTAAACCTAAGAAAAAGGAAGTAGGTTTTTCTAAAGTAACCTCCAGTGTATACTCATCAATAGCCTTAACTCCCAGCTGTGCCTGATCCTTTAATGAACCTTCATTGTATGCTGCTCCATTTTTAATAAAGAACAAGTTACTGCCAAGAGGTGAAGCTACTTCTGGACGTAAAACCTTCTCCCACGAATAGACAAAATCCTTAGCAGTCACAGGGTCACCATTTGACCATTTAGCATTCTTATTAAAATAGAAAGTATAAACAGTTCCATCATCAGAAATGTCCCACTTTTCTGCGACACCAGGAACTATGTTTCCTTCTTTGTCCAATCGGACCAAACCCTCGAATAATTGATTTGAAATATCCCCTGCAGTCTGGTTATCAATCAGTGCTGGTTCAAGACTAGGCGGTTCACTTAACGCATTGACTGTGATAACTTGCTCTTTATTAGAACTGCTTGTTTTTTCTTCATTCTTTTCTTTATTTGCAGGAGTATTAACTTGACTATTATTACAGGCACTAAATACTAATATCAGTACACAAAGTAAGCTGAAAAATGATAAGCGTTTCCCATAATTAAGCATTGTGTTTCCCCCTATTATGTTCTAGACCCGAAACCTCATCAATCCAAGTAAACCTCTTGATATCTATAAGCAAAACCTCCTACTGTTCTCAATATACATTACCCCTCTATAGTATATGTGGGTGCATCATTAAAATAACTTTTAATAACCATTAAAGGATGGTCAAGAAAATATAAATAGAATTTTTAAAATTAGAATTGTAGGTTAATAAATACAGCGATAAATAAGCTTATAAAAATTGATTCAGTTAATCCCTAAGTTTTTTTCTTCTATTTTTTTAAAGTGTTTTTTAAATTGATAAAACAAAAAAGCTCCCCTTGTATATAAATCAATCGCGATTGAAATCCATATTCCCGCTATCCCCATGCCGAAATGTATTCCAAAAATATAAACTCCGATTATCCTAATCACCCACATGCCAAGTGCGGTGCTGTACATCGGACTTTTTGTGTCGCCGGCCCCCTGAAGTGCACCTGCTAAAACTAAACCCACTGCCAATGCAGGCTGTGCAAAAGCATCAATTTTTAGCGCGGTTACAACCATGCTTCTAGCATGTAGGTCTGTAGTAAACCAGGAAGCAAACCATGGAGATAAAAAGAACAACACCAAGCCAATTAATGACATAAATCCAATTGCTAACCCCGTAGTTAAAAAACCAAATTCATATGCCTCCCTATACTGTTTAGCACCGATCCTTTGGCCAACAAGGGTAGTGGCTGCTATTGCAAGACCGTAACCCGGCATATATGAAAATGTTTCAATATTCCCTGCAATTGTGTGGGCAGCATACGTTTCTGCCCCTATTTTCACGATCAGGCCAAAATAAACCACCTGGCCAAGACGCATAATTAGTCTCTCAATTGCTGCAGGTGCAGATAATGTTAAGATAGCAAATAAATCTCCTTTGGAAGATTCGCCAAAGAAAGAAAAAGAAACCGGAGATTTTTTTATATGATGATACAACGCAGCTGACCCCAAAAGCCTTACAATGACAGTGGCCCACGCGGCTCCAGCTAGACCAAATCCATCCAACTTAAATATGCCAAAAATCAGGACATAATCTAGACCAATATGAATTAAGTTGATCCACCAGCTTACTTTCATAGGTGTTTTAGTATCCCCAGCAGCCCTTAATATGCTACCAAAATTGAACATCAATGAAATAAAGACAGATGGAATTCCAACAATCTGTAAATATATGGACCCATCTCTTAAAACATCTGATTCTGCGCCCATCATTTTAAGCAACGGCTCACTAAAAAAGACGGAAATGATACCGAAGATCATTCCCGCCAAAATAGAAATAAAAGTGGATTGCCTGGCAATCGATTTTGCTTTTTCGATGTCTCCTGATCCGATGCTCCTGGCAATTAGCGAAGAAGTTCCCACCCCTATTGCCATAAAAATAGCAATATAAACGGCTAAAACTGCATTCGCTATCCCAACAGCTGTCACTTCGTTTAAACCAAGTCTGGCAACAAACAGGGTATCCACAAAACCTACCACCATTTGTAAGGTATTCTCAACCATAGCTGGAATAGCTAAAGCTAAGATGGTGCTAACCTTTTGTTTCGTACTTTGTATACCCGCCGTCTCTTGTTGAGCCACCGAAAATCCCTCCCGGTTTTCTTTCTCTCTTACTTTTTCAGCAATCTCTGGAAGGTAACTAGGACCTCATCAATGACTTCAGTATCTCCTTCATTTATCCTTTCTAGGACGCAGCTTTTTAAATGTCCTTCAAGAAGAAGACTTGCAACGCTGTTTAAAGCAGATTGGATGGCGGATAATTGAGTTATCACATCGTCACAGTAGGTATCATTTTCAATTAATCTTTTAACCCCGCGAATTTGTCCTTCAATCCGATTTAGCCTTGAATCAAGGTTCTTTTTTATTTTTTCTGAATGATGGCTCTTTCTATGATTTGTAGAGCAACCAGTGGGTGGCAATACTTGTTCATTAGCCGCCTCTACACCCATGCCCATTCCCCCTTATACCTGACTTATATTTTCAATTAGCTCTTCCTTTCCGAATCTCTTTAAAAATTTATGGAAAGGCTCTCGTTTCTTTCCTTTTTCCCCATATACCCTAATAATTTCTTCGACTGTAGTATAAAGTTCTTCAGGATTTAGATTTTCCTTAAATAAGCTTCCTGCCTCGGCATCCTCTCCTTTTGTTTTCCCGCCAATATAAAGATTATATTGATTCCCATTTATTTTCATAACTCCAATATCATTAACCAAAGGCTCTCCACAGCCAACAGGACAGCCGGTGTATGCTGGTTTTAGGGTAAACGGAACAGGTTTTCCGGCAATTCTCTTATTAAGTTCGATTGCGACAGGCATTCCCTCTTCCTCTGCACCTTTACAAAAGTTGCAGGTTCTAAGGCTCTTTACAAAATTGCCGACTGGGTAGCATTGTAACCCGACCGACTCAAAATCCGTAATAATTTCATCCTTTTTACTGTCAGGAATATCAATATAAAGCTGCTGGAAGGTTGTAAGCTCTAGCTCCTGGCCGTCCTCCATATATTTTGCAAGTATTCGAAGCTGATTAGCAGTCAGTTTGGACCCGAAATCAATGCCACCATTAACAGCGACTTTTATTTTCTTTTCGTTGTTCAATTTAAAACTCCCTTTCCTAAGAAGTTTTTTCAAGTAAATTACTATGGCAGTGACAAGATACTGCATGGCCTGCGCCTAGAGATTCTTGTTTAGGCATTTTACTGTTACAAATATCCTCCTGGTATGGACATCTTTTTACAAATGGGCATCCTGCTGTCTCTTCGGTTGCATCCACTTCACCATCTAGAATTAACTTTTCTCGATTTTGGATAAAGTAATTTAGATCTTTCACTACCGAAACTAGTGCCTTTGTGTAAGGATGTGAAGGCGATTGAATGATTTTCTTGGTGGGCCCGACCTCGATGATTTTACCCTGGTACATGACAGCAATGCGGTCACACATATAACTTGCTGTCGATAGGTCATGGGTAATCAGCATCATGGTTAAGCCCATTTTCTTCTTAAGTTCGAGAAGGAGGTTTAAAATACCTGCTCGGACAGAAACATCAAGCATCGAAGTAGGTTCATCAGCTGCAATAAAGAGTGGTTCCAGAATCACAGCTCTTGCTATAGCAATCCTTTGCCTCTGCCCGCCACTCAGCTGATGGGGAAACCTCTCCATATAGTCTTCAGCCGGCCTCAGCTCAATTGATTCGATCGCCTCTTTGACCCTTCGGACTTTCTCATCATATGGCAGGTGTTTTTCGTGGGCATTGATTGGTTCCATTAAAATATCCATTATTGTCATCCCAGGATTGAGAGTATCATATGGATCTTGAAAAATCATTTGCATTTTGCTTCTCAGCCTGTTTGTCTCTGAATCAGTTAGTTTGCATAAATCTCTTCCTTCAAAAAGGATTTCCCCGCTGGTTTCCTTCATCAGGCGCATCACCATTCGAGCTGTTGTGGTTTTTCCACAGCCGCTTTCCCCGATGATCCCTAGAATTTCCCCTTTTTTAATCTCAAAGCTAACATTATGGACAGCGTAAACATTTTGCAGTTTCCGGTTTAAAATCGATCCAGTTTTTTTCACAAACGTTTTCTTCAAATCTCTTACTTTCAGTATAATTGAATTATCCATTTTCCTCCTCCTCAAGAAAGCATGCGGAAAAGTGGCCGGCCTTTACTTCCCTGAACTCAGGTGTTTCTTTTCTGCAGCGGTCAAAGGCAAACGCACATCGAGTATGAAACCTGCAACATTGTGGGATGTTTACTAGATTAGGGACACTGCCTGGTATCGAAATCACTTCCCGATCAGGATCGGACAGGTCAGGAGTCGCTTGTAATAATGCCTTTGAATAAGGATGTCTTGTATCATTCAATATATCCTCTGTTGAGGCAAGTTCAACAATTTTCCCTGCATACATGATTGCAATTTTGTCGCAAATAGCAGTAACCATCGGCAAATCATGTGAAATTAGAATTACTGATAAATCCATTTTTCTCTGAAGGTTTTTAATTAATGCTATCACCTGTGCCTGGGTTAATACATCTAGTCCTGTTGTTGATTCGTCGGAAATTACCAGTTTGGGAGAACAAGCAAGTGACATGGCAATGGCAACGCGCTGCTTCATCCCTCCGCTGAATTCGTGGGGATAGCTTTTCCATCGGTCACCATCGATTCCAACAAGCTCAAGTAGGGTCTTCGTCCGTGCCAGTGCTTCTCTTTTGCTTACTCTTTCATGGAGCAAAATGGCCTCCATAATTTGATCGCCTATTGTATAAACGGGATTTAGTGCATTCATCGCACTTTGAGGTATAACAGAAAGATCCTTCCATCTTAAAGAACCTAATTCAGAATCGGAGGCTTTAAGCAAATCCTTGCCATTTAAATGAACACTTCCAGACACTACTTTTCCGGGAAACTCTATTAATCTTAGAATCGATTGGGCAACGGTCGTTTTCCCGCATCCCGACTCTCCAATCAGTCCAAGCATTTCTCCCTCTTCAACAGAGAATGAAACGTTTTCTACAGCACGGGCAATCCCCTTATCGGTTTTAAAGAAAGTGGAGAGATTTTCTACAGTTAATACAGCAGACATATGTTAACGCCCCCTTCTCAGTCGCGGATTCATAACTTCTTCCAATGAATAGCCAGTAAAAGCAAATCCTATTACCAGTGTGGTGATGAGTAAGCCAGGAGGAAGTATCCACCAGACCCATGCATCCGTCAAGAACGCTCCCCTTGCCTGGGCATAATATAAAATCGTTCCCCAGCTCTTAGTAAAAGGGTCTCCTAAACCCAAAAAGCTTAAGGATGCTTCAATTAAAATAGAATGACTTGCTGCTAATACAAATTGGGAAAGTGCAATTGGGATAACACCCGGCAAAATATGCCGGCCTAATATGACCTTAATATTTGTGCCGATTGATTTGGCGGCTTCGACATACCCTTTTGTTTTTAGCGTTAATACCTGTGATCTTATAACCCTTGCTGGACTCGCCCAAGAAATTAAGCTTATAACCAAAATGATATTCCAAAAACTTGGACCAATAAAGGCTGCCAATAAGATCATAAGAGGCAAAAATGGGATAACAAGAACAAGGTCTACTAATCTCATTAAAAGAGCATCTACTTTTCCGCCGTAATACCCTGATATTACACCGATAAGGCATCCAAGAAGAATCGAAATAAAGGCAGCAAGGACACCAATTAATAATGAAATTCTAGTCCCATACAGCAATTCACTTAAAATATCCTGTCCTACGTCATTGCTACCCAGGAGAAACTGACTGTTAGGTTTCGTAAATGGTGTTCCCACACGTTCAGTCGGGTCAAATGGTGCAAGTAAAGGAGCGAAAACAGCTATCGCCAAAAATATAATCAAAAGTCCTAATCCGACTATACCGATATTATTAGATGTAAGTACTTGCCAATACTTTCTCCATTTTTTATTACCCATTTCGGCTTCCCACCTTCGGATCAAGTAAAGGATATAGTAAATCCGCCAAGAAATTGGCAATGACAACACTGAAGGTAATAATCAGGAATGTAGCCTGAATCAGTGGGTAATCTCTGCTTAGAACTGATTCAAACATTAATCGTCCTACACCCGGGTATGCAAAGACCGTTTCTATTACAGTAGCCCCACCCAAGGTAAACCCTAAGCTAAGCATAAATACAGTAGCCACCGGAAGCATAGCATTTCTCATGGCATGCTTATACTTAATAACTTTTTCTTTTACGCCCTTTGCTTTGGCCATCATAATATAATCTTCACCAAGAACATTTAGCATTGAATATCTCATAATCATGAAGGTGCTTGTTACTGAGATTAATATGAGGGTTGTTAATGGCAAAATAAGGTGTTTACTAATATCAATGAATCTTTCCATACCCGAATAGTTCGACCAGGCACTTTCAGCTCCGAAAACAGGGAGCCACCCTAATTGAGCTGAAAAAATAGAAACTAAAATCATACCGACCCAGAAGGAAGGCATTGCACTTAGAAACATAAAAACTGTTAATAAATTCGCATCAGTTTTAGTCCCTCTGCGCCAGGCTGAAATGGCTCCAAACATTACTCCTAGAATGGTTGAGAGGACAAGACCGAGCCCTGTTAGAAGCATTGTCCAAGGTAAGCGCTCCATAATAATCTCTGAAATCGGTCTTTTTTGCTGATAGGAGAAACCGAATTCTCCTGTCAGAATATTTTTTATATAAGTTACGTATTGTTCAAATATGGAATCATTAAGTCCATGCTTTTCCAAGATTGCTTCTTTCTCAGCGCTGGACATTAATCCAACATCCTCACCTGCCAAAAATACGAGGGGATTGCCTGGCATAAGCCTAGGCAGAAGAAAGTTCAATGTCAGCATTAGGAAGATAACAATTGTGTATTGCAAAAGCTTGCCTGCCATAAATTTCCCCATTATTCTGCACCTCCTGCCAGTTTAGGAAAAAATCCCGTAAAAATTTTTACGGGATAGATCCTTTATTCCTTAAAAATCAAAATCATCCTTATCGTTCGTCTTCTTTTTCCTTTTTAATAAGAAGAAAACTATAGCTGCTATTACGATAAGTACGCCAAAAATTATAATCCCGTTATTATTTTCTTTTACTGAATTGCTGTCATTAGACGTTTTTTCATCAGAAGATTTACTTTCCCCACCGGAATTACTGTTATTCCCAGCAGCATCTTCACTTCTTTCCCCAGAGACAAATGACAACTTATTGATTATCCCTTTTCCTGTTTGGAAAACAAAACCATCATATTTTTCAGGGTTATAAGCATTGACGATTTCCTGATAATAGAGAGTAATAATTGGTGCTTCATCTGCTACCATTAATTGCAGATCATTAATAAGCTCTTGTCGTTCCGTCTCATCAAATGTCGCTCTTAGTTGGTCCGACAGAGCATCAAATTCTTTGTTTTTATAACCACCGATATTTACAGCACCAATTGCAGGATCTGAATAAAACAACTCGACTATCCGATCAGGGAAAAGCTGCATCGTGTTTGACCAGCCGAATACTCCCATATCAAAGTTTCTTCCCTTGCTAACATCGTAGTCAGGCCACATTAAACTAATAATGGTTGTGTCTTCCATGGCTTTTACAGAATTTTTGATGCCTATCTCATTTATAGCTTCAGAAATCAGTTCTGCAACACGGATTCTAATTGGATTGTTAGAGTGGACTAGTGTTGTGAAATTTATTTCTTTTCCTTTTTGGTCTTCCCTGAAACCGTCCCCATTTGTATCCTTGAAACCAGCATCATCAAGGATTTTCTTTGCTTTTTCGGGATCGTAAGAAGTTTTTACTTCACTATTGTATGAAGGTGATGACGGATGAATAAAACCCGGGCTGCCGACTTCTGCAAATCCTAAAAGCACGATATCAACCAAACTTTTTTTATCTATTGCAAGATCAATTGCCTGTCTGAAAGGCTTTTCTGTCATAGGATATTTTTCAGAATTTAGCTGGAATAATGTGGTGCTGAATCCTGCTCCACGTGAAATCTTTAATGAGGGGTTAGACTCGAATTGGCTAACAAGTTCCGGAGAAATATTTGATGAGATCGCATCAATTTCCCCAGATTTCAATGCATTGTAAAGTGCTGTAGTATCTTTGATGATTGGAAATATGATTTCTTGAATAGGAGGAGCTTCTTTAAAATAGTCCTTGTTGGCGGTCACTTTATAATATTGATCAGCCTTATGTTCACTTAAAATGTATGGGCCACTTCCTATTGCATTGGTTTCACTGTCAGGATCTGAGATTTTTGACCAAATATGCTCTGGTAATATTGGTACATCCGCAAGAGGCTGAATCATAAAGTTTGGATCGGGTTTTGAAAGAGTCATTGTAAAGTCAGTTTCATTTTCAACAGTTAATGAGGCAACGTTTTTAAGAGGGTTGGTAAATCTTGATTTAGGATATTTAATAAAATAATCTACAGTAAACTTAACATCATCAGACGTAAGCATTTCTCCATCATGCCATTTTATATTATCGTTCAATTTAAAACTGTATTCCAGCCCGTCATCACTGACGTTGTACTCTTTTACAAGCCACGGCACTGGTTTGTTATCCTTGTCTAGTTGCAATAGAGTGTCATACAGCAGGCTAACCAAGTCAAGACCTGGATAACCGGTTTGATAAGTATAAGGGTTTAACGTGCTTTCATCACTAAGAATTCCAATTTTTAGTGATTCTACTTCTGATTTAGCAAGACTGTTTCCTGCAGAAGAAAAAACAAAAAGAGCAATAATAATAAGTGATATTAACTTCCTCATTTTTCCAACCCCCTTATATTTTGTTAAACCATTAATTCTTGCAAGTGGAAATTCCCTTCTCTACGATAGGCTTCCGCAAGAGCGAAATGACCATGGGTGGCAAGGCCATGATAAACATGAACAGCCTTATCTAGAACTTGATGTATAGCTCTTCCCTTTTCCTGAAAGTTGGTTAATTTTGAGAATCCAGGATACAGAATTTCAGCTGCTTTCGGATCAAGCATTTCATCAAAATGCATGCCACTGAATTCTAATTGGCTATCAAGCATATCCATTGCACGTTCTTTTTTCTCCCATACTTCTGTAATGTCAACGACAGTATTAGGATGGTGCGGTGTCATATAGTAAATAGTTGGAATCGGATGAGGGTCTAATCCTGGTAGTTCGTCTACTGCAAAATCTCTGCTAGAAAGGGCGATTGCCTCGAGAAGCAATGTCATTGCTGGACGACGGTCGGGGTCCAAATCGTGAAAGGAGTGTTCAGGATCTTGGGTAATAATGATGTCAGGTTTAACCTCCCTTATAATTTTCACAATTTTCTTCTTGGATTCAACGCTCAAATCAACGGTACCATACTGGAAATTCAGGAATTTAATATCCTTTACTCCTAGTACTTCTGCTGCATTCCTAACCTGTGGTTGGCTAGTTTCCCGGCACAGCATGATGGATGCATATGATTCTCCACCATTTAGAACGTTCTTAGCCAGTGCACCTCCGCACTCTACAACTTCCATTCCATAGACACCAAGAAACAATATTTTCTGTCCTTTTGCCATTCTATTCCCTCCTCAAATGTACTTTACCCCGCTACGGTATATTCATGGAGTAATTAAAAATAATCTTACTACCATACTAACCTTTTGTAAATACTAAATATTTAGAATTTTTTAATAATTATTCTTAAATAGAATTCTTTTTTTTAGAATTGGCTTGTCTAGGAGTGACATATGATGTACCAAATAAAGGAGGTTGAAGATGAATGAACGAATTTCACTATTTTGTTTTAGGGACACTATTACTTGTGACTCTGATTTCCATCATACTTTCATACCAATATAGAACAAAGATGAAGAGTATGGCATCCATGGTTATATCTATGGCTATATCAATGAATATTGGTGTAACCTCAGGGATTCTTTTTGGGTTTTTAAATCAAGGAGATTTATTCCTTTCTTCCCTTATTTCCGTATTGATTGGAATTTCGGTAGGTATTGCTGCAGGATTTGCATTTGGGATACTCCCGGTTATTGAGGGATCTATGGCTGGAATGATGGGGGGAATGATGGGTGCAATGCTTGGTGAAATGATTTCAAGACTCCAAGCAGTTTCTCTTCTAAATATATTTTTGACTATTACTGTCTCTACCTTATTCCTGTATTTGATTCTTTCCCAACAAAAAGCAACCAAAGATACTGGGGTTTTTACCAGTTGGCTTTTAAAGCCTATCATTACATTCATTGTTTTAGTAGGATACTTTTATTTTGGCAACCAATTAAATAAAGAGTCGGTTTTTTCAAGAGAATCACCAACACATGAGAATCATTCCCAAATTACTACTGATAACAAGGATGAGCAATTAAACCGAATAACTATTCAAGTTAATCCATCAAATTTTTCCTATTCTCCAAGTAAAATCAATTTGTCAAAAAACAAAAAAGTCTTACTTACCTTTACTAATCACGACTCCATAGAGCATGATATCGTGATAGTAAAAATGCCGACATTGCCTAATACCGACCAGGAAAACATCTCATCACATGGTTCACATGATTCACATGGAGATGGACTACATTTACATGCTAGTCCACATGAGGAGGGACACATTTCATTTACCCCTACTGAAACTGGTACATATGAGTTTTATTGTTCCCTGCCAGGGCATAGAGAGAACGGAATGGTCGGAATTATCATAGTTGAGTAAGTAAGTTAATTCATTTTCAATTATGAATATAAGAACTTGTTCCCTCACTAAATATTGATGAATACGGTTTGACCCGTTGATGCGATACCAAAATTCTTTGCGTCATCTCCTTAATTGAATTAATAAATATGTAATTTACTTATTGGCTGATACACTATCGGTCACTACTGTAGAAAATAAAACAGCCTTCCTTGTTCTTGGTGGGAACAAGGAAGGCATTAAAGAGTTATGACTACTTATTTTTTCCGATTAATGCGGTTGATCACCATCCACAGCAACAATCCGATTCCAAGCAATATAAGGAACAGCCAAAAAGCCTGACCGAACCAGAAACGCATATGATGGTACATCATTTGCCTTCCCATCATCATTCCCATGGAATTTGGCGGGAACAATATCATTCTGACTACGAAAAACAAGAAAAACAAACCTGTTATGGTGGCAAATGTCATTATGATAATCGGCAATAAACGCTTCATTTTTCATCACCACTATTCCATTTTATATCCAATACCCCAAACTGTCTTAACAATAGACTTATCCACTCCAGCTTTTTGCAACTTTTCACGAAGGTTCTTGATATGCGAATCCACAGTCCGGTCCTCACCCATGAATTCAATCCCCCAAATCATATCCACAAGTTGTTCTCGTGATAAGACTTTTCCCCTGTGCTCGATTAGTGCTGCGAGAATGTCGAATTCAGTCTGTGTCAGGTTGATTCTCAACCCTTCATACATTGCTTCCCTCGCGATGAGGTCAATTACCATCCCCTGATACTTCAAGATGTTCTCTCCAGAATTGGAATGGCCGGTCCTCCTTAGGAGTGCTTTGACCCTTACTAGCAGCTCTGCTTCATCAAAAGGTTTGACAAGGTAATCATCCGCCCCTGTTGATAAGCCAGTAACTTTGTCCTGGACAGCACCCTTAGCAGTAAGCATGATAATCGGCAAGTCAGACATTTTGCGCACATGCTGTATTGTCTCCCACCCGTCCATCATAGGCATCATTACATCCAGAATCATCAGGTCGTAGTCATCCTTTCGAAGCATGTCAATTGCCTCCTGTCCGTCCTCTGCTTCCTCCACATGATAGCCTTCTTGAAGCAGATAAAGTTTAACCAGCTTTCTCATTTGTGCCTCGTCGTCAACAATCAATATTTTGTTCATTCCACTCTCTCCTTGGAAGTTTTTAAGTAGATGGTAAAAACAGTACCTTCATTCAGCTTACTGTTAACCTGAATCTGTCCACCATGGGCTTCGATAATTTGCTTCACCACATAGAGTCCAAGACCTGTTCCTCCAGTTTTCCTTCCCCTTGAACGTTCCACCCGGTAAAATCTATCCCAAATTCGGGAAAGTTCAGGCTTAGGTATTCCTTCCCCAGTATCACAGATTTCTACAACAACAAGGTCCTTTTTGGTCGAGGATCGAATGGTAATTTCGCCTTCAGTGCTGTATTTTACCGCGTTTTCAAGCAGGTTGTAGAAAACCTGCTCCATTCTCTCTTTATCTACTTTTGTTTTTGGCAGTCCGTCCTCAAGTTCAAGAGTGATCTTCAGTCCTTTTTTTACCACTTCAGGTCTGAGGTTCGTAGCTGTTTTATTAATTAGCTCATTTAGGTTGACCGGCCTTTTATCCAGTTCGAATTTCCCCACCTGAAGCTTGCTCATTTCAAACAGGTCATTAATCATGATGGATAGCCGCTGTGCCTCTTTATTTATGATTGATAAGTACTCCTCTTTTTCTTCGTCGCTATTTGCCATTCCTTTTTTCAACACATCGCTGTACCCTTTGATGTATGTCAAGGGAGTCCGAAGTTCATGGGATACTGCAGCCAGGAATTCATTCCTGCTATCTTCAAAGTATTGAAGTTGTTCACCCAACTTCTGGATAGATATGCCAAGTTGGGCTACTTCATCCTCGCCTTTGACCGGAATCGTTTGCATATACTTTCCCAATGACATTTTAGAAGTGGCTTCCTTCATTGCGAGCAATGGACTGGTCAGTTTTTTTGACAAAATACCGATAAGCCCGAAAGCCAGGAGGATAATCCCAATACTGGCTATTGTGATAAGGGCATTCATGACAAAGACGATTTCTCGGAGGATGTTTGAAGGATAGTACATGTAAACATACCCTTCTTGATCGCCAATAACAGAGACTGAGATAATATAGCGATGGTCCCTCCAATCATCTTCTAGAATATAACTGCTTTTTTTTCTGTTTTCTCCAAGATGCTTCTTCATGTCATTGTCGGGTTCTTTTGAAGCAACGATGATATTGTTTTCGGAATCTACAATCAGCACCTCAGTTGTGACTCCTTGTTCCATTTCAACCACATGGCCAATCGTTGCCCGGTCGAAGTTTTCTTCTAAAATACGGGCATGGTTGTTTCCACGCGTTAGGACATCCTGCTTAATATAATCAATTAAAACATTTGTGAAAACACCATAGAGGACCAAACCCAACAGAAGAAGGAAGCAGACAAATATCGCACTGAACAAAAGGCCCAGTTTAAAAGATATATTCTTCAACCTAGAAGGCATATTAATTTCTCACCCTAACTCAATAACTACTTCGTTTTATTTGTATTACTCATTATATAATAGATTAAAAAAATCAAGAAAATGTGGAGAAATCTGATAATCCTAGAATAGGGAATGTCGTTCCTTCTTTAAGTAGAATCAAGAGTCATATTAGACTAGTCAAAAATATGTTTCTTCAAGACTAAAGTTCAATGGCTAAAGCACTTAATGATTAGAAAATGATAACCAACTATTCGCTTTTCCACTCCCTATTACGATCTAGTGCGGCACCATTTTAACAGGTATTGAGGCAGTATTTATAAGAACTACAATAGAAGAAAAAACCATTTTAATTATCTTATATAACGGCGTTTTATTTACAAAGGGGAGCTCGAAAAATAAACACATAAAAAAGGGTGTTCAGAAAGTCTAAAATAAACTTACCTGACACCCTGTTATTTTTAAGTTGTTTTATTCAACCGGTAATAGTTCATCTTCTGTTACCCATTTATGATTTTTAACTTCTTCACCATTTGTAGTCAGTGTGAAATCAACCATGTACACTGTTGTTTGTTCAGCAGAATCAATTTCAGCAGTTGCCCCGTCCATTCCCTCCATATGTTCAGCATTTATAGTAACTTCTGATCCAGGTTTAACTGTTTCTTGTCCGACTCCCTCTAACTCTTCATGAATCACCCATTTATGATCTTCCACTCTTTCTCCCCCGGTAGTCGGAGTATATGAAACAGTATAAACCGTTGTGTCATATGCCCCTACAATAGTTGATTCCGCACCTTTCATACCAGGCATATGATCGGATTCAATAATTGCTTTGCTCCCAACTTCATAAGCTGGTGAAGCCGCCTCTTTTAAACCTTCAGGAACTTCACCCGAACCGGACATATCCATATTGCCATGATCCATATCTTCCATATCTTCATCCATCTTATCTTGGGTCTCTTCTGTATTGTTATTCCCCGTACTTTCATTTTTTTCTTCATTTCCATTTGCACATGCCCCTAATAGTAATAAAAGAGAGGTCAGCAATAAAAACAGCATTAATCTTCTTGTATTAATTCTTAACATTCAACAAACTCCTCCTTTGGCATTTTAGATTATCTTACCCTGAATTAGTAATTAGACACATCAATTCCCTTAATCTTTTATTCCCCATCTGCGAACATTTATCTGAAAGTCAAAATTATTACTTAATAACTGCATAGAAGGCAATCATTTAAAAATTACTAATCTGTATGGTTTTTTCATAGGTAAGGGAAGAAACGAGAATGACTCAGTAAGTCACTCCCATTTCTTGTACTTTTTTCTAGACCTTTTCTAGCGAATAGGTTTCCATTTTCGTAAAAACAGTGTATTGCCAACTACTGAAACAGAACTGAAAGCCATAGCTCCTCCAGCGAGAATTGGGTTTAAAAGGCCGATTGCTGCAACCGGTATCAATATGACATTATACGCAAATGCCCAGAAAAGATTTTGTTTGATTTTTCTCATTGTAGATTTTGATAAGCTAATTGTATCAACTATTCCCATTAAATCACCTCGCATTAAGGTGATATCCGCAGCTTCCATAGCAACATCTGTACCTGTTCCAATGGCAATACCAACATGCGCAGCAGCTAGTGCTGGTGCATCATTGATACCATCCCCGACCATGGCTACAATTTTCCCTTCCTGCTTCAATTTTTCTACCTCGGCTGATTTGTCTTCTGGGAGAACTTCGGCAAGTACCCGATCAACCCCCACCTGATTGGCGATAGCCTCGGCTGTCAATTTATTATCGCCAGTTATCATAATAACTTCTATGCCCATGTTTTTAAGGTGTTTAATTGCTTTTGCAGATGTTTCCTTTACTGTATCAGCAACTGCGATTATACCGGCAAGGTTGTCATTAACTGCTATTAACATAGCAGTTTTCCCTTCACCTTCAAGTTTTTCCATTCGATTTAATGCAGTATCAATAACGATACTATTTTTGTGCATTAACTTTTTATTCCCTATAAATACCTTTTGATCATTTATGTCCACTTGAATTCCATGCCCTGGGATGGCATTAAAATTTTGAGCATCCTGGAGCTGAAGATTCTTCCCTTTTGCTCCATTAATAATTGCTTCTCCAAGTGGATGCTCTGAACCTTTTTCGGCAGAAGCAGCTAATTGCAATAATTCATTTTCACTGTATTCCCCAAATGTGATGATATCTGTTACATCGGGTTCTCCTTTAGTTATAGTACCGGTCTTATCCAGTACAACGGTAGTTACCCGCTGTGCTGTTTGAAGATGTTCAGCTCCTTTAATAAGGAGGCCATTTTCAGCACCTTTTCCAGTACCAACCATTACTGCAGTTGGTGTAGCCAAGCCTAATGCACAAGGACATGCAATAACCAGCACAGCAATAGTGCTGACAAGGGCAGGCGTAAATCCTGCCAGGAAATAAGTTATAGCAAAAGTACCTAATGCAATTAGTATGACAATCGGGACAAAGATTCCAGATATTTTATCGGCAAGTTTCTGAATAGGGGCTTTTGAGCCCTGAGCTTCTTCGACAAGTTTGATAATTTGAGCTAACGCAGTATCCTTTCCAACTTTGGTCGCTTTAAAGGTAAACGCCCCGTGTTTATTTACAGTTGCTCCAATAACTGTGTCGCCTTTTCCTTTTGTAACAGGCATACTTTCACCGGTAAGCATGGATTCATCAACTGTAGTATTTCCCTCGATTATTTCTCCATCTACTGGAACCTTTTCTCCTGCTCGAACAAAAATCAAGTCACCTGTTTGAACCTCTTCTAGTGGAATATCAAGTTCTTCTCCATTTCGTAGGACCTTTGCTGTTTTTGCTTGAAGTCCCATGAGCGTTTTAATTGCTTCAGATGTTTGCCCTTTTGCCCTTGTTTCAAGCAATTTCCCCAAAACAATTAAGGTCATAACAATGGCAGCTGCTTCATAATACAAAAATTGCCCTGTTCCTAATATCGTGACAATTAAACTGTAAAAATATGCGGCTGAAGTTCCCAGTACAACTAAAACTGCCATGTTTGCACTGCCCCCACGAACCGCGTTGAAGGCATCACGGTAATAATGGCCTCCTACATAGAATTGAACTGGAGTAGCAAGAAGGAATTGAACCCATGGACTCATATGAAAAAACATCCCATTTCCATATTCCATCGCAAAATCCGATATCATTTGAATTAAGAAAAACACAGAAAGGATTGCCCCTACAGTGAATTTTCTGACCTGCGTTTTGTATTCCTTTTCCCTTGCGCTACGCTCATAATCATCATTACTATCGCCTACTACCCTGGCATCGTAGCCGACTTTTTTTTACAGCCGCCATTATTTGCTCGATATTTGTGTTGCCAGGAATATATTCGATAATTGCTTTTTCAGTTGCTAAATTGACAGCTGCGCTAGTAACTCCTTCAACCTTTTTCAAGCCTTTTTCAACACGAGTTGAACATGATGCACATGTCATTCCAATGATATCGAGTTGGACTTTTTCCTCCTGAACTCCATAGCCCGTCTTTTTTATTTTCGCAATGACATCATTAACAGAAGCAACAGCAGGATCATATATAACAGAAGCTTTCTCAGTAGCGAGGTTCACATTAGCCTTTTGTACACCTGGAACTTTGGCAATGTTTTTCTCGATGCGTGTCGCACACGCAGCACATGTCATTCCAGTGATACTCAATGTAACGTTTTCTTCTGAAAGATCAGTTTGAGTCTTTGCTATTGATTTCTCACCCATTTTTCTTCCTCCTTTTTAGCTGGAAATGAGGATAAATACTATATTATCAAGATTGGTTATATACCCATACAGGGTATACATGTTATTAAAAGAAAGGGTGTCGCATTAAGCACACCCTTCTTCATAATTAATTCACATCATAACCTTGATCATCAATAGTTTCCTTAATCTTATCCAGGGAAACTTCCGTTGGACTGTATTCCACATCGACTTTTCCGCTTTCAAGATAAACTTTAACATTTGAAACTCCAGGTAATTCTCCTACACTACCTTCAATCGCTTTAACACAATGTCCACACGACATACCAAGTACATTTAATGTTACCTTTTCCATTTCTAACAGCTCCTTTACTTTTTTATTAACTTATGAATTGTAACGAGTACTTCATCTAATACATCGAAATCTCCTTGCTCCAGGCGGTCCACTACGCATCCCTTTAAATGTCCTTCTAAAAGAACTTTTGCCACGCTGTTCAAAGCAGATTGGGTTGCTGATATTTGTGTAATGACATCATCACAATAAGTGTCTCTTTCGATTAAACCTTTTATGCCACGTATTTGACCTTCTATCCGGTTTAGTCGAATCAAAAGTGAGTTTTTCACTTTATCCGAGTGATGACTTTTCCTTTCGAGCTCGTAACAATTTACTTCATCAGCAATTAAAGTATTCGTTTTTATTTCAGGTTGCATTTAGCTTCCCCCCTTCTATAACCAATATACCATACCCCTGTACCCTATGTAAATATAAACAAATTAATTTTTAGAAAAATATGTAATTAATGTGAACGCAAAACAAGATAAGCCTTGCACTTGATTTCCAGTTTGCTTTTTTGGTATTGCCTGCCTACTACCTGTGTATCTTTTTGCACATAAAAAGGGTTTATCATTTGAGTGTCATAAAGATATTTAGCAAGTTGAATACTCGATCCTGCGAACCCATTTCCCAAGCATGGTTGCCATCTAAAACCTTGGAATGTCTTCTAAAGACCTGCAGAACCGGGTTTATTGTTCTCTTCGGGGACATAAAAAAATTGAATGATTGGCACTATTACGGAGAATTTAGGAAAAGCCATCCTCTATTATTTATACTTGGATGGCTTTTAGCTTATCCTTCACTCTTTTGACAGTAAACTTCATACAATTCTATATAATTTTCACTATCAGGTTGCATTTCTATTTAAGAGATTACTTTTCTCCTGACTTCCTACTTGTACCTTCTTCAACAATTTCATCCCATGTTTTGCCACTATCACTACTTGTATATACATTTAGTAAATCGGTTGCAAATGAGAGCTCTTTTTTGTTTTCACGGTTTACGGCAATATAAGAGATATTTCCCTCAAAGTTTTGGGGCATATTTAAATTACTGAAACTACTATCACTGATATTAATTTGTAAGATTCGCTTGTCACCATTATTTGTTCCTGCAATTATTGTATCATCCTCTGAAAATACAGCAGCACTCACACTTAAATCCGTTACTATCTGTTCAAACGAATCCCCATAGTTCTCAGAAAGATAGAGACCCTGATCTGTTCCAATTGCGAATGTTCCATTTTTGGAAGGATGTGCCGCCATTACTAAAGGAGAGCCGGAAATCCCTTGCAAATTCATTAAATTCCAGGTTTCTCCCTGATTATTTGAGTAGTAAAATCCTTGTTCTTTCATTTTGGAATTAGGTTCAGATGCAAAGACATAGATTTCTTCTGTTTCGTACCCTACGGACAATGCATGGAAATCTGCCTCCCCATGCAAATCAACTACATCAACTGTCTGTCCATTGTCCTTGCTTTTTACAATTCCTAAGGGATTTTGAAGGTTAGAACCAGGTGCTGGGTGTCCACTGCTGTAAAATCCATCCTTAACGGGTGAATACCCCATATAATCATTTTTTGGTCCTTCTGGTATTGACCATGATCCATTAGAGTATACCTTTAAACCATCATGGACTGCTGCAATTAACTTTTCTCCATCTTCTGAATAGCTCAGACCATGCAAGTCAGAAAATGTCATTTTATTTCCTCCGTTATTAGGAAGAAGAATTATAATCACGAATAAACCCATTACTACTAGAAAGAGCCACCCTAAGCCAAACTTTTGCTCTTTGTTTTGTTTCTTCTTTTTAGTCATCGTTTCCTCCTGAAATTTATTATTCCTTTACTTTTGTTACTAATATCCCATAAAGCTATGCATTTTTTATGAAGCACCGATATTGACAAACGGTTCTGATTTAACAAGAGGGAGATGGGCAAACTTTGAAGAATTGGGTTTCGATCTTCTGTCAAAAGTTCCGTAGGTGGATAGAGTTATAGACTCTATCACAATCGCAAAACTATCAATTCCCGTTTACTTCCTCAGCTTCCCAATAATATTCACTGAAAACTTCCGCAAATGCTTTAATAGAATGATCCAATTCAATGCTATTATTCTCTATTCCTCCAAACTCAAGCAGCATCGATTGGCTGGAAAGGTCCTGATTATATACTCCATTTCCATCATCTTTTGTCTTTACAAAAACACCTCTGCTGATTCCTGGGAATTTCTCTTCTAGCATTTTATTCAATTCTTTGGCTAAGGCAAGATTACTTTCATAGTTTTTATTTTCCCTCCCCACTATAAAAAATAATCTTGCAAACGGTTTTCCGTTGATCATTGTAGTTGTAAGCTTTTTAGGTTGGGAATCCCTGTGAATATCTATAAGATAACTAATAGAAGATTCTTGTTGTGCCATTACCTCTTTTACTGACTCTCTTGAAAGCGTATATGAATCATTGTAATTCCAATTTTTCTTTTTTAATTCCTCTGTAACATTGGACGTGCTGTGGCTTGCTCCAATGCCTTTTTTCATTAATTCGTCTCTTAGCTTTTTCCCCACTGCTATTATGTTTTTACTTTCATTTAAACTTACAGCTTCATTTGCGGTCTTCTTTCCAGGCAATGAGGGCAAAAAAGCTTCCCAGCTGTGGGAATGATAAATATATGCCACATCCTTTCCGGTTTTAAGGACAGGCGAAATCCCTTTTTCTTGTGAAACATTTTTTTCGCCTAGCTCCTGTTCTGCCATTTCTTTCTCTTTCAAAAGCACTTCTAACGGAGGAGCAGATTCCATTGGCATTGTGGTAAGATCTGTCCCAATTCCTGCGATAGCAATTTCGGTATTAAAGTTGAAAAAACCTGGAATTTCTCGACCTAGAAATGTTCTAGTGTCTTCTGGCCAAATATTTGTAAAAGAGAGAAATACTGCTCGGGAGATAGAGGGTGTTTCTTGTTCATTAATAACTGAGCTAAGCGATCCTATTTCAGTTGCCATGAGACTTAGGATGATATTAGTATGTACGTTTTCGCTAGTAGCTGTAATAAAGGAAGAATTTATTTTTTCTTTAAAATCAAGAAAATTAATGAAAAATATAATACTAATAATTAAGAAAAAAAACGCGAAATAAATCTTGTGAACTCTTATTAAAAATATAGTATTTTGATGTCTTTTGTTCATTCGTTCACTCCGTTCTAAAACTATCAACTTACTCGATTTATATGACCGGAAAAAGAATAATAGACTAGATTTCCATGTAGACTTTTAGAGTAAGGGCTTTGCCGGCATGTCGGAATTCAGACATCTTGAAGACAAAAAAACAGACACCAAGTGTCTGTTTTTTGGGTTACTATACCATTTGTCGGCATGCTTCTGCACATTTAAAGCAAGCATCTGCACATTTTTGACAGTGTTCATGTGAATGCTTCTTGCATTCGTTTCCGCAAGCCTCGCAAATATCTGCACATAACAGGCAGATTTGTTTTACGAAAGGACTGTTTGATTGCATAGAATTGGCAGCGAAAGCACAAATGTCAGCGCATTCCCGATCCATTCTTATACAATCTGCCATCATTTTTAAGTCTTCTTCATGGAAACAAGCATCATAGCATACATTGCAAGCCTCCAAACATTCAAGGCAAGCCTGAATACACTGTTCATAAGTTTGGTTATACATAGAATCACCCTTTCTGTTTTTTCCTTTCATTTGATAGGATACCCATGCATTAAGTAAATAAACTGCATATAAAATGCATATCTCTTAAGATGCTCACAGTAACACACTTAAATAAATGAAACTGAAAATACAATCGCAAGGCATATTTTTCTAATTGAAAAAAATAAGAACTCTATTCTATTTTCCTTCAATTTTTGCTTTGGTAGACGTTTCGAATAAAAACAGCCCATTGCAGCACGAGAATAACTGTTACGGTTACTAAAAAAGGTTTTTGTACCCAATTATAACTGCCTAATCTAAAAAAGAAGAGAAAAAATGCAGTGTGCAATACTACTAGAATATAAAGTGTCCCACTTTTCTTTTGGAGGTAGTCCCAACTCCTTCCCCCTAATATTTTTATTGCATAATTATTTGATATTAAAGCAAGCAGAAATAAGTAAGCTAATCCCACAGCACCAACTAGGTTAGCGAGGGTGAAACCAGGATCAAACGAAAGCTGGCCAGTTTCTTGGTTCACGCCAATGATCAGTCTGATCGGTTCCCAGTAAAACCACCCCTGGAATAGTACATATACATGTAGTAAAGCCATGATAAAACACCAAATCCCTAACTCCCTTCTCCATGATAAAAAGCGAATAAATAGGTTATTTAATCTACTTAATGGACCGATTATAATGGTAATGAAGAGAAGAATAAGAGATACATCAGCATAAGATCTATTCCAAGCATGCATGGGACTCCATTCGGAGCGACTACTTAAGAATAGGTAGACAAGAATACTGCTTGTCAATCCAACAACCATGTGTCTGATAAATAAGTTCATTAAAGTTATTCCTTTCTAAATTAACAGTCCTATATAATGAATTAAATTGAATGAGATGCGCAATAAAATATTAGAAAAAAACGCCTTTTTCTTTAACCATAAATTTCAGACAAGAATATACACACTCTGGTACAAGCAACGAAACACAAAGAAAATTAAAAAGCCCATTTATATAGCAGGGCTTTTAACTTCCTTCCTGTTTTATCCAAATTCGCCACCTCCTATTTAAACAATCTTAACATTACTTTTTGCAGAAATTTCTAATTATTAATTGATAAAATAAAACTTTACAAAAATTTCATGGTAACTCATACCCAAATAACTATTTCTAAAAAAACGACGAATTTTCATCCATAATTTCTGCAATTATTTGTATTATGATTTCCTTAAAAAAATTTCAGGAGGTATACAGCATGAAATTAAAGTTACTTTCAATTCTCATTTTCTCCACCCTTTTTATTGCTGCCTGTTCCAGTAGCAGTATGAGTGAAATGGATCATAAAAACATGGAAGAAGAACCTAGCTCTGAAGTAAAAGAAAATTTAGAAGGTCTACAAACTGCTAACGTTACTGAAACACTTACTGGCAATGAAATAAATATTATTGCCAAAGAAGCCAAGCATCAGCTAAGTGAGGATGTTAGTGTAAAAGCACTTACTTTCAATGGTTCTGTTCCCGGCTCCCAAATTCGGGTAAAGCAAGGAGAGAAATTAAAAATAAATCTTAAAAATGAACTGAATGAACCAATCTCTATACACTGGCATGGAATTACAGTGCCAAATGAAATGGATGGCATCCCAGGTGTGACACAAAATGCAGTCCAGCCAGGTGAAAGCTTCACCTATGAATTTACCCCTGAGGATCCGGGAACTTATATGTATCATACCCATCAAAATGCTGTTGAACAAATGGATAAAGGGCTTTATGGTTCATTTATTGTAGAGCCAAATGATAAGTCTTATGATCGTGATTATACCCTTATGCTAGACGAGTGGATGAGCAAGCCAGAAGAAGCTGAATCCAGTATGGAGGGAATGGACCACGGTAATATGGATTCAGACGAGGACAGTGATAAAGAAACTGATTCTGGTGGCATGGATCACGGCGATATGGGGTCAAATGAGAATGAAAGCATGGATGGAATGGAAGAAATGGGCCACGATATGAGTGCTTACGATATCTTTACGATAAATGGCAAAAGCGGTAACAGCATTGAACCATTAAAGGTCAAAGAAGGAGAAAAGGTCAGAATTCGTCTTGTCAATGTAGGGTATATGTCTCATAAAATTCACCTGCATGGCCATGACTTTAAAGTCGCAGCAATTGACGGACAAGAACTAAATAAACCAAAAGAATTGAAGGATCAAGTAATCTCAATAGCACCCGGTGAGAGATATGACATTGAGTTTACGGCAAACAACCCTGGAGAATGGTTCATAGAGTGCCACGGAGATATGGAAGGTTCAAGTGGAATGAATACAAAAATTCAATATGAAAACTCTACTGATTCAGCTGACAAATCTAACAAGTCCGAAGATTTACCTGAATTTTCCTTTATGAATTATGGCGGCTCTGAAAAGGGTGAATTTTCACTGGATCAAAAATATGATATTGAATATAAAATGGATTTAAACACAACGATGGATGGCAACGAAATGGCATATACGATTAACGGCAAAACTTTCCCAGAAACTGATAGTATAAATGTCGAGGAAGGCGATCTTGTTAAAGTAACACTGACCAACAATTCTATGATGGATGACCATCCTATGCACTTGCATGGTCACTTCTTCCAGGTTCTTAGCAAAAATGGAAAACCTGTAGAAGGTGCTCCAATCATGAAAGATACGATTAATTTAAAACCTGGTGATGAATATGTCGTTGCATTTAAAGCAGACAATCCTGGTAACTGGCTATTCCATTGTCACGATTTGCATCATGCCACTGCAGGAATGGTGAATATGGTTAAATATGATGGGTTTAAAGTAAACTTCACTCCAGATCCTGATGCAAATAATAAACCTGAATAATAACATCTTCCGTTAGAGCATTAAAATGTAGAATAAGAAACTGATTTCAAAGAGGAAGCCTACCTGGCTTCCTTTTTTACTTTCAGTCCCTTCTTCAATCGGTATATATAGCCTTTCACCAATGTGTTTTTCCGATTTCCTCCCTAGTTGGAACCTAACTAGATTTAGTCCTCGCAACTTCTTCTAAACTTACCGGAGTTGTTGATATTGGCCTCTTTCTTTACGAAAGACTGAAGTTTTCAAGCCACTTTCCGGCAGTCGAAGTCAAATTGCGTTGGCTATCAGGCTAGCCTTTTGAATCGCTTAACAGTTGCTGCCAACAGCACGATTCTTTTATACTTGTCCATTCATCTCCCCGATTAGTTTACTTGTATTTACTGTCCATTTTACTAGCTTCATGGTATACAAAGCCTCCTTTACTAAGGGGAACCCTTAATTCATTTTGATTCTATAAGTCAAATGTGTAGAAACAATCGAGTTTATGTGACGAATAATTGTATTCATTCATGCAAAAAGCCGCCCCCCAAGATAAGAGGCGCGGCATCCATCCATTACTTCATGATCGTGATCCCATTTGGGACTTCTCCAACCTGAATCGTTTGTTTTACTTCTTTCGCTTCAAGATCTATAATGCTTACCGTATCTTCGAACATATTGGTCACATACGCCGTCTTACTGTCACCGCTCAGCACCACACCATGCGCTCCTTTACCCGTTTCAATTGTGGAAACTGCTGCTTTTGATTTCAAATCTACAATCGTTATGCTATTAGAAGGATTACTCTCTGTTCCCTGATTGGCCACGTAGGCAAATTGATCATTAGCATCAAGATATACTTGAGCCGGGCCAATACCGACTCCTACCTTCTCTATGTTTCCACTTTCAAGATCAACAATTGCCAGAGCATTTTCAGCATTGAGCGTTGTTACCAATGTCTTCCCATCAGCGCTTATTCCTGTCGTGACCGGAGCGGCACCTACCTGTATTTTGCGATCTTCTTTCATTGATTCGAGATTAATGACACTGACAGAATCCTCACCCATGTTCGCTATATAAGCATGCTTGCTGTCGCTTGATATCCTGAAGCCATGCGGGCCTTTCCCTGTTCCTATTGTATTGACCACAGTGTAGTCTTTAGTATCAATAACGGAAACATTATTGTCCTCATTGTTTGTGACAAGGGCGTATTTTCCATCCTCTGTATACACAACATGGGCCGGATGGCTGCCGACTTCTACTTCTTTCAGCAACTCATCTGATTCAGTATCATAAAAAAGGGCAGTGCCATTCATTTTCATTTCATGTCCTCCATCATCATGCTCGTCACCTCCGTGAGCCCCCATGCTCGGGACGATCGTAGCAGCAACTGTCTTTCCATCGGGTGACACTTGAATATTATGGACAACCCCATCTGCTTGAATCGTTTTAACAACCTCATTGTTCATAGCATTTACCTTGCTTATTGTTCCCCCTTCATTGGCTGTAAAATAAAACTTGTCTACCTGAGCATTTTTTGATGCTTGTTCTGATTTTTCTTCGACTTGCTGCTTTTCCTTGGCAGTCGCCTCTGTAACATCTTTGGCAGGTTCGGTACCACACCCGGCAAGAAAGATACCTGCTGCTATCACTAAACTTATCCCTCTAAAATAAGATTTTCTCATGATCTGAATTCCTCCTTAATGTGATTACACCGATAGCATAACCGGGTTCTCCTATCGGAAATGTGATGCACATCACAAAAAGAAAAATATCAAGAAACATTTTAACAATTTCTTGAAATTCATATTTACTGCAATATTTTAATCTACAATATACAATTTCTACCGATATAGACTTCGTAATGCATGGCTTTCATTAACGCTTGAACTCCTGATTCTCACCAATTATGATCAACTAGTTCATTAACAGAATTCATTCAAGATTATTGGGAACTACCTTCATTTTTAAGGAGCTGTGGATAAGCTGAGATAATTGTATAGAAATGATTTTGATTTTAATTAGGTGTAGTTGGTTCCTAGAAATGACGCCACTTTTAAAGGTAAAAGTGTGTTTGGTTGCAAAATAATGAGCTTCAAGTATTTTAAAGACTAACTAGACAAGAACGAACCCCAAAATAGGCCTCAAATAATTGGAACATTTTTAGATATTATTTTTAGTTAATTTCTATAGTAGACTAATTACACGTTTAATCTTTCCTAGTTAAAAATGAAGTAATTCGGGAGAAAAGCAGAATGAATTTACATGAAGGAAAATTAAAAACAATTGAAAATATAAAGGGCCAACTTCCGTGGTTTGTTAATGAGTTCTTGGATGTTAAAATTAAAAATAAACGCTCGTTTGATACAGTATATGGATATGCCTCGGACATCCATCATTTTTTAAATTGGAATTGTGAACAAGGAATATTTATATCTAGGACCTCTGAATCTGTTACTTTATACGATTTAGAAAAGTTGAGTAAGAATGAAGTTCAAGAATATCTAAATTGGCTAGAGTTCGAAATGAAACATTCGGATAATACAATTAACCGAAAAATTTCATCCCTCCGTTCATTATTTGTATATCTTACAGTAGAATATGAAGATGATGATGGTGAGAGTTATTTTAACAGAAATGTTATGAACTATATTCATTTGAGAAAGAAAACGAAGCAAACAGTAGCTAATGAAATTTCAACCATTATTTTATCCGGAAGTAAAACAAAGGAATTATTAGACTTTATAATAAATGATTATGAAAGAGAAAATATTTCAGCACGGCAACGCACATCCTTCCAAAAGAATAAAAATAGAGATATAACAATTGTTAGCTT
Source organism: Mesobacillus jeotgali (assembly GCF_014856545.2). Taxonomy (NCBI): domain Bacteria; kingdom Bacillati; phylum Bacillota; class Bacilli; order Caryophanales; family Bacillaceae; genus Mesobacillus; species Mesobacillus jeotgali. The sequence goes on along the minus strand of NZ_CP109811.1, from coordinate 2,486,696 downwards.
GATTTTAGAATCTGGCTTACGTGCAGCAGAAGTAATTTCGTTAAAAGAAAATGATATAAAGTGGGAGGAAAAAATAATAATAGTTATAAGAAAAGGAGAAAAAGTCTTAGTACCAATTTCACTAACAGCTTTGACTCACTTAAAAGTTCACTATTCTAAATTGATAAAGGAAAGTTTTTTAAATGAAAGTAAAACCTTATTTGGGAAAAACCATTTAGGAAGTTACACACCCCTTTCAATTCGAAGCATTCAACTAATAGTTGAGAAATATACAAATTCATTCTCAAAAAGTATGAGTCCCCAACAACTTAGACAATCTTATGCGGTACAACATTGGAACCGTAATAAAGATGCATTAACCTTATTAAGTCTACTAGGTAATTCTGATGCGAGAATATTAGATATATTAACAAGAATCAAATCGGACTAGATAATAATAAGCAGAATGAACCAAATGCCTTTTAGGTATTTGGTTTGTTAACTTTTGATAAGATAATTTAACTTGGTTACTTTTTCCAAATGTGAAGGTTAACAGAATCTTTTTGGTCCTTATTTATTTCAACTATAAAAGTTGGTATGTAATCCAATTCTAGAGGACAATAATAATAAGTATTTTCATTGACTTCCCTTCGCTGAAAGTGCTCGAACCAACAATAGAAATAGTTAGTAATAACCTTTCCATAAATTTTATTAATTAACCACAAAACTAATTTGCGAGTTCTAAATTTTTCATCAATAGAGGATATCGTTGTATAAAAAAGTCTTTCAAAAAAACCATGTTCTTGGTAGCAATAAACTTTAAAATTAAGGTAAGAATCATGAGTTTTTGAAATTTTTTTCTCTACTTCAGAAATATTATTAAGCCCCTCAATAAACTTTCTCCAATGAACGTAAGTGTTTGAGTATGGACACTTTGGTTTAACAGGATGATTTCTTATATTCAATTCTATACATTTTTTGTGTTTAAATAATATGGTAGCTTTAAGGTGCCTTACAATAGAATAAAAGGTTTTTAGAGTAGATAAATACAGTAATTTAAAGTCGTTTTCAGTAAAATTGAATTTCTCTTCATGATTAGTTACTTTTGGACTACTGAAGGTAAGGCACTCTTCTTTACCAATATTCACTTTATATTTATTAGATAAAATGTAGTTATACTTCTCTAAAGCAGCCTCCCTGACAAAGAATACACATGGATCAAAATAAAGAGTTACATTTCCTTTAGTTGATTTTTTTTCAATTAATTCTTTTGTAACAGCACAGCTTAACTGAAATTTATTTGAGTTTACTGTTTGCCATTTCTTTTTTGAATTAAAAAACAAATGAACTTTTTCGCTTGTTTCTACATCTCTACTTACTGCATTAAGTTGAAAATTACTATCAAGAGAAGCATCAACTATAATATTCTTTTTATGGTTAGTGATAGCCAAAGGTATTTTATGAAAAGGGCAGTAGCTTAAGAACTTAAATTGATGGAATATGCTATGATAATTAAACTCTATACATGTTTTGCAAGTTGTAACTTCCTTTCTAAACAACTTTTCAAGAGGGAAATTATCAATTGGTAGTCCAGTAGAAAGTAATTTGACTATGTTCAATTGATGTTTATAGAGATCATAACCAATTAATATATTCGTCTCTGAATTAAATTCAGAAAAATATATTGAGCGATTGTTAGCTGGAGCAATTTTATCACTTGCGAACAGATGTAAAATTTCTTTATTGCTAATATTGTTTGCTAGCTTTATTTTTTCAAATATACTCCAAATTGATTCAAACTTATTAATCCAGCTATTATTCCAGTTTAATAAAGATTTTTTCTTTATATCCTTATTAATTATTATAATTGTACCCATTATGTTCCTACCCCCTCAATATCATTATTGACAGCCAGAAGTGAAGAAATACAAAAAACTGCTGAAAAATTTTCCAGCAGCATAAAATATATTTAATTTTTTCTTCTTGAATCCAATTTCTCTATTGCTAGTTTCCTTGGGTTATAACTATTTTCAGAAGCTTTAATTCTTCTTTGTTTCACACTTTTATTCGGACAAAGTTCACTAAATTTTGTAATTAATTTACTATAATCAGGTAAATAATCCACCCAATAAATCTTATCACAGTTGTCTAACCTGGAATTTACTATTAAGATTTGATTTAAATTTTTATATTTCGTGTAATCAATATTACCATTTTCTCTATTTATCGTAGATAAAGTGTTAAGCAAACTAATAAAATGGTGTGAATATAAATGGGCAATTACTCTATTAATAACCCACTCTAATTTAGGTACATTAAAATTGAAATTATCTGATCGAATCAAATCTTTTGTCATAGCCAGAATTAAGTTTCTATCAATTCTATTTGCAACATCAAATCCTTCGTCATTTAATCTGTCTTCATAGGAATATCGATTATCAACACTTGTTGGTTCATTAAAACCTTGTAAATTTTTCCTGCTTTCTAGGTATGCGAAAGCTATTGGGCAAAAAAAGGGATCATCCTCTTCTTTCACTCTAAGATGATTCTTCATTCGCTTTAGGCAACTTCGGTGATTTTTATAGACCTCTTTACGAATTTTCCTACTGATAGCTTTTACCGTTTGCCTGGTGGATAAAAATATATCATCTATAACATTTAAATGGGGATTTCTATAGGGAAATCTATCGAGAAGTAATAAAGGATCCATATTTTCCTTAATTTTTGAATAAGATATTGAACCATTAGATACCATCCTACCCTTATTAAAATGCGGTATGTCAGAAACTAAAGTTATCATTTTTTTCAAAAGGTTATTTTGTAAAGGAAAGTCTTTATGTTGTAAAAAATAGGTTCCTTGTAACACTTTTAACTCTTCTTCATTTAAAGTTATCCATCTTTTTAATTCTATTGATTTTATGTCTTCCATTCTCGGGCTATACCAGTCAGGGAATAGCTCGTCATTCACTTCTAAATATCCATTCCCACAATTACAGTGAAATGGAAGGGTAGCTTTATTGGTTATTTCATAACCAAAGTCATTTCGGTACCATCTGCTACAACGTTCACAAGCCTGAATAAGTTTTTGACAATGAAAAGGACATTCGTCAATAATCTTAAGTTGATGAAAAACACTATGATATCCTTTTCTAATACAAATTGGACAAATATAAAGGCCGCTATGAAAGTATTTATTTACATTTGTTTTTCCATCAAAAAGTGGTTTGCAAAGCATATCAATAAGATTATTATTATGTTCTTTTATAGAAAAACCGAAATAATGTTTGAATTGATTATCATCTATTCCTTTTAGGGTTAATAACTCCCGGTGATTCCAACCAATATTTGATTTTAATCCCTTAACATGTGCTGTTCCACATATTTTTAAAAACTCTTTTGAGGTAATTAAGTTGGCATGCTTGATTTTTTCAATAATTCCCCAAGGTGATTCATAATCGGCTATCCACTTAATATCCCATGTTAACCTTTCGCTTAGTGTATCTGAAGGTTCTAGATGTATGCGATTCAAAATAATTTCAACCCTTTTAACGCAGTCTAATATAATTAGATAGCACTATATAATTCAGATTCTATATAACTTGAGTACTTAATGGCATCAATCCATTGGGTTTTTGAAATAGAGTTCAAATCCTCACCTTCAACACCATATTTCTTTAAGGCAAATTCTATGGCTAAAGTTAAATATTGCATAGGGATTTCAAATCGAGAACTTAGTCCAGCTTCTCTTCTCATTTCTGTATAAATTTCCATTAACTCATCAGTATACTTTGCCAATCTAAATCCATGCACGAATGCATCAGGAAAATAATATTTAGTAAAGCTGACTCCACTATTTGAAGGGAATTCACAATCTTCATCGTAACCTAGTAGGCATTCATACATATCTGAGCGATTACATACTCCCTCAAATTTATGTTGTTGTACCATAAACCTGCCAATTATTTGAGCTTGTCCTAATTCAAGAAATACGGACCTCTGATCGAGTAACTCTTGTTGACCTACTAAAAAAACCGTTAAAGAGACGCCAAATCTATCCAACTCGTTATTAATATCCATCAGCCATCCATACTGTATTTCGTGTAATCTTTGCGCATCATCTATGAAAAGTACTATTCGTTTTTGTCTAGAGACTTCAGCTTCTTGAATTAGAAATTTTAGCAATCTTTGTCGTTTAACATTTGCCTTCCCAGAAAAAGGAGTTCCATGTCCAACATCGATTAAAAGATCCTCAAAAAAAACAGCTTCATTAGGGTTTTTATACTTCCGACAAGTGATAAAATAAATAGGTAATCCATCAAATTCATTGGGAAGTATGTGAGTCAGATACTTTATTGCTCTTGTTTTACCAAGTCTCGGACGACCATATATTATGGCGCCAGGAAAACGGTTATTTAAACACTGCTGTATTTTAAGGTACAATTTTTGGATTTCGTTTGTTGCCAGCAAATATCTACCTGTTTCGATCGGATGACTGCCTTTTGATATTATTGGACGACCTAAGTTCTGAGAAACTTGAATTTGATTTGCTTGTTCCATAATTATTACCTCGACAATTCATTAGAAGGTTAATGTTCTCTTTAATCTTTTTTTATTTTCTAATTCAACAATTGGCATAGTGTCTTTAGTATTTATTTTAATGGGACTTACATTGTTTAATTTGGACGTATTAACCTCTTCCCTCTCGGATGTATCTGGTATGTTTTTGGTTACTTCTTGTTCATTTGCTAAAGTTTTTTCTAATGAATTTAATTTATTTCTATATCTTTTATGTGTGATTGCTTTTTCTTTTAAATACTGTTGAAAAGCCTTAATAGGGTCATCTTTTGTGGTAAAGTGAATGAGTTTTTTATTTCTCAAACTAAAAATCTCTTTCCTTAAAGCCAAGCTATGCTTTGTTTTCCCCCAATAACCGCTTCCTACTAATTTTCCTAGTTCTGATCCATCTGGTAAATATGCAGTTAAAAACCTTACATCATCAATATTTATAACTAGATCCAGTGTTTTTCCTATTAAGCCTGGGGACCTAAGTAAAAGTTCATTTGTATATCTTACGTTTTCAAACTGAATATACGGTCTTCTTCCCTGCTCTATACTTCCCTTTACTTTCCGTTTAGCTTCAACACATAAAAATGGAATATTGTCTCGCTCCTCTTCCTGAAGTTTGCGTATAATTGGGTCTTTATTTATTCTGTGTTGTAATGCTTCTAATGGCGTTGAATAACTTGTTCCTTCATTAGGTGTAGAATTATAATCAGCAATTAACACATCTGTTAATTCTTCAAGGTCGTTTATATTCATCTTAATTTTAAGAGCTTGTTTTTCTGGGTTATTTCTTCTAGGATCCTTAGGATTGCTACCTGTTGTATTTGTTAATCGGTGATAACCATTTTCCTCAAGTAATCCAAAAAATCTCTCTATCAAGGACCTTTTGGTTGGGGATTTGATTGGGCCAGCGTTTACTCTGCAGTTTATGATTCTTTTTACTCTGTCCCTTACTATGATGGATAAATTGGCTTTAGCATTGTCATAATAAAATTCATCCCACAAAGCCCACATTGATTCTTTTATCAGTCCGGATGGTAGTCCTCCGTTAGGTGGATATTTTAATCCAGGAATAGTTAAGTTAAGAGGCTTCCAAGGCTCTATTGATTTTTTTACACATTGCAGAACATCGTTTGAATTGTACTCTTTATTTAATGATATGTGGTATCCAAGAACTGCTCTGGATGCTACATCCATGATCACTAATAACCAAATTCGATCTAAAACCTTAGTAATTTCATCTCCAGAAGGTGTTTCAAAAGTTAATGAGAGGGATAGGTCAATTTTGTGTCCATCAAATTGGACCCTCTCGTATGGTTTTAAATGGGTAGGTGCTTGTTCGTTAAAGTGACTATTAATATTATCATGATGTTCATTTTCACTGTTGTATCTATAGCTTGCATCAGACATTTTATCTTCTTCTAATTTTTGAAGATAGCTATATAGAGATCTTCTTGCTAACTCTTTAGTGTTAAAGGGGTAATCAAAAGGCGCTTTTAATCCTAACTCTCTACATTTCTCAATAAACCTTTTATGTATTCTGTTTTTTTTCATAACAGGGTCGATTAGAGACTTATTCTTATTTCTGAAAAATAAAGTATCGATCAATTCTTGTAATACTGGATAGGTTTTTAACAAAAGTGCAAACGCTCCAGTCTGCTGATTATAGTGCTTCTTTGATGTAGAGTTTGGTAACTCTTTTCTGTTATATTGTTTGATTGTCTTTCCAGGTATTAATGCATTAAATCCGTATATTATCCCAAACTTATCTTCATATAAGCACTTCTTGAAAAAATTATTAATTTCTTTCCTATCTATGCCAGTCTCTATCTTTATTTCTTTAAGAGAATCGCCTTTTATAAACATCTCTACAGCTTTTTTTCTTTTTTTATAAGTCTCCAAATCTTGTTCGGGCATGACATTTAAATTTGCTCTTGGCCATTTGGCTATATTTAATAATTCGTTATCGTATGATTCTGTGATTCTTCTTCTGGACAATGGAGCCACACCTCCGTATTTATATTTAATGGTTTTAAGTGTAAATTGGATGCTATTTTGTTATTGAATATTAAGCTATATAGAGCTACTATGATTCTTTGCTCAGTAATCGAGGCCTTTAATTCATTCAGGACCGTTTTTATTGTCCTTTTCTCAAAAGATAGACATTTACTAACTTTATGTATATCTAAATCTATGGGGTAAGAATTAGAGAGATAGGGGATTATCCGCTTTGCATTATTTATTAATAGTTGATTTTTTAATAGATAAGAATACTCTTTTACCTCTAATTGTCTGTTATTATTCTTGCACCATTCTGCTAAAAAGGTAATTTCTCTTTTTTGTTTCTCACTTTTGCTTGCTTCAATTATTACAAGGCTTTCCTGGCCATTTTTGTATTTTAGCCAGAAGTTAGGAATTACTTCGATTTTTTTCTTATTAAAAACACCCGATATCACTAAAGGACGTTCACAAAATGATATTATTTCATGATTTATTTCAATCAGCAGCCATAATTCATAATTCGCTTGTCCAAGATAGCAGACATCACGTTTTAATTTAGGACTATAGGACTCCCAATAATTCTTATAAAAAGAGCTGTTCCTCTTTATAGGATGCGGTTCATACACTTGTCACACCTCGATTCATAAATTACATATAGCTTACTCTAATTTGAAATATCTATGAATATATAAAGTAATGGGAAATACTCAATTTATTTCCTCATTGTGTTTGTTTTTTATTCGTTCCTTCAATTGGTTGCTTCTTTTGAAGGCCTTCCCTCTTTTAATACCTTCTATATATACTTCTGGTTGGTTTGATAGTAACCTACGAATTTCTTCTTCTGTTAGATAAATAGAATGTTTGGTTAATTTGATTTCTATGAATTTCATAATTTATCACTCCCTTTACTGTGTATTGTCATGTTATCCACATATTTCAAAAATTATAAGTCATTACTAGTTTTTTATTAAAAAAACGCCTTCCCTGAGGGGTAGACGTTAAGAAAATCGGTTGAATAAATTTTTTTCAATTTCTATAACTATTTTACGTATAAAAGCTTTGTTAAATTTTTGTAGTTAAACGGATATTCTCGTTTGAGTTTAGAGTGTACTTTAACAATTTATTTTATGGTAGAATTATATTGTTCATTGGAAATAATTACAAACCAACAGTAAAGAAGGTGATATTAAAATGGATAAACGTGAGATGATTTTCGAAAACTTTAAAAACATACAAGACTTAATAAAATTTATTGATCAAAAAGCTGGTGCGTTACTCGTATTATATGGATTTCTTCTAACTGCTTTTATAGAATTTTCAAAAAAATTAAGCTTTGTAAATATAAATGAAATTACTGGCTTAAACGAGAAAATCCTTTCTTTCCTAACACTTATAACCGGTTTAGCGTTGGTATTATTTATTACCTACCAATTCTATATAATTATTGTTTTAATTTTAAAACCTCGAACTGCTAAACATTATCAGACTGGTGAATCTTCATTATTTTATTATTATCATATTTCTAAAATTGGAAAGGAACAATTAATTGATCAGTATAAGAGCATGGATGAGGATGCTTTAACAGTGAATCTTTTAGGACAAGTGTTTGAAGTGTCAAAAATTCTGGATAAGAAAACAGTTTATTTCGCTAAAACGACTAATCATTTGCTTCTAACGGGTATAATACTTTTGTTTTTTATTTTACTTTCTTATATTGTTTGAAAAGAGGTATAACAATGGGAAAAAAAGATAGCATTACGAAAAAAGTTAAGGAAATAATGGATACAAATTTCGTCGTAGAAGATGTCGACTATGTTCCAGATATAGATGATAAAAAGTTAACTTTCGGTAACAAAGGAGTTAAATTTGAAGCAACGGTTCTACATATAGACATGCGAGGTTCAACAGGAATATTAAACAATCATAATAAATCAACAGTTGCAAAAATTCACATGGCTTATTTCCATACAATTACCACCCTTGCTCATGCATTAGGAGGTTCTGTACGGAGTTTTAATGGGGACAGTATGTTAGTGTACTTTCCAGGAACTTCAAAAAATACATTAAGTAGTGCTGTTCAAGCAGCAATGCAAATGAAGTATATGATATCCCATGAAGAAAGTGGCATAAATAAGCTGTTAAGTAAATATTCGGCAATAGATTTTGGAATCGGTTTAGACGATGGAAAAATATTATGTACTAAAATTGGTATTGGTGGAGACTTAAATAATAAAGGTCTTTTTTGGGCAGGTAATGCAGTGAATAAAGCTGTAAGACTAAGTGACTTGGCTAAAGCTCCTAATCATATTTGTATTTCTAGGTATGTATATCACAATCTAAATGACAATGTAAAATTTCACACCCGGAAAAATATTTTTGGAGTCGACGAAAAAATAAACATGTGGAATTCCGAGAGCTTCACTTACAATGGTAAACAGGAAACTTTTTATTTCACAAATTATAGGTGGAGTGTATTATAAAATTTTCTTGTTAGTTTATACATAACTAAAATAAACCTCATTAAAAAACTTACTCTGAGCCTAAATCCGTAATTGGTTTAGGCTTTTTTAAGTAATCATAAAAATTATTGTTATACTTATTAGTTTCCCCGATTTCGAGAAAAATTGTAACCTGATTTTTAATTCGAATTTAACCAACCAGTCCTATTAAATAAAGAAAATAGCTTAACAAATAATAATACGACTTTTACAGATGAAAAATCATTGGTTTTTTGTTAATAGTTCTTTTCGTTTAGAAGGTAAGTTTAGAATACAAGTGCATTCTTTATAAAATTTTTTACCTATGTCCACCTATTAATAATTCGTGGAAAAGTAATAACCTAAAGGTCAGTTTTTAATTCATTGCTCCCATTCCCTACTTTATCGGAATGCTTATGTTAATTATGTTGGAACTTTCTCTTCATTTCAATTATATGTAGGTATATTCTCTTCAATAAAAAAGTGAAGAGAATATACCTACATAACAAAAAGAATCTTGTTTTCTAAGCGTTTTCCTTATATTCAAATGTAGGACGATTCTCTTCAACGTACAATTACACAAGAAAACACGAAAAATCTTCTGAGCCTTCTTCAGATCACTTTTCGTGTTTTTTAGTATCCTGCTATTCCTCTATCTTATGCGAAACAAAATCACTATGTTGATTTACATTTGTGTATGTGGATCTTCCTAAATAAAGCGGAATCGTAAGCTTATCGAAATTTGGCATGCCGTTTTCAAGGAATTTATCAGGATCCCTGTAAAATTGTACGATATTTGCAACGAACCAATCGTGGTCGCCATAACTATTGCAGTCTATGACTTCACATTCATATGCTATATATGCATCACTTAGTATCGGTGAATTCGTTGCTGATCCGTGGTCGAAACGGATGTTCGCTTTTTCGAATTTGTTCACCTTTGAACCTGAATACACACCTGATTGCTGTATAAGAGCCGAATATTCATATGGCACAAAATTAATGGCGAATCTGCCTGCAGATTTAACCAGCTTATGAGTATGGCGCTCACGGCCGATAGATACTCCATAAATAGGCGGTTGATAGGATATGTATGAGTGCCAGCCTGCAGCCATAATATTGTTTTCCTCTCCATGAGACACTGTAACGAGTGCGACCATTCCTGGATAACTATGCATCACAGTTTGATTGATTAATTGAATCATTATGTTTTGTTCCTCCATTTATTAAAATTTTTCGGTGAAGCATGGGCAACTGTCTATTTTTTCTATTTTCATGCCATCAAATTTTTAGTCACATATCCTATATTGAATAAAATATAGGAGGTTGCTCAATGAATTATCCTCAAACTTATTTTCACAGGCAAGATCAGCAGAATGATGAAAGAATTATTCCATTATTGTTCCTCACCGCTGCTGCACCTGCATTTTATGGAGGTTATGGATTCGGTGGTCCCTGGTATGGTTACGGACGTCCTGGATACTGGTACGGCCGAAGACCATGGTACGGATTCGGCAGACGTCCCTGGTATGGATTCGGACGTCGCCCCTGGTATGGCAGGCCTTGGTGGTAATTCCTAAATAAATGGAGCTCCCTGTTCGCCAGGGAGTTTCTCCCTTCTAATGAGAAATTTATTATATTATAGCAAAAAACTGAAATTTCGTATTGCGAAGTAAATTCAAAATCTTTAAAATAAAACAGTATAACTATATTACCTCATGATTAAGGGAGATATTATGAACACCAAAGTTTTTCTTTATGTAAAAGCATTTTCCGATCTTGGAACCTTTATGGATTTAATCGCAATCAATGTCTTGATGTATATTGCTACCGGGAGTCCTGCCTGGCTTGCAGCCACGATGGCGTTCAGGACACTGGGCGGAGTTTTATTAAGCTTATTTTCAGGTGTTCTTGCTGACCGATTTGACCGCAGGAAAATCATGATATGGACCGATGTTTTTCGGGCAATTATCATTTTGAGCTTGATCCCCTTCCCTAATCCGGTAATGATATTGGTTGTCTGCTTTTTGATCGGTTTAACGAGCAGCTTTTTTGCTGTAAGCTATAGTGCGGAAATCCCGCAAATTTTTGGCCAGGATAAGGTTTTAGAGACGAATGCCCTTATCTCCAGACTTACATCGATCAGCCTGGTTTTTGGGTTCATTGGTGCTGGTTTAATCACAGATTTTCTTGGTTACCAGGTTACCTTGATTATTGACGCTGCTACTTATCTAATATCTGCAGCAGTATTAATCAAAATCAAGTGGGAAACAACTAAGCCAGCTGATTCAGGTTTGATAACGAATGGAGTTAAACAAAGAGTTTCCCAGATTGGTAAAGATTTAAAAGAAGTATATTCGTTCATCCTTTCAGTGCCGATGTTATTGTACGTAAATATCGTTTTCCTCGTAGGTTCATTTGCCGGTGCTTCTCATAATCTTGGAATTCCTTTGTTAGCAGAATCAATAGATTCCAGCAAACAAAGCTTAATTTACGGACTCATTTGGGGTGTCTGGGGAATTGGTTCCGTGTTAGCCACCCTCCTTTTACCCAGAATGAAATTCCTGCAGGGAAACCAGTTGTATCGGACATATTTTCTCTCAGCAATTTTGATGTCAACCGGCTTCATCATCTTCCTTTCTAATATAAATGTTTGGATTGTCATGTTGTTTGCCTTCCTTACCGGAATTTTTGATGCATGCTTCACCACCCTTCACGCGACTATCCTCCAGAAAACGGATAATTACATACGAGGAAGAATATTTGGAGTTGGCATGCTGTTAAAGTCATTAGGTTTTGCACTTGGTTTTGTCATTGCCCCTATTCTGTTAGAAGCTTTTTCACTGCCTAGAATGGTCTGGATTTTCCATGGAACCTTGATTATCTCAAGCCTTTTGGTGATGTTTTATTCAAATGCTAACAGGAAAAAGTATAAGGAAGTAAATCAAAGTGTATAACCCAAAAAAGGAACTCCCATTTGTATGGGAGTTCCTTTCTTTAACTTTTAGCTTGGGTCTCTCCCATGAAAACAAGGGTAAAATCTTCAATAAAAGCTGGTATGTCTGCTTCCATGCCAATCCAATCCAAGTTCTCACCTGGTTCCTGCTCAGGCTTTGGCCTGAAGTCTGCAATACTCTTGCCTCTGGCACGCCCAAACAATTCAACGGTTACTCGTCGTGGCAGATATTTCACCAGATTTTTGTTTACCAGTGCACTTAATGTGATCACATCATGGAGAGGCGCACCCTGGATGCCCGGGACATTCTTTTTATACGCATCAAAGTAATAATCATATACAGGTTTAATCAGATCCTTAAAAGGAGACTGGCTGTTTTGGGCAAGATAGTCTATTACTGCTGGGGGGATGATGGCTCTATTCGTGATATTTAAAGGATGCAGGAATACATTTCTTGCCTTTTCGAGCACTTGATTAGCCGCAATCGGATCGGCATAGAAATTTGCCTCAGCTTCCGCTGTGACATTGCCAGGCACGAGGAAGGCTCCACCCATGATATAGACAGCACTAACTGTTTTGAACGCTTCCACGCCATATAAGATGAATGGGATTGCCAGTTCCGTTTGTCTTCCGACTCCGACGATTACCAGGTTTTCAGGGTACTGATTCACAATATCAAGAATTTTATTTATATCATATACCTCTACTTCTCCCATATCCTCTGGCGGCCTGATTGGACCAAGCCCTTCTGGTCCATGTATCTCCGGATAAAAAGTAGCAAGTTCACCAGACAAAGGGCCGGATGCACCGGCGATGATCGGTATATCCTCTCTTCCTCCCAGCTGCAATAAATAGGCTGTATTATTTATTGCCTGTTCTTTTGTGATATTCCCGTACCCGGTAACAACCCCCACAACATTTAGTTCAGGATGAAGCAAGGCATACATAAGCGCCAATGAATCATCTACCCCTGAATCCGTAAACAACAGGATATTATACATGGCTCGCCTCCTTGATGATTATTTTTTAATTAATCCTGAGCCAATTAACACTCTAAAGTTGTTGATTGTATGCAAATAAGTCCCTTTATAAGTATATGTTTGTAGTAATCAGATTCATTCGATTTTTGTTTATTCAGATGTGGTGGTCATAATTTGTTAGTTTTCTGGCAAAAAATTGTCTGTCGTCCTTCCTGCTCATTCTCCTCAAAAAAGAGAATCTTCCAATCTGCGAATTCTTTCAGCAGTTCATTCGATTCCAGCTTGTATTGACTCGAAACATGCCCGTTAACTTCAGCCTTATGTTTGTAAAACGTTTCGAAAAATAAATATCCCTTGTCCTTGATCACTTGTTTGACTAGTGGAAATAAAGAACGGTCCAGATAATAGGTCATTACTGCTAAATCAAGCTTATGGCCTTTTAAAAAGGTTCTTTCCTTCGTGAGATCGGCTACCTTAGCCGTAATATTCAACCCTCGTTTGGCTGCCTGATCTTGTACATAGTTGATAGCAACCTCGGAAATATCTACGGCAGTTATGTCATAGCCTAGTTCTGCCATATAAATGCTATTGCCTCCCAGTCCAGAGGCAAAGTCGATTGCTGTCCCGCCTTTCAAATAAGCAGCCATCTTTACCAGCCTTCTATTCGGTTCCGGAGGATTCCCGTCTATTAACCTATCCATGTATTTTCGATTCCATTTAGTTTGTGCATCCACTTTATATCACTGCCTTTAAAAGAAAAGTTAACAAGAATATACCATAAATATATTGCTCTCTCATTTTCATGTAATATTTTTATAATATTCAGAAAACATTTGTCTTTTCCAACGAAAATAGTCATACTTTAAATGTAACAAAATATTTATAATTATCAGTTATTTAGGTAAGCGCTTTCATTTTTTATTATTTTTTATTAGGAGGAGATGAAATGTCACTCACGCGCAAAATCCTTTATGGCATGGGATTGGGTATTATTGTTGGTCTTATCTTTAACTTAGCATTGCCTGGGGTGTTCGAAACAATCAATAGTTATCTATTTGTCCCTCTTGGAAAAATCTTTGTCAATTTGATTAAAATGCTTGTTGTCCCTATTGTCATCGTTTCTCTTATACTTGGAACTGCGGGGATTAGTGATCCTAAGAAGCTCGGCAGGATCGGCGGCAAAACGATTTCTTTTTTCCTGATTACTACCGCAATTGCTTTAGTTCTGGCGATTGGGATGGCACTTCTGGTTCAGCCAGGTTCAGGAAGCTTCCAACTGGATGGCGCAAGCTTTGAGGCTGCTGAGGCACCGCCGGTTATTGAAACATTATTGAATATTATTCCTGCCAACCCTCTTGGGGCCATGGTCGAGGGTTCTATGCTCCAGGTGATCGCATTTTCAATTATCATCGGCTTTGGTATAGCAAGAGTCGGTGAAAAAGCTGCTGGATTGATTAAACTGGTCGATCAGGCCAATGAAGTACTGATGTATTTAGTCCAGGCGATTATGAAATTCGCTCCATACGGCGCTTTCGGTTTGATTGCAACGGCAATCGGCAGCCAGGGCCTGGAAGCAATCGCTGCAATGGGTAAATATATGTTTGTGGTTCTTTTCGTCCTGCTGCTTCATCTGGTGATCACCTATGGCTCAGCAGTATCTTTGCTGGGAAAACTGAACCCAATTAAATTCATCAAGGAATTCTCGCCAGCCATGATTGTTGCATTCAGTACATCTAGTAGTGCAGCGACCCTTCCTATTTCGATGAAAACATTGCAAAATAATCTCAAAGTTTCCAAAAGTGTCAGTGGTTTCGTACAGCCGCTGGGAGCTACGATCAATATGGATGGAACAGCCATCATGCAAGGGGTTGCCACCATCTTCATTGCCCAGGTTTATGGAGCAGAACTTGGACTTGGGCAATTATTGACCGTCATATTGACTGCGACACTGGCAAGTATCGGAACAGCAGGCGTCCCTGGAGTGGGACTGATCATGCTGTCTATGGTATTAACTTCCGTTGGCTTGCCTGTTGAAGCTATAGCTTTAGTGCTGGGGGTTGACCGTCTCCTTGATATGTGCAGAACGGCAGTGAACATTACCGGTGATGCTGCCTGCGCCGTCTATGTTGCCCGCTCTGAAGGGGAAACTTTAGAAGAGGTTGAAATAGACGAGAATGTTACTGCATAAGTTAATTTTCTTCTTATATGCTGAAACTAGAAACAGCTGCTCTTTTCCGGAGCAGCTGTTTCTAGTTCCCAGTGAATAAAATCCATTAGTCAATTCCATGCTTCTCACAGTACTGGTCGATTAACCGCTCAGTAAGACCCGGATCAGGAGCTTTCCCTTCGAAGGAAAATTTCACTTCTTCGATAAATTCCCCTTTATGATATACATGGATCGCTCCGTCCTGGTTAATCACACTGTATTCCGGTTCAAAAATATATCCGCTGCGCTCAACTGCACCCATCTGTTTAGCCCTCCTTACTAGTTTGTAAATCGTTGCCTATTTAATAAACAGCTTCACTTTCTTAAGCGCATTCTTGGTATTAGGATACCGGAATGGAAGATCGAAGCGAGTGGTTTGATTCAATATACTTTTTTCATGTGAAAATACATCGAAGCTGCCCTGCCCATGATAAGCACCGATACCGCTTTCACCTACACCGCCAAATGGCAGGTACGGTGAGCTTAAATGGTAGACGGTATCATTGATGCATCCGCCGCCAAAGGATATATGTTCAAGAATCATTTTCTGGACCTGTTCACTTTCAGAGAAGATATAAAGTGCGAGCGGCTTAGGACGAGCATTGATGCTGGATATCATATCAGACAAATCATCGTATTCCAGGACAGGCAGAATCGGTCCGAAAATTTCATCCTCCATCACTTCATCTTCCCAATTGATATTGGTCAGAACGGTAGGCTCTATTGAAAGCTTTTCTTTATTTGTTCTTCCGCCAAAGAATGTGTCACCATTATCGAGGAAACCCGTTAGTCTGTTAAAATGCCGCTCACTTACGATTTTCGTAAAGTTTCCGCTTGAAATCGCATCCAGGGAATATAATTCCTCTACAGATTCTTTTAGCAGCTTTAAAAATTCATCTTTTACACTTTTATGGATACATAGATAGTCAGGAGCAACACAGGTTTGTCCTGCATTCATGAACTTACCCCATGCAACCCTCTTTGCTGCAAACTTTAAGTGCGCATCATGGTGTACGATGCATGGACTTTTACCTCCTAATTCAAGTGTAACGGGAGTAAGTTTCTTAGCTGCCGCTTCCATTATGATCCTGCCTACCGGAACACTTCCTGTAAAGAAGATATAATCCAGTTTCTCCCGTAAAAGTCCCTGGCTGGTTTCCACTCCGCCTTCCACTACAGCCAGATACTCCTCAGGAAAATGATCATGAATGAGCTTTGCGAGGACCCCGGAAGTACGGGGAGTCAGCTCAGAAGGCTTTAAAATGGCACAGTTCCCGGCAGCAATGGCTCCAATTAAAGGGGCTACCGCCAGTTGGAAAGGATAGTTCCATGGAGCAATGACAAGAGCTACTCCATACGGTTCTGGATAAATAAAGCTTTTAGAGCCTAACAAAGTCAGAGTAGATTTTACTTTTCTTGGCTTTGCCCATTTACGGACATGCTTTATGGTGAACCGCAACTCCTCAAGTACTATCCCAATTTCGGTTAAGTATGAATCAAACTCAGTCTTATTCAAGTCTGCCTTTAAGGCATCCATCAGTTCCTGTTCATGGGATTTAATCAAGCTTCTTAATAACTTCAAAGCCTCAAGCCTGAATGAAATTTCCTTTGTTTTTCCGCTGAAAAAAAACTGTCTTTGTTTTTCTATTAATCCACTGTAATTCTCCATCCTGTCCTCCTCCGGTAAGAATAGAAAGTTTCTCTTTATTTTCCCCATTTCATATAATCCATACCTATATGGATTTAATTGTTCAATTCAAATCTTTTACAATAGTAGATAAGGGTAGATTATATACATGTGGCGTTATACAGAACTTTATGTGAACCCGAGGTTTTTTTGTATGACCGAAGAATTTTCAAGGAGGTTATCTGATGAAAGTACTTGTCGTAGGTGCAAATGGACAGATTGGCAAACAACTTGTTGATTTGCTTAAGGAAAGCAGCGAACATGATGTAAAAGCGATGCTGAGAAAACCGGAACAAACTCCGGAGTTTGAAGAAAAAGGTGTTGAAACTATAATCGCCAGTCTTGAAGGTAGCGTTGAAGACATCGCATCTGCTGCAAAAGGCTGTGATGCCATTGTGTTCGCAGCAGGTTCAGGAGGACATACAGGTTTGGATAAAACTCTGTTAGTGGATCTTGACGGCGCTGTGAAAACGGTGGAGGCTGCAGAACAGGCTGGGATTGACCGGTTCATAATGGTCAGTGCCCTGCAAGCACACAAGAGGGAAAATTGGTCTGATGCCATTAAACCTTATTATGTCGCAAAACACTATGCGGATCGGGCGTTGCTGCAGAGTAGCCTGAATTATACAATCATCAGGCCAGGCGGGTTACTGAACGAACCTGGCACGGGTAAAATTGAGGTTGCTGAGAACCTGAAAACGGGCTCGATTCCAAGAGTTGATGTAGCAAAAACCATATTGGCATGCTTGAATGCGAAAAACACATTCAAGAAATCTTTTGATTTAATTTCTGGCGAAAATGATATTGTGGATGCAATAAAAAGCATTTAATCAGCATCAAAAAGAGAGTTTACCATGGTGTAAACTCTCTTTTTTCTTATTCTGATCATTCTGAGGTGTAAAAGTTATTTTTATCACCCATTTGGAAGGTTACTGCTGGCAGCTGTATATTTTTATCCACAAAAATCGCTGCTACCATGTGCCTTAATTTACTTTCGATCTTCTCTTTAATTTCAAAGTTAACGACCGGAATTTCGATCAGGAACTCCATTGCCCTGCTGTGAAAATCAATAAAGCGGATATCAGGCTCCGGAGAATCAAGGATGCCATCCTCATTTTCCTTAATTTCATTTACTGCTTGTTCAAGCAGTGCCTGAACCATATGGGTATCTGTCCCAAAAGCGACACTCACCTTTACCTGGGCCATCATTCTTGCACTGGTGCGGTTCTTGACGATCTGCTCAATAAAGTACTGGTTAGGAACAATCAAAGTCCCTTCCTTAGCAGTACGGATAATTGTAGATCTTAAGCGGATATTTTCAACCCGTCCTACCTTATCATTGATCTGAATGATTTCCCCTACCTCAATTGGTCTTTCAAATAAAATAATGATACCCGATACAAAGTTACCAGCAACATTCCTCATGCCAAAACCTATACCAATGCCAAGAACTCCAAAAACAGCCCCGATCGCAGTCAGGTTGATGCCGACACTGGTCAGACTTACAGCCAGTGCGGCAAACATTACGGTATAGTATATGATTTGGTTGAAAGTGTAGCCCAATCCTCTGTCCACTCCGTAGTAATCGTAGACCGAAGATAAAATATACTTATTGAAAAGTTTAATTAACCTGTGCGCCAGCGAAACGATCAGGAAGGCTATGACAATCAGCAAGATTGTTACCTTTACTTCTCCATGGGTATATAGGGGTTCAAATAACCATTCATTCTTTGAGAAGGTCAATAGGAGTAAAATGATGATTCCATAAAAGGTTACCCAGTCCGCAAGCGAGTCGATGATCGGCAGAGATCTTTGCAAAAACCTTGAATCTTTGGCAGCCGAAAACTTAGCAACCCTTTTGATTAGCCAATTTCCTACTATAATGATCACTAAAAATACAGCAAGTCTAATAATATCCTCGCGAGAAATGTCCCTAATGAAAGTATCCACCATGTGTACCACCTGCAATTCCAATATATCAGTCTATTCCTGTAAAACAAGGGCATTAAACTTAACAGGTATAAAAGCAGCAGATCTGGTCTTAAATTCATTACAAAGAATAAAAAGACTGCCTCGGCAGCCTTTCAAGGATAAATATAAAATTCCACTTAGAATAATGTCCAGAGTTCAACGCTTGCTGTGGCTAAACTAAGCCCATGCACTTTTATATTAGTCCGCAAGGTTCAAAGCGGTATCGGCGGTATCCAAATCGACTCTAATTTGTTCCCCAAGGTTATGCGGGTGGTAAAATCCCATTTCAATCATATACTCTGAAATGTTTTCATGAGCTTCTACAGCCGCTCTCAGCTGTTCTCGAAATGCCTCCCTTAATTCGGGTGTAGCAGTTTCCGTGATTGCAAACGAAAGGTTTCGGATTCCTGACTTAATGGAAATCAAATAATCCGTTGCGATTACCTGGTCTGTCATTCCTGCCATGCCCGCCAGATTGTGCAAGATGTTCGTCATGCCCTATTCTCCTCCTTCTTGGTCAATAGCTCCTTCATCCGATTGATATGTGCGGTTGATGCCGCCACTTCATCGGTTAAGATTTCTTTTAGCCGTAAGTCCTTAACAAGCAAGCCCATAGCTGTCGCTTTTGTCAATGTGACGCTTTTGAACGTCATAACCTCCAGCAATTCAAGCGTCTCATGTATACCTAAATATTTCGTCATCAGCAATCTCTCCTATTTCTAAGCTCTCCCTGTTATATTTCCATTAAAACATTCCATTATTCTGACATTCTGTATAAACGCCCTCCATAATTGGAAAATTAGATATGTTCTTACTGGAGGTGAATTTATGGAGAAAGAAACACTTGCCTTCCATGAAACGATGGAAGCTCATGAAATATTGAATTTTAAAACGATCAGTGTCCTTAAATCAAAATTAATGCAGGGTCTCTGTTTTGATAACGACCTGAAAGCATTAATGGAAAAAGATGTTCAACAGTCGATCACAGCAATTGATGAATTAAGAGTATTTTATAAAGGTGCTAGAACAAAACCAACGCAGGAAGGTGAAATCTGATGGAAATGGATTACCTTGATCCCCAGGGTGCTGAGCACATGCCCGAGATGGCCGATGCATCATTTGCGCTGGACTTTCTCCTCTGGATCAAAACTGGTATACACACTTACGGTATTGCCATCACTGAAACAGCCAATGCAGAGCTTAGGAAAACCTTATACAAACAAATGGAACAAGCGATAGACCTTCATGCTGAAGTTTCCGATTTGATGATGAATAAGGGCTGGCTGTACCCCCATGATGTAGGAAAGCAAGTGGAACTTGATTTAAAATCTGCGGACATGGCAGTAAGTATCGGAAAGATGGATCTATTCCCTATTGACACGGATCGGCTTGGAATGTTCGCGACACCAGATAAATAAAGGAGGAATGTCTATTATGAAAGCCGTAACGTATCAAGGGAGCAAAAATATACAGGTCAAGAATGTAAAAGATCCTGAAATAAAGAATTCAGATGACATCATCATAAAAGTAACCGCTTCGGCTATTTGCGGGTCTGATTTGCACCTTTTGCATCAAATGATCCCGAACTTGCCTACAGACTATGTAATTGGGCACGAACCAATGGGTGTAGTCGAAGAAGTGGGACCTGGTGTGAACAAACTAAAGAAAGGCGACAGAGTGATCATTCCTTTCAATGTCAGCTGCGGAGAATGCTGGTATTGTAAAAATGACATCACTTCACAGTGTGATAATTCCAATCCTCATGGAGAAATGGGCGGTTTTTTTGGCTACTCCGAAACAACGGGCGGTTATGCTGGCGGACAGGCTGAATATATGCGTGTACCTTACGGAAATTTCACTCCTTTTAAAATCCCTGAGGATTGTGAAGTTGAGGATGAAAAACTTGTACTTTTAGCTGATGCTGCAGCAACAGCATTGTGGAGCGTTGACCATGCAGGTGTTAAATCAGGCGACACAGTAGTGGTTTTAGGCTGCGGTCCGGTTGGTTTGCTCGCGCAAAAATTCGCCTGGTTCAAAGGGGCGAAGAGAGTAATAGCTGTTGATCATTTAAACTACCGTTTAGAGCATGCAAAAAAGACAAATAAAGTTGAAACAGTTAACATAGAGGAACACCAGAATACCGGCGAATACCTGAAGGAGATCACCAAAGGCGGTGCTGATATTGTCATTGATTGCACAGGCATGAGCGGGAAAATGTCTCCGCTTGAATACCTGGCTGCTGGCTTGAAGCTGCACGGCGGTGCGATGGGTGGTCTAGTCATAGCATCTCAGGCTGTCCGCAAGGCTGGTACAATCCAAATCACCGGAGTCTATGGAGGCAGATATAATGCTTTTCCACTGGGAGACATCTTCCAGAGAAACGTGGATCTCAAAATGGGCCAGGCACCGGTAATCCCTTATATGTCCTACCTTTATGATATTATTTCTACAGGAAAAATGGATCTAAGCGATGTCATCACTCATGTGTTGCCGCTCGACCAGGCGAAACACGGCTATCAAATTTTTGACACGAGGACAGATGGCTGCATTAAAGTGGTCCTGAAGCCGTAAAGCCTAAACAAAAACGTCCCAGTTTCAGGGACGTTTTTAGGTTCATAAGAATATTGGTGATAAGGCTTTGGTTTCATTGATAAAAATAAAGGCATCATATCTTCTGGCAACATAGGATGGAACATAATTGCCCAAGTGTTCGAGCTCAGGATCATATACGACGCCTATGGCTCGGTGGCCTAAAGCACGATCAAAGTCTCTTTCGTTTTCCTGATTGAATAAGATAAACTTATCGAATGCTCCTGCCTGGTGCAAAGCATCCTCCCAGCTTCCAGCCTGGGCATCCGGAACGTCCATTACATGTACAGAACCGCCCCACTGATCAGAAGCAATCACTGTGCCATGGTGTGTTCCAAAACCAATTGCGTAAACATCCTGACCATATTTTTCCCTTAGAATTTGTCCAACATTTATCATGCCTTCATCCGCCATATCTGTTGCCCTTGCATCTCCAATATGGGTATTATGCTCCCATATGATTGCTTTGGCACCTTCCCCATGGGCCTGCACAACTTTTTCAAGAGCGCTCACCATGTGGGTATCACGGATGTTCCAATCCTCTGCACCGCCTTTGGCCATTGCCCGGTAGTAACGTTCAGCGTCCAGCATGACAAGGCTGTTAACCTCCAAATTCAAGTCACCCTCCTGCTCTTTTGGGTAACTCTTCCGTTTTTTCTGAAGATCAATCAGAACCTTTATGACTTCCTCTGTACAATTTTCTCCATAATAAGCTGATGAAATCGCATAATTCTCCCCTCGTCGATCAAAGGGTTCGAAGCAGGAAAAAGCTTGCTTCGCCGATTCGACATCATCAGGCGATATTTTCTCAAGCTGCCTGATGATTTCTTCCATTGACTCCTAAAGGCTGTATACATCAAGACCGTAGAAACCGATTGGTTTTTCTGCAGACTCATTATAGTTCTTTAACCAACTTACAAGTTCAAGTATTTCTTCATTTGCCCACATCCAGGAAGGCCAGCGGTCGAAATCTTTAAGTGCTGTATGAGCGTCGGTGTCACGATACCCTTTAATATATTGATTCACAGTGAAACAAGATGGCCAGTCACCTTCTACAGCAATAAAAGAAAACCCATGGTCTGCAATCAATCTTTTACTGATTTCTGCCCTGATGGTATAGAATTCGGATGTTCCGTGAGAAGCTTCTCCCAGCATCACATACTGTTTATCTGCTGCAGCTTCAACAATTGCGTCGAGGTCATCATATGTATCAAACCTTACTGCATGATTTTTAATAGATTGGACTAGATCGCCTTTTGAAGCCATGGTACACCTCCAATTTAATAGCGTTATCTTCGTTTTGCATGATGAATTAGATTGAACTAGTATGCTTGCTAGCCGATATTTCTCTTGTGGATGCTGACTATTTTTAATTTACCCTTTCTTTCCGCAAGAAATTTGTAGTCTGGACAATTAGAGGAATTTTCAGCATTGTATAGAACTATATTTAGTAAATAATATTAGGAGGTTGACAATGGAGTTTAAAGATTATGAAGAGTTTTGGCCTTTCTATTTATCGCAGCATAGTAAACGTTCAACAAGAGGATGGCATTTTGTTGGCACAAGTTTCGTTTTCGTATTTTTGATCGCTGCTCTCCTTACGTTGAACTTCTGGTTAATATTGTTGGCTCCAGTCACTGCCTACGCATTCGCCTGGTTCAGCCATTTCTTTATCGAAGGCAACAAGCCAGCCACATTCGGCCACCCATTTTGGTCACTCCGTGCAGATTTTCGTATGTACCGATTAATTTTGTTAGGAAAACTGGAAAAGGAACTCGACAAAAATAAATTGGCAGGTTAAATATTTTTCAAAAAAAAACAAACCCATTCAATTTTGAAGGGTTTGTTTTTGCGTTAAATTATACTAAATCAACATTATGGTATACCTGCTGGACATCCTCTAAATCTTCCAGTGCATCAACTAGTTTTTCGAATTGTTCCTGCGATTCTGGGTCCAGAGCAATTTCATTCTGAGGCAGCATTGTCAGTTCAGCAACAGTAAAATCTGTGATACCTGCATTCCTGAATGCCTCCTGGATTGCGTGGAATTGTTCAGGCTCGCCATAAATAATGATGGATTCATCTTCTTCAAGGATATCGCGTGCATCAATATCCGCTTCCATCAATATTTCCAATGCCTCATCAGCAGACTTTCCTTCAAATCCGATTACTGCAGTTTTGTCGAACATATAAGATACAGATCCAGCTACTCCCATATTGCCGCCGTTCTTTCCAAAAGCAGCTCGCACATTGGAAGCCGTACGGTTTACGTTGTTTGTAAGTGCATCAACGATCACCATGGATCCATTAGGACCAAATCCTTCGTATCGAAGCTCCTGATAATTTTCTTCGGCTCCGCCCTTAGCTTTATCAATGGCACGGTCAATAATGACTCTTGGTACATTATATGTCTTCGCTCTTTCGAGGACGAATTTCAGCGCCTGGTTGGATTCTGGATTTGGTTCACCTTGTCTGGCTGCAACATAAATCTCAAGCGCGAATTTTGAATAAACCCTGCTTGTATTTGCATCCTTGGACGCTTTCTTCTCTTTAATGTTGTTCCATTTACGACCCATAAATTCCACTCTCTTTCAACTTATATCAGATCGCTGCAATGTTTATATACATGTTGCAGCATCTTCCCACAGATAATATTATACCTTAAATGGAAGATTTGTTAAGAGGTTAGTATACGGTTAAAGTAGAGTATACATGTCCCAATAGCACTGTTGGAGCACGAATTCAAATAGCCGGATGAAAAAAGTTTCTCAATACGGTTATGGGAACACAAAATGTCCCCCTCGCTGCTAAAGAGTTTCTCCGGCTATCAATTCATATGACCTTATGCGGTCCTCTGGTGAGTATGTGATGGTCAGAATCATTATTTCATCAGCCTTGTACTTCTTATGCAAATCAAGCAATCTCTCTTTTACTTGCATTGGATTCCCGATAATCATTTTCCGCTTCATGTTTTCTACTGTTTGATAATCTTCTGCCGTAAGCTTGTATTTCTTTGCAGCTTCAATCGAAGGTACACCTGATATACCTTCTCCTCTTCCCTGCTGGATGTTCCATATAAGTGAACTTGATGCAATCTCTTCTGCTTGTTCATTGGTTTCAGCACAAATGGCCGAAACAGTCAAAATGGTTTGCGGAGATTTTGTGCTTCCTGGCTTGAAGGCATTATAATATTCTTGCAAAATGTCTTGCGGGTCCTGGGCGCTCATAAATAAACCAAACGCATAAGCCATTCCGTACTCAGCCGCCAGCCTTGCGCTTTTTTTACTCGTGCCCAGAAGCCAGGGTTCTGGACGGACTTCTGGTAAGGGTGCGGCTTTAATTTTAGCTTGTTCGCTGTCTTCCGGATGATTGTCATTGATAAAATGAAGCAAGTCCTTCAATGATTCAGGCAGTTTCCAAACATTTTGCAGGAAGTTATCTGATAAAGCATTTGTTGCTTCTGCAGACCCTCCTGGTGCACGGCCGATTCCGATATCAATCCGGCCTGGGAACAACGTTGCCAGCAAATTATAAAGCTCCGCCACTTTATAAGGTTTGTAGTGTGGAAGCAATACAGCTCCAGAACCTATTCGTATCTTGCCTGTCCTTGCCCCGATATAGGGCAGCATGACCTCCGGTGCTGGACAAGCCAAACCTGGTATATCATGGTGCTCGGCAATCCAGTAGCGCGTATACCCTAATTTCTCGGCAGTCTGTGCAAGCAAAACGGATTGCTCCAATGCATCTCTGGCAGTCTGCTCCGCCGATATGGGCGCCTGGTCAAGTATACTTAACTTCATGGCTTACTCCTTTATTTCCAACAAGGCTAGTTTGAAGGTACCGACCTGTCCGATTTTATATAAATTCGTAACAGAGGTCGAGTACTCGACGATTTTCCCTCTGAAAGCTGCATCTTGCGCAGGAACCTGCACATAAAATTCGTCTTTATATAATAATGTGGTGACATCATGATAATCTTCACTAGTAACGGGGAAATGCACTGAAATTCGCTTTAATCCGCCAGTATTGTCCATTTCAAAATGACTGATTATGATTGTTCGTCCATCTAATATAATTCTGTCAACCAAAATATCCACTCCTATACACTTGCTGAAATCCATTTTAACACTCATGAACTTTAAAGAAAAAATGCCTGCCCTAAGTGGACAGGCTGTTCCGGCTCGTTATATTTTTGCAAGGAAATCTTTCATTACCTTAACAAGTTCCTCAGGCTGTTCATACATGCTCATATGGCCAGCATTTTGAATGACTTTCTTTTCAATATTTTGTCTCGATACAGTAAATGTTTTTTCAGGAGGGATAATTTGGTCCTGTTCACCAGCAATCAGGAGTACAGGAAGTTCTGTTTCCTCTAACACTTTATTCCTCTCTGGTCGGTCCTTCATCGCCATCAATGCACTGACAAGCCCTTCCACCTTAGTCATCATGCCGATTTTGACTGTCTTTTCCAGTTCTTTCGCATTCACTTCTGTGTTATCAGGAGAAAAGAGCTTCCGGGAAAGTCCTTCGATAAATGGTCCAGCACCCTCTTCCTGGATTTTCTTTGCATTGTTTTCCCGGCCTTCCTTTGCTTCTTCAGAATCAGGATTAGCCGTGGAGTGCACCAAGGAAAACCCTTTTAGATATTGTGGGAATAGCTCGGCAAATGCCAGCGTGATATATCCGCCCAGTGAATGACCGAAAAGTGTGACTCTATCCAAGCCTAACTGATCCAATAATTCTTTAATCGTACTGGCCATATCCTCAATGGAATTTTTGTCCTTCCCCATGCCTGACTCTCCATGTCCTGGAAGGTCGAGTGCGATGACTCTATACTCTTTGGCTAAATTGGGAATGATTTGATCCCAATAGTGCTTGCTGCCGGCAAACCCATGTATGAGGAGAATTGGATCACCTTTGCCTTCATCATAAAAGCTTATTTCCGTGCTCTCAGCTCTTACTTTCTTTGAGTCCATATCTTTCCGCTCCTATCATTAAGTTATATATATTATATTCCCTGATTCCCGTTTATTAATCTATTGCTGAAATCGATAGGCTGATATTTCCACAGCTATAACGGTGTATTCTCTGTTACAATTTTGAGGTTGATAAAACACAGGAGGATACCCTTATGAAAAAACGTTTCCTGCCTCTGATGGTCATAATCCTCACCTTCGTGGGCGGTTTTATATCTGGAACACTCTATTCGAATACGCAACAAAGCAAGACGATAGTAACCAGCACTCAGGCTGCACATTCAGCCAAAATACCTGGAGTCAAAAAAGAACCACAATTGAAAAAGCAAGAAGCGAAGGTTTTAATCGGCTATGTCCAGGATTTCAGGAAGCCTGAAGAGATCGATTATAAAAATATGACTCATGTGATTTTTTCCTTCGCTCATCCAAACTCGGATGGCAGCCTGTTAATGAATGGAGATCATGCTGTCAAAAATTTAAGGGCGGTTGTTGCTAATGCAAAAAATCACGATACGAAGGTCATGCTGGCAATCGGCGGCTGGTACCACATTAATGGCGGAGAATCCTATGATTATTTCAAAGCGGCCATTTCCAACTCTGAATCCAGAAAAAGACTAGTTCAAGAGCTTGTGAGTTTTACAGAAAACGAAAAGCTTGATGGAATTGATATCGACTTTGAGCATCCTCGCTCTTTAGAAGATGCCCGCTATCTCGCTTCCTTCGCAAAGGAGCTAAGTGAACAGCTGAAACCAAAAGGTAAAGAACTATCCATCGCTGTAAATGCCAAGGTGCATAGCGTGACAGGGACTGAAATTCACTCTGTCGTGTTCGAGCCATCCATGTTCAAGTACTTTGATCATGTCAATTTAATGGCCTATGATGGCCAATGGGATGGAGAATATAACGCTGCTAATTTATCACCTTACTCTTATTCTTCTAATATAGTAGCCTACTGGACAGCCCTTTTTGACAAGCATGGATTTTCAAGGGAGAAACTGGTCCTGGGTGTGCCGCTCTATGCACAGCCTGAGGATCCCTCGATCAAACAGGTCTCATACGAAGCTCTTATCAAACATCACCCTGCTAATACAGGAAAGGACCAGGTCGAAATGAATGGGACGACCTACCATTATAATGGCCATTCCACATTGAAAAAGAAAACCGATCTTGCCCTCTCACAAAAGCTGGGCGGCATGATGCTTTGGGAAGCGGGATTGGACGCAAAAGGGAACCATAGTGCCACAGCCTTAATCGCAGGAGAATTAAAGAAACAGGAAGATACTCGTTACTATACTAGGAAGTAAATTGAGGAAGCCGCAACTAGCTTCCTTTTCTTTATGGTTCATAGCCTGTAGGACACCGTTTAGT
Source organism: Mesobacillus jeotgali (assembly GCF_014856545.2). Taxonomy (NCBI): domain Bacteria; kingdom Bacillati; phylum Bacillota; class Bacilli; order Caryophanales; family Bacillaceae; genus Mesobacillus; species Mesobacillus jeotgali. Next base: position 2,458,943 of record NZ_CP109811.1, on the reverse strand, counting down.
TATTGCATGAATAAATTAGCAGTAAAGAATTCTACGGTGGTGAACTGATGAATGAAATTACCTTCAATCTTATCCGGACCTATCATTAGAAGGGTCGATCCTTCTTCGGTATATATTTGGATCTCATTAAGCTCCAATGTTGAAATCGATGCCAAAATATTTCAGATCGAGTATAGTGGTGACGAAAAGTATCAATATATTCCTTTACGGACACACACTGAGGCAAACACCTTCAAAGCAGGTGACAATCTATATATTTATTTGCTAAAGATTTCTCCTGATCATTCACATTTTCCCCCTTGCACTCTCCTCGGTTATGATCTGTTTTTTAAAAAAGGGCGAAAAGTGCGTACTCTAGACAGTTATAATCTGCTGGACCCTGAAAATCCCCGATCAATCGTATATGGAAACCTTAAGTATCCCTCGTTTACTATAAACCATGAAAGCGAGCCTGATAACTTGCTATATGGCTCTTGCCGAAAGCCTCATGGCCAGGGAGATGATGCCCTTTTTGCAGCAGATGTGCTAGTTGAAAATAAACATCTTGATCTTACAGAAAGGCCCAATGCTTTATTTTTAATGGGAGATCAGATCTATGCTGATGATGTTGCTGATCCGCTTCTTCCCATCATAACGGAACTTGGAAAGGAACTGGCCAGCGACAGTGAAAAGGATAAATTGAATGAACTGATACCGGAAAATTTAAGTCCTAGACTACAGCAGGTGAATGGAAGACAATTCTTAATTGAACACCTCGCCAATTTTTCAACAAGGAAAGGTGATAACCACCTGATTGCTTTTGGTGAATATGCTGCTACGTATTTATTCAGCTGGAGCCCCGAAATTTGGGATTATATTCATGAGAATGAGCTCCTCCTTTCTTTTAAACAGTTAAAAGAAAGCGATAAAATACACCTCAAATTGGATCATGATAAAAAGAGAAAAAAGGAATTATCCAGGCTGGAAGCAAGGTACGAGGAGCAAATGGATAATGTCAGGGACTTTGTAGTCTCACTATCTGCGGCAAGACGCTTAATGGCAAACACGCCAACCTATATGATTTTTGATGATCACGACCTGACAGATGATTGGAATATATCCCATAAGTGGACCTCTGCTGTAAGAGATTCTTCCTTAGGAAAGCATATCATCGGAAACGGACTTGCTGCCTACTGGCTTTTCCAGGGTTGGGGCAATGAACCTGATAACTTTGACCGTGAATTCGTTAAGGAAGTTAAAAGCTATCTAACATCATCCAGCATTGATTCCGCTGGCTATAAGGCTGGGTTGAATCATCTTTGGAACTTTCACTCCTGGCATTTCATTGCTCCGACCAATCCAAAAACAGTTTTCCTTGATACAAGGACCCAACGGGAGTTCGATCCTAGACCGGAGGCAGTTAAACTGGGCAGCTTGATCGAAGAAACAACACGCACGCCGGTATTGATCAGCGAAGCAGGCTGGGAAGATATAAGCCGAAAATTGCTGCAGAGCGGCTGGAGAAGAAAAACGCCCTTGAATATCGTTTCCCCAGCTCCTTTTTATGGGATGGGATTAATTGAATCCTTTCTCCATAAGTATGTATATCCCTTCAAAGTACTGGGTTTCCCCGTCCAGACTACATTTGATTTTGACGGATGGAAATATAATGGTAAAGGCTTTCATGCTTTTATATCTCAAGTTGCTTCCTGGGACCCTGCGTACTCTGTGTTGCTATCTGGAGATGTCCACTTCTCATCATCCGTGAAGTCAGATGTTCAATGGAGTTCTGGTGAAAAACAATCCTTTTATCAATTCACGAGCAGTCCTATTCGTAATGAGAGTTTTACCGGATTATGGGGAGTGTTAATGAAGTCCGTGCTCTGGCTCAACGCAAGTAAACGAAAAGAACAGTCTCTTTACCGCAGCTGTGGGGAAACTTACAACCTCACGCTTGGAAAAAGTGAGGTGAATCCCAAAGAACAGCTTTTATGGGAAGAAAGTATTCAGTATTATTCATTCGAAGATGGCAGCATTGCCGAAACGAAAAACTCCATCGGATACCTGAAGGTTGAGAAAAGCAGACTTGAAAATACCTTGCTCATGACTGTGGATTACGGTGAAAATGTTGAATAATCTAAAACAGGTAATCCTTATAAAAATTTCAGAAGCATAAAATCGTATTTTTTGACGCGATATAACCCAGGGCATTGTGCCGCTGGGTTTTTAAATAAGAATTTATAAATACATTGATGATCCGGATTAAGTGTCGATTTCCTCAAACTCTTTAATCTTTTCAAGCTTTTCTACGAGCACCATGCATTTCCTGTCACCGATTTCATAGATATACATTTTATGGCCGTTCTCTTTAAGGAGCTTCTTGAATTGGATTTCGCCGGATAAGTCATATCCATTCGCCAAGTCAGTAATTTTCTTCAGTATTTGCTCCCTGGTGGGTTCATTAGTAGAGGCTATTTTAATAGGTATGGGTATTCCCTTGATTTTAAAGGTAACAAGGATGACGCTATCCAATGGAATCAACTCCTTCCAAAAAACAATTCGACAAACTCGTTTGATTTCCTTCTATTTACAACTTTTTTACGTGAAGATGCTTGCCTTCTACTAATAATACCAAAAAAAGAGAAAGGATTAACCTTTCTCCTGCTCACTATTCTTCTTCATTCAGCATTTCATCAAACGCGGAAGAAACTTTTTCGAATTCTTCATCCGAGTCAATTGCAGCTAAGTCTCCATCTTCATCTACTTTTAAGAAAAAGATATCAATATCTTCATCCGTTTCTGTTTGCAGATCCTCTACGAAGCTTACCGCTGCATAGTCAGTGCCCTCTATTGTCACAGTCCCAATAACCTCTACCTCTTGCTCCTCATCATTTTCATCACTAATTGTGAATACTTCACCAACTTCAAGTTTTTCCATTGATAGTACCTCCTGTCTTTTTTTACACAGATAGTATTTCAATACTATGTAAACCACATACTGTTTAAGCCTAAGTTAAAAAGAAATTTTTAGCCAGTTTAAAGCCTATTTCCTTGATAAAAAAGAGGCTATTTTGTCTTTATTATCTTGAAAAACCTGACGTCCAAGATTCTTGAGTTCCGCCATATTAGTAAAATCATCAAAAGGTACTTCTTCTGAAAGTTCTGTATTTAGCCGGAGATAATGATCGCCTAGCAAAAGCCGACAGTGATAAGAAACTGATTCAGAGGATAAATCCATCGCAAGATCCAATAATTTTGGGGTAACCTTTAAAGTTGGAAAATGGAAAGGCAGCCATTGTCGGATGCCCCAGTACTTTTCCTCGCCTATGGAAAAATCGATATTCTGTTGGCCAGTTCCAATCGACAGTATATGGATGTCAGCCAAGTCGGTTTTAAAGTGATGCAAAGCTTCCGTCACACAAACCAAAGATGGATTATTAGCCCATAGTCCTCCATCGATTGATAAATATTGATTGTTTACATTGTTGGGTGGAAAGTAGATTGGCGCTGAACAAGACGATAGAACAGCATCCCACAACTTTATTGATAATTCATTTTCGGACGAGTAACCAAAATCCGTTCGATGGATGTAAGGTTTCCCATGTGTTATATCGACAGCCGGTATCAACAAAGGCTTTTCGATATCGCCAAGAGTAACTTCCTTGAAGGCCTGTTTTAACAGTCGACGTAAATACCTGTCACTATAAACACTCTTAAAAAGACCTATTTTGGATTTTCTCACAAATATCTTTTCACCATAAGTCTCGTACCTGCCCATCACCTCTTCCATAGATGTGTTCAAAGCAGCTGAAGCAGCGATGATTGATCCTGTACTTGTTCCTGAAATCACATCAAAGAGTTCACCCACAGGCCTTCCAAACTCTTCCTCTATGGCTTGCAGGATAGCAATCGGGAAAATGCCTCTTATACCGCCCCCATCGATGCATAACATTTTCATGAAATTCCCCCGATTCGAGCTTAATGCTCTCATTCTACCCATTCCACCGGGACAATATAATCAAACCAATTAGTCAAAAAGAAGAGCTGCCCTTTAAAAGGCAGCTCTCCCTATGCAACATTATTAAGAAACTTTTTCCTTATCATGATTGAAGGAATATTCTTCTTCCCAGTATTCAGCATTTTTGATACCGAGTTTTTTGGAATTGAAGACTGGATCAAGTCCTTGTTTTTTCTGCTCCTCATAGTCCTTCAAGGCAATCAATGCCGGTTTCGCGAGCAGGACAATGGCTATTAGGTTGAGCCATACCATCAATCCCAGGCCTGCATCACCAAGCGCCCATGCGAGCGACGCCTCTTTTACGGCTCCATAGAAGACAGCTCCAAGGATAACGATTTTCAGGATGAACATTGGCACCTTGCCGTTTCTTCCTCTAAGGAGATAAGCAATATTAGTCTCAGCCATATAATAGTATGCCATGATTGTAGTGAAAGCGAAGAAGAAAAGTGCTACAGCAACGAATTCAGCACCGAACCCAGGAAGAACCGCATCTACTGCAGCCTGTGTATATCCAGGACCAGCTTCTACGCCTTTTAGGTTTTCGACTATGAATGCCCCGTCAGCACCAACCGTGTTGAACATTCCAGTGAACAGGATCATGAACGCTGTAGCAGAACAAACGAATAAAGTATCGATATAAACAGAGAAAGCCTGGACCAGACCTTGTTTAGCCGGGTGCGATACTTCAGCAGCAGCTGCTGCGTGAGGCCCTGTACCCTGACCTGCTTCATTGGAATAGATACCGCGTTTTACACCCCATGCAATCGCGCTGCCAAGAATACCGCCAAACATTGAGTCAGCACCGAATGCACTTTTGAAGATTAAAGCGAACACCGCAGGAACTTCTGAGATATTCATTCCAATGATGATAAGAGCAACAAGGATGTATCCTACGGCCATGAATGGAACTGTATATTGGGCAACAGTTGCAATCCTTTTAACGCCTCCGAAAATGATTAAAGCCAAAAGAGCGATCACGATAACTCCTGTCACTGTCTTGCTAACGCCAAATGCGTTTTCAAGACCAAGTGCGATCGAGTTAGACTGAATTCCTGGCATCAGCAATGACATTGCCAGCAATGCAGCTATGGCAAAAGCAATAGCGAACCACTTGATACCAAGGCCCTTTTCGATGTAGTATGCTGGGCCGCCTCGGTAGAGACCGTCTTGTTTGACTTTGTAAATCTGGGCTAATGTGGATTCTACAAACGCACTGCTTGCCCCGATAAACGCAATCGCCCACATCCAGAAAACCGCACCAGGTCCCCCCATTGCGATAGCAGTAGCAGTACCTGCGATGTTACCAGTTCCTACACGGCCAGATAATGCGATAGATAAGGCCTGAAAAGACGAAACGCCCGCATCGGAACTTCTTCCTTTAAACATTAGCATAACCATGTCCTTCACAAGTCTAATTTGCAAAAATCGTGTCAGGATTGAGAAGATCAAACCGATTCCAAGAATAATGTAAATAACCGGATTGCTCCAAAGAATCCCATTGAGCCAAGAAACAAAAGCTTCCAAATGAATCCCCCTTTACTAAATTAATTTCTTGCTATTTTGAATTATAAGATAATTAAAGTTAAAGGACAATCAAAATGTGATATTTACAGGAAACATTTTCTTGGTACTGTGTTTTACACGGTATTTTACTGTTGTTCCTGCAAACCTGGATGTAGTTGCCTTAGGTTCGGACAGGTTTTGTCTGATTTATTGAAAAGCTGTCTGAAGCTGCTCCATGTTCAGACAGCTTTTGGTTGATATGCTGAAAAGTTGTCTGAAGTGGCTCCATGTTCAGACAGGTTTTGGCTGAGTTATTGAAAAGCTGTCTGAAGTTGCCCCCTGTTCAGACAGCTTTTGGCTGATTTCCTATAAAGCTGTCTGAAGTTGCTCTATGTTCAGACAGGTTTTTGCTGTTTTCCTATAAAGTTGTCTGAAGTGGCTCCATGTTCAGACAGGTTTTGGTTGATATGCTGAAAACCTGTCTGAAGTGGCTCCATATTCAGACAGGTTTTGGCTGATTTATTGAAAAGCTGTCTGAAGTTGCCCCAGGTTAAGACAGCTTTTGGCCGATTTCCTAAAAAGCTGTCTGAAGTTGCCCCAGGTTCAGACAGGTTTTCGCTGTTTTCCTATAAAGTTGTCTGAAGTTGCTCTATGTTCAGACAGGTTTTGGTTGATTTGCTAAAAAGCTGTCTCAAGTTGCCCTATGTTCAGACAGGTTTTGGTTGATTTGCTAAAAAGCTGTCTGAAGTTGCCTCATGTTCAGACAGGTTTTGGCTGATTTCCTGAAAACCTGTCTGAAGTTGCTCCATGTTCAGACAGGTTTTGGCTGATTTATTGAAAAGCTGTCTGAAGTCGCCTCATGTTCAGACAGCTTTTGGCCGATTTCCTAAAAAGCTGTCTGAAGTTGCCCCAGGTTCAGACAGGTTTTCGCCGATTCCCTCCAAACCTGTCAAAAAGTTTGCCTTATATCCATTCAACCAAAAAAAGCGAGAGACTACTGTCCCCCGCTATTCCATCAAGTTTTAATGCACACGCTTCTCCCGCATAATCGGAAGTGTGCAGCATCTGAACGAACCACCAGATTTGATGATTTCAGTTATATCCACTTCAATTACTTCGAATCCTTTGCTTCGAAGCTGTTCATTAACTCCTTTATTCACTGGCAAGCTCAAAATTCTTTTGTTTCCGATCCCCAGCACATTTGTTCCTAGAGTAAATTGTTCTTCCTCGCTCACGTCAATTAAATCATAGCGTGAGCTGAATAATTTAATATCTTCCTCCGTCAATGCCGGTCGGTAAATCAGGGCTACCTCTGGTGATACAACATTGAATACGCAGTCGAGGTGCAAATACTCCGCCTTAAACGGAATGGCTTTAACTTTAAAAGTCGGAAGCAATCCTTGCAGGTGATCTGCTGCTTGTTGGTTGGTTCTGTTGCTCAAGCCTACATATACAGTGTCTTGATCGATGACTACATCCCCGCCTTCGATTTGATCACCGATTAAATTGTAGTAGGAGATCCCTTCATCCTCGAGCCACTGTTTCAGGACATCCTCCTCACCCTTTCGCACATCGCTGGCCATATCCGCAACAAAAACCGTTTGGCCGAGAGTAAACCCGATATCCCTCGTAAAGACTTGCTCCGGGTATTTTTTGTGGTATGGGAGCAGAATGACCTCCACACCGTAATTTTTCAATGTATTCACGAATTCATTGTGCTGTTCCAAGGCAACTTCTATATGTATGCCTTCATCCTTGAAATGTTTCTGGGTTTCATTTATTACTTCGCGAATTGTCATATACTGTGGCTGACAAAGAATGACTTTCTTAAGTACGTCATATTCATTTATGACATACCCTCTATTTTCGGGGTGCATATTTTGTTCCATCCTCATTCCTCCTAATGAACAAATCATTATAGGTTTTCCGGTTTTCACTTGAAACATTACTTAACTTTGAAAAATCCTGTCAGATATCCTGACAAAGCTGCTGAATTTTTAGCAGGAATTCTTTACGCTTGAAAAAATGTACCACAAATCGAGGAGATGAATATGGAAAGTCGGAATGGATTGGAATTGGCTCAATTGATTATCATGGTTGATCTTTTTCGGGATGAATTGTATGAGGAACTTTTGAAAAGGCACGGCAACGACGCTTTTGAACTGTTACGTACTGCTCAGAATGAAACTTATTAAGGAGGGATTCATTGTGTCCTTGCATTTGCGTACTGCCGTAGAAAAACTAAAGGACCATTATATCCAGCATTTGATCAAGTCAAAAATGACCAATGAAAGCGAAGAGGAATTAAGAAAGCTAACATTAACTGAATTGAAAAACTTGATAAATGGGTTTTAGCCAATTTACAAATCGATATATCATGTGAGAAAATATAACATATACTATTAAAAGTGAAAAAGTGTGGTGAATGAATTGGCTGCAGACCCTTCCTCCTACAAAGAAAAGAAAGTGATTACCATTGGAATTGTTAGTGAGTTGACCGGTCTTTCAGAACGGCAAATACGATATTATGAAGAAAGGAAATTAGTTTTTCCCGATCGGACTCCTGGCGGAAGCAGAAGATATTCATTCCTGGATGTCGAGCAATTAGTTGAGATTGCCAATAAAATTGAAGACGGTGTCCAGACATATGAAATTAGACAAGAAATGATACGGAAAAAGAAGCAGACTGATGAAGAAGCTCACAAGAAAATGATTCAGGGACAATTGAATGCCAGATTTGGAATACGCAAATATTGACGATAAAACCTTCCTGTTTGGAGGGTTTTTCTTTTTGGCGAAAAAAGTTATGTAAGGTTTTCTTACATCGTTGTAGATTGATTAATAAATACATGCGACAATACAAACTACATTCACAATTTGAAAGGGGACGAAAAAATGGATACGGTATTTTTAATGAATAGCCTGTGGGTTATGATTTCCGCGGTTTTGGTTATTTTGATGATTGGAGGTTTTATCCTCCTTGAAACAGGATCCACACGAATGAAGAACGCCGGCCATATTGCCGGAAAAACGATTCTGACTTTTGGGATCTCATCAATTGTTTTCTGGGCTGTAGGTTATGGACTTATTTTTGGGGAAGGTAACTCGATTATGGGTTTCTCGAACTTTTTCTATTCTGGCTACGATGTAGAAGGCTTAGGACTTTCAGGTGCTGTATTCTTTCTGTTCCAGCTGGCTTTCGCCGGGATTTCCTTAACGATTGCCTTTGGCGGATTTGCTGAGAGAGCAAAATTGTCTGTATATCTCGTCTTTGCACTTCTATTCTCAGTTTTAGTTTATCCGTTCATTGCTCATTGGATATGGGGCGGCGGCTGGCTAGCAGAACACGGTAAACAGGATTTCGCTGGTTCAACTGTAGTCCACCTGACTGGAGCAATGGCGGCACTGGCTGCGACCATCCTCCTGAAGCCGCGTATTGGTAAATTTAATAAAGACGGTTCAGCTAATAATATTGAAGGTCACAATCAGGTTTTCACAGCATTGAGCGTATTGTTATTATGGGTTGGCTGGTTCGGATTTAATGCAGGAAGCACCGTTTCTGTTGATGGAGCATTCTTTGGGTTTGTTGCTCTAAATACGAATCTTGCGGCAGCTGCAGGTACTGTTGCAGCCATGCTAATCTCCTGGATTGTTTTAGGTAAAGCGGATGTTCCGATGATGCTGAACGGAGCGCTCGCAGGTCTAGTGGCCATTACGGCATCCTGTGCTTTTGTGGATACTTGGGCATCGGTTGTCATCGGGCTTATTGCTGGCATCCTTGTTTTCTACAGTATTCGCTTCTTTGAAAGCAAAAAGATAGATGATCCTATCTTTGCGCTATCAGTCCACGGTACTGCTGGTGTATGGGGAACTTTATCAACAGGATTCTTTGCGACCCCTGAGCTAGCCACAGTCGGGAATCCTGGATTGTTTTATGGTGGCGGTTTTGAACAGCTAGGAGTACAGGCGCTGGGAGTTGTGGCCTCAGGTGCTTTCGCTTTCATAGTATCTTTTATCATCTTATCGATTATGAAAATAACAATGAAGGGCTTGCGGGTAACAGAAGAGGAAGAAATTATCGGCCTGGATATTAGTGAACACGGAAGCTATGGGTATCCGGAATTGGTCAATAAAGAAGCAGGAGCTAAGGTAACAATGGATGCCACCTCAACATCTAATGTCCCTTTGAGTTCGCAGCAACCATCTGTCAATTAGATTATTGAAGTTTCATGTATTGAGCGGCGGCCCTATTGTGGGCCAGCCGTCTTTTGATGAATGGAGAAAGGAGGACGTCCGAATTATGGACTTCGATGACTATTCAAATATAAATGCAATAAGAGTTAAAGCGCTTTCTGACGCAACTTTTAGCAATGAACAATTAAACCATTTCCATGACTTGATCTATGATCAAGTCATATCAGCTGCAGTAAGCAAATTGTTAAAAGAATACGGGAGCCCCCCTTCACCTTTCTGTTTCTTCGTCATGGGCAGTGCTGGACGGATGGAGCAATCTATTTGGAGTGACCAAGACCACGGTCTTGTTTTCAAAACTAACAGTAAAGATGCACAGGAGTACTTTTTAAAGCTAGGTAAAGAGATTTCTGAAGGATTAAAGCTGGCTGGCTATAAAAAATGTTCCGGCTCTGTTATGGCCAGCAATCCATTGTGGTGTAAATCGCTGAAGGATTGGGAGAATCAAATCGGACTTTGGGCTAGTGAATCTACTTGGGAGTCAATCCGATATTTGCTTATATTTGCCGATGCCAGGACCATCGACGGCGATCATAGTCTATTAAATATCTTGAAAGAAAAAGCCTTTCACGAAGTTAAAAGAGAGCAATTGCTGTTAAGAATGCTTCATAACACAATGTTTCTTAAAAAAGGGGTTGGATTACTTGGTCAGCTGCTTGTAGAAACTCATGGCCCCTTTACTGGATCCCTTAATCTAAAGGAGACAGCGTTTTTCCCATTTGTAAATGCAGCAAGGCTGTTGTCATTTTACGAAGAGATAAAAGAAACTTCGACTTTGTACCGTATTAGCCTTTTATCTGAAGCCGTGATGCCACATAAATATAAATCTTTGTTCAGCAATAACTTCTCTGCATTGCTTGACTATCGCCTTAAACATGGAATTCATAGGGATTATGACTCCGAACATTACGTTAATATCAATAAACTTACTAAAGATGAAAAGAAAGCATTAAAAGAAATCATTAAAGTGGGTGAACTATTTTATGAACATGTCAGAAAGCTGTTTTAAAGGATGTAAGTTTTATGGGAATGAATGATATGATTCGTTTCTTTCGGCTAATGACCGGAAAGCTCGGATCGAACATCTATGCCGGAATGCCAATCCACTCGAATCCACAACAAATGTCATTTTTAAGACAGCTGCAAAAGGAGATGAAGAAGGAAAATACCCTCGCTTGTCCGTTGGAAGAATTGCCTGTCGTAGTTTTTGACCTTGAGACAACAGGTTTTTATCCTGAAAAAGGCGATAGGATCATCTCTATAGGAGCTGTAAAGATAATTGGTTCCACAATACTTGAAAATGAGGTTTTCTATTCATTAATCAATCCAGAAATTTCAGTACCAACTGATGTCCTGAAGCTAACTTCTATTACTGAGGAAGAGCTCTTGTCTGCCCCGAAAACTTCACAAGCCCTGATGGAATTTTTACACTTCACAGGCAGCTCAGTACTTGTAGCTCACCATGCAAAACATGAGCAAGCCTTTATGAAGAAATACACAAGCAGTCATTTGCGCTTACATTTTGAACATAGAGTGATTGATACTACATTTTTAATAAGAATATTCCAGCCCGTTGTCAATTCCCTGCCTTTGGAACAAATTTGCCTTGAGTGCGGGATTGAAGTGAAAAATAGGCATCATGCACTGGCGGATGCCAAAATGGCAGCGAAACTTTGGGCATTCTATATAAAAAAAGCCCGCGAGCAAGGCTACCATAACTTGCGGGAGGTTTATGAATACCTATCTTTAAAAAGATAAGCTTGTTCATCGTATCCCTCCCCACCCCTCTCTTTTAAATGTCCTCATTCCTTTTATCTCCAAACATTTTATTTTGATTACCGAAAGATTCTTGTTACTATTGAATAGTATAAACGCTGGGAATAGGAAAAATGATAATCCTGGCGGTGAATATTATCCAATAAAGGAAGTTGAAAAAATGACCGACAACAAACGATTAAACGATATAAAATACTCCGTGCTCGACTTGGCTCCAATTCTTGAAGGCGGCACAGCTGCAGATGCGTTCAAAAACACACTGGATCTTGCCCAGCATGCTGAAAAATGGGGCTATAACCGCTATTGGCTAGCAGAGCATCACAACATGCCTGGTATCGCAAGTTCTGCTACGTCCGTTGTGATCGGCCATGTTGCAGCGGGAACAGGCTCCATTAGAGTTGGCTCTGGTGGCATCATGCTTCCTAACCATGCTCCCCTTGTCATCGCTGAGCAATTCGGAACACTTGAATCTCTTTTCCCGGGCCGCATTGACCTTGGTCTCGGACGCGCTCCAGGAACTGACCAGGTGACCGCCTATGCCCTGCGTCGTGAACGCCGCAGTGATGGTCAGGATTTCCCGGAGCAATTGGATGAACTTCGAGCTTATTTCAATCCGGAACTCGATTCGCAATATCGCAGTGTAAGGGCAATTCCAGGTGAAGGATTGAACATTCCAATCTGGCTATTGGGCTCCAGCGGATACAGTGCGCAGCTTGCGGGACAACTCGGATTGCCATTTTCATTCGCCAGCCATTTCTCGCCGGAAAATACATTAGGAGCATTAAAGCTTTACCGCAGGAACTTCCAGCCTTCAGAAGTTTTGCAAGAGCCTTATGCAATGGTGGGCGTTAACGTGATTGCTGCCGAAACGGATGAGGAAGCAGAATTCCTGGCAACATCCATGCAGCAGCAGTTCCTGAACCTGTTCAGGAATAACCCAAGTCCTTTACTGCCTCCTGTTAAAAACCTGGAAAATCAGCTGAGCGACTATGAAAAAATGCTCCTAGACAGCCGTATCGGTTCTTCTATCGTCGGGAGCCCTGAAACGATCAAGACCAAACTTCAGGAATTCCTGGATGAAACACAGGCAGATGAAATGATTATTAACGCACAAATATTTGATCATCAAGCCAGACTGAAATCTTTCGAAATTGTTTCTAAGGTTTTTAAGGGTTAGGAAGAACATCATCATAGCAAGAGGAGAATCTAAAGCTAGATTCTCCTCTTTTTATATTGGCCTGTTTTTTCTGAATGTCTCAGATTATCTGATTATTGCCCCGATTGCCCCGCTGAATTCCCCGTTTTGCAAAAGATTGGATCCAGGCCTGACATTTTACAATAGAAGTCCAGGCTGTCTTGCAGTGGATTATTGCCTGCCAGCGTACTTCCTATGAAAATGACTTTCTTAATTTCGTGCAAAGCAGCAGTTTGTGCGGTCAGAAGGGTGATGGTCTCTGCCATCATATTCAAAAAAGAAGCCATTTTGTCGGCTGGCGAGCTTGAATTGATTCCTTCTGTTTTGGCAAAGTTGCTTGCCGTCAGTTCGCCAGGTATCGGTGGTTCTTCCGGATGATAGATATCCTTCACCAGCAGGTCGACATTTCCCCTTCGTCCTGAGGCAGACAAGCTAACCAGATTTGCGAAATCGCTGGAATCAGCCAAAAGCTTCCCCATGCCCATAAAAGTTCCGCCGCCGATTCCGCTGCCAAGTACTCGGTTATAGCTTTCACCATCAATTTTGATCCAGGAAATGCCGGTGCCAATATTGATGAGCAAGGATTTTTCACCCCTAGGTAATCCTTCCTTCATCATGAAGTAAGTCGCCCCTTCACATGCTGCGGTGAATTCATCGATAATCTCTGCTTCCGGAAAAAATTCCGATTTAATTTTACTGGCTCTCCCGCCTGTCAGAAAGATCCTTTTATTTGTGGAGACTATTTTCAGCCAGCCTAATGCTTCTTCCATTTGCCCTATCGGTTGTTTGCGAAAATGTAATCTGCCATTTTCCTGATATGCAATTTTAATTAATGACCCTCCAGCGTCTATGCCGATCCTATTATTCATAAGGTCGCCCCTTCCATGAAATTCAACCTTTATACCTTATTGTAAGTTTTCAGGAAACTAGAAGGCAATAAGAAAAGCGCAAGCGCCTTGGTCAGCCCCGACAAGCGCTGGAGGTCCGCCCGGTGAAGTCGCTCTTTGACTTCATCGGGCGGACCGAAATCGAAAAGTATAGCCGACTGTACAGAAACGCAGAAACTGGAGACTCCGACAAAGAAGCGCTTTTTGCTTCTGCCGGCGGAGTTGAAGTTTCGGAGTTTCTAGGAGGCGACACTAGACATGCGACTCGAGGGGCTAGGTGCTGGAGCTGGACACTAATCTAAGTAAAAAAATTTATACTTTCTTTCTAATCCAAAGAAAAAGCGGCATTTAACTGCCGCTTTTTCGTCTTGTAATTCTACTATTTATTATCAAGAGCAGGTTTATATAAACCTATCAGGGTTAAATGGCAACCTTTTAATCTGCCTTGATTGGCACAACTTTTCCATCCTCAATTGCTGCAACGATCAGCTCACCTTCAAATCCGCCGTTCGGGTCAATCTTAGGAATAACATAGACATGTTTGTCTTCTGGAAGGTTATCCAGGCCATCCTGCATATGCGCCATGATTTTTTCAGGATCATCTACGGACCCTGCGGCTTTTATCGCTTCTGCAAAAACATGCATGGCAATATAATTCAAGCCTGCTTCTGACCCGGGATCTTCGTTATATTTGGCACGATAATTTTTCACGAATTCCGGAATACCAGGACTGTCAGAATCCACAAGCGGCATGACTCCAATTGCTCCATTAAGTACATCGTAGCTGCCAGTAACCTTCTTCATTTCGTCGAATTTTGCCTGGTCCATAACAATAAATCCGCCTTTGAAGCCAAGTTCCCTCGCTTGTTTGGCAACTTTTGCGGTTGGCTCGGACGGTCCGCCGATAAATAATACATCAGGCTTCTCCTTCAGGGCATTTGTAATAATCGTGAAGAAATCGGTATCTTTCGCGAAATCGATAGAAGAGTTATACACGACTTTACCGCCCGCTTCTTCCCAGTGAGGCTGCAGCTTTTCTGCCCAATCCTTCCCATATTGTGAAGCAGTCGGAAGAAAGGCGATTTTCTTGCCGAATTTCTCCATTGTATAATTAGTGAATGGCTCGAGATAGCCATCATAACGAGGAGGTATTCTGACCGTTAATTTATTGCCGCCCTCTGTTACCTTGGGTTCACTTGTGTAGGCGCCAATAATGAATTTTTCCTGCTGATTAAACACCTGCATTGCAGCCACCCCGCCACTGTGCGGTGTGAAAATAATCGGCGTCTTGTTCTCCTGCATCAGTCTCTTGGCATTCGCTCCCGCTTCATTAGGCAAATATTTGTCATCCAGGGAGACAACATTGAATTTGTATTTCTTGCCATTTACTTCTACTCCGCCAGCATTGTTAATTTCCTCGGCTGCCATCTGGACACCATTCAATGTACGTTCTCCGTAAAAGGCTGCCGGTCCGCTTAACGGCCCGGTATATCCAATATTAATCGTTCCTTCTCCTGCTTCAGCATCTCCATCTGTTCCTCCTGTATCTGTTTTTTCAGAGTTATTGCAAGCGGCAAGGCTGAAAATCAAAGCAAACATCACACTTAAGACTAATAACAGTTTAGACTTCTTCATTTGCTTTCCCCCTTAATATTGTTTTCCTAATATTCAGAAATATTATTGTAGACCGCTTCGCAACCACCTCCCTAATGACAGAAGTTGTTCTAGGCACCGATATAAGCTTTCTTAATCTCATCATTCGCGAACAGTTCCTCGGAAGTACCTTCCAGGACAACCTCTCCGTTTTCAAACACATAGCCCTTATCTGCAATTTTCAACGCAGCATTGGCATTTTGTTCCGCAAGCAAAATCGTGGTACCCTCGCGATTGATGGTTTTGATCACTTCAAACATCTGCTCAACAATCAACGGGGCGAGCCCGATGGAAGGTTCGTCGAGAAGCATCAGCTTCGGTTTTGCCATCAGTGCTCTGCCAATTGCAAGCATTTGCTGCTGTCCTCCGCTCAGTGAACCGGCCATATCATCCTGCTTTTCTTCTAAAATAGGGAAAAGTTCAAATACATGTTTCATCGACTGCCTTATCCCTTTCTTATGCTTTCTATGGACATAGGCCCCCATCTTCAAATTCTCTTCTACTGTCATTGAAGGGAACAGTTTACGCCCTTCTGCACACTGGACAATGCCTGACTGGACAATTTTATCAGGAGAGCGTTTGTTAAGAGGTTGGCCTTCAAATTCGATACTTCCAGCAGATGCTTTGTTCAGCCCGCTGATCGTCTTGAATATAGTGCTTTTCCCTGCCCCGTTCGCCCCTAACAAAACAACGATTTGACCAGGATGAACCTCCAAATGAACATTCTGGACAGCTGTGAAGCTTCCGTATTTTACTGAAACATCCTGCAGTTTAAGCACTGGCACTCCCTCCCAGATAAGCCTTGATGACAGCAGGATCATTCCTGATTTCGTCTGCAGTACCCTCAGCGATTTTTTCTCCGTAGTTGAGCACCATGATCTTATCTGCCAGCTTCATGATCATTTGCATTTTGTGCTCAATCAGACAGACAGTGATCCCGCTATCAATCATTTTCTTCATCAATTGAGCGAGCCCCTCTGTTTCATCAGGATTGACGCCCGCTGCAGGCTCATCAAGAAATACGATTTCCGGTTCCGTCGCGAGGGCCAGCGCAAAGGCCGTCCGCTTCTTCTCTTCCTGAGTCAGGCTTCCAACCAATTTCCCGGAAACCTTCTCCAATCCGGTAAAGCGAATCACTTCAAGAGCTTTTTCACGGCACTGTTCCTCTTCTCTTTTTAACCTCTTTGATCTTAAAACGGCATCAAGTAAATTTGATTTTGTCCTTAATCTGTGTCCGACGATTACATTGTCTAATACAGTTGACTGTTCGAACAGATTGGTTGTTTGAAAGGTGCGCGCGATTCCCAATTCAGCTATTTTATTAGGAGGCATATTGGTGATATCCAGACCTTTCAGAATAATGCTGCCTGAGCTCGGAGGATGGAAGCCGCTGATTAAATTAAAAAAGGTTGATTTACCGGCACCATTAGGTCCGATAATGGCATTGATTTTACCCTTTTCAATGGAGAAATCAACATTGTTAACTGCTGTCAAACCGCCAAATTTCTTTGATAAATTCTTTGTTTCAAGGAACATTCTACCCCTCCTTCACCTGATTTTCTGCCGCTATTGTGCATTGTGAAAACCGTTCGTCCAGCTGGGCTTGTGCAAGCTTTTTCTCCGCACGTTTTGCATTCCATCCAGCAATCGAGCCTGCTATTCCCCGCGGGTAAAAGATCACCAGCAGAGTCAGGATAGGTCCAAAAATAAGCATGCGGTAATCCTGGAGAAATTGCAGCTGCTGTGAAATCCAGACGACCAAAACAGTTCCCACGATTGGACCTGAAAGCGTTCCGATTCCGCCAATCAACAGGTAGGTCAGCAAATCAAACGTGATGACGATGTTGCCGATATCAGGGCCGATGAAGCGGATGAATGAAGCATAGAGAGCTCCTGATAGTCCGGCAAAAAAAGTTGAGAGTACGAATGCTTCAAGTTTATTTTTCATAGTGGATATACCGATGGTTTGCGCCAGGTCCTCACTATTGCGAATAGCAATGTAAGTCCTTCCAGTAAGGGAATGCACAATACGGTAAACAATCAGGATGACAACAAGCAGGATGGCGAGGACAAGGTAGTATTGTGATAAGGGTGTCTCAAAGGAAATCGGCCCAATGTTTGCCGGCGCCGGAATCCCGATCAGTCCACGGACGCCCTCTGTCAAGCTGTCCCACTTATCAATGACAAGGTAAAGGATATATCCCACACAAAGCGTATAGATGGCAAAGAAGTGCTCTTTTGTCCTTAGTGCAATCAGGCCAACCAAAAAGCCGAGAATGCTGGTGATGATCAGGGCAAGAACAAAAGCCAGCCAGAAATTCATCTGAGCTTTTACTGTCAAAAGGCCTAAGGAATAGGCACCAACAGCAAAGAATCCAGCATGTGCCAGTGATAGATACCCTGTATAACCTGCCAATAGATTCAGCCCGTAGACACCAATCATCCAGATGAAAGAGAGAGTCATAACATGGATGAAATAGTCATTTTGCGTCACAAATGGAAAGACGATGGCAAGAAGCACAATGGCCAGAATGATATTCCGTTTATTAATGAACTTCACCGCTAGTGTCCCCCCTTTGCAAAGAGACCAGTTGGTTTTACTGATAGAATGATCACCAGCAGGATGAACGCGATAATATCTTTATAATCATTTGATATATACGTTGCTCCCAGGCTTTCGCTGAAACCTAGAATGTAACCGCCGATGATGGCTCCGGGAATGCTTCCCATACCGCCAAGAATGATGATGACGAATGCTTTTAAGATGACGAGCTGTCCCATGCCGGGAAAAACAAGGTTGATCGGCGCAGCCAGAGAGCTGGCAATCGCCGCGAGCCCCCCGGATATCAAGAACGTCAGCATCGCGACCCGGTTCGTATTGATGCCAACAAGGTTCGCTCCGTCACGGTCCTGTGACATGGCGATGATGGATGCCCCTGTATACGTCTTTTTCAGGAAAAGATAAAGCAGAACCATGACAGCAATCGCTGCAATGATGATGAGCAGTCTTTGCATAGTAAAGGTCAAACCGAATAACTGGATGACCTGGCCATATGGCGTTGGCATTGTTTGATAGTCCGCTCCCCAGACATACTGTGCAAAAGCTTCCAGGAACAACAGAATTCCAATAGCGGCAATTTTGTCGTGTATCGGCGGTGCGTGCCGCAATGGGTAAAAAACCAATCGTTCCATCAGCACGCCAATAAGTCCGACAACAATGACAGAAACAAGGATGGCCAACCAATAATGAAGGCCATACTGGACCATCATCATCAACGTGATATACCCACCCATCATATACAGAGCACCATGGGCGAAATTCGGGATATGAAGGATACCGTAAACTAGAGTCAGCCCAAGGGCCACCAGTGCATAAACACTTCCTATGGTAAGCCCATTGAACAGCTGCTGAACCAAAATCTCCATCAAGATCCTCCTTAAAATTTGATAGCTGCCTTAGACGGAGTGCTTTTACCTTACCTGTTTTTCCGCCTTTTCCCGTTCTTCCTCCTGTAATTTACGCCATAATATCTTGCCGCTGCTCGTCATTGGGAACTGTGACCTGAACTCGACCTCACGTGGATATTTGTAGGCCGCCATATGCTGTTTGGACCATTCAATTATTTCATCTTCACTTATTTCACCATCGTATCCCTCATTCAGAATCACGAAGGCCTTCACCGATTCCCCTCTTCTAGGATCTGGGATACCAACCACCACCGCTTGCTGTATTGCCGGATGTTTGTAAAGATACGATTCCACTTCAGTTGGCCATACCTTATAACCTGAGGCATTGATCATCCTTTTGACGCGGTCGACCATGAAGTAGTATCCTTCTTCATCGAAGCGGCCTATGTCCCCTGTCCTGAAAAACTTTTTGCCGTCTATGTCAATAAATGAATTCCTGTTTTCTTCTTCCCTGTTGTAATAGCCGACCATTACCTGCGGGCCATTTACAATAATTTCACCAATTTCTCCTGCACCAAGTTCTTTTCCGGTTGACGGTTCAATGACTCTTGCATCAACATCAAAAGACGGGATTCCAAGACATTGCATTTTAGGCCTGTCAGGCGGGTTGAAATGGGTTTGGGCAATTGTTTCTGAGAGTCCGTAGCCTTCCACAAACCTCAGTCCTGTCAGTTTGTACAGTTTTTCTCCAACAGCCTCAGGGAGCGCTGCACCGCCTCCTGATATCGAGGTTAACGTTGCGATATCCTCTTGTTTCAGTTTGGGATTTGCAAGGAAGTCGACAATCATGGTGGCAATGGCCACCCAGTGCGTGCATCCTTGCGATTGGATAAGCTCAACGGCTGCCTCCCGGTTCCATCTTGTCATCAGGACCATTGTACTTCCTGAAAAGATCGGCATATGCATGCTGTGTACCATTCCGGTAACATGGAACAATGGCAGAGTGGTTAAATGAACCGAACTTGTGGTAGAACTAGACCAGTGATACGCGCCGATTGTATTCGCCTGTACAGTCCGGTTCGTATGCATACAGCCTTTTGGCAGCCCGGTTGTTCCAGAAGTATAAGGCAGCACAACAAGGTCATCTGCCCCGGTCGTATGCTTTTCAGGTTCATAATGTGCAGCGATGGCTTCCCTCCAATGGAAATGTCCCGGCTGGTCGTAAATCTTTCTTGCTGCCTCTGCCTCCGGGGGCACTGTTCCGTTAAAACCATCCCTTTTATAATCCGAATAAGCGGCAACTACTACATTATTTAACGGAGTTGTTCCTACGAGCGGCTCGACTTTGTCATAAAGCTCCTGGCCGACGATTGCGGAATTAATTCCGCAATCCTTGATATAAAAGCTCAGCTCTTCTGCGGTCAGCATGGGATTGATGGGCACCACGACTGCATCTGCTCTTGATATGGCATAGAATCCAATCACAAATTGCGGGGAGTTCTGCATAAATAACAGGACTCTTTCCCCTTTTGCAACACCCAGCTTATGCTGAAGGAAGCCGGCAAGGGCGTTGACTTCCTCATCAAGCTCCTTGTAGGAAATTGTATGACCATAATAGTAGATCGCACTCTGGTCAGGATATCTCTCTGCACTGACTTTTAAATTTTCATAGAGTGATGTTTCAGGCAATTTCAGAGATTTAGAGATTTTAGGCCAATGCTCAAAATGAAGATTAGGCATCATTTATTCCTCCTGATTTTTTATTCAACTGGTTTAAGTGAACTTCTGTTCTTGAAGGCTTCTGCTGCATCTTTGATAGATTTCTTGCCGTCTGGCAGAAATTCAGTCATTCCGAGAAAACCATGCAGCATTCCTGGAACGCACACATATTCTGTTTCTACACCGGCATTTTTCAGTTTCATGGCAAAGTGCTCACCGCCATCGCATAGAGGGTCAAGCTCTGCTGTCATGATAAAAGCTGGCGGAAGTTTTTCGGTTATATCATCAGGAATCAGCAAAGGTGCGGCAAGAGGGTTTTGTGTATCGGCTGGTGTGTTCAGGTATTGTTCACGGAACCAGTTCATTGTGGACTTTGTTAAATAGTAGCCTTCTCCGTATTTTTCATAAGATGGAGTATATTCAAAGCCTGTAGATGGGTAAAAAAGCATTTGGTAAGCAATCGACGGTGTCTGCCTTTCTACTGATAGAAAGCTGACAGCAGCTGCAAGATTTCCTCCTGCACTATCACCAGCGACTGCGATAAAGTTTTCATCGATATTCAGCTCTTCAGCGTTATCTAACACCCATTTAGCAGCTAGATAAGAATCTTCAACTGGTACCGGGAATTTGCTTTCAGGTGCAAGACTGTAATCCACAGAAACGACTATACATTCAGCTTCATTTGATAAGGTGTGGCAGAGGGCATCATGTGTTTCAATGTTGCCGATCACCCAGCCGCCTCCATGGTAGTAAACAATGGCTGGCAGCTTTGACTCTTCAGTTTCCTTAGGTGTGTAGATCCTGATCTTTATTTCTCCGTTAAATCCATTAATCTTCCGGTCTTCTGTTTTTGCCAGTTTTTCAGCTCTGCTCATTTGTTTAGCAGATTGTTCAAATCCCTTTCTGGCTTCTTCCAATGGAAGCTGTTCGAGTGGCGGAACAGGGTTGTTGGCGAATGCTTCAAGCAGTGCTTTTACTTCAGGTTTTAATTGCATATACTCTCCTCCTTTTTATGTAAACGCTATCATTTTATACTGCGATGATTCTCTTTTTATCTATAAGCATAGGAACCTTTTTAAATATATTCTGCTGCGAAACGAATTCAAGCTCCTCTTCAAACCCATGTTTGCTTAGCATCCGTCCAACTCGGGAAGCTTTTAAAATATCCTCACTATTTTGATTGTGCCCATGGTAGAAACTGTATGCAGCATAGGCTGAATCAGTTAGAAAAACCTCACCGCCGAATTGCTTGATGAGTGCGTCAATAAAGCAGCCCGCTCCCTGGAAATCTTCTACATTAAATTCATTGGAAGAACCTGAACAGACAACCACGATCGTCTCACCCTGATATCCTTTTATAACATGGTTGGCAACTGCCTTGCAGTTCAGCAGGGACGCCGCATAAACTGCGTTTGCATCAGCAGAATTTTTGAGCGCGACCGTGCCATTAGTGGTAGATAGTATGACAGATTTCCCTTCAATTTTTTCTTTCAATTCCAGAGGATTTGGAGAAAGGAACCCGTCGATCGTTTTCCCTTGATATTCACCAACGAGAACGAAACTGTCTTTATCCCTGGCGGCAGCTTCCTGTTCAGCAGCCTTTCCATCCAGGACCGGGATTACTTCTCTCGCGCCGAACTGAAGTGCTGACGCAATAGTAGATGTTGCCAGCAGTACATCGAAAACAACAGCGATTTTGTTGTCAGCCATTTTCTGTTTATCGATGTCCTCTTTTTTTAGCAAAAGGTGAACCTTCATCATCCTTCAGCCCTTTCTGTCATTTTTTTTCTGCAGTGCAAAGGGCATATTGGATCAGGCTGCTGACAAACTTATCAAGGTGGGCAAACCGGGAATCCTTCGTCTGCCCCTTTTTCCACCTGTAATAGATTTGCTGGCAAATGACTGCAAGCTTGAAATAAGCAAATGTTTGATAAAAATTCATGTTAGCCAGATCCCTGCCGCTTTTTCTTGCGTAATGCTCCATAAATTCGTCACGGGTCATAAACCCGGGTGTTATCGTGACCGGAGGCTTTCCCATTCCTTTTTTCAATAGATCGGAGTCGTCGGGTTGTATCCAATAGCTCATCGCTACACCCAAATCAGCTAGCGGATCACCTACAGTTGTCATCTCCCAGTCGAATAATCCAACCATTTCGGTCATTTCCTTATTGAACATGGCATTGTTTAATTTGTAATCATAATGGATAATTGCCGGCGTTTCAGATTCAGACACATTCTTCAGCATCCATTGCTTTAACTGCTCAACGCCTTGAACGATATCCGTTTCCGCATGCTCATATCGGCGAATCCACCCTATGACCTGCCTTTCCATGAAGCCGTCGGGTTTTGTCATTTCCGTAAGCCTTGTCTTTGTATAGTCAATGCTGTGCAGCTCAACAAGGTGGTTGACCATTGTTTCTGACAAAGACCTGCATATCTCTCTGACAGGCGTAATGCCTTCAGGAAAATCAGTGTCAAGGACAATTCCGCGCTTTCTTTCCATCACAAAAAATGGACTGCCAATGACACTTTCATCAGCAAACAGATAAGGTTCCGGAGCAGCCGCGAAATGAGGGCTGATCTCTTTCAGGATTTTATATTCCCTTTCCATATCATGCGCTTTTGGTGCTACAGGACCAAGCGGGGGACGTCGCAGGACCGCTTCCCACTCCCCCATTTTCAGCTGATAGGTTAGATTGGATTTTCCAAAGCTGAATTGCTGGATCGACAGGTTATCTTCAGGAAGATTGTGTAAATGCTCCCTTAAGTAGTTTTCGATCGCGCTGGTATCAAGTTCTTCCCCTTGTCTGATTGGAATCGTATCAGAAGCCATTAGCACCATTCCTCCTTTTAGCTGAAAATATTTATTCGCGCTCTATGATTGTGGCAATTCCCTGGCCGCCGCCGATGCAGGCAGTGATAAGGGCGTAACGTCCGCCTCTTCGCTCAAGCTCATAAACCGCTTTTGTGATCAGGATTGCTCCTGTTGCTCCCAATGGGTGTCCATGGGCAATCGCCCCTCCATTGACATTGACTTTTGAATGATCCATGTTTAGCTCTCTGTCACAAGCAATAACCTGAGCAGCAAATGCTTCGTTAATTTCGATGATATCCATGTCATCAAGAGTCAGACCAGACTTTTCAAGTACTTTTCTGACTGCAGGTACCGGGCCAATGCCCATGATATTTGGGTCCACCCCGGCTACTGCCTGCTCCCTCACGACCGCCATTGGTTTCACACCTAAGTCCTGTGCTTTTTCCCTTGACATAACAATTAGAGCTGCTGCGGCGTCATTCAAGCCTGAACTGCTTCCAGCTGTGACCGTCCCATTCGCTAAAAAAGCGGGCTTTAGCTCGGCCAGGGCTTCCAAATTCGTTTGCGGTCTTGGATGCTCATCCTTGTTAAAAATGACCGGTGCACCTTTTCGGACAGCTATTGTGATTGGGACAATCTGTTCGTCAAACCGGCCTTCAGCCATTGCTGCCGCCATTTTTTGCTGGCTTTCAAGCGCGAACCGATCCTGTTCTTCCCTGCTGATTGAATATTTTGTTACTAGATTTTCGGCTGTGATTCCCATTGGCGGATCGCCGATTTCTTTTGGTGACAGCTGTGACTTCCTGAAACTTGGCGGCTCAGGGCTGTAAGGTCTTTCTGGTTTATCCATTAAATAAGGTGCCCTGCTCATGCTTTCAATGCCGCCAGCAACATAGACATCGCCTACTCCCGACATAATTGCCTGGGCGGCAAGATTAACCGCATTTATTCCCGATCCGCACTGGCGGTCGATCGTCAGGCCGGGCAATTCAAGTGAAAGTCCCGTTTTCAGCGCTGTGAGTCTGGCAATGTTCCCGCCTCCGCTGATGACATTTCCCATGATGACATCCTCGATCATTTCAGGCTGTACATTTGCCCTCCTGATTGCCTCTTTGATCACCTCTGCCCCAAACACATGGGCAGGTACCGAAGCAAGAGCTCCACCCTGCCTGCCGATTGCTGTCCTGACTGCAGATACAATCACTGCATCTCTGTTCATGGATGCTGCCTCCTTTTACAGTACATGTGTTCCGCCATCGACTATCACAACATCACCGGTAATATAATCGGATGCTGATGCTGCCAGGAATACTGCTACACCCTTAAGGTCAGTGTCAGAGCCGAATTTTCGCAGCGGAGTTCCTTCAAGAATCGCCTGGCCGCCTTTTTCAAGCAGTCCCTTTGACATCTTTGTCGGGAAAAAACCTGGTGCAATAGCATTTACGTAGATACCGCGCGGCCCCCATTTTGCTGCAAGATCCTTTGTGAAAGTAATAACAGCTCCCTTGCTGGCGTTATATCCTATCGCATCCATAACTTTAGGGTTGGACCCTTTCAGCCCTGCAACCGAAGCAATATTGATGATCTTGCCTGACCTTTGCTCCAGCATCACTTTTCCAGCCGCCTGTGACATTAAGAATGTTCCTGTCACATTGACATTCAGGACCTTTTGCCATGCTTCAAGCGGCATTTCCTCAGCCGGCGCTCCCCAGGAGGCTCCGCTGTTATTGACGAGGATATCGATTCTGCCGAATTTCTCGACAGTCTGTTGTACTACGTTTTTCACATCTTCCGGATTGGTGATGTCACATTTCAAAGCAAGCGAGTCAACACCGATTTCCTTCAGCTTCCCACTGACTTCCTCGCATGCTTCGACACGTCTTGAGCAAACGACCACATTGGCACCTGCCTCTGCGAATCCAATAGCGATTTGTTCTCCAAGGCCCCGGCCCCCGCCTGTGACAATCGCTACTTTTCCTTTTAGTGAAAATAGTTCAGATACATGCATTGGTGAATCCTCCTTACAAGTATTTTTTCAGTTCGTATCTTGCTATCGCTCGTTTGTGTACTTCATCCGGACCATCCGCCAATCTTAGTGTCCTGATATTCGCCCATGCAGCTGCGAGCGTGAAGTCATCACTTACACCTGCCGCGCCGAAAGCCTGGATCGCCCTGTCGATGATTTTGAGTGCCATATTTGGCGCAACCACTTTGATCATCGCAATTTCAGCCTTGGCTTCTTTGTTTCCGACTGTATCCATCATGTAGGCTGCCTTTAAAGTAAGGAGCCTTGCCTGCTCGATATCAATCCTTGCTTCTGCGATCCACTCCTGGATGACGCCCTGGTCGGCAAGCTTTTTACCGAATGCAGTTCTTTGAAGAACCCGTTTTGACATCTCTTCCAGTGCACGTTCAGCCGCACCGATCGTTCTCATGCAATGATGGATTCTGCCTGGACCAAGACGGCCCTGGGCGATTGCAAAACCTTTTCCTTCACCCCAAAGCATATTGGAGGCAGGCACCCTCACATTCTTGTATTCTATTTCCGCGTGCCCATGAGGCGCATGGTCGTACCCGAATACAGGCAAAATTCTCTTAATCGTTACTCCCGGTGTATCTAGAGGAACAAGAATCATAGATTGCTGCTCATGCTTCGGGGCATCAGGGTCATTTTTACCCATCACAATGGCAATCTTGCAGCGAGGATCTCCAGCACCTGAAGACCACCATTTCGTTCCGTTAATGACATACTCATCTCCATCGCGGATGATGCTTGACTGGATGTTCGTTGCGTCGGAGGAAGCGACGTCCGGCTCTGTCATCGAGAAGCAGGACCTGATTTCGCCGTCCAGGAGAGGCTTTAACCATTGCTCCTTATGCTCTTCAGATCCATAACGTACAAGGACTTCCATATTGCCGGTGTCAGGCGCAGCACAGTTGAACACCTCTGGCGCAATACTGGACCTTCCCATGATTTCGCATAGCGGTGCATATTCCAGATTGGTTAGACCCTCACCGTACTCACTCTCTGGTAAAAACAGATTCCAGAGCCCTTTTTCTTTCGCCTTCTCCTTCAGTTCTTCCATGATTGGGGGAACTTTAGAGAATGGGTCATTTTTGTCAATCTGGTCTTTATACACCTTCTCATTTGGATAAATGTATTCATCCATGAACTCTGACAGCCTGGCCTGGTATTCCTTGACCTTCTCCGTATGGTTAAAATTCATCCATACCACCTCTTTCTTTTTCATACTAACTAGTAGGTATGTTCGATTGTTAATTTTCTTTTTCCAGCTGAGCAGCGATAATGTTTTTCTGGATTTCCGACGTGCCCTCATAAATTCTTGTGATTCTTGCATCACGGAAATATCTTTCGACCGGATAATCAGAAATATAACCGAGACCGCCGTGAATCTGCACTGCTTTATCGGCGACCCTGTTGTAAACCTCCGAACCATATAGCTTTAACATGGCAGCTTCCTTGATGACCTTCTGTCCGGAATCAACCATCCAGGCAACTCGGTATGTAAAAGACCTGAGTGCTTCGATTTCAACCGCCATTTCCGCGAGCATATGGCTTACTGCTTGATGCTTGATGATCGGTTTCCCGAATTGGAACCTCTCTTTGGCATAGGCAACAGACATGTCAAGGAGCTTTTGGGAGGATCCCAGATTACGCGCCGCAAGGCCTGCTCTTCCATTGGCCAGTATTTTCAAGGCATTTACATAACCATGCCCTTCAGTCCCAAGAACATTTTCAACGGGAACCTCGCAATCCTCGAACACCAATTCAGCAGAATGGGATCCCTTTAGGCCCATCTTTTTTTCCGTTTTTCCGATCTTGAAGCCAGGAAAGTCCTTTTCGACGATAAACGATGTGATTCCTTTCGCACCTTTTTCATGGTCTGTCACTGCCATCACTGTAAATACACTTGCCTCTAATGCATTCGTAATATAGTGCTTCAAACCGTTCAGCACATATTTATCGCCTTTTTTTACAGCGGTCGTCTTTAGATTAGCTGCATTCGAACCTGCATCAGGTTCTGTCAGTGCAAAGGCCCCGATTTTCACTCCGCTGGCCATAGCAGGCAAATATCTTCGCTTTTGCTGCTCATTGCCCAGCTCGACAATCCCGACTGTGCCGATCCCAGTATGGGCACCAATCAAAGTCGTATAGCCATTGTGCGTCTGGCCGATTTCCTCATACAATGCACATTTCTCCACCATGCCGATTCCCAGTCCGCCGTATTCCTCCGGTATGCTTAAACCGAAAAGGCCCATTTCCCTGGAAAGCTGGATGATGTTTTCCGGAATGTTGTCTTCTTCCTCGATTTGCATCGCAATAGGCTCGACTTCACTTTGAATAAAATTACGGACATTTCTTTTTAACGTCAGTAAATCCTCGTCAAAATCAAAATTCACTAGTGTTTAACACCTCGTTTCTGCTATTTCTAATTGAAAATTGAAAGTCGGTTAGGCGTTCTTACATAGCTTTTGTTAATATTTCTGAAAACCCTGAATATACCGTATAAGACCTAAATGGCATAAACCCAGCAAATCTCTGCCGGGTTTTTGGTTATTAAGAATCATACCGATGATACAGGACATCTCCCTTAATGACTTCATTGCCATTTTGATTGACTGCTCTAACGTTGAATCTAAGGATGTTCTCATTTTCCTCTGCCAGCTTTGCTTTTAGAGTGACGACGTCATTCAGGAAAACCATTCCTTTAAAACGAATCATATAGTCCTGAATGAATCCCTCCTCGTAAAATTCGGTGAAAAGCTTTGCCAGGTTGCCCATTGTCCACATGCCGTGAGCGATGATTCCCGGCAGCCCAGCTTTTTTAGCTTCTTCATCGATTGTATGGATTGGATTGTAATCTCCCGAAGCACCGGCATATTTAATCAGCGTTATCCGGTCGACCGGATCAAGCTGAACCTCCTTCAGGGATTCTCCTACCTTCAATTCTGCTAAGCTGCTCATCCAATCAACACCTTCCTTACCGCTTCCGTGATAATGACCGTTTGCGTGGAGGAAAAGACTAGTTTTCCCATTTCATCCTCACCAAAGCTTTCTAATACCAGGAAGCCCATTTCACCCTGGGTTCCTTTCTTCTCGAAATAATTTTTGATCACCGAGTAACAGGTAATTTCTTCACCTACAAGCAAGGGGCGTTCATAATGATAAGTCTGTTCCCCATGGATGAGGCCTTTATTAGGAAGATTCAGCCCCTGTATTGTTCCGTAATCGAAAACCCTAGGAAATGTAGGCGGCGCAATGTTCCTGTTATATCGTGAGTTTTTGCCTGTTTCTTCATCAATGAAAATAGGATGAAGATCTCCGATGGCTTCGGCAAATTTCCTGACAGCGCCGCGTTCCACAATGTTTTTAATTTTATTGGACTGTTTGCCAATATGCTCTTTGAACACTGATCTTCACCTCACATTAATTTTTTGGACCGCCCGCTACATAAATGACCTGGCCGTTGACAAAGGACGATTTTTCATCAGCAAAGAAGGCCACTGCGTTGGCGATATCCGCTGGTTTTCCGCTTCTGCCGACAGGAATGCCTGCGACACTGTGCTTAATCAAGTCGTCAAATGAGATTCCAATTCGAGCTGCTGTTTCCTTCGTCATTTCCGTCTCGATGAAGCCCGGAGCGACCGAATTGGCTGTTATCCCATAACGCCCCAGCTCAATCGCAAGTGTTTTAGTGAAACCCTGGAGACCTGCCTTGGCAGCTGCATAGTTTGCCTGGCCCCTGTTTCCAAGTGCAGAGGTTGACGAAATATTGATGATTCGGCCATATTTCTGTTCAACCATATACTTCTGAGCTGCTTTTGCTGCATTGAATGAACCTTTAAGGTGGACGTCCATGACAGTTTGCCAGTCGGAATCACTCATTTTAAAAAGGAGGTTATCGCGGATAACACCGGCATTGTTCACAAGGATGTCGACAGAGCCAAAAGTGTCATGCACTTCTTTCACTGTCTGTTCAACCTGCCCGGAGTCCGTCACATTCGCTACCTTGGAGTAAACTTCATAACCCTTCTCACGCAACTCGTTTGTGGTTTCCGC
Source organism: Mesobacillus jeotgali (assembly GCF_014856545.2). Taxonomy (NCBI): domain Bacteria; kingdom Bacillati; phylum Bacillota; class Bacilli; order Caryophanales; family Bacillaceae; genus Mesobacillus; species Mesobacillus jeotgali. The sequence goes on along the minus strand of NZ_CP109811.1, from coordinate 2,429,657 downwards.
CAATGCTTCCTCATTCAAGTCAATAAAAGCAACCTTCGCTCCTTCCTCGGCGAAAAGCTGAACAATCCCTTTTCCGATTCCTCTGCTGCCTCCCGTCACAAAAGCAACTCTTCCCTCAAATCTTCCTGCCATTCTATTTCCTCCTCTATCTATCAAACTGTTACCGCTTTCATTTGTTCGTTATACAAACTGGCCGATTTTCACATGCCCTTTCAATAGGTCCCTGGCGATGATCATCCGCTGGATTTCATCCGTGCCATCGTAAATTCTCCAAAGTCTGGCTTCACGGTACCAGCGCTCGATTGGCAATTCCCTTGTGTAGCCCATACCGCCATGAATTTGCATAACTCGGTCGACAACTCTGTTGCCCATATTGGAGCCATACAATTTTGCCATCGATGCCATATGCCTGTTATCTTCACCGGCATCAAGTGTATATGCAGCATTGAGCACAAGCCATCGTGCGGCTTCAATTTCCACAGCTGAATCGGCAATCATCCACTGGATAGCTTGTCTTTCCGCAATCGGTTTGCCAAAGGTAATCCGCTCTTTGGAATAATCAATGGCCATTTGCAGCAAGCGTTCTGCGGCTCCGATCGCCCTGGCGCCGACAACCCATCTTGCAAAACCGATCCATTCCAGTCCCAGTTTATAGCCGCCATCGACTTCGCCCAGGATATTTTCCTCTGGTACGCGGACGTTATCGAACACCAGTCCCGCCGGTCCCCATTCGCCCATCGTATGTATAAATTCTGATTTCCAGCCCATTTCCCGGTCGACAATAAAACAGGTCACCCCATCACGGCCTGTGGCACGGTGTTTTTCTTTATCAGTGATCGCAATGACCATGACAAAATCCGCTTCGTTTCCGCCAGTAATGAATGTCTTCTCACCATTCAGAACCCATTCATTTCCGTCCTTCACAGCCGTCATTTTAATGTTTCTTGTATCCGAACCAGCGCCAGGCTCTGTCATCGCGAAGCATGATTTTTTCTCACCATTGATGGTTGGAATCAGGTACTTCTGATTTTGCTCTTCATTTCCATAATAAAGAATGTTGTCTGCTGAACCGCCAAATTGGAAGGGCACGAATGTTTTGGAAACTTCCATCAGGACGATGGCCATCATCATCTGGCCCAAATCAGCACCCCCATATTGTTCCGGTGTATTGATTCCCCAGAATCCCGCCTCTTTAGCTTTCAGCTGAAGTTCACGCATTTTTCCGGGAGGAAGGCTTGGACGTCCTTCTCTTTCATTTCTTAACACTTCATTTTCGAGCGGCACTAATTCTTTTTCTACAAATCGGCGAATCGTCTTTTGAACCATTTTTTGTTCTTCTGTAAGGCGTAAATGCATTCAAGTCACTCCCATCGTATTCTTTAATTCTGATAGTCTATTAAAATATATGTCTGGATTCCGAATTACATACCTACCGGTTGGTATGTTAATATTATTTTAGATTGAAATTTCTGAAAAATCAAGTTATTTATAAAAAAAGCAGGGAATACTCCCTGCTAGAAATGTGGTAAATGATCGAGGTTGTTTTCTTTAATTCCATCAGGCTCACTTCTGAGAATATCACGGCCATATTTATGGAATACATCCACATGTGCAAGTTTCCCCGCTTTAGCCTCAGTAAGAGCAGAAACATAATCAAGCTCTCTCCCGCTTTCTGTTTTAAAAGCAATCAGATCGCCATCATCATTTTTGCGGACGGCAATGATTTGTTCTTTTCCTGATTGTGGTGTGCTGGCTTCTAGTTCCGCTTGCCCCTGGCTTTGCTCTTTATAATCATTGTAAATCTGGTTAAAGTCTTTGCTTTCCAAAAAAAACACCTCCCGAACATATGTTTAGTGTTCGCTATAAGAAGGTTTTTATACAAAAAAAGGGTGACAATAAGTCACTCCTCAAAAAGGCTGCCAGGCCAATGTTCTGGCTTTATTGAACCGCTGCTCGACTTCTTTCCAATTGACTACCTTCCACCAGTTTTCAACATATTTAGCCCGATCGTTCCTATACTGCAGATAATAAGCATGCTCCCAGACATCCAAGACAAGTAAATGGACAACATCCCATTGCGATAAATTCTGGTGTTTTTCTGCCTGGAGGATTTCCAGCCTGTGGGAACGCGGTGACCAAACAAGGATCGCCCAACCGACAGCCTCAACGTTTTTCGCTGCTTCTGAAAAATGATTTTTGAATGCATCAAAGCTGCCGAATGAATCGTTGATCGCTTTTCCGAGCTGTCCTTTTGGGGTGCCGCCTCCACGAGGGCTCATGATGCTCCAAAAAATAGTGTGTAGATAATGCCCAGCCCCATTGAAGGCTGCTTCTCTTTCCCAGTGTTTAATCAAACCGAAATCCCCAGTTTGTCTTGCCTTCTGCATTTCTTTTTCAGCCTTGTTCAATCCGTTCACATAGCTCTGGTGATGCTTTAAATGGTGAAGTCTCATTATCTCCTGGTCAATCACAGGCTCAAGCGCATCATAAGCATAAGGCAATGGAGGAAGTTTGTGGCCGCCTATAGGGACAGGCTGAAGTCTCTGGCCTTGCTGGCGTTCACTTTCCAAGTCAGCTCCGCGGAAATATCTGTCCAGTTCGTCATATAAGTTTCTCGCCTGAGCATAGAGTGCTTCGTCATCCAATGAGTGTTGCGCTTCTTGTTTCAATGTCAGAAGGTTTTCGTTCCATTTTTGTAATATGGCTTCATCACCAGATTCCCTGAGCTGCCCTTTAAAGGAATCCAATCTCGCTTCCATTTCATTGCACCATTGCTGCAATGAATATTTGTACCAATACCCGTTCATGCTATCTCCTCCCCAAAACTGCATCCATAATCAAAATATGAATAGACTGGGTTTGTGATTACAGAAATACAAGATAAATGATTACTTTCGTTCAGGAAAAAGTTTATAATAAGAATTGCGTGAAGATTGTAAACGAAAGGAGATTTATTATGGGTTATCCGAACACAGATGAAACAGTAAATTTATTGAAGGAACTGGTCAGCATCCCAAGTCCTTCAGGAAATACGAACGAAGTCATTACATATGTAGAAAATTATCTAAAAGAACTACAGGTTGAAACGAAACGGAACCGCAAAGGCGGATTGATTGCCACTCTTCCTGGCAAGGACCAGGAAAACCACAGAATGCTTACTGCCCACGTCGATACTCTAGGAGCAATTGTAAAAGAAATTAAGCCAAGCGGGCGCTTGAAGCTTGATTTGATTGGCGGCTTCAAGTATAACTCGATTGAAGGCGAGTATTGTGAAATTGAAACTTCAAGCGGCAAAAAGTTTACCGGTACGATTTTAATGCACCAGACATCTGTCCATGTCTACAAGGATGCAGGTAAAGCAGAACGCAACCAGGACAATATGGAAGTGCGAATTGATGAAAAAGTACATAGTGCAGACGAGGTAAGAGCACTCGGAATTGAAGTCGGTGATTTTGTTTCTTTTGATCCCCGTGTTCAAATTTCACCATCGGGATACATTAAATCTCGTCACCTTGATGACAAGGCAAGTGTCGCAATTCTGCTTCAGTTAATCAAACAAGTTAAGGCAGAAAACATCGAACTTCCTTATACAACACACTTTTTGATTTCCAATAACGAAGAAATTGGCTATGGCGGAAACTCGAATATTACACCGGAAACCGTTGAGTATCTAGCGGTCGATATGGGTGCCATGGGTGATGGCCAGTCTACAGATGAGTATACGGTCTCCATCTGCGTAAAGGATGCGAGCGGCCCATATCATTACGAGCTGAGGAAAAGACTGACACAGCTTGCGATTGACAATGAAATCGGCTACAAACTTGATATTTACCCATTCTACGGATCAGACGCATCTGCCGCTATTCGTTCAGGACATGATATCATCCATGGACTTATCGGGCCGGGTATTGACTCTTCCCACGCTTTCGAAAGAACACATAAGGATTCTATCGAAAACACAGCGAAACTCCTGTATCACTACGTACAATCTGAATTAATTCTATAATAGTAAAGGTGATCACTTATTTAATGAAGTGATCACCTTTTTTGTATGAGTTATTGGTGTACAGGTCCGCACAGGAGTTTCCTGCCACCCAATATAGGCGACAAAGAAGTGCTGTTTTACATAGGAAGAGCTCTTCATCGAATTACGGGTAAAGCAGATCCGTTTCTTTTACCGAAAAAGAGCTATCCACCGAATAACGGGCAAAGCAGAGAGGTTTCTTTTACCGAAAAAGAGCTCAGCATCGAATAACGGGCATAGCAAAGTCCCTGCTTTTACCCAAATTGACTCTACCCCTGACTTTCCGGTAAAGAAAAAGGATCTTCTCACTCTCTCCCGCTTCTTTATTTCACGGCCTCTTCTGTAATGGACTCAAACGGCCAGGTTGGGAGCATATTGGACAATGGTTTATCGACTCGATATCCTAATACATACTCTCCCTGCATGACTGTATGAATTTCTCGTGTTCCTTCATAGATGACTGGTGCTTTGGCGTTCCTTAAATACCGTTCAACCGGATATTCGTTGGAGAAACCGTATGCACCATGGATTTGGACGGCATCATTTGCGGCTTCATAGGCATAGTCGCATGCCTGCCACTTTGCAAGGGAGGTTTCCCTGGTATTCCTCTTTCCCTGGTTTTTAAGGCAGCCTGCACGGTATACGAGCAATCGTGATTGTACCAATCCTGCTTCCATCTTGGCGATCATCTGCTGGACGAGCTGGTGTCTGCCGATCTCTTTGCCAAAAGTGCTTCGTTCATGACAGTACCTCACACTGGCCTCAAGGCTTGCCATAATTGTGCCACATGCCCCCGCAGCAACCGTAAAGCGGCCATTATCCAAGGCAGACATTGCAATTTTAAACCCATCTCCCTCCTGCCCCAACAAATTATCTTTAGGAACCTTTACATTATCAAAGAAAATCCCACCGGTATTTCCGGCCCTAATACCCAACTTTCCTTTTATCGCTTTGGAGGAGAAGCCTTCCCAGGTTCTCTCGACAATAAAAGCAGAAATGCCGTGGTGTTTTTTACTTTTATCGGTGTAGGCAAATATCAGAAAATGGTCCGCTACATCACATAATGATATCCAAGTCTTTGATCCATTGAGTACATAGTGATCTCCTGCGTCACGGGCCGTTGTCTGCATGGCGGCCACATCGGACCCTGCATTTGGTTCGGTAAGCCCGAACGCTCCAACCTTCTGTCCTTTTGACTGTGGGATCAGGTACTTTTGCTTTTGTTCTTCATTTCCCCACTGCAGCAATGTCATGCTGTTCAACCCGGTGTGCACAGATACCGCGGTCCTGAAGGCCGTGTCGCCCCTCTCAAGTTCCTCACATACAATCGCAAGGGAGTTATAGTCCATTCCGCTGCCGCCGTATTGTTCCGGAATGCAGACACCCATTAGTCCCAGGTCGGCAAGTCTTGTTAAAATACCAGATTCAAAATGCTGGTTCTCATCCCACTCTTTTATATAAGGCATGATTTCCTTATCGACAAAGCTCCTGACCGTTTTTCTCAAAAGCTCTTGTTCTTCGGTAAAATCAAAATTCAACATCAGTGACCACTCCTTTATAGACTAAGCTGTTAGAATATCGCAAAAAGAGGGTGATCCCAGACGGACTCCCCTCTTAAATCCAATTATTTTACACCAATCGGAACGACCTGCTGGCCGACAGCCTGGATCAGTTCTTTTGGCATCGGGAAGGATACGGCTGCAGGGTCCTTGGCAACGGCACCCGCAACCCGCTCCAGGTCTTCCTCGGTTAAATTGTATTCTGTAAAGTCCGATGGCAATCCAGTCTTATGCTGAAGCAGGCGCAACTTTTCAACTACTTTTGCCAGCACGGCTTCATTTTCTTCTTCAGCATCAAAATCAACCCTCAATGCCGAGGCTAGCTCTCTTACCTTTGGAAGATACAAGCTTGGTACATATTCCATTACCACTGGCAGGAAAACAGCATTTGCCAGTCCATGAGGGATTCTGAACAATGCTCCATATGCATGGGCGAAGTTATGGACAGGAATGGCGTTCAAGGCAAAACTGAATGCGGTGATTCCCATCAGACTCGCCTGAAGCATTTCCATTCTGGCATCAAGATTGGTACCCTCTGCTACTGCGATCGGAAGATTTTTTTCAATCAGCCGGATTGCATGCAAAGCATGGGCATCAGTCAGTGCAGTAGCACTCGGAGATGCAAATGCCTCGATAGCATGTGTGAGGGCATCAAAGCCGGTAAAAGCCGTGATTGCCGGCGGCAGACCCACTGTTAAATCAGGATCCAGCACCGCAATGTCCGCACTGAGGAAAGGATTGATGATATTTCCCTTCATTTGGATATCCTCATTGTAGATAACCGCGATCGGCGAGACCTCGGAACCTGTTCCAGCAGTTGTCGGAATGGCAATATGCGGGATCGGGATATGGGTTGCCTTTGGAAATTGCTCGAATAAAAAGCCGCCGGGGATCGCTTCCTTGATGTCTGTTAACCCTCTGTGCATGGCATATTTTACTCCCTTAACTGTGTCAAGCACGCTGCCGCCTCCAACAGCAAGCAATCCGTCAGCACCCACTTCCCTTGCATACCGGAGAGCTTCATTCACCGAAGTGCTTTCAGCATCCTGGGCAATGTCGACGTAAATCCCGGCAAGTTCAGGACCAGAACCTTTGCCGGTCAACTCGAAAATCTGGGCGACTTTTTCTACTACTCCGGCTTTTTCCAGACCCCTGTCGCTAAAAAGAACCACTCTTTTAGACCCTAAGCCCTTGAACAAATCAGGTACCATGGCACGAGAATTTGATCCACTGTAGATTGCTGAACGAAGGGAGAACTGTGATAATGTTGTCGTTTGCATCCTTTTTCACCTCATATAGTTTTTTAATAGCTTTTTATTCAGTTGTATCGGATAAAAGCAGTCCATACCAATGGCGTTTATGGGCTTCCGGTACCATCGAAGTGTGCACATGCTTAACTTGAGTGTAGGCATCTAATGAATGCTTGCCCATTTCGCGGCCGATGCCGCTCTGTTTGTATCCGCCAAATGGCGCATCATTGCGCAGCATATGCCAGTCATTGATCCAGACCACTCCAGCCTGCAGCTTGCGGGCAACCTCATAAGCTTTATTCACATCCCTGGTCCATACGCCGGCAGCTAGACCGTAGATGGAGTCATTCGCCATTTTAATTGCTTCATCAACATCTGTATATCGAATCACAGACAAGACAGGACCGAAGATTTCTTCACGGGCAATTTTCATGTCATTGGTTACATTTGTGAAAATTGTTGGTTCAATGAAATGTCCATTTTCACAGCCAGCAACCTCAGCTTCGTTTCCGCCGCAAACAAGGGTGGCTCCTTCTGCTTTTCCTGCTTCGATATAAGATAAAATCGTTTCTTTTTGCTTTTTGGAAATGATCGGACCGACATCACTTGCAGGGTCAAGTGGATTGCCAAGTTTGATTTTCCCAGCCAGCTTGACAAGGTTTTCAACGATTACATCATGCAAATGATCCGGAACAAACAGCCTCGTTCCTGATTCACAAAGCTGGCCCGAATGAAGGAACACTCCAAATAAGCTTCCTGGCAGTGCGATGCTTAAGTCAGCATCTTCCAAAATGATGTTAGGTGACTTACCGCCAAGCTCCAGAGTCGTGTTCTTCACTGTCCCTGCAGCCAACTGCATTACCTTTCGGCCCACTTCTGTCGATCCTGTAAAAGCAACCTTATCAACTTTTGGGTGACTTGCCAGCTTTTCGCCTACTTCAGCCCCAGGGCCAGTCACGACGTTAATGACTCCAGGAGGGACGACCTGTGAAATGATTTCAGCCAGCTTCAAAGTCGATAAAGGAGTGTAGCTTGCCGGCTTGACGACAACCGTATTTCCCATCGCCAAAGCTGGAGCGATTTTCCATGTCGCGATCACCATTGGCAGGTTCCAAGGAGTAATCGCTGCGCAAACTCCGATTGGTTCGCGCCAGATGAAATTATGTGCCGGTCCCGGGAATGGCGGACTTGGCAGCGTTTCCGAGAATTCATATTCTTCAACGAACTTGGCCAATGTCTGGAACAAATCGACCATCTGCAGAATATCGTTACCGCCAATTCTTCTCACTGTGCCGCCGGAACTGACCGCCTCAAGATAGGCCAATTGTTCTGCATGGGCAGCTATTTGATAGGAAATTGCATAAAGCACCTTTGATCGGTCCTTTGGCTTCATATCCTTCCAATCGGTATCATCGAATGCCCTGCGCGCTGCATCAACTGCCCTGTCTACATCTTTTGAATTGCCTTTGGCCACACGTGCCACCAGTTCTCCAGTCGCCGGATTAAAGACATCAAATGTTTCCTGGCTGCTCGCTGCCTCCCATTTTCCATTAATGAATAGCGGGAACGTTTTTACATCGACTTTAACTGTCATTTTGCGTCCTCCTAAGGTTATAAAAAATTATTGGTTTAACCCCTTACTGGTAAGTGTTTTGAAATACTTGCACTTTTCTGAGCCTGAGTGCCTGAAATTTTAGCTATATTCACCTTTATATTCGGAGCCAAATCATTAATTCGACCACTTTTCCGACTTATTCGACCACTTTTCTAATTAATTCGACCACATATTCGATTTATTCGACCACATTTTTACTTATTTCGACCAACTCGCTGGTTACCGCCTTGATTAGTCCTTACAGAACTCCCATCTCGGTCTCTGTGACTCTATAAATCTCTTCAATACGCTTGCCTCTTGCACGGGACAGGATTTCCATCCGGACTGAAAGCTGTTTCATGGTAAAATTCATTGTATCTTCGATCTGATTTCCGAAAGTACTTATATCCTTCCCCTTGAATCCCTCCTGGTTCAAACGGATGGCAAGCGGGGTCAGTTCCTGCATTTTTCCTTCAACGAACTCGTATAAATGTGGATGCTCACAAATCAGTCTTTGCAGCAGGAAGGTCCCATAGCCAATATGCCTTGATTCATCTTTTTTCAAATTGCCGATCCCCTTGAGCAACCCTGGCATTAAACCGAGTGTTTCAAGGTTTTGATAGAATGAGTAGTAGCCTGTTTCAGCCAGGACTCCCTCAACAAACATATTGTAGACAGTAGAAGCCTCAGCGATAGCTTCAGGTGATTGGTCAGTCAGCAGACGGTCCATCGCAGTCGGCAGGATTTCATAAAAAATCGTTTTATACGTCTCAGTATGGTGTCCTGATAGGTCACCTGTTTCACCGAGCGCATTCAGGACAAGCCGGAAGAACTCGGTATGCTTGGCTTCTTCAAACAAGAAGGTGGTTAAAAACATCTCCTCCTCGAGCCTGCCTTCCTTGGCGATGGCCATGATCAGCGGCAGCAAATCGAGGGTAACGGCTTCCTCACCAGCCTGGAACTGTGAAATCAGGCGCAGAATGTCATTTTGCTGTTCGGCGTCCAACTGCTTCCAGTCTTGTTGGTCCTGGGTAAAATCAATGTCAGCAGGGTTCCAGATGCCGAATTTCTTCGCTTTTTGATAGAGACGGAATGGGAATGAATCCGTCTGCAACCCCCGCTTGCTGGTTGTTAATATTGTTCTTTGCTCCACTTGCACTCCTCCCCAGTAAATGGCTTATTTTGTGATGATCGTAGCAGCTGTTTCTCTTAGACGGGTCTTGAGGATTTTGCCGACTCCGTTCCGTGGCAATGCTTCCATAAAAACAATCTTCTTTGGTGTTTTGTTTTTGGCAAGATTGTCCTGACAGTAATGAATCAGTTCATCCTCTGTTGGTGACGCGCCCGCTTTTCTCACGACACATGCGACGATTTCCTCACCCATCGCTTCATCAGGTACTCCAATGACAGCTGCCTCTGAGACAGACTCATGGGCGTTCAGCAGCTCTTCAATATCACGGGGGTATATATTAAATCCACCCCTGATCACCAAATCCTTTTTCCTGTCGACAATATAGAGATAGCCTTCGTTATCAACCCTGGCCATATCACCGGTGAAAAGCCAGCCTTCCTTGATTACCTTGTTTGTTTCTTCTCTGTTCTGATAATAGCCAGGAGTAACATTATCACCAGAAACGATCAGTTCGCCAACTTCTCCTGTGGGGACTTCCCTGCCCAGATGATCAACGATTTTTATGTTGACCCCTGGAAGCGGGATTCCGACTGAACCTGGCTTTATTTCAATTTTTTTATTATGCGCTGTCACGATTGGGGCTGCTTCTGATAAGCCATACCCCTCAAAAACTTTTGCCCCAAACTTTTGGCGGAATCCATTTAACAGGGCAATTGGCAGCGGTGCCGACCCTGAGCCAATCCACTCAAGGGAGGATGTATCATATTGGTCCGCTTTTGGGCTGCCAACCATAGCATGGATCATCGCAGGTACTGCGGAGAAAGCTTTTACCTTATAGGTCTCAATAGCTTTGAAAATTTCTTCTGGGTCAAAACGGGCGAAAACAACAACTGAACTTCCCGTTATATAGCATGTATTTGATATGGTAAGCCCGTAGACATGCGCTAACGGGAGGACGCCAATCGTAACGCCTCTTTCGGTTTCATTATGGGCTGCGGAGTTGACTGCATTGGTGTAGAGATTTTTGTGGGTCAAAAGAACACCTTTTGGGTTTCCAGTTGTTCCTGAGGTGTATAAAATCACGGCGGTTTCGTTTTCATCAGAATCATCCTCGGTGCCAGCTGACTCCGAAGACATGAGATCATAGAGGTTTAACAAATCATCACTGCCAGGAAGATCAGTAACGACCAGGATTGGTTTGACTTCCAGGCCTTCTATCGCCTTTTTCATATTTTCTGCTGTATAGGAAGAGGCAATGACAACTTTGGCTTCACAATTTTTGATGATGTACTGAATTTCTTTTGGATGCAGGGTGAACATGATTGGAACAATGACGGCACCGCTCCTGGTGATGCCTTGATAGGAAAATATCACTTCAGGGTTATTCGGCATACAGACGACAATCCGGTCGCCTTTTCCCACTCCGAGCTTATGGAGACCATTCGCAATCCGGTCAGCATACTGCCTCGTTTCAATGTTTGTATATTGCTGGTCTTTATAATAGATAAACGGATATTCCCCGTATTTACTGATGTTATTTTCAAGCAGCTCTTTCAGCTTCATTTAATCCTCCCCTGTTAAAAGTTTAAGAAGCTTTGGCAACTATCAGATCAGCTTATAAACAATTGAATCTCGTTCCTCCTTCATCACCTCATTTCGGACTTCCATCAAATCAAGATGGCCCTGTATTTGGGAGAGGCCAAGAAAAACAATCCCACCCTTCAAGTGCGGGTAGACTTCCTGGCAAATCTCAAAAACATTTTTATAACCCTCTTTTAACACCTGATGTATTTGCTGGCAGCGTGCATCCTGCTGAGCCAATCTCTTATCAATGAGCTCAATGTGCTGTGTGAAGGGCAATCCATGTCCTGAATAACATCTTCCAAGGTTTCTCCCCTTTGATCGTATCAGGGAATCCCTGTATTGAATCAAGGGAGACGGACGATGCTTACTCCCTGGTACCGGAGGCTCGATGAAGGCGTTAACGGCGAGCTCAGGAATGATATGGTCACCGACAAATGTAATGCCCTGCTCCTCATCAATCAGAAGGATATCCGTCTGGCTATGGCCGGGAACATGCAATACATTGTAGGGGGTTCCCCCTATGTATACTTCATCGCCGTCATTGACATAATGGACATTCTGCCAGATTTCTTCTTTGTATTTCCGTGCATGCTGATGAACGGCAGGGTCAGCACCACATTCCTGTAAAAAGTCACTAAAAAACTGATTGATTCTATTAAACTCTGCTTCTCCTCCAGTGATCACTGGCCGTGCAAGCTCATGTACATATACGGGAAGGCTCGCTTCCTGCTGGATTAGGCTGACGCCTCCACAATGGTCCGTATGCATATGGGTAACAATAATATGGTCAAAGTCTTTAAAACTGAGATTATGCTCCTGTAATTTTGATTTTAGCTGGTAAAAAGATTTCTCTCCTGGATTGCCTGTATCTATAAGTGTTGCTGTTTCACCAAGAACGGCATACACTACCACGATCCCTTCAGAAAAAGGCGAATCCAGCGTAAGAGGTATGATTTTTTGGATAGGTCGTCGCCCCTTTCTATTAGAATCTTGAATCAGCCCTGAGAACTGTTCCTAGGAAACTACCTTTGCAGGAGCCCCCGTGAAAAGTCCAACAGCATTTCCCCCAAGCATCTTATCTATTTGCGTTTCTGACACACCATTATCCCTAAGCTGTGGAAGGATATTGGTGAAAATATGTCCCGGCTGCCAGTTTTCCATGATCTTCGCTGCCTGCTCTGGCATAACAGGCGGACGTCCTAGCCAGATATTCACTGTGTCATGTGCCAGTAGAATTTGATCTTCATACCCATCATTAAGTAAAGCCAATAAAGTCTGTAGCCTTTCCTGGTCAAAAGGAGCTCCTACCATCCCCTGGATGCCGAAACGGTCCATGCCAATCCGGACACCCTGGTCCAGAACCTGTTTATGATATTCGGGGTCGGTATTTCCACACATATGGCCGATGATGATTTTTCCAGGATCTGCTCCGTGTTCAATCAGTAACCTTACCTGTTCAGGACCCATCGTTCCTTCCTGGGTGTGGGTGAGGATGACTGCCCCTGTTTCCTGCTGTACTCGGGCGCCCGCACGGAAAAACATCTTTTCATACTCTGTGATTTCTCCTTTGCTCGAGGCCAGCTTGATCACTCCAGGCTTTATGCCGGAACCTGAGATGCCTTCAGTGAGCTCTTTTTTGAACATTTGATAGATTTCTTCCTCCGCGGTGCCCAATGCCTGCCTGAACTTAAAATAAGGGGTTGCTCCTTCCCCTTCGTAATAATAGCCAGTGGCACAAATAATCTGGAGACCGGTAGCTTCCGAGACTTTCTTTAAAAACTCTGGATTCCTTCCACATTCATTTGGGGTCGGATCCACGACTGTCTTTACCCCAAAGCTCTGCATATTCCTGGCAGTGTTGATTGCCTCTTCGAGAGCTGATTCTTCCTTAAATCCACCCAATGTCACATCACCCTGGAAGCCAGGATATCCAAAGATAAAGTGCTCATGAATCAGCGTCTTCCCCAATTGCTCCGCTTTAATAGGACCAGTTACCGTATTAATACTTGCCATTCAGCACACCCCTTATCAAGGTTTTAAAATCAGCTTTCCCTTCGTCTGACGTGATTGTAAAAGGCGATGGACTTCTGCTGCCTGCTCAAGCGAATAAACGCCTCCAATTGTCAGTTTTAATTGGCCATTAGATAAATATCCAAGCATTTCAGCCATTCTTGATTGAATCAGCGCTGGCTTTCTCATAATTTGCGGCAGGAAAAACCCGATGACTGATTGATTTCTGGCCATTAAGGATGATGGATAAAAGCGGCTCTGCTCACCGCTGGCAACTCCGTAGATAACTAGCCGTCCAAACGTGGCAAGGCATTTCAGCGTTTTATTAAAAATATCCCCTCCTGCCATTTCCAGGGCGACATCAACACCTTTACCGCCGGTTGCTTCCAAAACCTTTTCTTCCCATCCCTGTTCAGTGTAATTGATAAGCACATCAGCACCCATTTCAGCGGCTAAAGCGAGTTTATCATCAGTGCTAGCGGTTGCTATAACTTTGCTTGCGCCTGATAGCTTAGCTAATTGGACAGCCAAAGTGCCTACTCCTCCAGCTGCTGCATGGACTAGCACTGTTTCACCTTTTTCAAGGCGTCCCATTGTTTTCAGGATGTGATAAGCACTCAGTCCTTGAAGCGGGAGAGCGACTGCCTGTTCAAATTCCATATGGTCCTGCAAAGGAATCAGCCCGCGGCTGTCAGCAAGGGCAAATTCTGCATAACCTCCTGATTCGATCAAGGTAACGATGCGGTCACCTTTTTGGACATTTGTTACTGATTCTCCTGTTTCAACTACTACTCCCGCAATCTCTGCTCCAGGTATAAACGGCAGTTTTGTAGGAACGACATACTGTCCTTCTCTTCTTGCTGTGTCCGCATAATTGACTCCGATCGCATGTATTTCAATTAATACCTGATGATCTGCAGGAACTGGTCTTTCCATTTCTACTAATTGGAGAACCTCAGGTCCGCCATATTCTTTCAGTTGGATTGCTTTCATGGTATTCCTCCTTAGTTGCCTGTAAAGTTTGGCTTTCTTTTTTCTTTGAATGCTGCAATGCCTTCTTGATGATCCTCAGTGGAAACCATCATTGTCTGTGTGATTCGTTCCTGCTCAAGAATTTCTTCAAGAGTTGCTGTCATGGAATGGTCAACCAGCTTCTTGATCATCCCATAAGTTCGGGTCGGACCATTTGCCAGTTGAGAGGCAAGCTTCAGTGTTTCTTCCTTTAAAATTGCAGCAGGTACGAGATTGTTTATGACTCCAAGCTGGTATAAACGCTCAGCCGGAATTGGTTCTGCAGTGAACAAGAATTGTTTTGCCAGATGCGGGCCAACTAGTCTTGGGACAAAATAGGAACCCCCGCCGTCAGAGACGAGGCCAACCTGCGAGAAGCTCAGCGCAAATTTACTGTCATCGGCAGCGACAATTAAGTCACAAGCAAGGGCAAGGTTGAATCCTGCACCTGCAGCAAAACCATGGACTGCTGCAATGATTGGCTTCTCTGTAGCTTTCATGGCAAGAATACACTCGTTCAGCCTGCCGATATGGTCGTATACGCCCGTTGCGTTTGCCTGGCCCATTGTTTTTACATCGCCTCCAGCACTGAACGAGCGGCCGGCACCGGACAAAACGATTACCTTAACCTCTGGGTTGTTCTGTGCCTCTCTTAATGCCTCCGTCAGTGTAAGAATCATTTCCGGGCTGAAGGCATTCAAGCTTTCTGGTCTGTTTAAGGTCATGGAAAGTACTGACCCATTTTTGTTGATGATTAAATGGTCACTCGTCTTAACATTCGTCAAAGCATTCACCCTTTCTCAGATTTTAATAGAATCATAAACTTATTTAATCAACCAGCCGCCATCAACGAGAATGTCAGAACCCGTCATATAAGAAGCTTCACTTGATGCTACAAAAGCAATCACATTCGCAATTTCATCGGGATGTCCAGCTCGCCTTAGAGCAGTATTTCTTCTGATTGCTTTAACAAATTGTTCATTCTTCATCCCCTGCTCAGTCAGGGGAGTTTCCACGAAACCAGGTGATACGGAATTGACCCTGATCCCGTAAGGAGACATTTCCAATGCCATTGCTTTTGTAAAATTGATGACGCCAGCTTTTGCCGCACTATAATGTGGGATGTGCGCACCTGCCTGGTGTCCCGATAAACTGGCTACATTGACAATCGAACGGTTTTGAGAAGCATCTCCCTCCTTTTCTGAACTTTTTGCCATGAGTTTCCCAAGCACTTTCGAGACCAGGAAAACACTTTTTAAATTCGTATTTTGTACAAAGTCCCAATCACTGGCTGAGGTGTCCATAATTTTTGAGTGAACTGAACCTCCTGCATTATTGACAAGGATATGCAGGTCGCCAAATTGCTCCTCAATGTGTTGAGCTAACTCTCTTACATCTTCTTCATCTGTTACATCAGCAGGAAAGATTTCTGCCTTAGGAAGCTCATGCGATTCATTTATTTCTTTTGCTGCCATCTCAAGCTTAGATTTCGTCCGTCCAACCAATATTACTTTTGCCCCTTCGCTGGCAAACCGAGCGGCTGTCGCTTTCCCAATTCCACTCCCAGCTCCAGTAACAAGAACCACTGTTTCTTCGAATCTCACTTCAGCACCTCCTGTGAATACGGAATATTCAGTCATTTAGGCGGGCAACAAATAGCTTTTCAGCCCTTCTTTTAGTAATTCGGGCAAAACCTCACTCTGTTGATTTGTAAAATCATAATACACAATGATTGCATTGCCCTTGGCAATCAATTGCTGTGTCTGCGAGCAAACAATGTCATGTTCTAGCTGGAAGCTTTTTGAACCAATTCCTGATACATATGTTTTTACCGTCAACAGCTGGTCAAAATACCCTTGGCTGACGAAATCGCATTTTGTAGAGGCTAAAATGAATTTCCAGTCGTTCAACTCCATGCTGTAGCCCAATTTTTCAAAAAAGCGCATCCTTGCCTCCTCCAGATAGACAAAATAACTGGTGTTGTTAATATGTCCTAGCGCGTCCGTCTCGCCAAATCGTGCCTGTACCTGGATCTCCTGCATTTGTCTCCCCACTTTCTAATTCTAATTCCCCCGTACTAACCGGTTGGTATGTAGCATACAAAGAAAGAGGCTTGGCTTTCATAAGCCTCTCCCTACATACTTCTTCAATTGACTTCGATTCCCTTCAGGATCATTTCGACAAAAATCTCTGCCACTTCCCGGTCAGAAACCTTTCCCATTGGATTGAACCACTGGTAGCTCCAGTTTGCGGCACCAAGTATGCCAAATGTTACGATGATGGGATTCAAATCTTTGCGGAACTCGCCACTGTCAATTCCTTCGCGAATCAGCCGTTCCACGTTCAATCTGAATTGATCCCGCTTTGCGACAATCTGTGCCAGCCTGTCATCGCTTAAGTGACGCATTTCCCTGAAAAAGATTTTTGCGGATGCCCCTTTGGACTTAATGCTGCTGATCAGCATATAAACAATGTCAAATAATTTTTGCTTGCTTGTTGACTGCTCTGAGAGAATTTCTTCCTGACGGCCCAGTAACTCGTCAATATATCTGAGATGGATATCCATCAGTAATTCTTCTTTACTGGAAAAGTAATAATAAAACGAACCTTTAGTCACCCCTAGTGAGTCGACAATATCCTGGATCGAAGTCTCACTGAAACCTTTTTTCTCAAATAATTTAATGCTGTGTGCGGTAATTTTCTCTTTCACTTTGCTGTCCTCGCAATCCTACTAGTCTGCACAGAAATTATACCATATTTTACCCCCTGTCCCATTAAGGAGATAGTATTTATTTACTCCTTACTTCTTCCCTTAGTGCTCTGCGCAAAATCTTGCCCACACTTGTCTTCGGCAGCTGTTCACGGAATTCGACGACGTTAGGTACCTTGTATGCCGCCATATTCTGTCGGCAAAACTCCTTGATCTGTGCTTCATTGGCTTCCTTTCCTGCTTTTAAGACAATCACTGCTTTGACTGCTTCACCCCGGTATTCATCCGGTATGCCGATAACAACAGCCTCCTGGACAGACGGATGCTCATACAAAACTTCCTCAATATCACGTGGATAAATATTATAACCGCTCGCGATAATCATGTCTTTTTTCCGGTCAACAATATATAAATATCCGTCTTCATCCACCTTTGCAATATCTCCAGTGTAAAGCCATCCATCCCTCAATGTGTTTGCTGTCTCCTCTGGCATATTCCAATAACCCTTCATAACCTGAGGGCCTTTGATGATTACCTCACCCAGCTCTCCAGCAGGAACTTCTTCTGTTCCTGCTGCCAGGTCGACAATTCTGTATTCTGTTGATGGCATGCCGATGCCGACACTTCCTGGCTTTCTTTCGGCAAAGCTTGGATTGCAATGTGTAGTTGGCGATGCTTCAGAAAGGCCATAGCCTTCCAGGATCTTTGAACCTGTTTTTCTCTCGAATTCTTTTAGCAGCTCTACAGGCATTGGCGCGCTACCGCTGTTGCAAATTTCGATGCTGCCGATTCCATACTCCTCCGCTTTCGGATGGTTCGTAATGGCGACATACATCGTCGGTACCCCAGGGAACATTGTTGGCTGCTCATTTTTTATCGTATTCAAGACTTCTTCCAGGTCAAAGCGAGGCAATAAAATGATCTCTGCGCCTGTATATATTGATAGGTTCATACAGGCTGTCATCCCAAATACATGGAACAGGGGGATGACCGTCAACGAACGCTCAACACCAGGTTTGATATCATTCTTGAAAAATTCATGGGATTGCAGTACATTGGCCAGAAGGTTTCGATGAGTCAACATCGCACCTTTGGATCTTCCTGTAGTGCCGCCCGTATATTGGAGCACAGCAACATCCTCTGCAGGATCAACATCCACCAAGGATGTCCTGCCGCTGCTTTCTGCTAAAAACGCTTCAAATTTAGTATCTGGTGCAAAAGTATGCTCAGAAGGCTGCAGGCTGACAACTACGATATTTCTAAGTTTAGTAGAAGCCTGAACACTTTTAACCTTGGCATAGAGTGCATCAAACACCACTATTGTTTCCGCTCCTGAGTCATTTAGGATATATTCAAGCTCACGTTCAACGGACATTGGGTTAACCTGGGTAACAATCGCACCTGCAGTCAATATGCCAAAATAGGAAATGACATATTGAGGGCAGTTCGGCAGCATGATGGCAACCCGGTCTCCAGTCTCCACTCCTCTGTTTTGCAGTGCTGAAGCGAAATGTGTGACATTCTGGGATAATTGTTCATAGGTGACTTTTCTGCCATAAAAGGATAGAGCATTATTATGAGGATACTTCTCTGCTGATTCTCGCAGCATTTGCGGCAAAGATTTTTCAGGAATTGTGATAGTGGATGCAATGGAGTCAGGATACTTGGAAAGCCAGACATTGTTCTCGCTCATTTGATTTCCCCCATTCATAATTTAACGTAATTGTATATGGCTAAAATGTCAGTCCACCGCCGTCGACTGACAATGTCGCACCAGTAATAAAAGAAGCTTCTTCAGAGGCAAGAAACAGGACCGCATTTGCGACTTCCTCTGGAGTCCCAATTCTTCCTAAGGCATTAGCCCTTGAAATGATTGGCCATTTGCGTTCATCATTTTTCCATCCATCTATAATTTGTGTATCGATGACACCCGGGGCTATTGCATTTACTCGGATATTGTCCCTGCCGTATTCCAACGCAGCATTTTTGGTCAGCAAGATAACGCCAGCCTTGGATGCGTTATAAGCGGCAAGATATTTTTGCCCCTTTATGCCAAGCAGGCTTGAGGTATTGATAATTGCTCCTCCACCAGCCTTTTTCAATTCAGGAACAGCATGCTTGATGCCGAGGAAAACACCTTTAAGATTAATATCTATAACTCTGTCCCAATCGTCTTCATCGAGATCAACACTTTTAACATCCGGATTGCCGATGCCTGCGTTATTAAAAAGAATATTCAGCTTCCCGTATGCCTCAACAGTTGCTGAAACGAGTTCTTTCACCTGTTTGGAATCGCTTACATTTGTTTCGAAAAAAAGGGCCTTGCCCCCTTGTTGTTCAATAAGCTGGGCTGTTTCTCTTCCGCCTTCACCATTCACATCAGCGATTACCAGCTTCGCTCCTTCAGCGGCAAAGCGAAGTGCGGCTGCACGGCCTATACCACTGGCACCGCCAGTAATGATCGCTGTCTTGTCTGCTAATCTCATTTTATTCCCCCTAATGCTTTCTACTAACCGGTCGGTATGTATTATTAACTTTATTATAACGTTTATATTGAAATATTCAACTATTAGTCTAAATATTCTAAAAATAATCAGAAAAGCGTAAGCGCCTTGGTCAGCCCCGACAAGCGCTGGAGGGCCGACCAGTGAAGTCGCTCTTTGACTTCATTGGGCGGGCCGAAAACGAAATGTGTAGCCGACTGCCCAGAAACACAGAAACTGAAGACTCCGACAAAGAAGCGCTTTTTGCTTCTGCCGACGGAGTTGAAGTTTCGGAGTTTCTAGGAGGCAAAACTAGACAATTCGAAAAGCGGAGGCGACTGCCCAAGTCCGACAAGCTTTGGAGGGCCTGACAGTGAAGTCGCTCTTTGAATTCATTGGCAGGACCGAAACGTCTCGAGGAGTTAGGAGCCGCAGCTAGACAAGCGACTCGTGGGTCTAGGCGCTGAAGCCAGACACTAATTTGCGAGGAGTATGTTCATACCCTATAAAGTAGAAAAAGCCCTAAGGATATTTAGGGCTTAAGCAATTTATAGCATTATTTTAACTGCTTTTGTTGCGACAAAACATTTAATATATTCATCCAGTGGCCTTCTGCCGCCAAAATCGTCTTCATACAATCCAGCGATGACGAGGCCGGCATCCACCTGACCTTGTATCTGGTCTTCTAGTGTATGAAAAAATTCAATTGTATTCCCTGATTGAATATGTTTTTCTTTCTCATGATCCGTCAGGTTATCCATTGAAGAGCCGGGGACTTTGTTCTTAACCACCAGGTTCCCTTTCAAGTCCTCTTCATCATCGAAAATAAATAACAGAGGATTTGTAAAGCCGGATATAAGTGTTCCTTTATCTTTCAATACTCTCGACGCTTCCTTCCAGACGTGTGAGATGTCTTCGACGAATAGATTGGCCACTGGATGGATGATCATGTCAAATTCTTCATCACTAAACGCTGAAAGATCAGTCATACTGCATTGGAGTGTACTTAATTGAAGTCCATCTCTTTTGGCAACAAACTCATCCTGCTCCAGCTGTTTTTTTGAGATATCTACAACTGTTACATCAGCTCCAGCTGCCGCCAGGACGGGCCCCTGCTGTCCACCTCCAGAAGCAAGACATAGAACTTTCAATCCTGTCAGTGATTGTGGAAACCAGCTTCTTGGAACCGGCTTTCCAGTTGTTACCGTGATTTCCCACTCACCCGCTTTGCTTTTTTCAATTACTTCTCTTGAAACCGCCTTAGTATAAACTGCTTCACTTTCAACCTTCTTGTCCCATGCAAGACTATTTTGCTTAACTGCATCCATCTCTTTCACCCTAACTATCTTAATCTATTATTTTTTTATCAGCAGCATATCTTAAAATATGTTCATATAGTTCGTGCCAATCATGATAATACTCGCGGACCTGGTCTTGATTGACAAAGATTCTTTCAGAGGATTCATATCCTGCATCGAAATCATGTATTTCGTTAATGTCCATCCGGTAAAACACCTGGAATCCGATTTTGGGGTATGGACTGTTGTTATTCCATTGCGGGTTCTCCGTATGATCGACAATGATTGAACCTAAAAGCCTGCAATCACCAGAAACATAGGCCTCTTCCATAGTTTCTCTCATGAAACATTCCTCAACAGATTCACCTGCCTCAATATGACCGCCAGTTATATCCCACCCGCGATGATTCAAGTTTACCAGGAGCACCTTATCACCGTGGAAACAAAAACCATGGACACTGCTGATCAACTCCCTCGGTGGAAGCTGGTCATCCTTCTGCCAGGTTAATTTAACTTTTGCATTGTCCCAGTTTACATATGTAGTTATCAATCCAAAGCCCCCTCGCTGCTAATCAACCATCTCCTTCCAATTGTAACCATAATTTGAATAGTGTGACAAGAGTAAAAAAAGCATTGGCAGTTGCGCCAATGCTTGTATGTGTTATTAAAGGAATTAATCCAGCTCACATTATCAGTCTGTAAATTTTTAGTTGTCAGCTCTTTTGCCTGATTCTTTCTACTACTGTACCAATTTCATCAGGTTTTGCAAATTCGACTGGAGAAAAGCCTTTTTCAAATGTAATGGTATCTGCTTCAATCATAATGACATACTTTCCATTAACCTTTGACAGATGGATGCTGTCACCGTAATCAGCCAGCAACCCTTTTACTGATATGTGGTCGAGCTTCATTTTCAGTTCCAGTTCAGGTGTATGCTCGATGAGCTGTGCAGCCGCTTCAATGACCTGCTCTGGCTCGAATCGCTCCTGGAGTTCGCGCTTGTCACTGGCTGCCCAGATTTCCATGGCGTTCTCAAGCTGTTCCCGCTCTTCACTTTCCGGCTCAAAGGTTTCCTCCATATGCCCGCGGACCATCTCAATAACTTGAGTCTTAACGATTTCTGGCATCGACTGGCCATACTCTACATATTTCAGGAAGTCTTCAAAATAACGTGCATGGGAAGACTGGTTGATTTTCAGTTCATTATCCTGAATCATTCCCTCTTCTGGCATATAGGGATACTGTATTGATTTCATGTTTTTAGTCGTTATCGCCATTTCCACCTGCCGGATCAATGTGGACTCGTCAGAAATGGAAGCTACTTTTGGTTCAAAATCACATTTAAGGATGAACACAAATGCATCATCAAAAAACTTGCGAAGCTTGGCTCTCGCTACAATAAAAGCCCCGCCTCTTACTGCGCTTGTATCTACATAAGCGATTGCGAATTTTTCACTTTCTTGCTGGAAGTCTTCCTTTGACTCCGCAAAACGAACGCGATGGAATAGGTTGTAGTTTGGGTTGGATGTTAAATCATGGCCCTCCTCAACGATGAAGTAGCCGAGCTTAGTAGGAACTTCATCTGTTTTTGGATGGCGTTCGACCTTACGCTTGACGATTTTGGCAAACTCGCCATCTAGAAACTCCTTCAGATGACTGGATTCATATTCTTCCTCGTTCAATGTCTGAAAATGTTTATATCTTTTATCTGCCTGATCGCCTTTTCCTTCTACCTGTACAACGTAAAATGATAAATATTGAACTTCAAAATCCATGGTAAAACTCCCTGCTGACTTATTTAATGATTACTTTTCACAAGCTGAATACAAGTTGAGACACAGGCTGACCTGTAAGCGTGAAAATACAGCATCTGTTGCAAGATGCTGTATTTTTCACGTTAGTTCATCAATACAAATTCTGTTTTGCTTCCGGTTTGGGTGGAAATGACTTCGAGTCTTGCATCAATCCGCTCTTTTAGTTCCGGAACGTGAGAAATGATGCCGACAAGCCGGCCGCTGCTTTGGATATCGATTAATGCTTCTATAGCCTGGTCCAGGGATTCTGGATCAAGGGTTCCGAAGCCTTCATCAATGAACATTGTCTCTAATGAAACTCCACCTGCATAATTCTGGACAACATCGGCCAATCCAAGGGCAAGCGATAACGCCGCCTTGAAGCTTTCTCCGCCAGACAATGTCTTTACATGTCGCTCCTGTCCGGTGTATGC
This sequence comes from Mesobacillus jeotgali, assembly GCF_014856545.2. Classification (NCBI taxonomy): domain Bacteria; kingdom Bacillati; phylum Bacillota; class Bacilli; order Caryophanales; family Bacillaceae; genus Mesobacillus; species Mesobacillus jeotgali. The sequence goes on along the minus strand of NZ_CP109811.1, from coordinate 2,406,775 downwards.
ATCAAAAACCAAGAGCTCCAACCCACTCTGTACATTGCCTTTTGACCGATCAGTTTTTCGCAATAATCTGTATCGTCCGCTCGTCATCTTGTTGAGCCTTAGATTTGCCTCAGCCAGTATATCATCGAGAAACGCCGCCAGGACATAACGTTCGAAGGTAATCCTGTAAGTGTTCTGGCCTTTTGAAATTTCGAATAAATGGCCTACCAGCTTGTACTTTTCCTCCAGTACCTTCATCTGCTCATTCAGAGTATCTACCTGGTCCAAGATGGACTGATTATCCCGTTTTTTCAGGTTTAAATCCTGGTATGCTTCATCAGTCTCCCTGATCATATTATTTAACTGGGCGAATTCTGCTTGAAGTGTTACTATATCAGGTTTCTTAACGTCTTTAAGAAGTTCAGACAACTCCGCGAAGCGATCACTTACCGACCTGACTTCTTCCCGATAATTCAAGATGTCTGCATCAAGCTGTTGAATAGCCTGTTCTGGAATTTTCGCCTGGTGATAGGCCTGATAGTTTTCAAAGCCCTGGGATGTCATATTGTTTTTGAATGTTTCCCGCTCGGCTGTCAATTGCGAATCTATTTCCTTCAATCTCTTTTCGGCCTCTTCACTCCGTGCTTTTTCGGTTCCCAGAAGTTCTTTTGCTTCCTGGTAATTTTTGCGCGCCCGCTCTAGTTCCTCATCAAGCTGCTGCTGTAAGAGTCGTGCTGATTTCACTTTCGATTCAAATACTTGCAGTGAGCGCAGTTGTTCAGGTATTTTCTCTGTTATTCTCTCTAGGGTGGTTTTCTTTTCCGTATACTGGATCATCAGGCTTTGATAGCTTTCGTCTATAGCTTTCAGCTGCTTATTCAGCCTTTCTTTGTCATCTTCAAACCTTTTGATTTCAGATTTGATCTTTTCCAAGCCTTTTAACTTCACCGAATGTTGATTCTGCTCATATTGCAGTTTTTCAACCTCGCTTTGAGTCAGCAGAACGGTGTCAGCTAACTGGCCGACGACAAAGTCAGTACGGAATTTGACGATTTCAGTAATCATTTCCTCTCCGCTTTCAATCATTGACCTAAGGGTCGTATCTGCCTCGATGTAAGACTTTTCAGCAGCACCCTTCTCTCTTTCAATACCAGTGATCTGCTCCCGTGCAGCTTTTAAATCCTCTTCGGTCGGAATAAAACCTCCAGTTGCTTCTGCAGGTTCAGGATGATGCTCTGATCCGCAAACAGGGCAAGCACTGCCATTTTGCAGTGAGGCAGCCAAAACGGAAGCCTGGGAATGAAGCCATTTTTGTTCAAGCTCTTCCACTGTGGCTTTGGCATCATTCAGTCTGGATACAGCCTGGTCAAAAATGCCTTTCCGTGCTTCAAAGCTTGCTCGGGCTTGGGTAACTTTCTGATTATGGTTGCCAAGCCTATTCAACTTGTCCAATTCAAGCAGCAGTTTCTCCAATTTCCGGTCATTCTCCAGATAAGTAATCTGCGCCTTTTCGGCACCTTCCTTTTCTGCAAGCAAGACTTTAAGCCGCTCCTCAGTTGACTTGAGCTGGGCTTCACTGTTCTCCCGGTTCTTTGCCGATGATTCCAGTGACTGCTGTAGTTCAGCAAACTGTGAAGCTATGCTGGCGAATACATGGACATCTTCCTTCATATTTTCAAGCCTGTTTACCTGCTCAGCAGCTGCTTTCCGCTCTGGTTCCCGATCAATTTGTTTCTGGTGTTCTTTTTCTGCTGCTGTGAGTCTTACAGTTAACTGTTCGATTCGTTTTGTGATCACATTTACCTGGTTTGTTATACTGTCCAGGTCGGCCTTAAGTCGGTGGCAAAGCTGTTCCTGAGCTTCCAGGAGAGCTGCTTTTTTGGCAAGCACTGTTTGTTTTTCTTTTTCTGCAAACAGACTCTTTTGGCCTTCAAGCTTTTCCTTTGTCATCTTAAGGGTTTCTAGTGATTGGATTTGTTTTAAAGTTGCTTCAGCTTCGAACAAACGCTGCTGCATTTTATCGCGCTCCAGCTGAAGTTTATCGCGGTCTCTGTTTAGCTTTTCAAGCTTTATTTCCATTGCCCCAATTTCTTTTTTTAAAAGCGGAAGAATCAATACATCATTTGTACTGCCGGCTTCTACATACTCCTTCAGTTCCTCATTTTCCACAGCTTTTATGCTGCGAAGAGCTGAATTCCTTTTTTCAACCTGGTCCTCGACCGATTTTTTCAGCACAGTTGCTTCTTCCTTAAGCTTTTCTTCTACTCTCTTATAGATTTCCGTATGGAAGAGTCTTTGCAGGATGACTTCCTTATCCTTACTGTCGGAAGTTAGAAGCTTTCGGAATTCACCCTGTGGAATCATCAGGATCTGCCGGAATTGATTGCTGTCGATGATCATATCTCCTTGATCTTTTCATCCACTTCGCGAACATTTGATGCAAGCAGCTGCAGTTCTCCATTTTCGTCGATCAGATAAAATTCTGCCTTGGCACCGACATTGGTTGTTCCTTCACCAGATTTCTTTTTCCTCTCCTGCTGCGGAGACCTTGTAATCCGGTACGTCTTTTGACGCAATGAAAATTCAAGAGTAACTTCAGTCAATAACTCATCTTCAGCAAATTGGCTCCGCAGATCGGGGCCATTACGGTCCTCACCGCTTGCCTTGCCGTATATCGCGTAACTGATGCCGTCAAAAATGGTTGTCTTTCCAGATCCAGTTTTACCCGAAATAACAAACATTGTCCTGTTCTCAAGCTGCTTAAAATCTATCGTTTCCGTACCGGCATATGGCCCGAAAGCCTGCATCGTCAGTTTCAGAGGTTTCATTTTTGACCCTCCTCCCTCAATACTTTGCCAATCACATCTGTCATGACCCCGCGTTTATCTTCTGAAAATTCGCTTGTTGTCATTTCTTTATAAAACTGTTCGAAAAGCTCCAGCTCAGTCTTTTTCTCTTCCCTGATGGAGCTGAAATGCTGCTTTTGCTTCTGATCTATAGATTCGATTTTACGCTCAAGATGCAGGACATTCGGAAAAACCTGGCGCAGTTTGCCCATTGGGTCGATCATGGCCCCGTCATCTAGCAAAGTTACTTTTAAATAATCACTCGTATTTTCTTTTTCATAGAACGATGGATCCAAAAGCTGTTCAAGGTGGCCCTCCAATTCACGCATATCCTGCTTCGGTTTCAGGGTTTTGTAGCGCATGTCGAAAGTGCCGTTTTCATTCATTTCAATGATTGAAATCGATTTGCGCTGTTTTGCTTCCGAAAAAGAATATTTTAACAGGGAGCCAGAGTATTTAATTTTGTCATGCTTGATTGCGTCTGGGCTGTGAAGATGACCTAATGCAGTAAAGGCGAATGGATCAAAAAGGTCCTGAGTGACACAGCCTGAACCGCCAACAGACAATGTGCGCTCTGAATCACAGGAGTCACCGCCAAGCACGAAAGCATGTCCAACAAAAACGTTTGCTTCGTCAGGGTTCAGGTTTTCTTCGATTTTGCCAATCACTGCTTTCATTGCATCCTGATGGGAATGGATCGAAGAATCGTCGAGCAAATGGCGGACGACGCCAGGTTCTGCATAAGGAATCAGGTAAAAATTGACTCCATTAATATGCACGGGCCTAAAGTCGTTCGTCAACTTACCGGTAAGGTAGAAATGGTTGTGGCGGTACCATGAACTGCCAAAGGACAGGCGTTCTGCACTGTCGTGATTTCCTGCAATCGCCACGATTGGCGTGTTCAGTTCCACGTTGATCCTGAAGAGCACTTCATCAAGAAGCTCCACTGCATCTGTCGGCGGAACAGATCTGTCATAAAGATCTCCTGCAATCACAACAGCATCAGGCTTTTCGTCGGCGACAAGATCCACAAATTGATTCAATACCTCTCGCTGATCTGCAGTCATGTACATACCGTGTACAAGCTTTCCAAGATGCCAGTCACCTGTATGGATAAATTTCATGCCAATCCCCCCTGTTTTTAAAAAGTTATCTATTTTAATTCTTGCTATAAGCGTTTTTTGACAATGTTACTATTATATCAAACTCGTAAATTTAATGGGTGCTCAAAAAAAAGGAAAGATTCAAGGAACGTTTGTTCTAATTCTATCAGGCACCCACTTAAAAATCTACCTGATTTTTCCTTCACTATTGTCTATTGAAATAACATTTAGTAAATATATTTGAAATTTGACTTTTCAGTGCTTGTTTTTCACAATAGAGTTAAGACTAATCAATAAAGCAGGGATTATGAATGGAACCAAAAACAGAGGCGTTATATAAGTTTCTTGTAGACAATGCAAGCAATTTTACAGAGGATTGGCTTAAACGCCAGCGGGTTATTAAGGGATCTGATTACTCTGCTGACGCGCCGCCAGAAGTCATGAACAGGGTGAAGGAGCAAAACTCAAACTATGTTCGCCTTGTGGCCAAATCACTTTATCAGACTGAGGAAGAGATGAAGGAAACCATTTCGGCCTGGACGAGCCAGACTGCAGCTGACCGGATAAAATCTAAAACGGACCTGACAGAAGTGGCTTGGAATTCAGGGGTTTTCCGTCGTGTTTACTGGGAATATGTACAAAAATTCGTGAAACAGACAGAAATGGAGATTACACTGGACGACGTTTTTACATGGGAAGAAAAGATCAATTTCACGCTTGATTATGTCTTTGAAACATTTATTATCGTTTTCATGGACATCCTTATGAACCGATTAGCCTCTCAAGCAACTTTAATTAAGGAATTAAGCGCGCCAGTAATTAGTCTGACAAAGGAAGTCGGCCTTCTGCCATTGATTGGTGAAATCGATACAACGAGAGCAAAGGGCTTGATGGAATCCACGCTTACACAAAGTATCGATGCCAGAATCAATACCTTGATCGTTGATCTTTCAGGAGTTGTGATGGTTGACACGATGGTAGCCCATCAAATCTTCAAACTGATGGATGCCTTAAAGTTGCTAGGCGTTCAAACCATCGTTACAGGGATCCGCCCAGAGGTTGCACAAACAGCAGTTCAACTGGGAATAGATTTTTCAGATATTATGACAGAAGGTAACCTGCAGAATGTAATTAAAAAAATTATACAAAGTTAAAACCTGCTAGCAATTACTAGCAGGTTTCTTTTTTCTTAAGAAGAACATCCTCCGCCACAGCTTGAACAGCTGCTGGATGAACAGCTGTGTCCGCCTCCATCATTATGGGAATCATTCATGTCGGTGGAACCGCAAAAAACGGCACTGCAGCCCGATGTTCCATGTGCCTGGTGTGAATAAGCATATGCTTGAGCATAGTCCCAATATTCATCAAAGTAATAGTAAGAATAAAACACCATTACCAAACTCAATCCTGATAAGTCGCCAAAAAGTCCTGGCCTTTCAAAAGTCCCTTTTCTGTCAACACTGTATATTTCTTGGGCTTTTCTTAGTTGTGACCTAAGTTGTTTGGTTAAGTAATCCACTAGCTCCAGATTATCCTCAGTAATCCTGAAAAATTGCTGTTTCAGCTCATCGTCACTAAGTGAACTGATTTTTTGGAGTAGCTGCTGATCCATTGGATAATGGAAAAAGTCTCCCCATGCCTGCCATGTGTACTCTGTAATTTCAAATAGCTGAGCGAACACCCAATCAAAGAATGCCCGTTGCTGTGGTGCCGGTTCCAGTGCCAGGTTCGGCGTATGATGAAGCATTCTGCCAAGATATTTTTGAGAAAATGATTCATACTGCTTCGTGAACATCAGCATCTCATGCCAAACCTCATCGACCTCGCTGCTGAACATTGGCGTGCTTTTCATAATCGAATTAAGGAAGAAATATCTTTTTAATTCAAATAGGCGCCATTCAAACTCATCATCGGAAATTTGGGGATGGTCACTTAAATAGCGAAGTTTAACTTGATTGATATACTCATAAGGCAGTGCGTTTTCCAATTTATTCAGGATAGCAGAAGCCGGAACATCATCAAGCAAGCCAAGACAAGCCGGTATATTCTCCTTCAATAAAACTTTCTTTTTGCTTTCATTGCCCGAAAAATAAGCTATGGCAAAGAGAATTCCTGCTCCCGCTGCAATTGTTAAGAAGATACCCAAAATCAAACACCTCGCCTTGTGAAATAGTTGTTAAGGATATTACGTTTTACATCATGGAAAGGTTTCGGAATAATTGAAATTTCTGGCAAAATATAAAAAGCCCAGCCTGTTGGCTGAGCTAAAAAATCAGAATAAGATTGATAGTTTAGTACGATTATAGTTTTGTAACGTTAGCAGCTTGTGGTCCGCGAGCACCTTCCACAACCTCGAAAGATACTTCCTGGCCTTCTTCTAATGTTTTGAAACCATCTGTTTGAATAGCCGAGTAATGTACGAAAACGTCATTGCCGTCTTCAGCTTCGATGAAACCAAATCCTTTTTCTGCATTGAACCATTTAACTTTACCGTTTTTCATGTGAAAAATCCTCCTAGATCGGCCGAACAATCCATGATTAAAATTTAGCAAAATCACAACGACTAGTTCCTCATACCTGTCCTATTCAAACGTCTGTAAAACATTAGAATAAGCAAATTGCAAAGTGCCTAATACGTGTGCAATCAGCTAATTTCAATATAGCAACGATGCTTTTTGATGTCAACAAAAGACAAACCTGACAGATTCTAGTTGAAAGTTACTTCTGTCAGGAACTTTTTGCAGGGGCATGTTGAAAAAACAATACCATCCCAAATCGTTTTTAGGATCATCCTAGCTGTCTTCTATTATATTGCTGAAGCGGATATGGAAGGTGGTCCCTGTGCCAACCTGGCTCTTAACCTCCACTTTACCTCTCATTGCACGGATAATGCTGAAAGTCACCATCATGCCAAGGCCAGTTCCTTGCTGCCCTTTTGTCGTATAGTATGGTTCTCCCAGGCGGGCAATCTGTTCTTCCGTCATCCCGAGACCTGTATCTCTCACAAGGATGTGGATCACAGTTCCGGTTCGGAAGGTTTGGACGATTAGTTCCCCGCCATTTGGCATAGCCTCCAAACCGTTCTTGATCAGGTTGATGAATCCTTGCTTGAATTTCGAACGGTCCCCTGATATGACTAAACCTGGGCTATACTTTTTGATAATTTTCACACCATTAAGGTTAGCCAATGGATTTAGTACATTAAGAACCTGATTCAATTCCTTATCGATTTCGATTTTCTCTTCCTTTTCAAAAGCAGGCCTTGCAAAAGTAAGATAGTCATTAATGACCTCTTCGGCACGATTTAATTCCTGGACCGCAATATCGATGAATTCCTTCTTCTTTTCATCAGGATAATCTTTCTCACCGAGCAGTTGCAGAAATCCTTTCACAGTTGTAAGTGGATTGCGGATTTCATGAGAAATAGCCGCACTTAAATGGCTGACGGCTTCAATTTTATCGGCCTTCGCTAGTCTTTGCCGGATAATGAATGTTTGACGAATGGTTTCAATTGAATAGCTGACTAGACCTGATGTTAGCGCGGGAATCAAAATGAAACTGATCCAGGCTTCCGGGTGTCTGATTGGTTCATTAACTACGTTGACCATTTGCATTAGTAAAAACGAAGTGATTACGGTCAGTAAAACGGAAATACCGACTCTACTGTTCAGAGTAAGCCTGTTGAACCAGGGATGAATCCATTTGAGAAGGATGGCAAGCGCTGCAAAGACCCCCACCGAGACCCAGAACCCATCGTTTATGCCTAAAAAACCTCTCATAAGGATAGTGACGCCTGCAAGCAGAAAACTATATCCAGTATAGAGACTTCCAAGAATCATCGGCACCTGTCTAAGGTCAAAGTGAATGCCATCCTGCACTTGTACCGAAAAAATATAACATGTAAAAATCGATATTATGAAATAAGATAATTGATATCTTTCTCGGCTCTCTTCCTTCACTTGCCTTTCGATGATTAACTGTGTAAAAAACAAAAGGACAAGAAGAAGTGAGAGATTCATTAATAAATGCTTTGTAATTTACACTGCAACACCACCATTTGTACTCACTAAGATAGTATTATAATCCAGTGCGCAGCGCAAATTTTATCCAATTTCACCTTTCTATTCCATGCCTTTTGTTTTATATTTGAAAAAAAGAGAGGTGTTTCCTATGCTAATGTGGTTAATCATTGCTTTACTGTTGTTCACACTCATTGATGTTGTAAGACTGCACAAGAAAATTGATAGGTTGAATGCTCACCTTAACCCAGTGGCGCCACCACCAACGGATGAGGAAATTGAAAAGATGCTAACTTCAAAGAATACTAACAATGAAAAGTAAATGGCTTCCATACGGAATAGTCCTCATAGCGGTATTTCTGGTCTTCACCGTAGATAGACTCCGTACGCATCTGCCGGAACAGGAAAAAGAACCGACTTTCAGTATTCCAGAAGCAATAATCACCGTTGGAGATCAGGAAGTTATATATAAATCAGGCACATTTGCCTGGGTAGAAAAAGGCACCGGACCTGTCATCGACCAAGATGAGCCACCAATCCTGTTCCATGATTTGCTGCCTGTCAGCGTGAAGCCGTTCAGCGAAATGAAGATTACTTTTCCCGAAAAAGAAGGAATTGACAGTATATCTGTTTACCGCTCACAGGGACAAGGAGATTTGGAGATGGGGAACCTTCCGCTGGAAACAGTTTTTGATGATACCTATACTTTTAACAATGTGGCTGGCCAAAGTACAGTAATCATTCAGGCCTCCAGTGGTGACCAAGTCTATCATTATGTTTTTCCATTGATCATTGAAGAAGTGGTTGCGTATCAGGCACAACTTGCCGAAGAACGAGGCTACTTGGCTATACTTGAACTGTATAAACCAGAAGAGCTGCAGGTAAATTGGGCTCTCGAACAATTAAATAACAAATATGTACATAAGGCACATTCTTTGAAGGTTAACAACCTTGAGGAAGCACGCCAACAATTCCCCGATTTAAAAATCGATTCGCTGCCGTATTACGCCATTTTCAATCATGAAAGATTGCTTTACGAGGCATATAATCGAGAAGATTTCTTTAAAATGCTGAGGGTCGCTTCACCGTGACTTATGCTGAAAGTATGGTTAAAAATTGGGAAACGCCATCAATAAAGGATGGCGTCCAGTTTTCTAGAATTACTAGTGATTAGTGTCTTTCATCACCTGGGATGACGGACAGTTTTCCCGGTTCCCCATCGATTAGTGTCCGTCATAACCTCGATGACGGACAGTTTTCCCGATTTCCCGTTCAATTTTTGTCCGTCATAACCTCGATGACGGACAGTTTTCTCGATTTTCCGTCAATTTGTTTCCGTCATTTTCACTTGCGCTTTTTATTTTTGAAAAGATGGAGCACTTCTACTAGTGATAGCAGCAAGGTAATGTAGCAAAGAAAAGCATAAATTACACCGAGTAACAGATTGAGCGGCCATTTTTTGCTCCACAATCTGTGAGCGATCAGCGTCCGCTTCCCCATCGCCTTCTTTATGGGAAGTGAGAGGTAAAATAACAATGCATACAACAGGCCGCTTAAAAAGTTGCAGTCAAATTCTTCATCAGCAGTTTCAGCCTGATCGGATTCTTGTTTCGATTCACGCTGTTGGTCAGTTACTTCGGTATTTTCTTCCCTTTTATCAGGCTGACTCTCTATTTGATTTTCTTCCCTATCATTTTTGGGCTGCTGCTCTTGGTTGGTATGATCCTCTTGTTTTTTAGGTTGCTCTTGTGATTGTTCATTTCTCTCTTTTGGAGCATCCGTAGCTGCATATATGCCTTCTCCTTTATCTTTTGCATAATCCATCGCAGATCGGATTCGATTTTCATACTTATAGCTGCCATAATCGTAAAAGTCTTCGACCAGTCCTGCCTTCGTGATTTCCTCCTGATGCAGCTTGTCTCCTACCCAAACCCATGCCAGAAGTCGATCATATTTATCGAAAAGGCTTCCGCCATCCGTCTCAAGTTTAATATTGTCCTGCTTTAAAAAGGAACATGTATACTGTGCTGCTTCCGGTCCAAATGGCTCCTTCGTCCTTGTGCTTTCAGGGGTATCAATATAGAGAAAACGTGTTTTATAGTCTTTTCCGTTGATCGTAAACACAGCCGTATCCCCGTCTGTGCAATCTGACAATTCTGCCTCGTACACTTTTCCAAGCTGCAAATTGCCGGAAGAAACTTCAGCTCTATGCATTTCGTCTGCAGCCTGATTAGATTCTGGCGCAACTTTTCCTGCACCTGAGAAAGTATACCCCTCCAAATCTATTTTTTCCTCACTGAGTCCGGCTGCACAATCAGAATTATTGTTATACTGATGAATCAATCGGATAAGCTCGCCAATATTGGCTGCGCTTTTGGTAATCGAAGTAGGCTCATGAAGGATATATACGCAATCTGCATTTCGGAAATGTCCGCCCAGTTCATCCCGCGAGCCATTATGCGCCGAGGCCAGGGTTGGTAAAATAAAAAATGCCATCACGATGGCAAATATCAAACTAAATTTCTTTATGTAATTCACTGCTGCTCCCCCTTTTACCCCTCCTACTATACCAAAAAAACAGCCTCCCATGGAAGCTGCTTAAAATCAAATCAATTTAACTTCTTTTCGATTTGTTCCCGGGTCATCTCAATTTTTCCGGGTAAAACGAACAGGTACTGTATCAAATCCTCCAGTAAATCCATTATTAGTTCTGTCATTTCATCATCCATGTCCGTTTCCAACTCAAGCATCCTATGGAGTCCCCCTTCAGGTTTCAACAAGGGGCTTAATGAGGTCACTGGATTTACTAAATTAATATGGTCTGGAAGGATCTCGAATTGCTGATCAAGAGTCATGCCCTTTGACTTGTCACCCAAAAAGTTTTTTAGAACATTCTCGATGACACGCTTGGCCAGTACTGCAGTGGCTGTATTCTCTTTTGAAAGATAGACGCTGACTGCCGATTTATATGCCCTTACCAATTCTTCGGGAATTTTGGGAATGTGCTGTATCTGGCTTGTTGGATCTGTGGAGCTTTGTGGATCATATATGTATACATCGGGCTGAGTTTCATTATCCCTTGTAATGATAACAAACGGAACGCTGTGTTTGCATGAGGGACAAGAACTTTCAGTCATCAGTCCATGTTTGCTGCTCTGATAAGTCGACTTAAGGACAAATTCAACTTTTTCCTTGCATACTGGACAGATATTTTTAATACCCTTTGGGACCTTCAAGTGTCCGAACTGACTATAAGATGTAATCGAACCTGCATAGATCCGCCTCATTTTAGTGCCCCTTTCTGTATGGCAGATTCCTTCCGCTCATCATTAGCTTTAGTTTCCATACAACTCAAAAAATTATCCATGTATTTATATAACCCTAATAAGCAAGATGAAAACTCTACATTTGGCTATGGTTCAAGATTGAATCGATTTGTTTTCCTAAAAGATCCGAAATGAACTCCAGTGTGCTAAGCGAGGAAATATCATGCTCCAGGAGCGGCAATAAAACCTGCCTCTGATTCTTGAATGCATCCTTGATTTCATCTAAATACAATCGCTCGTTCGTTCTTCTTTGCGCCATGAACCGACCATCTGCATCTTCGGGAATGACCTTGTTGACAACGATTGAGTTAACATGTATGCCATGCTGGTGCAGTGTTTCGATTGCCTTAATCGTTTCAAGGATAGGAAGGCGCTCTGCGTTAAGTACAAATACATACTCCGTTTGTGTACCATCAAGCAGTATTTCTCGTACGCGCTTAAAACGGTTCTTTCGTTCATTCAGCTTGTCATATAAAGGGTCATCGACGGTTTCACCATCGTTCATCCACTGTGCGTAATTTTCATTTACTTTTTTGCGCCGTTCCAACAGCCCGTCCATCCAAACGCCCATCAATTCGGGCAGAGTCAGCAGCCGGATTGTATGTCCTGTCGGTGCTGTATCAAAAACAATGGCATCATAGTTGGTGATTTCCTCCAGAACCAATGAGGTGATTTTGTCAAACAGCGCTGCTTCTTCTGCCCCAGGCGAGGATGCCGCCATGTCTATCTGCCTGTTGACCTCCTCAAGCATCGTCGCTTTCACCAGGCCTTTCAAGTTGCCTTTTACACCATTGATATAGTTCCTGGACTCCTGCTCAGAGTCAATCTCCAGTACATCGAGATTCCGGGTGGCATTCTCAATTTTTCCTCCACGGAGTTTCCGATGGAATAGATCCCCTGTATTATGGGCCGGATCGGTTGAAACCAGCAGGATCCTTTTCCCTTTTTGTGCGAGTAAGAGCGCCATGGCTGCAGATGTTGTACTTTTGCCAACGCCGCCTTTTCCACCGATAAAATAGATCTTCTTGTCCATCATCGTCATATCAGCTCCTCCTAACAGCAGCGTATTCCTTCGAGCGGTGATTTTTCCATACCTGCCCGCAAATGCCAATCATGAAAACGCTCGATGATGACCGGGTAAAGTTCAAGCGTATAGTAAAATGCAGGGTTGGGCAGGCCGAGCAATTCCGAAAAGCAAAGCAGCATAAACAGGTCTTCCTCATCTCTCAATTCACGTGCTATTTCTGTCCTGTGCGGCTGCCTGAGAATCTCATCATAAACAGCTATTGCACGCTTGAATTGTTCGTAGAAACCCATCATGATTACCTCTCTTTCTAAAAATGACAATAGAGACCGGTCGCCCGGCCTCCATTTCATTACATTTCCTTGCTTAATGGCGGTGGATTATTCCTGCTGAAGGCTGAGAATGCCTCGATGATGATCCAGAAGACAAATATCAAAATCAGTCCGCCGATACCAAAGAGCAGCATATTCAGCTCCCCTCCCCCATATCCAGACCACTGGAAAACGACTTGCTGAATCATAGCCCAGAGTGTCATGAAGAAAACGAATACCATTGGGATGAAAGTAACTAGATAATTCCTTCCCTGACGCTTCAACCAGATGGATACAAGCAGAAGGCTTACACCTGCCAATAGCTGGTTGCTTGTTCCGAACAGCGGCCACAACAGGTATCCACCAGAACCGAATCCATTAGGACCTTTTGGCAATAGTACAAGCGCTGCACTGGAAACAACTGCGACTGTTGTCGCTACATGAGTTTTAGTCAAAGCCTGGACATTATATTCGCTTCCAATCTCAGCAATGATATAACGCATCAATCTTACTGATGTATCCAAAGTTGTTGCGGCAAAGCTGACAACGATGATGGAAACAATTGTCCTTGCGATGTCCGCAGGAATCCAGATGCCAGTCGCAAGCTGGGCAGCACCATTGATGAAGTTGCCAAGACCGCCTGAGCTTGCAGCCGCAAAGCTTGAATACGCCGCAGTAAAATCAGCCTTAGTCGCAAAAACAGTGATAACCGCAATGATGGCAATCAGTGCAAGAATACCTTCCCCAACCGCACCAAGATAACCAACAAAACGGGCATCCGTTTCTTTTTCCAGCTGCTTGGAGGATGTACCCGATGAAACTAGTCCATGGAAACCGGAAATAGCACCACAGGCAATAGTGATGAACAATAGCGGAAACCAGGAAACATCAGTAGCCGCTGCATTCATTGCAGGAGCTGTAACCTCAGGCTGAAGGAAGACTAACCCAGCATATAAAATGAATAAACCTACAACCAACTGGTGTGAATTGATATAATCACGAGGCTGAAGGAGCTTCCAGACCGGCAGTGTTGAAGCAATGTACACATAAACCATCAACACGATAATCCAGACTAAGAATGCCATTGATACACCACTAAGGCCAAACATGACGGTGTTATCCGCTCCGCCAAAGTATTTCACAAGATCAATCTGTAAGGCTGGTACACGGCTGGCCAGGATTGCGGCACCATACATGACCGCAAGTGCAACCAATGAAGGCAGAAGCATACCTTTTTTCTTTTTATAAACAGCATAGCCAATCCAGATTGCCAGCGGAATTTGCAGGAATACCGACAGGACGCTTGCCGGGAAGCTGACAAATAAGTTCGCGATAACCCATGCAAAAACAGCGTTTACCATCAAAACAAGTATTAAAATAATGAATAAGAACATGATTTTCGCACGTTTGCCAATCAGCTTATTTGTGATTGTTCCTACTGACTGTCCCTTATTCCTGACTGACAGGACAAGAGTTCCGAAGTCATGGACACCTGCCGCGAAGACCGTCCCCAAAGTAACCCACAGGAATGCAGGAAGCCATCCCCAATATACAGCGATTGCTGGTCCGACAATCGGTGCAGCTCCGGCAACAGAGGTAAAATGGTGGCCCCATAAGATCATTTTCTTCGTTGGGACAAAATCCACCCCATCCGAATACTGGTGTGCCGGTGTAACGTAGTTAGGATCGAGACGGTAAATCTTTTCTGCTACCCACTTGGAATAGAAGCGATAGCCAATCGCAAAGACAATCATTCCGATCACGGCTAACCATAAAGAATTCATTTTTATAAACCTCCTTTTTTATGAGTTGGTATTACAACTTAATAATAAAAATATATTGCTGAATTAGTCAATAAATTCTGACTACTTTTCTTAAAATCCCATATTTATCCATTCACTCTTAGGTCAAAAATATTTCCCAACATGCATATTCGACAATTTTAGACTTAGTTGTTGAAATGTTCAGACTATTAAAGTATAAATATGATAATCTACTAATTCCTATTAGATAGAATTTGATTTTAGGAGGAATTTATTTGAAGAAGAAAGTCGTTTCCCTCAGTTTGACAGCAAGCCTTGCAATCAGCGGTTTGGTTGCTGCAACAGGCTTTGCCGCCCCATCAGCAGATTCACCATCGAACAAGTTTACGAAAAGTCATGGCGCACCTGAGTTTGTTGCCGGCAAGCTGACAAATCCATCAGAGAAAGCAGCAAAGGATATAGTCCTTGGGTACCTGAAGGCTTCGAAAGGAAAATACAATCTGGGCACAAATGATAGTTTCGTTGTTAAATCTCAGGAAGCAGACAAGCTTGGCGGAGATGTTGTCCGCCTGCAGCAAGTCTATAATGGTGTTCCTGTCTGGGGAGCAACACAGGCTGCCAGAGTCGACGAAAACGGTGTTCTTAAGGTTTTTAGCGGAACTGTCAGTAACGGACTGGGCGACAAGCTTGTAAAAGTCTCCAGCAAAAAATCTCAGAGAGATGCAATTGCTTCAGCAGAAGCGGATTTGGGTTACAAGCCTGATTATGAAGTAACGCCAACGGCTGAATTGGTCGTTTACCCTGGTGAGGATCAAGCAGTGTACGCTTACCATGTCACGTTGAACTTCCTGAGCCCTGAACCAGGCAATTACCAGTACTTTATCAACGCTGTTACAGGTGAAATAATTAATAAATACAACGCCATTCATACTGCTGGCAAAAACAATCCTTCTTTAAACGGAACAGATACGGTTGGATCAGGTGTCGGAGTGCTTGGCGACACGAAGTCGTTGAACACGCTTCTTTCAAATGGCTCTTATTATTTACAGGACAATACTCGCGGAAATGGTGTGTTTACCTACGATGCCAAGAACCGCCAGAGAACGCCAGGCTCCCTATGGGTGGATGGAGATAATAACCTGAACGCTTCTTATGATGGAGCCGCAGTAGATGCCCACTACTATGCAGGTCTCACTTATGACTACTATAAAAACACTTTTGGCCGTAATTCATATGACAACAATGGTGCAGCGCTGAAGTCCACTGTCCATTACGGCAGAAGTTATAACAATGCATTCTGGAATGGCCAGCAAATGGTATATGGTGATGGAGATGGCACAACGTTCATTCCGCTTTCCGGCGGTCTTGATGTTGTGGCGCATGAATTGACTCACGCTGTGACGGATTTCAGTTCGGACCTGGTTTACCAGTATGAATCAGGTGCATTGAACGAAGCGATTTCCGATATCTTCGGCACACTTGCTGAATTCCATGACAACAATGATCCTGATTTTGAAATCGGCGAAGACATCTATACACCAAACACGGCTGGAGATGCTCTTCGTTCTATGAGTGACCCAACTAAATACGGCGATCCTGATCACTACTCCAAGCGTTACACTGGAACTTCCGATAACGGCGGTGTCCACATTAACAGCGGTATCATCAATAAAGCTGCCTACCTTCTGAGTGAAGGCGGTTCACATTATGGAGTATCGGTCCCAGGAATCGGTACAGATAAAATGGGAGCGATCTTCTACCGTGCAAACACAGTCTATTACACTTCTTCCACGAATTTCAGCCAGGCACGAGCAGGAACAGTACAAGCAGCAAAAGACCTGTACGGTGCGGCTTCTGCAGAAGTTGAAGCTGTCAATAAAGCATTTGATGCTGTAGGAATATATTAATAACTTTATATTTAGTCAGACTGGCTCATCTATTCTTGTGAGCCAGTCTTTTTATGCTGCTGCTCCCTCGCCTTCTCGTTTTAATGAGAGAACGGAATATTGATTTTGATTAAAGCGGGATTGAGGGTACGGAATCGTGACACCTTTGGCAGCTAATCATGAAAACCTGTCACAATAACATTCGAATCGTGACAGCTTTGGCCTTGCAACCAGAAAAGCTGTCACAATAACATCGGAATCGTGACAGCTTTGGCCTTGTAACCTGGAAAGTTGTCATAAAAACATCGGAATCGTGACAGCTTTGCCCTCGGAACCAGAAAACCTGTCACAATAACATTGGAATCGTGACAGCTTTGGCCTTGCAATCAGAAAGCTGTCACAATAACATCGGAATCGTGACAGCTTTGGCCTCGAACCAGAAAGCTGTCACAATAACATCGGAATCGTGACAGCTTTGGCCTGTAACCTGGAAAGTTGTCATAAAACATCGGAATCGTGACAGCTTTGCCTCGGAACCAGAAAACCTGTCACAATAACATTGGAATCGTGACAGCCTTGGCCTTGCAATCAGAAAAGCTGTCACAATAACATCGGAATCGTGAAAGTTTTGATCTCGGATCCAGAAAAGCTGTCACAATAACACCGGAATCGTGACAGCTTTGGCCTTGCAACCAGAAAAGCTGTCACAATAACATCGGAATCATGACAGCTTTGGCTTCGGAACCAGAAAAGCTGTCACAATAACATCGGAATCATGACAGCTTTGGCTTCGGAACCAGAAAAGCTGTCATAAAACCTCCGGAATCTTAAAAGCTTTGCCCTCATCCACTAAAAAGCTGTCAAAAAAAATTACTTTGCCTTGCCAGATACTTCTATTAATCTTACACCTTATGCATATATACTTCACCGCATTAAATTAAAATGATTGACATTGAACATGATCAGATGTAATATTTAGAGAAATTTAATAATTCAATAATATTAAATCTTATCCAGAGAAGCTGAGGGTCTGGCCCTGTGAAGCTTCAGCAACCTTCAACTATATTTTTGTTGAAAAGGTGCTAATTCCAGCAAGTTCTTGAAACTTGGCAGATAAGAAGAATGGCTACTAACTGTAAAGTCTTCTTCTTAAGAAGGCTTTTTTTGTTTTATTAGGGATCTCACACTGACTTTCTGGATCATTGTCGAACAAGTCCCTTTTTAAGTCGATTATCTCGTCTTTTCTCATAAAACAAAAACTGCCATCTGACTATAACCAATAGGAGTGAATAAATTGGCAGAAATCGAAACAAAGCTAGCACAGCTTGGCAACAGGAGTGAATCATCAACAGGTGCGGTCAATCCACCAATCTATTTAACGACAGCCTACCGTCACGAAGGGATTGGGCAATCCAGCGGCTATGATTATGTCCGCACGGGCAATCCTACTCGCGAAATCCTTGAAAAGGCGATTGCAGACCTGGAGGATGGAGACCGCGGTTTTGCCTGCAGCTCCGGAATGGCAGCAATCTGGACAGTTCTGTCATTATTCGAGCACGGAGATGAATGGATTGTTTCGAAGGATCTATACGGGGGAACTTACCGTCTTCTCGAGCAGGGTTTCAAAAAGTGGGGATTAAATAGTACATATGCTGACATGGCCGATGTAAACGAAATCAAATCCGCAATAAATCATAGGACTAAGGCTCTTTTTGTAGAAACGCCGACGAATCCTCTGATGGAGCAGGCTGATATTGAAGCCATCGCAAACATCGCAAAAGAGAACGGCATTCTGCTGATTGTTGATAATACCTTCTACACTCCCCTTCTGCAAAAACCATTGACTTTAGGTGCAGATATCGTGATCCACAGTGCAACTAAATATCTTGGAGGTCACAATGATGTTCTTGCCGGGCTCATCGTTGCCAGGGGCCAGCAGATATGTGATTCCCTCTTCCTTCATCATAATGGCGGAGGTGCGGTGTTAAGTCCGTTCGATTCCTGGCTGCTCATCCGCGGGATGAAAACACTGGCATTAAGGATGGAACGCCATGAACAAAATGCCAGGGAGCTGATGAATTATTTACAGAATCATCATGCTGTGAAGGATGTCTTGTATCCCGGCAGAGGCGGAATGATTTCATTCAGAGTACACTCTCCTGCCATGGTGAATCCGTTTTTAAAAAGTCTATCTACCATTACTTTTGCAGAAAGCCTTGGTGGCGTAGAAAGTTTCATTACCTACCCTGCGACTCAGACACATGCCGATATCCCAGCTGAAATTCGTGAACAAACCGGGGTTTGTGACCGACTGCTGCGATTCTCTGTGGGAATCGAAAATGTGGCGGATTTGATAAAAGACTTGGATGAAGCTTTCCAAAAAGCAAGCCAGGAGGCTGAAGCAATATGAGCAGATATACATTTGAAACCCAATTGCTCCATAACAAGCATAAGTTCGATCCTGCAACCGGTGGAGTAAGCGTGCCAATCCAGCACGCCTCAACTTTCCACCAGCCGTCGGCAGACAAATTTGGAAAATATGATTACAGCCGCAGTCTTAATCCCACCAGAGAGGCACTTGAGGAAATAACCGCCGAGCTGGAGGGCGGTGTCCGGGGTTTTGCTTTTTCATCCGGGATGGCAGCTATCTCAACTGCCTTTTTGCTTCTTTCTCAAGGTGACCACGTGATCGTAACCGAGGATGTTTATGGCGGCACCTACCGGATGGTTACACAGGTACTGAACCGTTTTGGTATTGAGCACACTTTTGTGGATATGACCGACCTTGACGTGGTAGAGCGTGCAATTAGGCCCAATACTGCATTGCTATATGCTGAAACTCCCTCTAATCCGCTATTAAAGGTGACAGATATTCAGGCGATTAGCGAAATAGCGAAGAAACACGGCGCTCTTACCTTTGTTGACAATACCTTCATGACTCCCTACTTGCAGCGCCCGCTGGAACTTGGAGCTGATATTGTCCTCCACAGCGCCACAAAGTTTCTGTCCGGCCACAGTGATACAGTCGCGGGTCTGGCGGTGGTTAAGGATGAAAATCTGGCCAACAAGCTTTATACCCTGCAGAATTCTTTCGGGGCAGTCCTCGGAGTCCAGGATGCGTGGCTTGTCATGAGAGGTATCAAGACCTTGTCTGTCAGGATGAAACAATCTCAGGAAAGCGCAAAGAAAATAGCTGGATTTTTAAAGAAACAGCCAGTAATCAAGAATGTCTTTTACCCTGGCCTTTCGGATCATCCGCAGTCGGACCTTCAGATTCAGCAGGCATATGGGCCGGGAGCAGTACTGTCGTTTGAGCTTGAAAATGCAGAGGTTTTAACCAGATTCATAGAACATGTGAAGCTACCAGTTTTTGCAGTCAGTCTTGGAGCAGTAGAATCGATTCTCTCTTATCCGGCAAAAATGTCACATGCGGCCATGCCGCAGGACGAACGAGAATGGCGAGGCATCACTGACGGCCTCCTTCGACTCTCTGTCGGGCTGGAAAACGCCGACGACTTGATCGCGGATTTTGAGCAAGCTTTGGATTACATAGGAACTTTAGCAGCACAAAAGGAGGAAATCTAATGAGTTTCCTGAAACGCCTGGAAAATGAAATTTTGATCGCGGATGGTGCGATTGGTACTCTCCTCCACTCTTATGGAGCAGGAACCTGTTTTGAAGAGTTGAACATCTCACATCCTGATGACATCATACGAATCCATAAAGCCTATATAAATGCCGGTGCCGATCTTATCCAGACGAACACATATGCCGCCAATTATATAAAACTTGAAAGATATGGACTTGAGGATCAGGTTAAAGAGATTAATAGTGCAGCAGTAAGACTAGCCCGCCAGGCAGCAGGCACCGATGCATATGTCCTCGGAACGATTGGCGGAAACCGGGGAATCAGGCCTTCTGCCATCCCGATTGAGGAAATCAAAAGAAGCTTCAGGGAGCAGCTCTATTGTCTCCTCCTGGAGGGTGTTGACGGACTTTTGCTGGAGACATTTTATGATATGGAAGAAATCGAGACGGTGCTCGAGATTGCCCGAAAGGAAACCGACCTGCCAATCATTGCACAGGTTTCCCTCCAGGAAATAGGCATCATGCAGGACCAGACTCCGCTTCAGGTAGTTTTCAATAGATTAGAGAATCTTGGCGCTGATCTTGTAGGTCTAAATTGCAGACTTGGCCCCCATCATATGATTTCCAGTCTTGAGCAGATAGAGCTGCCTTCAAAGGCATTCCTTTCCGCCTATCCTAATGCCGGGTTGCCTGCTTACACAGATGGCAAATTCCATTACGAAGGCAATCCAGAGTACTTCGGCAAGTCTGCCCGCAGCTTCCGTGACCAGGGAGTAAGGCTGATTGGAGGCTGTTGCGGAACGACACCTGAACATATTAAAGCATTTGCTGAGGAGCTAAAAGGGTTGCCGCCTGTGTTGGATAAGAAAATCCCTGCAAAGAAGCCGAAGGTTGTCGTCTCACCCGCTGACATAAAAAGGCCTTTAGCTCCATTGCATCAAGTGGTGAAAGAACGGCCCTCTGTGATTGTTGAACTTGATTCACCGCGTAAGCTGGATACAACTCGATTTTTTGAAGGAGCAAAGGCACTAAAAGATACTGGTATTGATGCCTTAACGCTCGCAGACAATTCACTTGCTTCACCAAGGATTTCAAATTCGGCTATCGGCCATCTGGTAAAAGAAAAAATCGGTTTGCGACCGCTGGTACACTTAACTTGCCGTGACAGGAACATCATTGGGCTTCAGTCACATTTAATGGGCTTGCATACACTCGGCCTGCATGACGTGTTAGCCGTTACGGGTGACCCAGCCCGTGTCGGTGATTTCCCTGGTGCTTCGTCAGTGTTTGATGTCTCTTCCTTCGAGTTAATTGAGATGATTAAACAGTTTAATGATGGTCTCTCCTATTCTGGAAAGGATTTAGGACAAAAAGGTGCTTTTTCTATTGGTGCTGCCTTCAATCCAAATGTCCGTTCCATCGAAAAGGCTGTCCTGAGGATGGAAAAGAAAATCCGCGCTGGTGCAGATTATTTCATCACCCAGCCAGTTTACTCGGAAAAAATGCTTTTGGAGGTGCATGAAGCAACAAAGCATATTGATGCCCCTGTTTATATCGGCCTAATGCCGCTAACAAGCAGCAGAAATGCTGAATTCCTTCATAATGAAGTTCCCGGCATTAAGATTTCACAGGAAATACTAGACATTATGGCGAAGTTTAATAATGAACCGCTGCAATCCAAAAAGGAAGGCATCGCGATTACAAAAGGTTTGATTGAGGCTGCAGCAGAACTGTTTAACGGAATCTATATCATCACACCTTTTATGAATTATGAGATGAGTGTCGAGTTATCGAGCTACGCTAATGAATACAGCAGCCTTCTAAAGAGGAGGAAACAGAATGTCAACCTTGTTAACTGAACAGATGAAGAAAAAAATCCTGATTATGGACGGAGCGATGGGAACGATGCTCCAGCAGGCAGACTTGACCCCCGCAGATTTTGGCGGTGAAGAATATGATGGCTGTAACGAAATCCTGAATATAACTGTGCCGGAAGTAATTGAAAAGATTCATCGTGAATACTTCGAAGCCGGTGCAGACATCGTTGAGACCAATACCTTCGGTGCCACAAGCCTGGTTCTTGACGAATACGGCCTGGGCCACAGAGCGTACGAAATCAACAAGGAAGCGGCTCTTATTGCCAGGAGAGCGGCTGACGAGTCATCCACTCCCTCCAAGCCGCGATTTGTGGCTGGTTCAATGGGTCCGACTACCAAAACACTTAGCGTGACCGGGGGATCAACCTTTGAAGAAATGTCAGCTTCCTACGAGGAGCAGGCTCTTGGCCTGATCGATGGCAATGTCGATTTGCTTTTGCTCGAAACGAGCCAGGATTTGCTGAACGTTAAAGCTGCTTATACGGGAATCCAGCGTGCATTCCAAAAAAGTGGCAAAGAGCTCCCTCTCATGATTTCTGCCACAATTGAACCAATGGGCACGACACTTGCCGGCCAGTCTATAGAAGCCTTTTATATTTCAGTACAGCATATGAATCCGATTGCGATTGGATTGAATTGCGCAACCGGACCGGAATTCATGCAGGAGCATTTGCGTTCCCTGTCCTCCCTTTCGACTTCTGCTGTCAGCTGCTATCCGAACGCTGGGCTGCCCGACGAGGAAGGTCAATATCATGAAACGCCTGACACGCTCGCCCAGAAGCTCGCCGATTTTGCCCGTGAAGGCTGGCTGAATATTGTCGGAGGCTGCTGTGGTACGACACCTGCACATATAAAGGCAATTTCGGAAAAAATGCAAGAGCGCCTGCCAAGGCAGACGGAAGAAAACAATTTACATATGGTTTCCGGGATTGAGCCTTTCATCTATGATGATCCAACACTAAGGCCAATTATGGTTGGGGAACGGACGAACGTTATCGGTTCCAGAAAATTCAAACGTCTGATCTCTGAAGGCAAACTTGAGGAAGCAGCTGAGATTGCAAGGGCTCAGGTTAAAAATGGAGCACACGTCATCGATATTTGTTTGGCTGACCCGGACCGGGATGAACTTCAGGATATGGAAGGATTCATAAGGGAAGTTGTAAAAAAAGTGAAGGCTCCACTCGTTATAGACTCTACAGATGATGAAGTAATCGAAAAAGCTTTGAGATATTCACAGGGTAAAGCAATCATCAATTCCATCAATCTTGAAGATGGCGAAGAACGATTCAAGTCAGTGGCACGCTTGATCCATAAATATGGTGCTGCTGTTGTTGTCGGAACAATCGATGAGGAAGGTATGGGTGTAACTGCTGAAAGGAAATTAGAAATTGCCAAAAGATCATACGACCTGCTAGTCAACAAATATAAAGTACCTGCACAGGATTTGATTTTTGATCCTCTCGTCTTCCCTGTCGGCACCGGGGATGAACAATATATTGGCTCAGCAAAAGCAACAGTGGATGGAATCAGAAGAATCAAAGAAACCTTCCCTGAAACACAAAGTATTCTTGGAATCAGCAATGTTTCCTTTGGCCTGCCTCCTGTCGGCCGTGAGGTGTTAAATTCAGTATTTCTTTATCACTGCACCCAGGCAGGTCTTGATTACGCAATCGTGAATACAGAAAAGCTTGAGCGATTTGCTTCGATAAGTGCGGAAGAAGTTAAAATGGCTGAAGAGCTGTTATTCAGTACAACTGATAAGACACTTGCGGAATTCACCGATTTTTACCGGGATAAAAAGAAGGAAACAAAAAGCGCATTGCCTGATATGACCCTAGAAGAACGACTTGCCTACTATGTAGTTGAAGGAACAAAAGAAGGCCTTCAGCAAGACCTTGATATGGCACTGGGCATCTTCCTTGCCCCGCTGGATATTATAAATGGTCCATTGATGAATGGGATGAAAGAAGTTGGCAGGCTGTTCAATGACAACCAGTTGATTGTGGCCGAGGTTCTTCAGAGTGCAGAGGTCATGAAGGCCGCTGTGTCCCATTTGGAGCCTCATATGGAGAAAAATGATACAACGGCAGCAAAGGGAAAGGTACTCCTCGCGACTGTAAAGGGCGATGTCCATGATATTGGCAAAAACCTTGTAGATATTATCCTCAGCAATAATGGTTACGATGTTGTCGACCTGGGAATCAAGGTGACTCCAACTGCACTTATAGAGGCCATAAAAAAGGAAAAACCAGATATCGTTGGGCTCTCAGGACTTCTTGTTAAATCTGCACAGCAGATGGTGCTGACTGCCCATGATATGAAGCAAGCTGGGATCGACACTCCCATCCTTGTGGGCGGCGCTGCATTATCAAGGAAGTTCACTGATACAAAGATTTCCAAAGAGTATGACGGTCTTGTATTGTATGCAAAAGATGCAATGAACGGCCTGTCGATTGCAAATCAGCTTCGGGAACCAGACGGGTACGAACAATTTTTAAAGGAACAAAAGGCTAAGCAAGAAGCAGCGATGAATAAGCAGGACTATACGACAACGGGTCGAACCTCTGCCACAACTGTTTTAGAACGTCCAAAAGTAACAGTTAAGGCACCGGTTTTCATTCCGCAGGATACAAAGAGGCATCTTGTTAAATCCTACTCCCTCTCCCATATTGAGCCCTATATAAACCAGCAAATGCTTCTGGGGCATCATCTTGGACTTAAGGGAAAGGTAGAAAGACTGCTTGCTGATGGGAATGAAAAAGCTGTCAAGCTTCAGGAAGTCGTTCAATCTCTTATAAAGGAAGCCAAGGCAAATGAGTGGATCAAACCTGCTTCCGTTTATCAGTTCTTCCCTGCCCAGTCAGAGGGAAATAGGCTTTATATCTTTAATCCTGAACAACCAGATGAAATCCTTGAAACCTTTGATTTTCCAAGACAAGAGGTTTCTCCTGGACTATGCCTGGCAGATTACGTCCGCCCTGTCAGTGATTCCGAAAAGGATTACATCGGAATGTTCGCAGTCACAGCAGGTGCAGGCATTCGCCAAGCGGCAGAACAGCTAAAAAACGATGGAAGATTCCTGGAAAGCCATGCCCTCCAGGCACTTGCTCTTGAAAGTGCAGAAGGATTCGCGGAATTGATTCATCGCCAAATCCGTGATCGATGGGGTTTCCCGGACACACCGGATATGACCATGAAGGACCGTTTCGCAGCAAAGTATCAAGGTCAGCGGTTCTCTTTCGGATATCCTGCCTGTCCCGATTTAGAAGATCAAAAAAAGCTTTTCAACTTGATCCAGCCAGAAGATATTGGAATTAATTTGACCGAAGGATTCATGATGGAACCGGAGGCATCGGTTACAGCTATTGTCTTCTCTCATCCAGAAGCAAGGTATTTCAATGTATTAAAGAATTAGGAGATTGAATATTTCAGCAAGAGGGTTTTCCCCTCTTGCTTTTTCTGTTTAGGAGGAAACTTCTGAATATTTATCCTATCGACCATCAACATCAAATAGATAAACACGAAAATAGAATTCTCTCCTTATTTATATACTCTTTAAGTCTTTCTAAAAACCGTCGTGTATAATTTTTAGCATATGAACCTTTTATGTCACCTAAATCGTCTAAATATGAGCAAAATGAATAGAGGTGGAAAGTTGGAGCCTGGCAGAAGAACTATAACTACTGAG
Source organism: Mesobacillus jeotgali (assembly GCF_014856545.2). Taxonomy (NCBI): domain Bacteria; kingdom Bacillati; phylum Bacillota; class Bacilli; order Caryophanales; family Bacillaceae; genus Mesobacillus; species Mesobacillus jeotgali. The sequence continues at coordinate 2,381,365 of NZ_CP109811.1, read as the reverse complement.
GAATTATTGGAGATGTTGGTTGATGAATATTCAGAACGTGTGAAACGATTGGCATATACGTATGTAAAAAGCTGGCAAGCCGCTGAGGATATTACCCAGGAAGTGTTCATTTCCTGCTATAAGAATCTGGATTCATTCCGAATCGAGAGTTCATATAAAACTTGGTTATTTAAAATTACTGTGAATAAATCCAAGGATTACTTAAAAAGCAAATGGTATAAATCGATTGTTCCTTTTGATTTCAACTGGTCCTTGTTTTCTGGAATTAAAGCGTCGCCAGAAGACGAAGTCATAGAAAAAAATGATGAATACATTCTTTCAGAGAAGGTGCTAAGGCTGCCAGCAAAATATCGTGAGGTCATCATTTTATACTATTACGAGGATTTGAACATCCGAGAAATAAGTGAATTGAGTAATATAAACCTAGATACTGTCAAAACAAGACTAAGGCGTGCCAAATCATTGCTTCGTAAAATGTACGAAGGGGTTGAACTGGATGGAGAATAAATTAAAAAACTTGCGTTCGAGCATGAACCATACTGTCTTAAAGAATGGCCGTATGAGTCAAGCGGAAAAAAAGCGTATACTAGAACAAGCAATTAATAAAAGCTATGCACAGAAAAATAAGAATTTGATTGGTCCTATTCTTTCAGTTGCAGTAACGATGGTTTTCTTACTCTCTATTGGTTCATTCACATATTATAATCTTTTTCCGGATAACCGTTCGGCAGTAACATCTCCTTCCGTCACACTTGCGGATGAAACAACCAGAGAAACTTCCAAAATAGGAACTGAAAAAGATCAGCTCACCCAAGGTTCAGGTGCGAAAGAATGGAAAGATGTAACTGTCCTTGAACCAGGAGCACATTATGATATGCCGACCAGTGCAAGGGCTTATATCGCAAGTGCTAATAGATCAATCCAAACAAAGCCCTCTGCTGATTCCAAACTAACTCAAAGAGGCTATGATGATATGTACTATTATTATTTAGAGTCAATGTCTGTGCAAAATGGACTAAATATAATAAAAGTCCAAGGAACAGATATAGAGAAAGACTTTAATAATCTATATAGCTTGACTATCATAATTCATGAGGAACAAGGAAAGCGGTTAGATGGCGTCAATATCGAAGGTGTCAGCAAATTTGATGCCCATAAATACTGGAAGGAACCTTCAGAAGAAATGAGTCAGTCAGTTGTATATTTACAAAAATTGCTGAATGACCTCGATATGACGATCAATCACGACGGAAAAGGAGAAATTCATGGATACTCCTACCAAGGTGATGGCGACAAAACAGCCGAGCTGCAGAATTTTATTGATGTTTATTTCGGCTTTTAAAATTGGATAATTAAACTGTTTTTGACAAATATTATATTCATAATGAAATCCGGGAGGGTTTTTTATGGATTATCAAAATAATATGGAATTTGAAATTCGTCATGGCTTTTTGCCCAATATGTATAACTCAGACAGATTAAAGGTTTTAGAGGTTTCAAACAGCAGCGTAATCATCAAAATGAACAACGCAGAGAATCGAAGTGTTTTTCCGGTGGATAACTTTGATTATTGGATCAAACGTGGGCTATTGGTGAATGTAAATGAAAAGAGACGGACCTCCTAATAGAAAAACAGCGGCACAATATCAGCCGCTGTTTTCTTTAGTGATGCTATACATGAAAACAATCCCTGAAGCCAGCATCGCCAGTTTAAACGTTGAATGGGATCCTACCATCAAATCTGGTATCGGATAAGAAGTTGGAATGAACCAGAAGAACGAAAAATAGATCAGCGGCAGAGTTATGAAAATATTCTTATACCAGCTGAATTTCCATTTTCCATCCTTTTGGTATTCCTTCATAATTCCCGGAATTCCGAGATAAACACCCAAAGGAAAATATAAAATAACAGCAAGGATGCTCCAAGGGTAGAGCCTAAACGTCTCCCTTCCAATATTATCAAAGCTTTGCTGAAGGTTACCAATAACAATCAGCAAAATGATAAAACCTGCTGTATACATTAAATATTTTATTACTTTGATTTATTCTCCCTCCTTAAAGAATTAATCCACTGAAACCTAGTAAGCTCTGGATAGAGTTTATAAGTTTCCCTAAAATCATCTTTCCGCTTCATTTCTTCCTTCTTTGTATTCCATATATATTCTAATGCTAAATAATTCATTTCCATATCGTTCGCCTCCCTTGTTCTTAACTTAAGAATAAGGGAATGAAGTAATGGAAACATTCACCACCAGATTGATTCTTTCTACATCTTTTGACTGAATCAGTTTAAGACCATTAAATACCTTTCTTCATTTGAGCTTCGTACTCTTTGGAGGTCCTCACTTCTACGGTCAAAGACCCTTTTCCCATTATTGCTTTCAGCAAAAGAGGCACACCAGTTGTGTTCGCAAACCTAAAATCTTTGCCTCCATATGAAACTGTTGCATCCCTTCCTTCAGGGACGTAGCCTACAGATAGGGAATGATGATGTTTTTCCACATATCCAACACCAAGTTCATCAACAGCATTGAATAAAGTGGACGAAGTCTGACAGATGCCCCCTCCTATCCCCATGACCAGCTTTTTGTTCACAATTTCTTCAGCAGGCTGATAGCCATGGGCTTCGTCGCTTGGACCGACAGTGGTATTAAAGGAAAACACATCCCCAGTGCCCAGGATTACATTATTAATCGCCTCAGCTGAAAGCTCAATATTCTTCGTCCTGCCTGCAACGGAAGCGTTAAAATAGGTTGTGTATTTTCCAACAACAACCTCGCCTAGCTGGGAAGCATCATTGATTTCGTAACCACTCGCCGTTACATAAAGTGGCAGCTCGACATTTCCCCCTTTTTCTGAAGCTTCGATGATCTTTTCAACCAGTTCCGCTTCTTCCAAAACAATTAAAGGGCTCCCTTTAATCACCTGTCCATCCGGACCAAGCTTATCCGGAATCATCCTTTGGTCGTATCCAGGAGTCGTCTCCGTCCCGCGAGCCAATTCTCGGGCCCATTTCTCCAATTCGGCTCTATACCTTGCATTGTCATTTCCATAACCCATATCCGCCGGTATAAGTGATCGAATCACTTTTTGGGTGTCAGGCTCGATCACATTCACTACAATTGGTTTAGCCTCTTCTTCTTCTTTAACAGGCTCATTTTCTTTCTCTGCATTTTCTGTTTCTTGCTCGCCCTCCTGTTCAATCACCTTATTCTCTTTCTCAGCTTTTTTTGCTGTAGGTTCCGAACATCCAGCCAATCCAATAAATACCGCAACAACTAACAGCCCAATAAACCTCATTTTTCTCCCCATGTTACCCCCATCATTCCTCTATATATTAAAAACCACCATTCCATTATATTCAGGGATACTTTTCCATATTTCCGCATGTTGTGGTAAAAAATAAAAATAAATCACCTAAGGCTTCACATTCCAAGGAAAAAAAGATAAAATACTAATAAACCAATATGAAAGGTCGGAATTAAAATAACTGATGAAATTCGCACAATTCCTCGGCCCCTGGTTAGAACAAATCAGTGGTTTATAGTCATAAGTGTAATTAGCACCTGGTTAACAGGTTTAGAATGGATTTTGGCTTTACCGTTTCTTGCTGGGATTTCAGGGCTGTTATTCGGATTTAACCCGGTAATGAAAATAGCGAGCAGTTTTCTTAGAAAGAAAAAATCGGATTATATCCCGGAGGAATGGGAACAGCAGCAGTTCAATCAGAAAATCGCTGTTGGCTGCTTAGCTGGCGGAATCATTGCCTATGTCAATGGTCTAACGTTATTAGGAAATATATTTACTATAATGGTAGCTTTAGCCGCATTTATTGCAATCCTCGGATTTTGCATTGGCTGCTTCATTCGTTTTCAATGGTCTAAATACAAACCAAAAAAACATGCAGTAAACTCTTAAGAGAGACCTTCCATTAGGTCTCTTCTTTGTTTTGGCTGTCCAACATTTTTCATTAAATTGATGTGAATAACCCTCGATGATAGAGGCATAAAAAAAGCGAGATTCCTTTTGGAACCTCACTCTTCATTAGATAACTTCTGCCAAATTAGCGTTAAAACGACGTTTTTGGATAAATATCAGTCTTAATGATAAGGATATACCAGCTGCGAGCAATCCGATTGTCAGTCCTACCCAGTATCCCGAAGCTCCAAGTCCGGTATTATGGGCCAGCAGGTACCCGACCGGAAGGCAGATGAGCCAGTATGCGATCAAGGTTATGACAAAAGAAATATTCACGTCTTTATAGCCGCGCAATGCTGCTAGCGCAGTAGCCTGGATTGCGTCAGATATCATGAAAAACAAAGCATAGATCAAAAATTGGCCAGTTAAGGCAATCACGGCAGGTTCATTCGAATAAAATCCAGCTACCTCATATCGGAAAAGCACCACTAGCAGTCCCGCTCCAACCGCAATAATAGCTCCAAGATAGATCCCCATCCAGCTATAGACTTTGGCATCATGATAACGGCCGGCCCCGACTTCAAATCCGACGAGAACCGTTTGCGCCATCGAAATACTCATTGGAATCATGTATAAAAAAGAAACGATATTCAGAGCGGACTGATAGGCGGCAATAGTAGTGATATTGAATTTACTGATCAAAATGGTGACGACGGCAAACATGCTAGTTTCAAAGAAAATCGATAATCCCATCGGGACACCGATACTCAAGATCTCCTTCACTTTCGCACCGGAAAACTCTTTGAAGTATTCCAACCCGACAAAATCCGAGAATGGCTTTTGCTTTATAATCACAACAGCAGTCATTCCCGCGATTACATAATAGGTAATCGACGTTGCATAACCTGCTCCGGCTCCGCCTAATTCAGGAAAACCCCAGTGACCAAAAATCAAGACATAGTTCAAGAAGAAATTGATTGGCAGGGACATCAGCAGGATATACATGACCACTCTTGTTTTTCCGAGCGCATAAATGAAAGACCTTAATACATTAAAAATAAATAATGGGATGATTCCAAAGCTTAATCCGGCCAGATAGCGAAAGGCCGTTTCGTGGACACCCTCGGGAAGGTTCATCGCTGTTAAAATAGGATTCAGCAGAAAAACACCCAAAACGATAACAAGTGCTGCAATGATTAATGCCAAATAAATACCATGAGTGAGAATTGAGGCTACTTCTTTTCCTTTCTTTTCACCAAACCGCTGGGCTGCAATCGGTGAAACCGCAAGAAGAATTCCACTGAGTCCGGTGAAGACCGGGCTCCAAATCGATGACCCAATGGCTACACCTGCAAGGTCTGTAGAATTATATTTTCCTGACATGATCGTATTGAAAAAGACCATTGAAAACATCCCTAATTGAGTTATCAAGATTGGGATCAGCATGACAAAAATCTGTTTAATTTTCTCTTTTGTCGAATATGTCTGGTACATCTGTGTACTCCTTGAATATATTAATTATATAATTATAACAAAATATCTTGGCTAAAACGGAAGTTTTTTCGTATCACTAAATATTATCATTATTTTAAAAATGGAAATACCCCCCTAATTATTTCCTTCAAAATCCTTGATACAATAGATATATCGAGGAGTGAATCAACATGAAAATCATAAAAATTCTGCTGCTGTCGTCCCTGCTTGCCGTCCTGTCATTTTCCGCGTGGATTTACTATCCCCAATACCAAATCAATAAAATCAAGCAGGAAAATGCACCAACAGTTGAAAATACCAATAAGCTTACCTATATAGATTATTACAAAACAATTCCAGGCAGTACCATTAACCATCTAGCTCTCGGTGACTCCATCATTCGCGGCTACAATATTCCAGAGGAAGAAAATTTCGTTAGTCAATTTTCCAGCCAGCTCAGTGTGGAAACTGGGAAACAAGTCATTTCGAATAACGTTGGTGTGATTGGTATAACAAGCGATAGGTTGAACCAGTACGTTCAGGATGGGTTGTATGACGAGGCAATTAAGGAGGCCGACCTCATAACTGTTAACGTTGGCGGCAATGATATTCTTAAATTGGTAAAGAAGAGCGATATTTACAGTGCTCTTAAATCCTTTGACAGTCTGCAAACAGATTTTTCACAAAATCTTGCTGAGATTACCACGAAAATTGGTGAATTAAATCCTTCAGCGACAATCGTACTGCTAGAGCTGTATAACCCGATGCCAGCCGATCACCAATTCTACTCCCTGGCAGATAAGCTTCTTCCAAAATGGAATTTAATGATTTATGAAGCTGCAAAAGGGACTGGGTCATCGATAGTAGTACAAACGACCAATGTCATCAACAGTGATAATTTGGAGTATTTGTCTAGTGATGGAGTGCATCCAAACTATTCTGGCAATACAGCCATATCCAGTCAGATCCTCCAGCAGTTCCAACAACAGAATAAAGCGGATGCCGTCCTGGCAAACCGCCAAAATTAAGCTGGGCTCTAAGCCTGGCTTTTATTTATTTTTGCTGTTCCTCCTGGAAATGTTCATTTAATAAGGGGTTTTCAGTTGTGGCGAAATTGACGGATTGAAGACTTGTTTCTTCATCGAGTCCAAATAATTTGGCTACTTCACTTTCGTAAGCCTCACCTTCTGTATCTTTTTTCATTTTAGTTCACCTCCGTTTAAGGATTTTATCTAAGAACGATATACCGCCTGATAGGAGTTGCTTCCCGAATGTACCGACAACAATGTGTCTGCATACCCTACCAGCACATTTATAATTTCTTCTGCCAGTCCATAGACAAGCTGATGATTTTCTTCCTCATGCAGACCAGGATCATCAAAGATGACTGTTGTATTGATAAATATATCCTTATTGCCGTATAGATTGTAATGGATTATTGCCTTCGCTGCAGCTCCCCCGCTAACAGGGTCCTTAAACCCCGGAATAAAGACATACCATTCTTCTGCTGTAGCAGAACGAAAATTCTTGGTGAACCTCATACCGGTGATTTCTCTAGAATTGCTTGAGTTTTCTATAGAAACAATCTTGTTTTGGTCGCTCATTGTTTCACCACTTATTTCAGCTTATTTCTCACTCAAATCATTACGGTCTGCTGCGAGTGGCGGCTGTTCAAGCCAGCCTTCATCGATCATGATATTAGCTCCATCCTCAGCAAATAATAAAATTTCTGCATTTAACCGGGCGTATATGGCTGCAATATCCTTTCTTTGACTCGCCGCAACAGACATTCCGTAGTTGCCGCTGCCGGAAAAATTCATAAGTCCAAAATGGAACATCAGCAATTTATCCGAAAAAGGAGGTTCCTGTGATTTGGTAACTTCATGGTCCCACGTCATTGGTACTGGAAGATTTTCATCACGTAGATACCCGGAGAATATTTTGATGTGTTTTTCAGAGATTTCTTTCCCTCTCAGTAAATACTTTCTTACCTTCTTGGACTGGGCGATCTGGCTAAATCCGATTGAAAGTGCTTCACCTAGTTTATTTGTTTGTATATTCGCGTACAGATGAGTAATCTCCATCGCCGTCAAGGGCCTTTTATCACCTATAAAGCCTGATAAAAAGGAATCTTTCTGTATGAATTCATTTTTATCAGGATAAGGGATATATGCGGGCCGGACTGCTAACCCTTTTTGTTGTAATAATTTTGTCGTCTCATTGCTCAATTCAATTGCCGAATGTAAACATTTAGTATAGAAAGATAAAACATCACTTCTGAATACATGGGGCTGAATGAAACCATAAAGAGCCAGGCCACCTCTTGACATGTGCTTAATGTAACTCAAATAGAATGCATCTGAAAATAACCGTGGAGCATGCTTGTTTACATCCTGTGCCGTAAAACCTATTGGAACAGGTATATTTTCTTTAATAAATATTTCTTTGATATGTTCAACATGTTGTACTGATATATCCAGTGCGTGTTCCACCACTTTTTTAATCTCGGGATCCACCACTGTTTCAAGGAAATGCCCAAAAACACAAACAGACATTGTATCTCCGAGATAATTTTGGTGAAGAGCTGCTAATTCGGCTGATGTCAATTGGATGTTGTTGTGTTTTGCCACTTCTTTCAAACCCTTCTGTGTATTTAGGGATAGATTCCCCCTTAAAAACGAAATTATAATGGTATAACTCCACCGGTTATGGTCCTCATTTACAGTTTTTTTACCTGATATTCGTTGCAAACTATTGCAGGAACATTGTTTCCACGACTATATTATTGGGAGGAAAACAGATGCATACCATTCAGCATGGGTTACAGCAAGTGAATCAAACACGCCAGATCGCTCAGCAGTTGATTCAACAGACTCAGCAGGGCAGCCAGCAATATCGGATGATGCTGCAGCAGGAACAACAGAACATCCACATGCTTGAACAAATGCTTCAGCGTGAGAAACAGGCGGCGCAAATGATTGAGGTTAGCCTTCGAAATCATGATCTTGCCATTAACCGATGCCAGGAAGTCATCAATTTATGCTCCCAGATGGCGAGTGAGCTATCTGGCAACAATGTTTCCACTTATGGATTCCAGACTGCCATGCAGCAACCGGTTCATTATCAGCAGCAGTCTGTGTCCCAATTCATGCAACAGCCTTCTTTTAACCAGTAGGACAGCATTATTCCCAGCAGTCCACCGCAATTTAAAAGCCAGCACCTTGTCGAACTGGTGCTGGCTTTCTATTTGCTGAGATTATAAAAACCAAACCTTCACAATCTTTTCGCCTTCAATTTCATATATGGCAACAGCTTTTTTCGGTTCAGAGTTTTCCCTTCCTGTTACAAGTTCATGGTCCACGACCTTGTTGCCATGGACCATTCTGGCCAATAATTCCGCATGGTTATTGGGATGCTCTTTAAAAAGCTTGCCATATCTGGTTCGCATTTCTTCAATACCTCGAGTAGTCACATTATTACCAGGAAACTCCATAATCACTACATCATCACTATAAACAGATAAAAACTCTTGTAAATCTTGTTTGTTATAAGCGTCAAGCTGCTTTTGCGCGAGCATTTCTGAGATTTTTTCCATTGATGTTCTCCCTATCTATCAATTAAAATTTGTTTACTTTTTATTATACAAAACCCCCTGGTATACAGGGGGAAGAAATTAATTATTAACTAATTTATGAGAAGGTTTTTTGGCAGGAGCCTTTTTGCCAATTGTGTCCTCTGCCTGTGTTGCTCGTTTGATAAAGAAAGCAAGCACCAACGCAATCGCTGACAAGAATACAGTGACAAAAAATGCGTCATTGATTCCCTGCAGCATCGCTTGCATGGCAATCTGCTGCTCCATTTCCGCTTTTACGGCAGGAGTTACAGCTTTACCTGCTGCAGCAGCTTCTTTGAGTGCTGAGGCTGCTAGTTCTTTGCCATAGGATTCTGCACGCATTGACATCACCGTAACCAGCAAGGCTGTTCCAATTGCACCAGAAACCTGCTGCAGCGTATTGTTCATTGCTGTGCCGTGTGGATAATAACGAGCTGGCAGCTGGTTTAGTCCATTTGTGTTAACAGGCATATTAACCATCGACATGCCGAACATACGAACTGTATAAAGGATGATCAGCTGAGTATAAGTTGTTTCCATTGAAAGCTTGCTGAAATAGTAGCTCGTCACTAGCGTAATGATCAAACCGATGACAGCCATAGCGCGGCCGCCAAACTTATCAAATAATTTACCAGTAATCGGAGACATAATGGCCATGGCAATAGCACCCGGCAACAACATTAAGCCCGCATCCAATGGTGAAATTCCGCGTATTGTCTGCACGTAGATTGGCAGAAGCAGCATTCCAGAGAACATTGCCATTGTCACGATCATCGAAATAACTGAAGATAAAGCAAACATTGGATACTTATAAATCCTGAAATTCAACATCGGATTATCCTGGCGTAATTGACGAAGGATAAAGACGATAAGTGATACTGCGCCTATCGATAAAGTTAGATAGACATGTGGACTGTCCCATCCCTTCGAACCGGCAGAGCTGAAACCGTACAGGAGTCCGCCAAATCCTACGCTCGATAGTGATAAAGAAATGATGTCCAAACGCATATGCACTTTCTCTTTTTTATCTTTTAACAGGAAGAATCCGAGTAACAAGACCGTAGCAGCGATTGGGGTTACAAAATGGAAAAGCATCCTCCAATCGTAATGCTCAATGAGCCAGCCTGAAAGTGTCGGACCGATAGCGGGTGCGAACATAAGCACCAAACCGAACACTCCCATTGCGGTCCCGCGTTTTTCAATTGGGAAACTTATAAGCATGACATTCATTAAAAGCGGCATCATGATCGCTGTACCTGAAGCCTGGATCATCCGCCCTGCCAATAATATCGGGAATATATGCGCAGCTCCTGATAAGATCGTACCCAATGTGAATAAACCCATTGCGGTCAAAAATAAATTCCTTACCGAATACTTTTGGATCAAGTACGCACTAAGAGGAATCATGATTCCACTGATGAGCATGAACCCGGTTGTCAGCCATTGGACTGTCGTTGCTTCTACCTCAAGGTCAGTCATGATCGAAGGCAAAGCAATATTGAGCAATGTATTATTTAAAAATGCAATAAAAGCCCCAACAATTAATACCGCCAATATTCCATAGGGCGGTTTGTCAGGTGTTTTCATATTTTGTTCCATTCTATATCCCCCTAAAATTGTTCACAAATTTGTAAACAATGTGATTGCATAGACACTAGCATATACCATCGGTACAATTTTTGCAACGTTTTTAAATCCCCTTAACAAAGGGATTTGTAAAGACCGAAAATTTAATGTAGTATATTTTTTATACAATCGGTATAAAAAGGTCAAGGTGATGAAATGAACGACAGAAAGCGGCATGTAATTGAAAAAGCACATCAGCTATTCATAGAAAAAGGATTCCAGGCCACCTCTATTCAGGATATCCTCGATTACAGCGGAATATCAAAAGGAACCTTCTATAACTATTTCTCATCCAAGAATCAATTGCTTATGGATATTTTTAAAACTGCCTTCAGAAAGATGGAGATTGATCGTAATGGATTGCTGCTTGGCCAGGATTCCGGTGACGCGGAAATCTTTATCAGCCAGATCGAATTTCAGATGAATGCAAACCGTAAAAATAAAATCGTCCCGCTATTTGAAGAAGTGTTTTTCTCAGGAGATAAAGAGCTTAAGCAATTCATTGAAGTGGGACAAATGAAGATATTACGCTGGTTTTCTGATCGGCTAGGTGACATCACGGATGATATTTGCCAGCCATACCTTCTCGATGCTGCCATTATGCTTAATGGAATCCTGCTTCAGAATATTAGATTTCATCGTAAAGCGAACGGTGAGGCAGCTAGTTTACGTCCAGTTGTCCAGTATAGTGTAAATCGAATTTTGAAAATGCTTGAAGAGCTGGCGCTAACTGGAGACCAATTGCTGCCCCCCGAAACCTTGGATAACTGGCTTCCGGTGTCTGCAACTGAGTCAGTTGACTGGAGGATGAAAATACAATCAGTACTATCCCGACTGAAAAAACTTGATTGCAATAACAGTGATTATCTCAGAAAGCTGGATTTCATCGAGGAAGAAATCCTTCGATCATCATCACCAAGAAAATTCCTCATTGACAGTGTCCTGTTATCAATGAACACGGTCGATAAAAGTGAACTCGATGAATTAAAATCACTGTTAGACGAAAATCTGCTTGAGAAGGCATAAAAAAACGGGGAGAAAACAGTTTAGTTGTTTCTCCCCGTTTTTTTTTATTTTAATGTGAAGGTTATGGTTGCGGCGGTCTTTGCTTTGCTTATATGTTATCGGAATTTAGTTTTTCTCGCTATATTGGTAGATGAACGATATAAAAGCAAGCATAAGTTGCTTAATTTTTGCATTTTAGTCTAATTCGCAACTAAAATCCCCTTAAATTATGCCTATTTGCTAGCGAATTTATTTTTAAAACAAAATTTATTGGCGGTTTTCACAACTTTATTGGCGAAAATAAAAATATATTGGCGAACTGGAAATTTTAAGCGTTTTTTACCAGTTAACTTTAAATACTGTTACTTTCTATGGAATTTTAATTTGCAGTTTCAAATAATGTTGACACAACCCGATTCACTTCCGCAGCTCTAAATCAATCTTCCGTTTTCAATCCACCTAAGTAATATTCTACAAGCTCAGGATAGTCTTTAAGATCGGCCTTTCCCTGCTCGGTGATGACATAAATACCTCTCTCCACTCGTTCAAACCATTTGTAATAGTTTTTCTGCAGAATCAAGGGTGTCTTATCCCCTGTTCCGAGTGCAACAAGCGCTTTTGGAGACATTTGTCCAAGTTTTTCAAGGTAACAGGCGATTTGGATGCAATTTTCTTTGTAGGCAGTCATGATCTTGGTTTTGTTGCTTCCGCCGATATTGTAATCAGCGCTTCTTCCTTCTATTTCTTTAATCAAGGCTACTTTCTTCCTGGTGTTCTTGCTGGTCATGCGCTTATATGGTTCCGGGTGAACCTTGAACTCAATCTTTTTTTGATTTCCAGCTAACGATACAATAATCAGGCCCAGTTCAAGCCTTCTTACTAACTGGGTTATATCATTCCAGCGTTTCCTTGATATCCTCTTTGGTTTCGGAATCGCGATATATACAAGATCAGTCAGGCGCTGTCTTCTCGTTGCCTGAAGCAAAAGATCAATTTTCAGGTTCAGTTTTAATTCGACGATAATGAGTTCTTCATCCTTAACAGCCGTTAAATCGCAATCGTGTACTTCACCATTGACTCGGTAGCCTTGTTTGGAAAAATGTTTTCGGATTGGCTCATATAAATCGGCTTCATATAGTTTCGTCATGTGTCAACCCTTCTGTCATTCCTTCGATTTTTTCTATCATTATAGCAAACTTTTTCAATGAATTAAGTCATTTAGACAAGCCCGCTTCATATAATGTTTACGGATTATGCAGTGGAGGATAAACAAATGAGGGTATTATTGCTGTTTTTACTGACTCTTCTTCTTGGACTGATGGTTTTCCTGAAGTTTGAAATGGACGTAGCGCGACAAGTTTCCAATGAGGTTGAAACAGAGTATTTTACTGAAGAATACACCATCAATAAGGTTGACAGCTCTGGATATTATGGGGAAAGCGCGGATGGTAGAAGCATTTATTTTAAAAAAGAAAAAGTGGAATCATCCCAAAAAATAAAAAATGGAGATGATGTAATTCTGTATTTTGACAAAAGTGGACGGATTGATGGACCAGTGAAAATTGAGAAAACAGAATAGGGAGCCAGTGTTATGCGAGCTCCCTGCAACTTTCACCGAATTGCTTTTCTTTGCTCAAGTTTCTCCGCGATTGCTTCGGTAAGCTCCTGCCCGCTTTTCGGGAGTGAGTTCTTCATGACAGCATTCATGACAGGTGCAAGGGCACCTTCTGCCGTCATTTGCAGATAACCAGTCATCTTTGTCCGGTTTTGACCAAGGCTTTCTGCGTTAAAATAACCATTTCCAGCCAGGTTTTCATTAATACCCTTCAATTCAAAGGTCACTCTAGTTGGTTCAATCCACTCCTTGATCGTAACCTGTAAGCTGATTTTCTTTTTCAAAACACCTACCGTTTCCTTAAAGGTCCAGTTAGACTGCTTATCATTCAGCTTTTCGTGACTAATATACCCAGGCAATAAAGGTGCCCAGTTGTCCATGTCTTTCACGAAATCCCAGACCTGTTCGATTGGCACATCAATCATGATGTCGTGCTTTCCTTCTGGCATGCTCTCTCCTCCTTTGATGAATATCCTTTAAGAGATATATGTTTTTCAAACGGATTTATACTTTGTCCTTTTTTTAAGTAACTCGCTGCGAACGGACCACTTAGAGATGATTGCGGTTATCGCAGAGATGGAGAGCTCCTGCATTTAATCACAAACAGCACCCCATTCGTATTTACCCTGGTAAAAATAAAAACACACCTAATTGGGTGTGTTTCATCTCGCCTCAAATCCATTGACGAAGTATTCAATTGTTTCGAGTTCTTCCTCTGCAAGGTCTCTATTAACCTTTTTTCTATAGTCCTCGATCATCATTTTAGAATCTCCATGATGCTTTTCAGTTAAATCAGCGATAGATCTAAGGAGATTCGCTTCCTGAAAGAATTCTTCTTTAGAAAGTATCCCTGAATGTGACAGTATGTAGGTGTCAGCATCAAAGGCTTCAATTTTACTGAGCAAATCTCTTATTCCCTCGATTGTATAGTTATCTTTAACAGCAAAGATATCTGGATAAATGCTGTCAGCCAGGAATAGTATCTTTTCCTCTTTGACATAAATGACAACCGAATCTTCTGCATGGTCACCACCTACATGCTTGATGATACAAGTTATTTCGCCAAGGTCAATCTCCATTTCTTCTTTAAAGGTCATCTCTGGCAGGGTTATTGTAATGTCCCGATTATCGGGAAACTCTTGTTTTATAGCATTCGCGCAAAATTCAATTTCTGTTCCTTCTTCTACCCTTTGATCTATTGCCTCATCTGACCAGGATAAATGGCGCAGCTTATCAATTTCCTTCTTCGTTTTTCCAGAAGAGATGGATATAGTATTTCCAAGCGCAGACAGTCCGAAAATATGGTCCCAATGCCAATGTGTCAAAACCACATAAGCGGGCGCAGATACACCTTGCTCTTTAACCATATCCATGAAAAGAGTAACGTGCGCTTCAGAGTTTCCAGCGTCAATCATCAGTGTTTTTTCTTTCCCTGCAACTATACCGAGGATCGGCCTGTCTGTCTCAGAAACAGGCGTCATATACCAAAAACGCTCGCCTATTCTTTCAATTGTTTGCATGAAATTCACCTATTTTCCTATGGCTTTCGTCCAGAAGGCCTTTAATTTTTCTTGATACTCCTGCTCAGCGATTGTATATGCTTCCGTATGACCGGCGCCTGGGACAATCCAAAGCTCTTTATCACTGTTTGCTCTTTCAAAAATACGTATTCCCATTTCAGTTGGGACTAATGCATCCTTGTCACCGTGGATGATGAGTAAAGGAAGTTTATTTTTCGCAACACTGTCAATAGCCGAGGCTTCTGCAAAAGTGTAGCCTGCCCGTAAATTCGTAATCACACTGGTAACCTGCATCACCGGGAATGATGGGAGCTTATACATGTATTTCAATTGGTGGCTTAGTTCTTCAAGCACCGTCGTATACCCACTGTCAGCTATTATTCCCTTAACCTGCTCCGGCAGCTTTTCCCCGCTCGCCATCAGGACGGTCGCAGCACCCATGGAAAAACCGTGCAGAAAAATTTCATCAGCCCCAGCTTCTTCAGCTAAGAATTGAGACCACCGCACATAATCCTTGCGATCATGCCAGCCATAACCTATATAGTCCCCTTCGCTAAGGCCGTGCCCCCTCGCATCAGGCTTAAGAATATCATACCCCTGCTCATAATAAAACTTCGTGATTCCTGGCATCTGTTCACTGTTCCCTTTATAACCGTGAGCTAGAATCACAGCTTTCCCAGAGGACTGATCATTCTTTAAAAAACGAGCCTTCAGCCTTAGTCCGTCTTCTGATTTAATTTCGACCACTTCAAATTTTTGTTTCTTGGTCCAGGCTGTAATTTCCTCCAACTTCTTCTGCTCCTCTTCTTCACTTAACAGTTTGGCTGCCGTGACACTTTCCCCGCCGCCATGGAGTTCTACAGATTCCTGGCTCCGATTTATGGCGACATTATAAAAGTAATTCCCTGCAGCAGTCAGTCCGATGAAAATTGCCAGAATGATCCCGCCTGCAATCCAAATGATCTTTTTCTTCACAGTAATGTATCCCCTTTATCCGATTTAGATGCAAAAACATCTTCGATTAAAAATATTTTACCAGAAAGATAGTCTAAAAAGACCAGCCATGGAAAAAAAGTAAAAGTTAGTCTGTATTATATCTTGGGTATAAGTAAATAAAACCGATAGGAGGCTGATCGCAATGGAAATTGAGAAAAAGCATGTCCTCAAATCATACAAAAACGAAAAAGAAGAAATAGATTCAATCGGGAAGATAAAAGATGAAAAAGATCATCCTGTCAACAGTTCCATTTCAGGCTATAATGTCGAAAAAAAATCGACCAAAGAGTATCCAACGAATGCTTTCAGTCCAGGGGAGCTGGATATGGGGGAACCCGCTTTTGAAGATTACAAGGATGACCCAACAGAGAACCCCGAATTAGAAACTGATAAAAACAAGGATATAGATCGTCCATTGCCTGAACGGGCAATGCATAATCGCGTTAGATAATACAAGGTGCACGGATTATCCGTGCACCTTGTTTATTTTTAACGACCAACTGTAAAGGATTTTAACAACAAAAACAGCCTTCGTTTAAAAATCGATAAAAACGTTCCACTGTAAAACCTGCTATCTCAAAATCTACAAGTTTTAATTACGCTCATAACTTCTAATCTCCTAAACTCAAGGGTTTATTGATCGATATTTGTTAACTTAATTATTTTTAAGTTGACATAAAATATTCAAAAAGTTTATTCTGAATTTATATTACAGAAAAGGAGAGCAATTTACATGAAGTTTAAAGCACTTGATTTAACTCTGGCATCCATGTTCGTAGGCCTTATGGCTATTGGGGCGAACATAACATCGTTTGTGCCGTTTATGACAGTTGGCGGGGTACCGATTACACTCCAAACCTTTTTTGCGATTCTGGCAGGGATCATCCTTGGGAGCCGGCTGGGAGCAATTTCAATGACTGTATACGCGCTAGTTGGTTTAGTGGGTGTACCGGTGTTTGCCAAGTTCGGCGCTGGCATGTCTACTTTCATAAGTCCAACATTCGGATTTATCCTTTCATTTATCCTAACAGCCTATGTTGCAGGTAAAGTTGTTGAAAAGAACCGCACTTTATCAGCTTTTATCATTGCATCATTAATTGGTCTTGTTATCAATTATGTATTCGGAACGAACTGGATGTACTTTGCTTATAAATTCTGGGCCGCTGCACCAGAGGGCTTTACCTATAAAATGGCTTGGCTATGGATGGTTGCCCCTCTTCCCAAAGACATCATCCTTGCTGTATTCGCCGGCATGTTGGGTCACAGACTCGAAAAATCTGTTTTGTCCAAAGGCAGTTTCAAGCATTTAAGAAAAACAGCTTAAAAGGGGGATCAATGAATGGGATACTGGAAGGATTTAGCGCAGGGCGTACTTGGTGGGAACGAGCTGACTGATGCAAAGGCTTTAAGTATACTTGAATGTCCCGACCTGGAACTGCTCGAATTACTCCAGGCAGCATACACGATACGCCATCACTATTATGGAAATCGGGTTAAGCTAAATATGATTATCAATACAAAATCGGGAATGTGTCCAGAAAATTGCGGTTATTGTGCGCAGTCGAGCGTCTCCGAGGCCCCTATCCAAAAGTATCGGATGATGGATAAGGACACGATCCTAAAAGGAGCAGAACAGGCGTTTAACCTGAATGCCGGCACTTATTGCATCGTTGCAAGCGGCAGAGGACCAAGTGAAAAGGAAATTGATACTGTTACTTCGGCAGTGGAGGAAATCAAAGCGAAATATGGCCTGAAGGTTTGCGCCTGTCTAGGAATTCTCAAACCTTCACAAGCTGAAAGACTCAAGTCTGCTGGTGTTGACCGATATAACCATAATCTCAATACTTCCTCTAACCATCACAATGCCATCACGACATCGCATACATATGAAGATCGCGTTAATACTGTAGAGCTTGTTAAAAATTCCGGAATTTCACCATGCTCCGGAGTGATTATAGGAATGAAGGAAACAAAGCAAGATGTAATCGAAATGGCCAGGAGCCTGAAGGCACTGGACGCCGATTCAATTCCAGTCAATTTCCTCCACGCGATTGACGGTACCCCTCTTGAGGGAACCGATGAATTGAATCCTCGATATTGCCTAAAAGTCCTTTGCCTGATGCGATTCATCAATCCAACAAAAGAAATCAGGATTTCCGGTGGCAGAGAAGTTAATTTGCGAAGCCTGCAGCCTCTTGGCCTTTACCCTGCCAACTCAATCTTTGTTGGAGATTATCTGACAACAGCAGGGCAAGAAACGACTGCTGACCATAAAATGCTTCAGGATTTGGGGTTTGAAATTGAATTTACGAAAGAAGAAATAACAGTTAATTAGCATCAACAACAAGAACGCCTGGGTTTTCCCAGGCGTTCTTGTTGTTTTACAAATACTCTATATGAAAATTTTAATCTATAACAATTGTTTCTCATAACAATTGCATTCGTGAACTCGTTTAAATTTATTCTTAATCATTTCTCTGTTATTTCCAACATAATGTGCAAATGTTTGAATGGGATATAAGCCAGGAATTTCAGTTTTATTCGTTCCTCTTAATTCTTCTCCCGCATCAATAAATACATGAAAATATGATGCTGCTTTTACAAACATGTTATTCTCATACCACTTATTTACCCATTCATCATCCCTTGTCCATGCTTCAATCCGGTTCAAGCCAAGATCTTTAGAAATTCTTTCAGCTTCCAACAGGAGACTCTTGCCTATTCCCCTTCGACGAAAGTCAGGATGGACTGCTATATGCCACATCATTCCGCCAAGTCCCTTCCCTCTGGAACATACTGTTCGCTCTTCTGTTTCATATTCAATATCCAATAGACCTACAATTTTATTATCAATCACAGCTACTAACTCAATTGATGGATTGTCATAACTTTCTTTTTCCTTTAAAACGTTATCAAAATAGGCTGTATCTAAAAAAGAAAGTATTCTGCAATGTACCCAACCAATTTCATCTTCCTTCATATAATTTCTGATCTCCATATATTGTTACTCCTTAGATTCATATTATTTTGTTAGGAAGGATACCAAAACATAAATAAAGACCTCCGTTTTTTACGAAGGTCTTGTCGTGAAAATAATAAGTTGTTACTTATTCATCATAAAAGGGGAAAAATAAACCGTCGTATAGGGTTGAATTATAATTTTATCAGTTATCATATTAATCCCCTCCTTCATTTCCTTAAATTTCCTAACAATAATATGATACAAAAGAACAAGAAAAAAGGAAAGTGAATCTTTTGACTTCAGCTCTGACAACTATTATTGCTTTTCCTCTAAACTTGTCTGAAGTCACGCCAAGTTCGGACAGCTTTTGGTGCTTTTCATCTAGACTTGTCCGAAGTCACGCTAAGTTCGGACAGCTTTTGGTGCCTTTCTTCTAAACTTGTCCGAAGTCATGCCAAGTTCGGACAGCTTTTGGTGCTTTTCATCAAAACTTGTCCGAAGTCATGCTAGGTTCGGACAGCTTTGGTGCTTTTCATCAAAACTTGTCCGAAGTCATGCCAGGTTCGGACAGCTTTTGGTGCTTTTCCTTTAAACTTGTCCGAAGTCGCTCCAAGTTCGGACAGCTTTTCGCCCTTTTCATCTAGACTTGTCCGAAGTCACGCCAAGTTCGGACAGCTTTTGGTGCCTTTCTTCTAAACTTGTCCGAAGTCACGCCAAGTTCGGACAGCTTTTGGTGCTTTTCCTTTAAACTTGTCCGGAGTCATGCTAGGTTCGGACAGCTTTTGGTGCTTTTCATCTAGACTTGTCCGAAGTCACGCTAAGTTCGGACAGCTTTTGGTGTTTTTCTTCTAAACTTGTCCAAATTCATGCTAGGTTCGGACAGCTTTTCGAGCTTTTCATCTAAACTTGTCCGAAGTCATGCCAAGTTCGGACAGCTTTTCGGTCTTCTCATCTAAACTTGTCCGAAGTCACGCCAAGTTCGGACAGCTTTTCGGCCTCTTCATCAAAACTTGTCCGAAGTCACGCCAAGTTTTCAATCAACACAACACAACCCTCAGTTCATTTCCTCTTATTAGTTTCCTGTTCAATTTTCCTGTGATCCGGTTTCTTTGGATAGTCAGCAGTACCTTCAGGAGGAGCAGTGAAATCTCCTCTTTTGTCGAGGTAATTATTATTCTTCATTAATATTTCTCCTTTCATATTACATACCTGGTTGATGCTCCTTTAATTGCTTCTCGATCGCCTCATCCCTTTCTCCTCCATCAGCAAGTTCTTCCGAAAACTCATGCGCCTGTAGGCCCGGTTTTCCCACCAGCTTAGAACTCGAAATTGTTTCAGCAGAAAGATTGTTGTTGGCAGCTCCTTCTTCATTCCATTTACTCATAATGCTCCCTCCTTTTTTCTTACTATTTGTTAAACCAGCTTGTATCATTCCTGTGGAACATGTATAACAACACCTTGTTAGACGAAACATTTAAAGGATAACAAGTTTACTTTTTACTTTTACGTGTAAATAAACTAGGAATAATCGTCCGCGTTTATGACTGTACCAGTCGAATTTTTCATTTGCCTAACTCCCAAGCCTGTTATTAAACATATGAGCGCTAGCTGGATTGTAATGGAAGCAATGATTCAAACAAAAGAAAGTACCTAAAGGAGAAAAGATCGATGGGAATACCACATGATAAAAGTCTGGATAACAGTATCGCCTTGATGAATGAAGGCTATCTTTTCATTTCTAATCGAATGGAGCGTTATCATACGGATATTTTTGAGGCACGGCTTCTCGGTGAACAAGTCATTTGCTTTACTGGCGAAGAAGCAGCAAAGGTTTTTTATGATACCGACCGTTTTCAAAGAAAAGGCGCTGCACCTAAACGGGTACAGAAGACTTTGTTCGGCGAGAATGCCATTCAAACGATGGATGGAGAGGCACACATACATAGAAAATTGCTTTTCTTATCGCTTATGACCCCTCCAAATCAATTAAGACTTTCTCGTTTGGTTACTGACTTTTGGAGGGCATCAATAGAGAAATGGGAAGTAGCAGACCAAATCATCCTGTTTGAGGAGGCAAAACAGGTTTTGTGCCGGGCTGCCTGTACCTGGGCTGGCGTCCCACTTGACGAAGCTGAAGTTAAAGAGCGGGCTGATGATTTTAGTGATATGGTTGATGCTTTTGGTGCAGTTGGCCCCAGACATTGGAAAGGAAGGCGCGCTAGGTCGAGGGCTGAGGAATGGATTATGAATATAATAGAAGAAGTCCGTTCCGGCAAAATAGCCGCGGCGCACGGTTCTGCACTTAATGAATTGGCGATTCATAAGGATCTGAACGGTAAGTTACTGAATTCAAAGATGGCTGCTGTAGAATTAATCAATGTATTAAGGCCCATTGTTGCGATTGCTACTTTTATTGCTTTTTCTGCACTGGCCCTTCATAAATTTCCTAAAACGAAGGAAAAATTAAAAAATGACAATGATGGCCGTTATCTAGAAATGTTCGTGCAGGAAGTCCGCCGGTTCTTCCCTTTCGGACCTTTCCTCGGTGCTAGAGTTAAAAAAGAGTTTATTTGGAATGACGCCCATTTTAAAGAAGGGCAGCTTGTATTACTTGATATGTACGGCACTAACCATGATGCACGGCTATGGAAAGACCCTGAGTCATTTATTCCTGAAAGGTTCAAGGATTGGCGCGGAAGCTTGTTCGATTTCATCCCTCAGGGTGGTGGAGACTCTGCAACTGGACACAGATGCCCTGGAGAGGGAATTACCGTAGAAGTTATGAAGGCAAGTCTAGCATACCTCGTAAACGATATTGACTATGAAATTCCGGACCAGGACCTCAGCTACAGTCTGGTCAGAATGCCTACGCTGCCGGAGAGCGGTATGATTTTTAGCAATGTTAAAAGGAAGTAACGGAAGCGCTTGATTTTTAAGCGCTTTTTTAATTTTTAATATAAATGGGAAGGATTAAATATGTATTTAAAATGTGAACGGAAGTGATTTGATGGAACAGTGCGAGCTTATTGTTCTGCACACAAGCGACATCCATGGGAATATTCTACCTATTAATTACGGTAATAATAAACAGACAAATTCGGGATTGGCCAAACTTGCAACTGTCTTCAAAAACATTTTAAAAACTAGCGACTGCACCATCCTGATCGATAACGGCGATCTTATCCAGGGCACTCCCCTTACGTATCACTTCGCGAAACATTTGAACGAGTTAAGTAACCCTATTGTCAGTGTGATGAATGACCTCGGTTATGATGGAGCAGTCATTGGCAATCATGAATTCAATTTTGGGCAGGGTTTATTGAAGAACGCGATCAGGGAATCAAAATTCCCGTGGCTATCTGCTAATATAGTGAAAAAGCAAACTAAAGAACCAGCATTCGGTAAGCCGTATTTTATCAAAACCTTCCCTAATGGTTTGCGAATCGCAGTGCTTGGAGTGACAACACATTACATACCAAACTGGGAAAACCCCGATAATATTTTAGGGCTTGAATTCCTGGATGCTTTTGAAACGCTAAATAAGTGGGTTGAGTATTTACAAGAAAATGAGCAGTATGACCTTCTTATTGTTTCCTATCATGGCGGTTTTGAGAGAGACCTTGAGACTGGAGCCCCGACTGAACAGCTTACGGGCGAAAATCAGGCCTATCGGATGTGCATGGAAATAGCCGGAATTGATATTCTTCTGACCGGTCACCAGCATCGTCAGCTATCCACTCAACTAAACGGTGTCCTGGTTGCACAGCCAGGGCATATGGGACAGGCTTTTTCAAAGGTATCGATCAAACTTGAAAAGTTGAAAGGAAGCTGGACTATTGTTGAAAAGGCATCAGATAATATAGCCATAGATGAAACCACGGAGCCAGATGGAAAGATTGTGGAGTTGACAAGTCCATATGAAGACTCCACGCAAAATTGGCTTGATGAGCCACTGGGAGAAATCGTCGGGGATATGCGCGTCCATTCACCCCTCGAAGTCCGAAAAAAAGACCATCCTCTTATCGAGTTTATTAATAAGATACAGATGGATGCTGCTGGGGTAGATATATCTGCGACAGCTCTTTTCCATAATGGAGCCCCAGGATTACCTAATAAGGTAACCATGAGGGATATCGTATCCAACTATGTTTACCCCAATACTTTAAAAGTGATTACAGTTTCTGGGCAGGATATAAAAGACGCTCTTGAAAAATCCGCAGAATACTTTATTTTAGATGACGAAGGAGAAATCCATGTTAATCCTTCCTTTGAGTCTCCTAAACCACAGCATTATAACTATGATATGTGGGAAGGAATAGAATATCATATCGATATCTCCAAATCCCATGGAAACAGGGTTACACTCCTGAAATATAAGGGAGAAACACTAAAACTTAGTGATCCATTCAACATAGTGGTCAATAATTATCGTGCAGGCGGTGGTGGACACTTTAATATGTTCAAAGGTAAGCCGGTCAAAAAAGAAATCCAGACAGATATGACCGAATTAATAGCAAATTATATCCAAAGACACAGGGAAATTGAGGCTTCATGCAATGACAATTGGAGTGTGCTCCCTCTTAAATAGTCCGTTAGCATCAAATCTTTTAATATTGTTTGCTATTGATTCCAGTATCTGTTATGATGAAATAGAATTATTTTTGTTCGGTGTAAAGGATAGAAATTATTTCGTCTTAATGATCACTTTGGGCAAGGATAGTAACATAATGTGCTAACGCACTGGGAGGTAACAAGAAATGGAACAAGGTACAGTAAAATGGTTTAACGCAGAAAAAGGTTTTGGATTCATCGAGCGCGAAGGTGGAGACGACGTATTCGTACACTTCTCTGCTATCCAATCTGAAGGTTTCAAATCATTAGACGAAGGTCAAAAAGTATCTTTCGACGTTGAGCAAGGCGCTCGCGGACCACAAGCTGCTAACGTAAACAAACTATAATATTAGTTTTGCTTAAAGAAGAAGGTTCCTGCGGGGATCTTCTTTTTATTATGCCCTTTGCATATACTTTGTCGCATCACACCCAAAGTAAAAACCGGCTTCTGGGTTTTTACGATTACACATGTATATCTGATTCGGAAGCATCTTCGTAAGGAGCCTAAAACCTTTCATAATGCGCGACAAATGTTTGTGTACTTAAAGAGTCTTTCAATGCCTAAAAAGCTTTTATTTTGTCTCATTTCCCCTTCCCTTCGCCCTTTCGTTTTCTCATCTTTAGTTAACCCCACTGCCCCCTTCAATTCACAAATCATCCGCTTATCGAATAAAAGTATTAAAGGGTTCTTTTCTGGGAGGGAACAATATGGCAAACAGCGTTTTATTTAATTCTATAAATGTCAATTCGATGCAAAGTAATGCTGGGGTCTTCATCGGTGGAAACGCGCAAACTGGATGGAATTCACCGACAAAGCAGAATAACGGCATTTTTGGCACCGGACAGGGTAATGTTTATTTTGGAAACATGCATTTGATTAGCGACAATGATGGCGTGGACCAGCCTAATGCCGATCCAGATATTCAGCCGACCAGCCAGGGGCAGGCTTTTTGACGGCAGGAGAAGCTATGAATTCTATTAAAATTACTTTTAGAAATATAAATGTCAATAGTATCAACAGTTCATCCGGCGTATTTTTCGGGACAAATGTGAATACGAATTTTCTTTCAAGCTCCAAATCAAACAATGGATTTTCTGTAACTGGTGATGACAATCAACTGTTCCGCAACTTAAGTTTTGTTAAGGATGATAATGAAGTTGAAATCATTAAGTCGGTCACTTAGAATAAAAATCCCGCCTATCAGCAAATAATATACATTAAAAATGTTAAGGCGGGATTTATTTTGAATCAGTTAGAACTACTACTTAGAATCGCGATTGGCTTTGTCGTTTTATTTTCAATGGCAAGGTGGGCTGGCAGGAAAGAAATCAGCCAGATGACGTTCTTCAACCTTGTTTCTGCTATTGCCTTTGGATCGATAGCAGCAGCTCTTGTCGTTAACCCGAGTGTTAGTATTCTAAATGGTATTATCGCTCTGTTAGGCTGGGCCGCCTTTACGGTCTTGACGGATCAAATTCATATAAAATCGAAGAAAGCCAGAAAGCTGTTAATGGGGGATCCAGTCATCGTTATAAAAAAAGGTGAGATCATGGAAGATGCTTTAAGGCAGGCACGTCTTGACACAGATTCTTTGAAAGCCATGCTTAGGGAAAAGAGCATCTTTTCTTTGAGTGATGTTGATTATGCCATCTTCGAAACAGATGGGAAACTTTCTGTCATGAAAAAGGAAGGCAAACAGACGGTTACGAAAAGTGACATGAATCTAGCCATGCCTTCTGGCAACTTTGTTCCACTTTCTACAGAATTGGTATCCGACGGAAGAGTGAATGTTCAAAATCTTAATAAAATGAATAAGGATCGAACTTGGCTCGATGAACAGCTGCAACAGTCTGGAGTTCAATCACTGGATGATGTTTTCTATGCTGAAGTTCAGCCGGATGGAAATCTATATATAGATAAACGAAATGATTTTTTGCATTAAAAAAGAGGTCCTGCTTTAAGAGCCAGGCCTCTTCATTCTTGTTCCATCTGTACTTGTTGGGATTTCAATAGACCCTCGAGCCAATCTGGCTGTTCAGTTTCTGCAGGGTCACCAAAAATTTCAGCTATATTCCTTTGTGCAAGTCTTGAAATAATATCATGTATGTCATTATTGTCCCCGCTGATACTCCCAAATCCCTGGTTTTGATTTTTTTGGCTTGTAAAATCCTTTGGAAAGCTGTTTCCAAAATTTACACAGGATGCATCCTGGACAGTCCCAATCTGTATGGAACCTATATAAAAGGCAGGGCTTAGTGTTTTCAATATAACTCCCCCCTTCATTCTGATAAAATTTCTTTCCCATTGATTATTACGCTTAAAGCCGGTTCGAGCCTCTCGCCTTCTTGGGGTTTTCTGCTATATGCTGTTTCAGCACGATTATTTTCAGGATTCTTTTCCTTCGATTTTTTTGATTGAGACTTTATTGTCTCGAGATTAGGATTAAAGGAGTTCCCCAAATTCATCATTCCGCTAAGTTCTTTTATATCAATTTTATCCAAGTGATAGGCTAATTCCTCTAATTGAAGGTGTTCGATTGAGACTTTTTCAATATGAAAGTGAAATTCACTTTTCTGGATTGTATCTATTTTTTCATTGAGCTTTTGTATCATTCTTATAACTTCTTGATTGTCCATTTCAACCCTCTCCGTTTTTACGATCAGAAAAGGAAACATTATTAGATATCTTGTTTGATTTCCCGTCCACATTCCCGAAACCTTCGGAGCTGCTTACACGGCTTTTCCATTGGCGTGTTATGTTAACGCCTGTATGGACCCCTGAGCTATTGGTGATCTTGTTTATATCTATATGTTTGAATTTTATTTTAGTCATATCATCATCTCCATGTCAGCCGTGGAAGTTGATTTGAATGGACTCGCGATTTTGTGTGGACTGCTGGTGAACGAATGGAATACGAACGAAAAGAAGACCATTGAAAAAGTCGGCCCGAATCCGCTCCAGGGAACATTGAGGGGGAATTTTCAATATTCTCTCAAAAGGGCCGCCAGCGCGTTCATTGATTAACAGTTTATCTTCATCTGTCACGTAAGGCCGCTTCAATTCGCCCTTAATAGCTAAATTATAGCCTTCCAGCGAGAGATTCACATCTTCCTGTGAAACAAGACCCGGCAATTCGGCTACTATAACCAGCTCATGATCTCCCTGGAACATATCGATTCTCGGCCCCACCAGCGGGAGGATATCGGAGACCGCATCAAAAAAATCGTGACCAAGAATCCTCCTGGCCTCTGCCATCGAATCCACACTTTTCTTCCGGCTCATAATTCCTCCAGGCAATAAGTAGTTATTGTATATATATATTTTCATGTGTGTAAATTAGACCTTATAAAAGGTCTTAGAGACCTTATTAACTTAGGGAATTATATATCCGTGTCTTTCTGCCCCATTCCTGATTTTTCCCAAATTAATGCTGATTCTTTTTTAAAATGAGTGTTTGCACATAGGTAAATAAAAACCAGGTCCACCAATAAACTGGTGAACCTGGTAATTTTTTGAAAGTTACTTTAACTCCTGTTCATAATATAAGTGAGGTGCTTTTTGTTCTTTTCCTCTATTAGCCTTCGGTCCCTGATTCTCTGGACGGACGATATCATAGACAGCCGTACCTACGATTTCCGCCACATCTTGCAGTTTTTCTTTGCTGATTTTGTCAATTGTATCTTCCGGCGTATGGTACCATGGCTCTAACGGTCTATGAATAAATGAGCCTGATGCAATGCCACCTTCAAAGAATGATACATGGTCACTGCTCCCGCCTGGCTGGATCGGAGTTGGTTCACCATTTAAGCGTGCGCTGGAAGCCTGAGCAGTTTGAGAAACAATGTTTTCGTTCCCGTCCGGTGTATTGATCACCAAATCTCCTGCATCCCTGCTTCCTACCATATCCATATTAAAATAGCCGACAAAGCGATCTTTTTCATCCTCTGAAAGCTGGCTGACATAATAACGTGAACCAATCAACCCAAGTTCTTCGGCACCAAAAGTAATAAAGCGCATTTCCATATTCGTCGGCAAGTCCTTCATAACGCGGGCAAGCTCGAGTGTCATTGCAGTGCCTGATGCATCGTCGTTTGCTCCAGGTGCTCCAGGAACTGAATCATGATGGGCACCCAATGCTAGAATAGTGTCTTTTGCCTTATTTTTATTTGTTGGTGCTTTCGTGGCAATGACATTGTAAGAAGTTCTCATTCCAGCCTCTGCACCCTCAATGTTAATTGATCCAGTCAGAGTATCTCCATTGTTTAGCTGGTCCATTAAAGCTTGTCCAACTTCCTGGGAAATGGCCACAGCCGGTACATAGGCGTCATTCGGTGAACCGAATGTACCGTTCAGGTCTCCTGCTGCATTGTTAAAAATAATGACTCCTGCTGCACCGTTAGCTGCTGCGTTCAAGACTTTATCAGCAAATGAAATTGCTCCTCGTTGAATCAAAGCGATTTTGCCGCTAACATCTTTGCCTTCAAAATCCCCAGCTTGTCCTAGTCCAGCATAGACCAGTTCACCTGAGGCAGTTCCATCCATCCCGTATGTAAATGATTTTGGCTGGATTTCACCAGGATAGCCATCTACTGTCAGCTCGACTGTATTCGGTGCTGTGTAGCCATAGAAAGTAAATTCCTGAAGCTCTGTTTCATAACCGTATGACTCAAATTGCTCTTTGACATACTGAATCGCATTGTGCTCGGCTTCTGTACCGGCCACACGAGGAGTTCTTGAAAGGTATTCAATGTTGTTGTAAATATTTTCAACATTGATCTTGTCCAACACCTTGTTGTCAAAAACATTGAATGGCTGAACCTGTTGCGGAGTGTCAGCCGGCTTTGCGAAACTGGCTTGCGCTCCTAATGTGCTGACTGCCAGACCTGCTGCTAATGCGATTGATAGATAAGGCTTCTTCTTCATAATTACCTCCCGGATTAGTAAAATAGTTATCCGGGATAAATAATATAATATTCTAAAAATACAAACTAGTTAATTTTTTACTATTTTCAGTAGGTAAATAGTACAGTTTTAAACTCAGCTGCCGCTGAAATAGGTCAAGTTGCTTATTATATGGAGAAAAGGGATGGAACCCAAAGATTCCATCCCCTTTTAGTCAATTAAACTCCCTTATAAGCTAATCGGTAGATTTCAGCCAACTCTGACACTAATGGAAGCTTAGGATTAGCTGTTGTGCACTGGTCTTCGAATGCGCGATCGGCAAGCTGGTCGATCTTTGCTTCAAATTCTGCTTTCTCAACACCGTTTGCTTCAATGCTCATTGGAATATCCATTTCCCTCGCCAACTTGATGATTGCCTGGACAAGACTTTCAACTCCCTCTTCCGTGTTGCGGGAGGGCAGGCCAAGTATGCGCGAAATTTCAGCGTATCGCTGGTCAGCGACAAAGCTTTCATACTTAGGGAAGGCTGTGAATTTCTTTGGTTTAGTCGCGTTATAACGAATGACATGCGGCATCAAAATTGTATTAGAACGGCCGTGGGCGATATGGAATTCTGCACCGAGCTTGTGGGCAAGGCTGTGGTTGATTCCAAGGAATGCATTGGCAAATGCCATCCCGGCAATTGTTGACGCATTGTGGACTTTCTCACGAGCTACTTCGTCCTGGCCATTTCGGTATGCTCTTGGCAGATATTCAAATATCAGCTGGATGGCTTTTATCGCGAGGCCATCTGTATAGTCATTGGCCATGCAGCTGACATAGGCTTCAATTGCGTGAGTCAATACGTCCATACCAGTATCGGCAGTAATATGCTTAGGCACCGTCATGACAAACTGAGGATCGACAATTGCTACATCTGGTGTCAACTCATAGTCTGCTAGCGGATATTTGATGTTCGCTTTTTTATCAGTAATGACAGAGAAGGATGTCACTTCTGAACCTGTTCCGGATGTCGTCGGGATTGCTACGAACTGGGCTTTGCGTCCAAGCTGCGGGTATTTGACGATCCGCTTTCGAATATCCAGGAATTTCTGTTTCAAGCCGTGGAAGTCAGCGTCAGGATACTCATAGAACAACCACATGCCTTTCGCTGCGTCCATCGCTGAGCCGCCGCCCAGAGCAATGATGACATCAGGCTGGAAACTCGCCATCATTTCCGCACCCTTCATTACTGTTTCGATCGATGGATCTGGCTCTACATCAGAGAAAATTTCACAGTGGACATAGTCTGGACGTTTCCTCAAGTGGTACAGTACTCTATCTACATATCCTAGCTTCACCATTCCAGGGTCAGTGACGATAAATGCTTTCGAGATTTTAGGCATTTTCGCTAAATATTGAGTTGAATTCTTTTCAAAGTAAATTTTTGATGGGACTTTGAACCACTGCATATTCACGTTCCTTCTTGCTACTTTTTTTACATTGATCAAGTTGATTGCACCAACGTTGGTTGAAACGGAGTTCCCGCCATAAGTTCCGCAGCCGAGGGTCAATGATGGCAGATAGGCGTTATAGATATCGCCGATTGCCCCTTGGGAAGAAGGTGCATTTACGATGATGCGTCCTGCCTTCATTTTTAATCCGAATGCTTTAATCACTTCATCACTAGTTGAATGAATGACAGCAGAGTGGCCAAGTCCGCCAAATTCAAGCATTTCTTCAGCCCGCTTAAGTCCTTCTTCTGTTCCGTTCACTTTATAGCAAGCCAGTACCGGACTTAATTTTTCCCGTGATAGAGGATATTGAGGGCCTACTCCTTTCAGCTCAGCAACAAGGATTTTAGTCTCTTCAGGTACTGTCACACCTGCCATTTCCGCAATCTTATGAGCCGGCATCCCAACTATATCTGCATTAACGGCACAGGAGTGCTCATTGATGACAAGCTTCTCAACCTTTGACCTTTCTTCATCGCTTAAAAAGTAGCAGCTATTCGCAATCATTTCCGTTTTTACATCATGGTAGATTTCTTTATCAATGATGACTGCCTGTTCAGAAGCGCAAATCATCCCGTTATCGAATGTCTTAGATAAAATCAGGTCATTCACAGCCCGTTTTACATTGGCAGTTCGTTCAATATAGCAAGGTACGTTACCAGGCCCAACACCTAATGCCGGCTTTCCTGAACTGTACGCGGATTTTACCATCCCGGCACCGCCAGTAGCTAGAATCAGTGAAATTTTCGGATGGTTCATCAAAGATTGTGTGGCTTCTAGGGACGGTTTTTCAATCCACTGGATACAGTCCTCTGGTGCCCCTGCTTTAACTGCCGCATCGCGTAAGATTCTGGCGGCCTCACTGCTGCATTTCTGGGCAGATGGATGGAAAGCGAATATGATGGGGTTTCTAGTCTTAATCGAGATTAATGCTTTGAACATGGTTGTTGAGGTCGGATTCGTCACCGGTGTGACCCCGGCGATCACGCCAACTGGCTCAGCAATCGTGATCATGCCTTCGTGTTCATTTTCTTCGATAATGCCAGCAGTTTTATCGTATTTGATGTTGTGATATACATACTCGGTGGCAAACATGTTCTTGATGATCTTATCTTCATAAACTCCACGTTTTGTTTCTTCAACTGCCATTTTCGCAAGTGGCATATGCTGATCAAGGCCTGCCAGCGCCATTTCCTTTACGATTTTATTCACAGTTTCCTGATCCAGCTCTCGCATTTGAGCTAACGCTTTTAAACCTTTATCTAGCAGATTATCAACCATTTTTGTAACGGATGATTGCTCTTTTGCCACTTTTTCAACTGTCCCCATTTTCAGGACCTCCTTTTTATTTTACGTTCAACTGCTGCATATGTAGTTCGTATGTTGTTAAGTTTATTTGTGAATACCTTCACAAGATTGTTCAAAAAATAATTTACTCGCAAACTGGATTTCTAGGTATTTTTTCAAAGCTGATGTCCGTAACAAACTTCGTACTTCTTTTCACTATGACCACAAAGTTTACTGTCCAGATGTATGCTGGTATTTCTGTATCATCTTTGAACATCATCGCTTCGAATTCATCACCTATGACTTCTTCGAGCATTTCCTGAGTATATGTCTCAGTATCGGTTGAGAAGGGTTTAAATTCACAATACATCATTTTAAATCACTCCTTTTCCTTTTCTAATTAAAGATTATCATATATTTATAATAATAGTTTGTGAAGTATTGAACAATATATGAACTATTTTATTTCTGTAAATAAAAGAATGTAAGAATAAAATTTGTAATCGCTTTCATAGATAAACTATTTTAATATAATAAAAGGGACTCTTGAAAAGAGTCCCTAAAAATCAAATTGTACACCAGTTAATTCTTCAGATACAGTCCATAGCCTTGTCATGGTTTCTTCATTAAAGACCCCCGGTGCCGGGATTTCGATCGCAGGATATCCCTTTCTGTTTCCCCTCCCGTCCGGGCCAATGTATTCTCCACCTGTCAGGCTGTCATCTGCTGCAGCGTATATGGTTGGCAGAGCCCCCATTGCTGCGGACTGGGAAAACCATTTCATCAACCCTTTCAGGTATTTCGGAGTTTCACCTTTCCCTAAATTGAATAAATTTGTATTGGATATTCCCGGGTGGCAGGCTACACTGATTGTTTCGATTCCATGCTCTTTAAAGCGGTTATCAAGCTCTTTTGCGAATAACAGGTTTGCAAGCTTGCTCTGTCCATAAAATCTCATAGCTTTATAGCCTTTAGAACCGTCTAGATTGTCAAAATCAATTGCAGCACCCCGGTGAGCGATACTGCTTAAAGTAACTACTCTAGAACCTGGTGTCTTTTTCAGAAGCGGCAGTAAAAGGCCTGTTAGCGCAAAATGTCCAAGGTGATTACTGCCGAACTGAAGCTCGAACCCATCCTTTGTCTTGCCAAATGGAGGAATCATCACCCCAGCGTTATTAATCAATATATGTAGTTGATGGAATTTTTCGATAAAAGTTGATGAAAAATTGCGGACACTTGTAAGGTCTGCCAGATCCAGCTTCATCATTTCTACTGAAGCATTACTATTTCCTTGTAGAATGGAATCTACAGCTGCCTTGCCTTTTTGCTCATTTCTCACTGCAAGGATGACGTGTGCACCCTTTTCAGAGAGCTTCCTGGCTGCCTCATAGCCAATCCCGCTATTTGCCCCCGTAATAATAACGGTTTGTCTTGATAAGTTATCCTTTAACATGTTGATGCACCTCCATGGAGTCTATTTTACAAAGCTACAAATGCTTTCAATGACTTCTTTTTCCCATTGATACGAACTAAAGGTATGGTCTGCTCCTGTCACAATGCGGAGCGCTGCCTTCCTCTGATAGCATTTCTCCTGATAATCTTTGGATTCTTCAATAGAAACAACTTCATCACTTGACCCATGGATGATCAAAACATCCCGTTCATAGGATTTAGCCCTTTCCCATACTTCAATGGATTTTAGCTGAGCAATAAAGTCTTTTCCTATTAAATTCCCGCCAATGTCGTAGGCGTTCATATCTTTTATATAAGTAGAATTTTTTTCCATGACATTCGCTTTCTCTGCCATATTACCAGCTGGAGCGAGTAAAATGAGCTTCTCGATTTTCTCTGGATGATCGCCAGCAAGGAGACTGGCAACTAATCCTCCCATGCTAAAACCAAGGACAATCACTTTTTCGCTATTAATATTGGGATGTGAGCGTACATAATCAAGTATTGTTTCTGCCTCTGCTAATTCACTCAAAACAGTCATATCCTCAAAATTCCCATCACTTTCACCGCTTCCTAAAAAATCGAAACGGAAACTAGCAATCCCAAGAACTTCGAGTTCCCTTGAGATTTTCAAAAAGAAACGATGAGGCTCTAGTTTGCTGCCGGTAAAACCATGCAGGAGAATGACAGCAGGAGCCTTCTGGTCTGCCAGGGGGATATGTGCCATCCCTCTCATAACCTGGTTGTTATGTAAAAGCGAAACTGCTTGTTGCATTGGGTAACTCCTTTCGGTATTAACAATATCTTCAATGTTATCACAATTGGTCTTATTAACCATTGAAATAAATCCGATTATAATTCATACTAAACGCATAGGAATTATTGGAGGGATATTAAAATGAAACTTTTTATTGAAAAATGTCCACGTTGTAAAGCAACGCTGGAAGTCAAAGATAATCCTTCATGCAAGACGATTGTAATTAAAGCTTGTCCGGCTGGTCATTATGAAAAGGAATTTCATCCAGCATTGGAAACATATATAGAAACAATAAAAGTATCTTAATTTTACGAAGCAGGGCCTCAATTTGAGTGCCCTGCTTTTTCGTCAATGGATTATAATTTTAATTCACTAAGATGACAATTTTTGTTTTCATAATTTGTTCACATTTGTCTTCAAAACCGTAACAATTTCCATGTTAGAATGATTACAAATAAAGCAGTGTGATATTTATCACACCTTTTGCCACAACTTACCGTTCATTTTCGGGTTACATTCGACAACTTTGTGAACAAATGAACATAAGTTTGTGATAAAATGAACAAGGTTGATATTTGAAAGGAGCTGCAGTGATGAAGAAATCAAAACTATTTTTGGTCTCCCTCACCTCGATCATGGCTGTGCTGTTGCTTAGCGGCTGTGAAAACAATATGGTGGTATTCAATCCGGAGGGACCAATCGCAAGGCAAATTCTTGAGCTAATCAACTTTTCGATTGCTCTGATGTTACTTGTAACAGTTGTTGTATTCGGGTTATTTGGATTCATCGTCTGGAAGTACCGGGAACGCAAAGACAATATGGATTACGAGCCACCTGAAGAACACGGCAGCACAGTATTGGAGATTATTTGGACAGTGATTCCGATTATAATTATCGTTGCTTTGACAATCCCTACAGTCAAAACAATTTATGCAATAGATGAAATTCCAAAAGGCTATGAAAATAAAGAACCTCTTGTCATCAACGTTACATCCGCTGACTGGAAATGGATTTTCAGCTATCCGGAACAAGGAGTTGAAACCGTCAACTATGTGAATATTCCTGAGGATCGTCCGATTGATTTCAGACTGACCTCAGCAGGCACGATGCAAAGCTTCTGGATCCCTGCTTTGGCGGGCCAAAAGTACACGATGGCGAAAGCTGAAACTCAGCTTTACCTGGTTGCAGATAATCCAGGATCATATGTTGGCAAGAACACGAACTTTAATGGCCAGGGCTATGCAGGCATGGAGTTCGAAGTGCTTTCCCAGACACAAAAGGATTTTGATCAATGGATCAAAGATGTAAAAGAAACGGCTCCAAAAATGACGCTCGAGGAATATGAGAAGATGCTTGAGCCTTCCCACCTTGGCCGCAAGACTTTCTCAAATACGCATCTTGATTGGGTCGACCACTCTGATCCGCATTCAAAGAACTACACGAATCCGGAGATGTACGACAGAGGACATGGCTGGCCAGGAAAGATCTTTGAGGACAAAGACAATTACAAATATAAAGATGGAAACAATGAGAATTCTAATCACGAAAACAATGAAAATATGAACCATAAAGAATCTGAAACTGAAGATTCACACGGGGGTGACCACAGTGGGCATTAAGTGGGATGAATTTTTCGTAACCGGTGATCCATTAATTTTCGCATCACAAATCGGGATTGCCCTGACATTAGTTGGTGCATTAGCAGGTCTTACCTACTTTAAAAAATGGAATTACCTTTGGTCGGAGTGGTTTACTACGGTTGACCACAAGAAGATTGGGATTATGTATATCCTGCTTGGCGTCGTGATGTTTCTCCGCGGCGGTATCGATGGTCTGATGATGAAGGGCCAGACAGCCGTCCCGGAAAATGACTTCCTTAACGCACAGCACTATAACGAGGTATTCACCACACACGGCGTCATCATGATTCTATTCGTTGCGATGCCGCTGCTGATTGGCCTCATGAACTTTGTAATTCCGCTGCAGATTGGTGCACGTGACGTTGCCTTCCCACAGCTGAATGCCCTTAGCTTTTGGCTGACTGTGAGCGGTGCAGCGCTGTTCAATATATCGTTCATCATTGGCGGTTCTCCTGACGCGGGATGGACATCATACTTCCCTCTTGCCGGTAAAGAATTCAGTCCGGGCATCGGGAATAATTTTTACGCAGTTGCCTTGCAAATAGCAGGTGCCGGTACTTTGATGACAGGTATTAACTTCGTTGTCACAGTGTTAAAAATGAGAACTAAAGGCATGACCTTGATGAAGATGCCGATGTTCACTTGGACATCTTTCATCACATCAATCATTATCGTAGCCAGCTTCCCTATTTTTACAGTAGCACTGGCATTGATGACTTTTGACCGCACGTTCGGTACTCACTTCTTTACCATCTCCGGCGGCGGTATGGATATGCTCTGGGCGAACCTGTTCTGGCTATGGGGACACCCTGAAGTTTATATCGTAGTTCTGCCAGCATTCGGTATGCTGTCAGATATTATCTCGACTTTTGCACGTAAAACTTTGTATGGCTATAAATCAATGGTCATCTCAATCGTGATGATTTCTGTGCTAAGTATGCTCGTTTGGGTTCACCACTTTTTCACAATGGGCAACAGCGCCGGCGTGAACTCATTCTTCTCGATCACGACAATGGCAATTGCCATCCCGACCGGGGTTAAGGTTTTCAACTGGCTGTTCACGATGAGAAAAGGCCGGATTAAGTTTACAACTGCCATGCTCTGGGCATTGGCGTTCGTTCCTAACTTTGTTATCGGCGGTGTTACTGGTGTCATGCTGGCGATGGCTGCAGCAGACTATCAGTATCACAACACATTATTCCTGGTGGCACACTTCCACTATGTATTGATTCCGGGCGTTGTGTTCCCGATCTTTGCCGGTCTTTACTTCTGGTGGCCAAAAATGTTTGGCTATATGCTTAATGAGAAAATCGGCAAATGGCACTTCTGGCTGTTCGTTGTTGGGTTCAACGTAACGTTCATGCCAATGTTCTTCCTTGGACTTGACGGTGCGGTCCGCCGCGCGTACACTTACTCAGCTGAAACTGGGTTTGGTCCATTAATGATGATTTCTGCTGTTGGTTCAGTAATTCTTGCGGCAGGCTTTGCGGCTCTTGTGTACAACATCTACTGGAGCGCACGTAACGCTGAACGTAATATCGGCAATGACCCATGGGATGCAAGAACACTTGAGTGGGCTACTGCAACACCTGTACAGCATTATAACTTTGCTTCACTGCCAGAGGTTACGAAGCTTGATGCATTCTGGCACATGAAAAAGAACAATGAACTTCGGCCGCTTGCTGAAGATGAGATTGAAGAAATCCACTTGCCAAGCAATACATGGATTCCAATTTATATGGGTGTCGTATTTGGAATTTCTGGATTCCTGCTTGTGTTCGAGTGGACGATTGCAGCCGGAGTTGCCGCTCTAGGTATTCTTGCTGGTCTTGCCTTCCGTTCATTTGATTATGATGAAGGTTTCCATGTCCACAAGGATGAAATCTTTGAGACAGAAAGCAAATGGAGAAAAGGCGCGAACAAAGGAGTGAAGAACCATGTCAGCTAAAGTCAATGCAGCTTTACCGCTTGAATACCAGACAGAACAAAATAGGATGAATATCCTCGGCTTCTGGGTCTTCCTTGGAGCAGAAATCGTGCTGTTCGCTACCCTTTTCGGAGTGTATGGAGTGCTCGGTGAAAGATATGCAGGCGGTCCTACACAAAAAGATATTTTTATTGTAAGAGATGTCATGATCCAGACTTTCCTGCTGCTGACAAGCAGTTTTACAATGGGAATCTCGATCTTCGAAATGCGCAGAAGCAATATTAAAGGCATGCTGATGTGGCTCGTATTCACATTATTGCTGGGCGGCGGCTTCCTGTTCATGGAGGTTCGCGAGTTTATCCATTATGTCCATGAAGGTGCTACGATGCAGACAAGTGCGTTCCTATCCAGCTTCTTCGTTCTGCTTGGAACACACGGTTTGCACGTTACAATCGGGATTGGCTGGGCTATCCTGCTGATCATCCAGATATTGCAGCGAGGATTAACACCTGTTACAGCCCGCAAAGCATTTATCTTCGGACTGTACTGGCACTTCCTTGACGTCGTCTGGATCTTCATCTTCACATTTGTTTATTTACAAGGGTTGGTGATGTAAAATGGATAAGCATTCTAAAGGCTTCCCAATCAGTCATGTCATCGGATTCTTCATGTCACTAGTCCTGACATTCGGAGCAGCATGGATTGCCCTTCAGAGCTCACTCTCAATGAAGGCAGTCATGTGGATCATCGGAACACTGGCAGTTATCCAGGCCGGAATCCAGCTATACATGTTCATGCACATCAATGAAGGCGATGATAAAGTAACCAATAATATCAATATCATTTATTCAGCTTTTATCGCAGTTGTCATAGTTGCAGGATCCATCTGGGTCATGACTTCTGGACACTCGCATTAAAATGAAATGAAACCAGGCATCCTCTCAGGGGTGACCTGGTTTTTTTGTGGGCTCATTTTGAATAATTGATGCTGATTCAGACAATTTTCGGTTGAGGCAGCTGGATTTTGTCCGAACATGCTCTTACTTCGGACAATCTTTGCTTGGGCCAACGAGATTTTGTCCGAACATGCCCCTACTTCGGACAACTTTTGCTTAGGCGGCCGGGATTTTGTCCCAACCTTACTCTACTTCAAACAACCTTCACTTTTCATTAATGAACTAAATTTTAGCCATCTCGCCTTTGCGTCCTTTGATTAAACGCAATCGTGGCAGTTTGCCTTCTTTCTTGAATAGTGAGAACATCGCGAAGTTAAATGCTGCCAGAAACAGTGATAATACTGCATGCTGGAATCCGTGTGACATCAATGCCAGGAATCCGCTTACAAGACAATACAATCCAACGATTAAATAAAAATACATAAGAAGTTTTCCCACTTCTCATTCCCCCACTTTTTCGTATGTAATTTTAATATTAACAGAATTTATAAACAAATGTCACATAATGTTCACAATTAGCACCAAATTTTTTCACAATTTATTTTTCCTTAATAGCTTGACTCTTCAACAGCCAAGCTATTATGATTACAGATGAAATCTAAATATCCGTATTTTACCACTAGGGGTGCCTTTGATTTAAGGCTGAGATTAAAGTGAAACTTTGAGACCCTTGGAACCTGATCTGGTTTATACCAGCGTAGGAAAGTGGAATTTGGGACATTTTTTGTTGTGCCAATAAAACCACTTTCTTTGGAAAGTGGTTTTTTTATTGGGCTAAACAGGAAGAGGAGGAGATTTTTATGAAGAGTTTTACTGAGGAGTTAAAGAGACAGGCTGATCCAATCTGGCGGGCAAATTTTGATCACCCATTTGTACAGGGAATTGCAAATGGTAATTTAGCAATGGAATCCTTTCGCTATTATGTTTTACAGGATTCCTATTACCTTTCCCATTTTGCCAGGATACAGGCAATCGCAGCGTCAAGAGCAGCTGATTTGTTCACCACTTCGAGAATGGCAGCCCATTCCATGGGGACTTATGAGGCTGAACTTGGTTTGCATGAAAATTTTCTAAAGCAACTGGAAGTAACAAAACAAGAACTAGCGGAGTTTAACCCCTCTCCTACTGCCTATGCTTACACTTCCCATCTTTATCGAGTTGCTGCTTCAGGAAGCCTGGCTGAAATCATCGCAGCCATCCTACCATGCTACTGGATTTACCATGAAATTGGACAATTGTTTAAGGGATCCACCCCCAATGTCCAAATTTATCAAGAATGGATTGCAGCATATGGAGGAGAATGGTTCAGTGAACTTGTAAATGAGCAGCTAAACAGGCTTGATCAGCTTGCAGTGGAAGCGTCAAATATAGAAAAAGAAAAAATGAAACTGCATTTTATCATAAGCAGCCAGTATGAATTCATGTTTTGGGACATGGCATACAATCAAGAAAAATGGCCTATTGAATTGTAAAAGCGAACATAAAAAACAACGGGATCCTTCCCGTTGTTTTAATTCAGGGTGCAAACAGGTCACTTCATGCTGTTGTTTTTTGCCTAAAAGGAAGGCTTCGACAAGGAGCAATTGCCGACTTGTGCCTGCAGCCTTGGTTCATAGTAGCTTAAACTGGCAAGAAAGTAACAGGTTTCTGGAAAGTGATGCTCCAGAAAGCGGAGATTTGTTTTATTCAAAAGTGTATTGGCCTTATACTTTTCCACCATCTTTCTAATATAATGATCCATTTCCAGCGTCGTCTTTCCTACTTCATAGATGAATTCCTGCTGACGGGCAAAGCCTGGCTGTTTTACCCGAAGATAATTTTTCAAATGGTGATTCTGGACAATGTAAAGCTGAAATCTTCGTTTGTACTCCTGCGTTACTATGTTGGCTTCGACTTCAATTGGATCGAGGAGATTTTCAAAAAGTACCGCGTGGCCAAGCTGGTCTTCAAGCCAAAGGTCCATCACCTGTGTAACGGACAACCGTACTGGTTCTTGGCCTTGTACCAGATAGCTCAATATCCGTAAATACTCCTGATTTTCACTTAATGTACCGTTTAAATAGGTTGGTGACAAGTTAAGGTTAACTTTGTTATCAATTCGTAATGATTGCAGTGTACCTTCAAAATCATAATAGCTTTTAGCAACCTGCCATGCTTTTCTTGAAAAATCAATCATTTGACTGTCCTGGTAGCCTGTTTGACGAGGAATCGACTGTAACTCGCCTAAAAGTTCGCCATATAACCGTATAAATTGCCTCGCAATTTCCACATACTCCGATTCATTTGGAGACAAACCGTCCCTGACAAAATAAGCGTGATCCTGCAGCATTTCAATCCAAAATGAATGTTCATCCCAAAGAGAAATCATCCCTTTACCCCCTCCTTTTCCTTCTTATACTTACTGTTCAAAAGAGTAAGAAATGATGATCGATAGAAATTTTTAATATCATTCATCTTTTATCCTGATGTGGAGATACTAAAAAAATCAATTCCAAAAGGAGTTGCTTATGAAGAATTTAAAACTTTACATATTTCTAATGGCTGTCCTGCCCTGGCTGTCGCTGCCTCTTCTTGGTAAACAAACGTTCAGGAAGTTCCTGCCCGGTACATTGTTCATGGGAATTTATCTAATGTTTGAAGGAAGGCTGGCTGAAAAAAGAAAGTGGTGGTGGTTTCCGTTTAAAATTAAACCAAACGTATTAGCTGAAATGCCCCTAATCTGGGGACCATTTTTCATAGGGTCATTTTGGATCATGAAATACACCTATAAAAAATTTAACCTTTATTTATTGGTCAATATCCTAATTGATTCACTGTTCACTTATTATGGACTGAACATCTTCAAGAAAGTTGGCTATGTCTCATTGGTACGCTTAACAAAATTCCAACTTTCGATAGTGTTTTTATTTAAAACCCTAGTTTTATATGGATTCCAGGTTTTTTATGACAAAGTAATACGAGGACAATCAGATATCACCAATCAATAATTTTTTGTTAAATGAAGATAATAATAAGGCTTTATTAGATACATTGAAGGAAAGTGAGCTGAAAAGAATGGCGAGACAAGGTATGAGCAACAAAGATCAAACAAGGGAACAAATTGAAAAGCATGATAAAAGAAATGATATCGAACTGGGCTCAGAGTTTCAGGTCGGAAATACGAAATCGCAGAGTCAGAAAAAAAGCGGCAAACAAGTAAATAAAAAGTAAAATAAAGACGTCCAGATGATCTGGGCGTCTTTTCTGCATAATACAAGTTTCTGCCTTCATAAAATTTCTAATATACCTTTTTAAAAATTGTTCCTAATTTAAGTTTTACACCCATAGTCAACGGGAACGAAGGTAATAAGAATGAATGAAGGAGGTGCTGAAGGTGAGTTTATTGTACAGCAAGGCAATGGAAGCTTTTAAACAGGATGCAAAACGACAGAATGATTTCCAAAAGAACTCGAAAAGAAAGAAGAAAAAGTAAGCATTCACCATAGTTGTACATTCACCTTCTAGTCATCCCACATTTGAGGATGATTTTTTTTTTGCTGTGTTAGCTGTTTAAATTCGTACTTCTGATAACCCAGAGGATCAAGCTGATGATTGCAGTAAAAACGAAAGTTGAAAACATCAAAAGGATTGGGATTTCACCTATAAAAGAAGCGTTATTGGTTAAAAACATGTTGTTAAAGTAAGCAAAAAACAGGATGCCTATTATGTATAGGAAATGAATTAGGATTGAAATAGACAAAGCAGGTTTTAAAACGTTCACAGTATCACTCCATTGTAAAATCTTTCCCTTTTTATATTCCATTTTATGTAACAGAGTTCCTCCTTTTTCGCCAAATTTCTTCTTATATTTCTTTTATTTTAGAAAAAAAGGCTGTTTTACCATTGGGTGGTGCTTTACAAAGAAGATTCCGCGTTCAGATCATTAAAGTTCTCGTCAGGAGGACTTTTGAGCATACCTTGTGTAAAACAGGCGAAGTTTATAAAAAAAACATAAAAAAAGAACGAAATCTAAATGATTTCGTTCATATCCCTATAAGTTCTCGATAAAGACCCTGATCACGTCAGCGCCGCCAATGAAGGTTCCGAGCGAGCTCCCCAGATTGGCAAGTACAACAATCAGCAAGATTCGGCTGACTTTGTTCCGCCAGAATCCTTTTAAACTAAAAATATCCTCTGATAGTGTCTCAAAGTCCTTTACGTTAGGCCTCCGGATATAAGCCTGTGCCAATCCGGCAAACCAGCCTGCGGCAAGCAAAGGGTTCAATGAAGTTATCGGGGCTGCTATAAAAGCTGTCAAAATGGTCAATGGGTGCCCCATTGCGATTGCTGCTCCCAGGGCGGAAAGGCTGCCATTCCATAAGATCCAGCTGACAGTTTGGGCGAAACCGGCAGTTGGGTTAGCTAAAAACGTATAGACGATAATAGCCAGGATCAAGATAGGAATGCTCCAGCCAATGACCTTTGGCCAATTCGATTTCGGCGGAATTGCCCGTAGTTTATTTAGATCATGATCTTTTTTTATCTCTTCTTTAATTCCAGGTACGTGTGCTGCACCCAAGACAGCGACGATTTTTTCTCCAGGTGCTTCCTTGATTTTCTGAGCTAAATACTGGTCACGCTCGTCAATCAATGGCTTCTTCAAACGCGGAAATGTCTCAGTGAATTCATTCAGCATTGCGTTGATTGTATCCTGTTCCTTCAGCTTTTCGAGCTCTTCCTCTGAAATGCTGTCCCTGCTGAAGATGCTGGTTATGATTTGGCTTAACAATATTGCCTTTCCCTTTAAGCCAAGGTTACCCCATATTCGTGAAAAAGTTATCTGGATATTACGGTCTGCAAGCACAAGTTTTGCTCCGACTTCCTTTGCAGATTCTATTCCCTGGATCATTTCTTGCCCTGCTTTGATACCAAGCTCCTTCGCCATCCGGTTTTGGAATGAAGAAATAGCGAGATTCATTAGTAAAAGAGAAGCGCGTTTTTCCTTGATGACCTGGATGATATCCATCTCCTGCCACTTTGAACCTTCGGTAATCGTCTGGTAACGCTGCTCGTCCAATTCAACACAGACAGAATCAGGTCTCTCAGCTTCAATTACCTCCTTCACCTGCTCAGCGCTGTGCTTTGAAACATGTGCAGTTCCAATCAGTATGTATTCCTTGCCATTCATTTCAATTCTCGTAATATTTTCCTCGACCATAGATACCTTCCTTTTAAAAGACCCGTGCAAGCCAGCTTCATGTATTATCAATACTAAAACACAGTTTATGATTCATTTTAACATTATAACATGAACAATAGTCTGAAATATAAAGATTATTTATCACTTATAGCATTAAAAACTGTTAAACAAGTGTAATGAAGCATAACCAAAACATAATACAAGGTTGATTTGCAACTTTGTGGTCAATAGCAACAAAGGGTGACAAAAAGCCTAAAACAAAGTAAAACCGCACAGCAGCCTAAATTGACTACTGTACGGTCCCGGATTTTCATTTATTTTGAATAGCTTGTTTTAATTGAGGATGATTTCCTGTTATTCATCATTTTTTTTACAATTGGATATAGAACAGGTCCCCATTTAAGCGCTGTCCTGATTAATTTCTTCATGCGTCATCCCTCCTCTTGTCTTAATACTTATATACCCTGACTAAAAAGGGACAATCCTGCATGATTTTGGTAATCTTCAATATTAATTAGCAGGCTCAAGTTCATCTTCGGTTACCCATTGGTGGTTCGTTACTTTTTCAGAACCATCTGTTGGCGTGAAATCGACCATGTAGACTGTCATTTCTTCGGCTGAATCAATGACCGCTTTTGCTCCCTGCATTCCTTCCATATGATCGGTATTGATTGTAGTTTCATCACCCGGCTGCAATGGTTCTGCTCCGGCATCAAGCAGCTCTTCATGGATGACCCATTTATGTTGTTCTACACGATCTCCCCCGTTCGTCGGGTCATAGGATAAGGAATAGACGACTGTATCATATGCTCCTACGATAGTAGCCTCCGCTCCATCCATGCCTGGCATATGGTCATCATTAATAATGGCCTGACTGCCAACTTTGTATGTTGGATCAGCAGCTTCCTTCAGCCCTTCGGGTAACTCACCCGATCCAGAATGCTCCATATTTGCATGGCTGTTGTGATCTCCAGTGCTGGATTTCTCTTCTTCACCTGAGCAAGCTGTTAAAAATAATACTGTACTAATGGACACCAATACTATTTTAAATCTGCGGTTTAGTTTCATACTAACTCGCCCTCCTTTTATATAAAATTTATCATGAATTTATGCAGATTTTATCGAGCAGCAATTTTATGATTGCCTGGCAGCTGAATAACCATTTTTTTAATAGTTTTACTCACCTTAAAAATAGGTAAATGCCTGATATAACATCAAAGCAGGGAGAATTTATGACAACAAGATTTTTTAAAGCAATCGTTCTATTATTTATGACTATTTTAACCATCAATGTACCACTGGCTGATGCAGCGGGGGATCGACAGGTCATTCTTATTTCTTTTGATGGCATGCGCAATGATCTCACAAGGAGTTATGTAAAAGACGGCAAACTGCCTAATATAGAGAATGTTATTAAAAAAGGAACAATTGCCAAATATGCCAAGACAGTCAGCCCGTCCCTTACTGCCCCATCACACGCAGCTATTGCAACTGGAGCAACTCCGC
The DNA here is from genome assembly GCF_014856545.2 of Mesobacillus jeotgali. Classification (NCBI taxonomy): domain Bacteria; kingdom Bacillati; phylum Bacillota; class Bacilli; order Caryophanales; family Bacillaceae; genus Mesobacillus; species Mesobacillus jeotgali. The sequence goes on along the minus strand of NZ_CP109811.1, from coordinate 2,336,926 downwards.
TGCAAACATCCATTGTTAGCAATGCCTGGCAACAGAAAGATGCAGCAATGACAAACCAGAAAAGTGCCTTCTTAAGTGAATTTGAGGTAGATCCACTATGGGTCTCAGCCCGGAAGCAGGGAAAAACAACTGCAACAGTTGCGTTTGCCGGAGCAAACCCTTCCATAGGGAAGCAGGCTGACTATACGATTTATTATGGGGATACATGGTCCCCCAGCAAACAGGAAAAACTCAGATTCTCAGAAGCATCAGGCTGGAACAACCCTCCGTCTAGCTTTAGCCCATTGAAGGAAGCATCCTTCACGATCAAGGTCGAGGACAGTAAAAACAAGAAAATGCATGTTTTGGCATATGATTCAACCAACGACCAGGAAAAGAATTACGATAAATTTATTGTGACAAGCAATAAAACAACTGTTCATAATGGAGTCAGTCCTAAAGAATGGGGCTCAGTCAGCCTGCCGGTAAAGGAAAGCAAAACTGCAGGCTTCTGGTTCAAGTTCACTACTGCAGACCCGGGATTGGCCAAAGATGCTGTGATGTACCGTTCAGAGGTGACATCAGGCCAAATTGATGGACCTAAAGGGTTTGCTGACATAATTAGGAACAAATTCGGTTTCTTCCCCCCTCAGGATGATGATACAGCATTGGAAAAGGGCTGGATCTCCAGAAAGGAATATGAAGAGATTTCGGAGAGGTTTGTCAATTGGGTGGCAGATGTATCACTTTTCATCAAAAATGAGTATCAGCCAGATTTGCTGATGTTCTATGCACCACAAATTGACCATCAGGAGCACAAGTATCTGCTTACAGATCCGAGACAGCCTGATTACTCACCTGAAAAATCAAAAAAGTACATGGAATATATTGAATGGTCATATAAGGTTGCTGACAAGGTGGTTGGCAAGACCGTTAAGTCCCTTGATGGGAATGACCATCTCTTAATTGTTTCTGACCATGGCATGGAACCGGCGCACTCAGCATTAGAGCCCAATAAAGTTTTGAAGGATAATGGTCTTCTTGTATTGGATTCTGATGGAAAAATTGATTATAAAAGGTCAAAAGCAATCGCGATACCAAGTGGTTCGGCAGCTCATGTGTACATCAACTTAAAATCGAGAGAAAAGCATGGAATTGTTCCAGAAGATAACTATGAACAGGTGCGTAACGAAATCATCCAGGCCTTCAAGGGAATCAAGGTGAACAGGAATGAAAACGGTCCTGTCATCAAGCATCAACTGAGAGCAATATGGAAAAGCACAGTGAATTTATCCTTTAACGGTGTAAAAGAAAATACAAAAGATTTATTTGGTTATCTTACGAATGCTAGTGTCCACCCCTATGAGGATATAAAGAAAATATCCCAAAGTAAAAAGTCGAAGGAGCGAAATGCCGGAGATGTTTTATTAATGGCTTCACCCGGGTATATAATGGGCCAGGGTGAATCGCATATCGTAAAACCAACTCCCGATTATGGCACGCATGGCGGTAACCCGAAACGCGAGAAACTGAAAGCAGTTTTTATGGCTATGGGCCCTGACATCCCTAATGGTAAACAGATAGATCCAGTTTCTAATATTGATATAGCACCCACTATTTATGAACTTCTGGGATTGCAAATTTCCTCTTACGTTGAAGGGAAGAAGATTAAAGACCTAACTGAATAATCGGCAAAAGCGAACCAAAATTATCAGCTTGGTTCGCTTTTTTAGATTTCTTTTTCCACAACCACGATCATCATACATACCTAATCATCTGAATGGATATTTTAAATATGAGGTGAGAGAATTATGGACTTACAACGTGTGAAGGAAATATTAGCTGCGGAAAATGAAATTTCTGTCCATTACCATGGTGTGCCAATCTGGATTGAAAGCATCGATTCTACTTCAAGCATGGCGGTCATTTCACCAAGAGGAACTCATGAAGAAAGGCAGCTTGTCTCTATTGATGGTTTGGATGAAAACTAGGCTCTCGAATCGAGAGCAAAAATCCAGGCCTGCGCCTGGATTGATTTTAAAATGCCCAATCCCCCAGAGGTGTCATCCTCCGGTCTTGCTTGCAGCTCTCGCATACATGAAGCCTCACAGGTTGGAAAAGCTTTTCTTCTTTGTTCTCTGAAACATCTTTTCGTCCACAAACTTCGCAAATCCTCATCCATTTCACCTCATTTTAGTCTATTGTCAAATGGCTAAGTGCTGTAGCGACCCGCTAACCAGTCTTAATATAAACCTCCCCAACACTTGGGTTTATTATTAATATTTGCAAGATGGCTGAAAATATTTAATAAGTTCTATTATTTTTTAGACGGATGTTCTACCCCAACTTAATTGCTGTTCTGGTTTTTAACATCTATTTGTTAACATAACATTATTATCTTCTATTTATAATGACATTGTATCCCAAATGGCCGAAAAACTCCGTTAATACTGTTTCAGCATTTTTATCAGCTTTTTGTAAAATACCTGCTTCTATTGCTTCTTGCTTAATTTCTTCCTGGGCTATTGCTGCCAAATTGAATCCTTGGTCCCACTCTATTTTTCCACGAAAAATTCCTTCATCTGAAAATGTCCTGACCTCGTCCATCTTAACAGATGGTTCTTGAATGAATTTTGCCTGTGGCAGTACAATCTCTACTACCTTTTTCTCTTCATCAACCTTTATGTCTTCTTGATCGATTTCCTGCAAATCAACACCCGCTATCACGGTTGCTGGAACAATCAATAGCCATTCACGCTTTGTGCCAGGTATATTAAAGTTGATTTTCTCCCCAAATAACTCATTATCCTCCTGCTCAAGGATGACCTTCACATGTGCCTCCGCTGTTGCCAATGTTGCCAAGCCGTGGACTTGTTCAATGAATACAGACGACTCAGCCTTACCCGTGTTCCCCGAAACATACCAAATGCCAGCACCAATGACTGAAGCTATGAAAAATAGAATCATTAGTCTGCTGCTAAGCATACTAAGCTTTGATGGTCTCACTGAATGTGCAGCCAGGGAAGCCGCGCTTTCCTCTCTTCCCGATTTTAATTCAGTCAATAGCTCATCAATCTTAGTAATAACTTTTTCCTGCTTGTCCATTTATGTTCAACCTCCTGCACTGATAAAATTACAAATTATCCTTTCATTCGACAAATCCTATTGAAAAAAAATCCTCCATAAAATAAGGAGGCTTATTATTATTACGTACTAGTTTGGAAAAGGTTTCATAGAATGACAGTTTGCTAGCTGCCACAGTTTTATTTTTCAATAAATGGGGCATAGTTAAACAATATCCACATCACCAAGAAGGAGGCACTAAAAATGAGCCAATTAGATGGGAAGGTCGCTTTTATAACAGGTGCCAGCTCCGGTATAGGAAGAGCAGCAGCACTCAAACTTGCCAAGGAGGGTGCAAAGGTAGCATTGATTGATGTGAAGGAAGAAAACGCCAGGGATGTTAAGGAGTCCATTGAAGAGGCCGGCGGGAGCGCACTGATCGTTGAATGTGATATCGCAAAGCCAGACGAAATGGAACGAAGCTATCAAAAGGTTATAGATGCCTGGGGGAAAGTTGATATTGTCTTTGCCAACGCAGGCATCAATGGTGTCATCGCCCCAATTGAAGACCTTGCTCCAGAGGATTGGGACGAAACGATCAACACGAACCTCAAGGGAACCTTTCTTACCGTAAAATATGCAATCCCCCATATGAAGAAGCACGGCGGCAGCGTCATTATCACGAGTTCTATTAACGGAAACAGGATCTATAAGAATTTCGGTATGTCTGCTTACAGTACTTCGAAAATCGGGCAGACAGGATTCGGAAAAATGGCGGCACTCGAGCTATCTCAGTATAAAATCCGGGTCAATATCATCTGCCCAGGCGCAATCGAAACCAACATAGGCAAAAACACCTTTCCGCAGGAGAAAGATCTCGAAAAAATTAAAATCCCAGTTGAATATCCGGAGGGCAATCAACCATTGGAGGAACACGCCGGAAAGCCAGATCAGGTAGCAGACCTCGTCTTCTTTCTCGCTTCCGACATGTCTTCCTATATTACAGGGACAGAAGTCTATATAGACGGAGCGGAATCGCTATTATAAAGGGCAACTTCAAAAATGCTCAGGCACTTTGCCTGAGCATTTGATAGAAACAACATTTATAGACTTTTATTGGTTTTAATGTACCCTATTCCTACAATACTCGGAAGCAATTATTGCTCACTTCAAATGAATTATTCAGGGACTTGCTTTGTTAAGCCATAGATTCCCGCTTTTTCTTCATAACCTAACTTTAAGGCTATTGGCATTAGGCAACTCTGTACTATTCTCGTGTATAATTTCAGGGTAGGTTTTGGAGGTTAATGGTAAGATTTTAAGGTTCATTACTTACTCCTTATTATTAGTTTTATCGATTTTCCCTTTTTTGAAAAGTCAATAAAGCCGGGGCTGAAGAAAAAGGAAAGAACTTTAACATCTCAATGGCAAAATGATCAGTCGTATCTATTTCTGCTTCGATAAAGTCAACACCATTTTCTGCTGCGAAATTCACTTGAAGAGCTGTCAGCATTAACATGACTCTAATATCAGTATAGTTCTTAGTCCCTCTCCATCCGAATTCAAACCTATTAGGTGTTTCAGAGAAATGTAATAGCGTATAAGCTATGATTTCATTGTCTTTTAAAGCAATGTAGCTACCATTTTGATTGGTTTCATTATTAAAGATTAATTTTTCCCATTTAAGGAAATCGAGTTCACCAACAGGATTCTTAGAGTGAGTTCTGCTATAGTTCTCCTTAATAAGCATTGTTAGCTTAAATTTAAGTAGATCATTATCTTTGATACTATAAAGGTCCTTTATAGTAAGCTTATGTGACGCAATATCCGCAAAAACCCGGTTAATTTCGATTTTCGAGCTTTTTAGCATTGGCATATAGGTTCTTCTGATTTCAACAAATTCATTGTCTTCATAAAACGTCTTAAGCCGATATGAAGTCTCCCAAATCAACGTTTGCAGTGGAAACCTAATTCCCGGTGTCTTATATAATGACTGTAGTAATAAAGCTTCTGCTTTATTATCCAAGAAAGGATTTGTGGCCAAGGAGAAGTATGTACAATAAGGGTGAAAATCTGATGTCCACGCTGTTAGTAACCCCACCAAATTTCCTTCCTTATATGCCTCATACGTACAGAAATTATTTTTGCTTTTAACTCCTCCTAGAATTTGATTTTGAGTGAAATCATCATTTCCTGCCCCTTTTGAAAGAAAATCTTTAAGAAAATCAATACCAGGGGAAATATTGTTCTGAATTAAATATTCTTTCATAGCCTTCATGCATTCACCATTCTATAACTTTTTATTTTGAAGGTCCCAATCCATTAGATATTTGTTTTTTCAATCAACCAACAATCACGCAGCTCCCCTTCATGAAATTCGTGATTAGGCAGAAATTTAACTTTTTTGAAGCCGCACTTTTCATAGCAATTTATTGAACGCTCATTCCACACTTGAGGATCCATGACGACTTTGTCGGCTTTCATATGGGTGAAAAGAAACTCTGTCATGGAATTAACCAGTAATGTTCCAATCCCTCTATTCCAATAGTCGACTTCGCCGATAAACTGGTCAGTTCCAAATATTCTTCCCGTCTCATATCCATACACTTTTTTAGTGGCCTGATCTAATTCATAAAATTGTATATAGCCAATCGAATTCTCTTCGTACTCAATAATGCATTTAACACCTTCGTCTTCCGAAGCGTAAAAAACTTGGTCCACTTTATTTAAATCGAAGCGGTTATCCCTTCCCTCATAGTATTCAAGAACCTCGGGAGTAGAAAGCCATTTTGCTAATAGGTGTTTATCTTGTTCTCTTAATCTGCGAACCATTAAACTGCCGTTTTGGAATAGCATGTTCCCTCCTCCAATTATCTGCCTTTATTCTCGGCCCACTCTTCTGCTAAAACTCCATAAATAACATGATTTACATAGTGATCATAAAGCCATTCGGCTTGCCTGATTCTGCCTTCTTCCACAAACCCTAGTCTTTCAGGAATCCCTCTGCTCTTTTTATTTTCCTCTGCCGCTCTGATTTCAACTTTGTTCAATTTCAAATGATTAAAAGCGTAATCAGTTAATGCCCTGGCAACCTTGGTCATGATACCTTTGCCCTGGTATTCATGCCCGAGCCAATACCCAATGTAAGCAGTTTTATTTGACCAGTTAATACTGTTGAAACCTGCCGTTCCGACGATTTCTCCATCGTACAAAATAACGGTCGTTATACTCTTATTTTCGGCGTAGCCTTTCATTGTTCCTGTTAAAAATTCTCTTGTATCTTCAACGTCCGTTGTAAAATCGAGCCATGGGAGCCACTCTTTTAAATAATCCCTTGCCCTTTCAGTTAGTGCAAATAGTTGTTCTGCATCAGATACCTCGGTAAGCTTCAAGGATAATTGCTCATCTATTTTATATAAAAACACAAGTATACCTCCTCTATTGATAGGATTATAACAGGGTATTATTCGACAAAATCGTGGATTTTCCTTTTAGCAAAAGAATTTTCTACAATAAAAAAGAGCTGCCGACTTAGCCGGCAGCCTTTCAGAATCCTTTACAGCTTTTGCCCGTTGGTTTCAATCACTTCTTTATACCAGTAGAATGACTTTTTCTTTTTCCGTTCTAATGTTCCGCTGCCATCGTCATGCTTGTCCACATAAATATAGCCGTATCTTTTTGAAAACTCGCCCGTTGACATGCTGACCATATCGATACATCCCCAGCTGGTATAGCCCATCAAATTCACTCCATCTTCGATCGCTTCACCCATTGCTTTTATATGCTCACGGAGATAGTCAATTCGGTAATCATCGTTTATACTGCCATCATCTCCGAGTTGGTCGTAGGCTCCCAGGCCATTTTCGACGACAAATAGAGGAATTTGGTAGCGATCGTATAGCTTGTTAAGGCTGATACGCAAGCCAACAGGGTCGATTTCCCAGCCCCAGTCGCTTACATCAAGGAATGGGTTCCGCACTCCGCCAATGATATTTCCTTCTGATGCATCCTCATCTGCCTTCTTCTTTTTCTCCGTACGTGACATATAGTAGCTGAATCCAACATAATCCACGGTACCTTCCTTCAATAACTCAATGTCACCTTCTTCGATCTCTAATTCGATATCGTGTTCTTTAAAGTATCGATTCATGAAGGAAGGGTACTCCCCGCGAACCTGTACATCACCGCAAAAATAATTGAAAAGCTGCTCTTCTTTGAGTGCATGCAGGACGTTTTCCGGATTGCTGTCAAATGGATAAACAGGGGCAAAAAGAATCATACAGCCGATTTGCGAGCCGGGAATGACCTCATGGCAAGCTTTAACTGCCATTGCGCTTGCTACTAATTGGTGATGGTACGCCTGGAAAGTTGGCTGGTATCGATCCTCATCTTTTTCAATCGAAAAACCAAGGCCGTTGATCGGCATTACTAGAGCACTATTGATTTCATTGAACGTCATCCAGCATTTAACCTTATCTTTATATCGATTTAAAATGGTTCTGGCATATTTATCAAAGAAAGTGACAACCTGTCGGTTCCGCCAGCCTCCGTACTTTTTCACCAAATGAAGCGGCATTTCATAGTGGGATATGGTCACAACCGGCTCTATCCCATACTTGTGCAGTTCATCCAATACTCGATCGTAAAAAGCAAGTCCCTCTTCATTTGGCTCGAGTTCATTGCCATTTGGGAAAATCCGTGTCCAGGCAATTGACATCCTGAAAGCCTTGAATCCCATTTCCGCAAACAAAGCAATATCCTCTTTATATCGATGGTAAAAATCAATCGCCTCATGATTCGGGTAGTATTGATCAGGCTTGATTTCAAAATCAAAACCAGGTTTTGTTAAAATATCGTATCTGGCTTTTCCTCCTGGCAGAACATCCGCGACATTCAAGCCCTTATTGCCTTCGTTAAATCCACCTTCTATTTGGTTTGCAGCCGTAGCCCCTCCCCATAGAAAACCTTCAGGGAATTGATATGGTTTCATTTTTATTAACCTCCTAGTATTGTTGCGCTTTTGACAGCTTTTCGCTCTTTGCTCGTGAAGCTGTCACGAATCAGACTTTATTGTGACAGCTTATCGCCCTTTGCTCGTGAAGCTGTCACGAATCCAGCTTTATTGTGACAGCTTTTTGCTCTGTCTCGATAAACCTGGCACGATTCCATCTCCGGCATATTTCCTGATAGCATCTCACTTCCACGTAATAAGTAAAAACACTATCTTATGTCATCACTAAAAATTCTTCCCTGCTGCGCAATAAATCAACCTACTATAATTCCTACTATTAATCAGTTCTAAACCTAGCATTTCGCAAATATGTTAGTGATAGGAAAGCCAATACTCTAGAAAATAGGTGATTTAGATGTTTGTTGTCCACTTTTATGATCACAAAAATGAGGTGCTGAATCAATTGTTACAACGCGTGCCCGAGGTTGGCGAGAACCTCAAACTGAAGGGTCGCAAAGGAAAAGTTGAAAGTGTACTGGCGGTAGATGAGAAAACCTACCATGTGCAGGTCACTTTGGAAGCGAAAGCGAAACCTGGAGTGACAGCCGATCCAGGTAAAAAGAAGAAAAAGTAATTTATGAGAAAGTAAAATACTCAAAATAGGCGAACCACTTTTAAAGTGGCTCGCCTTATGAGTGTATATTTTTAATCAGGATTTTTAGTCTTCAGGGATACAGCCAGTGGCTTTTTATCCAAACAGTATTCCAATAATACGATTTTGCCTTCAAGTTCAAGATGTTTAGCTAGGGCGATTACTTCTTCCCCTTCTTCCGTTGAGGATACCGACGAAATTCTTAAGTTGCCATCACTATTCTGGATTTGCTTTAATAGCTCTTCTTTGGACAGTCTTTCTTTCGTCTTCATTTTTATCACCCCTTGTTAGGATTACCTATCTTTACCCATGGGAGATTCAATTGAATCACGGAAATTAATATCTCATTTGGTAAAATAATCCTCAAATATCATTAAGCTAACAGTTACAAATCATCAGTACATTTCCATCTGGATCTCGGAAATTAAAGTATGCAAAATCTCCGATGCGCTCAATTTCTCTTGTAATTGTTATCCCCTTTGATTTTACAAAAGTATAGGCTTCTTCTACATCATCTACAAGGAAATTAAATAGAACATGTTCTGAAGGATTCAGATTGAAGCCAGGATCGAAGGTGTGATCGTCAAGGCTTAATCCTGTTTCTGATGTCACAGGTATATTATAAACTGGTGATTCCACCTTATCAGGATCAAAAGGTATTCCCAGCAGGTTTGAATACCATTCTGCAGATTCCTTTAAATTGATTACGTGAATGAATACATTATTTACTTTGGTTTTTATTGGCGAAGATAACACTCCCAATACTGAACACCCTTCCTGAGTTATTTTTAGCCAAATCCGTATTACCTTATCTGAGTTTAAATGCTTAGACTTTAGTAAGTTAATCTTTAAATAATCTTTCAACTTCCAATTTAAGTTCCTCCAGAAGTGGAAATTCAGATGCATGCCCAAGACTCTGTATAACATTCCTGTAATACCATTCCTGTTGCTCTTTCCCGCGCTTGAACCTACTCCATACTTCTTCGCCGGAATGTTCAGCGTCCTGGCGAATAGACCTGACATTATGCAGTTTATCCGCACAGGCAACTATCCTGATTTCTTCAGTTGCATTTTTTAAAAATTCAATTGTATGTTCTTTTCTTTCTTCCCAGGACATTGACTTGTCAGGTTCTGAGCATCCTTCGACGATCATGGCGACTTCCCTTCCAAAATCACGCTCAATATCAGCCATAGTTAAATTTGTATCTTCTACTGTGTCATGCAAAATTCCAGCTACAATCATTTCATCTCGGTATCCCGCTTTTTGTAAAATCATCCCGACTGCAGCCGGGTGAGCAATATATGGTATTTTTGTATTTTTACGATATTGCCCCTCATGTGCCAAAGAAGCAATTTGCAAGGCTTTGTCGACTAATTCCATCCTCATTTCCTCCAGTTATTTCAGATACTTAATAACTTCTGTAATAGATCAGTAATTCCTTCCATCGGAAAAAGGAAAATCTTATTATTTCCCCCAAATTATTCTGCTATATTTAGTATATAAACCTTTTGGAGGCTGACATGACAAAACTGACAGACCACTTAATCGTCATTTCTTTTGACTGTCTTTCTGAGCATGATGTCCCTTTGCTAAGAAAACTGCCAAATTTTAAGGCTTTTATAGAGAAAAGCTCTTTCTGTACCAAGGTAGAAACCATCTACCCTTCTGTAACCTATCCTTGCCATGCGACAATTGTAACCGGTAATTACCCTAATCGGCATGGCATTGTCAACAATACCTTCATCCAGCCTGGCAAGATTTCTCCTGACTGGTACTGGCACAGGCGTCATGTAAAAGGGACAACTCTTTATGATGAAGCAAAAAAGGCGGGCATGAAAACTGCCGCATTATTATGGCCGGTAACGGCAAAAGCCGATATTGACTACAACATGCCTGAAATATTTGCTAACCGTCCTTGGCATCATCAGATTCCCGTTTCTCTTTTCAACGGAAGTCCTCGTTACCAGCTTGAAATGAATTCTAAATTCGGCCATATCAGAAACGGCCTGAGCCAGCCAGAGCTTGACGATTTCGTTCTCGAAGCAACAGTTGAAACAATTAAAACGAGGAAGCCGGAATTGATGTTGATCCATTTTGTCGATCTTGACTCCCAACGCCATATGCACGGATTTTCATCAGAAGAAGCTATCGCGGCTCTTAACCGTCATGACGAGAGACTGGGCCGCATTATGAATGCTCTCAATGAGGCTGGAATAGCAGACAACTCAACCATTGCCATTCTTGGTGACCACAGTGCACTTGATGAGTCTAAAGTAATCAAATTGAACGTATTATTTAAAGAACGAGGACTTATCCAAACCAATGCTGCGGGTAAAGTGACCGAATGGAAAGCCTATTGCAAGAGTTGTGACGGCTCGGCCTATGTATATGTAAAAGATCCAAACGATGATGCTTCCAAAAACGCAGTTACGGAAATTTTGGCGGAGCTTTTACAGGATGACGGCAATGGGATAGAAGCAGCCATTACAGGTGCCGAGGCAAACGCAAAAGGAGCTGATGGCACTGCGTTCAGGATGCTTGAAGCCAGCAGAGGATTTTATTTTAGCGAGGCAATTGACGGTGACTATATCGAGGAAGTGACTGAACAGGATGCCAAGTCGAAAAAGTACACCTTTGCCTGCCATGGATATTCTCCTGAAAAAGAGGGATATCACACTGTTTTCTTCGCTGCAGGAAAAGGCATTCGCCCTGGAATTTCAGTCAGGTCGATGCACCTCACAGACGAAGGCCCAACCTTTGCCCGATTGCTCGGTCTCGACCTGGGAGATACAGATGGATCCATCATCGAAGGGATTTTGGATATTTAGCACTAGGAAAGAAGGTCTTTTGCAGACTTTAAGCGAAGTATATTACCAGTTGGATTGGAATTTTTGGTTAGGAAAGTTTTATCTCCTATTGAGACAGTTTCTATTAAAGGTTGGGCTGAATTTTATTTCCGGTTTCAATAGTTTTATTTACGGTTGTGTTGAATTTAATTCCGGTTGCTGCAGTTTTAATTACGGTCAGGTTGAATTTAATTCCGGTTGCAACAAACTTATTATCGGGTTGAGCCGGTATTACAAAAATATATTCTTATTGGGGGCAAAAAGATGAAAGGTTTTACGAAGGAAGAGAGCAGCTGGATCCGTTATGACTGGGCTAGCTCGGCTTATTCGATTATCATTTCGACGGCTGTATTCCCGCTCTTTTACAAAGCTTCCGCTACCGAGGCTGGTGTGAGCCTGTCAAATTCGACCGCCTACTTGGGTTACACAATAGCCATTGCTACCTTTATTCTGGCATTGATTGGCCCGATCCTGGGAACGATTGCGGACTATCAAGGAATGAAAAAACGTTTCTTCACTATATTCTTCACGTTAGGAATCACCTTTACAGCAGGTCTTGCCTTCGTGCCGAACGGGAACTGGCTGATGCTTTTGGTTGTCTACACCCTTGCTGTGTTAGGATCGACAGGTTCCAATGTTTTTTACGACGCCTTTATCGTTGATGTCACGAAAGATGAACGGATGGACAGAGTTTCGGCACGCGGATACGGGATGGGTTACATCGGAAGTACGATCCCATTTATCATCAGTATCGCAATCATTATTCTAGCCCAGACAAAGGTCCTTCCTATTTCTATGACATTAGCTAGCCAGACAGCTTTCATTATTACCGCCCTTTGGTGGGGACTTTTCTCCATCCCCATGTTTAAAAATGTACATCAAAAGCATTATATCGAACGCGAGCCGCAAATGGTGCTGCAAAGCTTTAGGCGTTTAGGGAAAACTTTTAAGGAAATCCGCAAATATAGGGCATTATTTTTATTCTTATTAGCTTATTTCTTCTACATTGACGGTGTCGGAACGATTATTACCATGTCTACAGCTTATGGAACCGATTTAGGCATCAGCTCTACTAACCTATTAATCATCCTTTTTGCTACCCAGGTAGTCGCCTGGCCATTCGCCATCTTATTCGGAAAATTATCCGAGCGTTTTACCGGCAAAAAAATGCTTTATGTCGGAATTACGGTTTATATCTTTGTATGTATTTATGCTTACTTCCTTGAAACAACGACAGACTTCTGGATCCTGGCAATGCTAGTTGCCACATCCCAGGGCGGTATCCAGGCTTTAAGCCGTTCTTATTTTGCAAAATTGGTACCGAAAGCCAATGCGAATGAGTTCTTCGGTTTCTATAATATCTTCGGAAAGTTCGCTTCAATCATGGGACCGCTTATGGTGGGGCTGACAGCACAGCTGACAGGAAATTCGAGCATGGGAGTGTTCAGCCTCGTCATCCTTTTTGTTATCGGAATGGTTATTCTAGCCTTTGTTCCAGAACCAGAACAGCAGCCTCAAGCACCTGAAATTGCCTAATCAACAACCTCTGGGAAACCAGAGGTTTTTTAAAATGAATGGAGGTTATCTAGAAGTCTATGAAAAAACTAAAGCTTTCCTTAATGATTATTGGCAGTCTGCTCCTAGTTTTCATCATTGTCACCATGTTCAATGCCCTCACCTTAGAATCTCGCCAGCCTTCACCAGATTACTTTAACGGTACGATCCAAGAAGATCATGCGATTAATACCCTTTCAAAGGCAGTCCAATTTAAAACTATTTCCTACCAGGACCGCAGCAAAATGGACCTGGATGAATTCGATCGTTTTATTTCCTTTTTAAAAGAGAGCTTTCCCATTGTTCATGAAGAGCTTGAGCTTGAAAAAGTGAATGGCCATGCGCTTGTGTATAAATGGAATGGAACAGACTCAACGAAGCTTCCTATTGGTTTGACAAGCCATTACGATGTCGTTCCCGTCCTTGAAGGCACGGAGGATTACTGGGAGCATCCCCCATTCAGCGGGACAGTCGCAGACGGAAAGATCTGGGGTCGCGGTACACTGGATGACAAAATCGGTGTGATAGGTATTCTTGAAGCTGTAGAACACCTGCTCAAAGAAAATTATCAGCCTTCCCGCGATATCTATCTCATGTTCGGACATGATGAAGAAATCGGCGGTGATGAAGGAGCCGCCTTGATTGTGAAAACTCTTAATGGTAAAGGCATCAAGTTTGATTTCGTTTTAGACGAAGGAGGCGCAATCGTCGAGAACATGGTTCCGGGTGTCAATAAGCCCGTCGGCGTTGTCGGTGTTTCTGAAAAAGGTTCTGCGACTGCAGAGCTGTCAATTGAAGGAAGCGGCGGCCATTCATCACAGCCAAAAAACCGAACGAATATTGGCAGGATTGCCGGTGCGATTGCCAAGCTGGAAGAAACTCAATTCCCGGCGGATCTCCAGGGACCTGGTGAAGAATTATTTGAGTTTGTCGCACCTGAAATGAGCTTTGGCATGAAATATGTGTTTGCCAATAAATTCGTATTCGAGCCAGTGATTGAAAAAATCCTCTTGCAGCAGCCCGCGTCTGCCGCGCTGATCAGGACAACGATTGCTCCAACGATTTTCCAAGCTGGCGAGCAGTATAACGCCCTTCCAGAAAAAGCCTTGGCCATTGTCAACCTTCGCCTTATGCCTGGTGATTCATTGAAGGAAGTCAAGGAATACATTGAAGAAACGATTGGCGACGATGAAATCAAAGTGACAATACAAGGGTCAGAGGCTTCGGGAGTATCTGATGTTGACAGCTGGCATTTCAAAACAATCCAGCAAAGCGCCAGGAATGTATACGATGAAGCAGTCATAGCTCCTTATCTGATGTTCGCTGGTTCCGATGCAAAGCATTACGACAGCATAGCCGAAAACACCTATAGATTCCTGCCAGTGCAGCTGACATCAGAGGACCTAAACAGGATGCATGGCACGAATGAGCATATTAGTATCGATAACTATATGAAGGCGATTATTTTTTATATGGAAGTTATTAGAGAAGCGGATAAGAAACAATAGATCAGAATCTTAATGGATTGGGCGGAGGTTATTTATCTATAATAAAGCTCGCCCAATTTCTTATTGTTATTTATAAAGGTTTAATTACCGATATCCCAGGGAAAACCCCTCTTCGGGCAATAAAAAAGCTCAATACCCTGAGCTTTTAACGAGGTGAAACTTGTGAAATTGTATTGGCTGTCAATCTTCTTATTAATCATCATTTGGTTTACTGTATCGACCATCACCTTCTCAGAGCCAAGATGGTGGTCAATTTTCTCGGCAAATCGCTCCAATCATACACCTTTAATTGAGCATATTTCCTTAATTAAAGTAACCCTTGTATTACTGGTTTCATCCGTTGTTTGGTCTATGGTAAAAAAATACAATCATAATGACCAACATAATAGGTAGTTAATTATTTGAGTATCACTTGCCGATATTTGCCTTAAGAAACTCCACCAATTCATCATAATCATAAGTTTTTAATGCTATTCCATTATTATCCAGAACTACATATGCAGGTTCTTTTTCAATCCCGGCTGTCGAGAAGGAATCTTGAGCTGCTTCCAGCGATTTTGGATGATAAATCATATGAACTTTCGATTCATCAACGCCCTCATTCGCTAACCTGGTTCCATCTACTCCCTCATCACCAACGACGTATAAGCCATAAATACCTTCTTTATCCGAGACCAATCCTTTTAACTGCTGTTCCTCTTCACTGCAGCCTGTTAAAAAAGCGATAATCGTCATTGACAGTACAATTAGCATCTTTTTCATTACGTACCTCCAGAAGATTGGTTGTTACATAAAATACGTTTCAGCAGGGATTAGGTTTCAAATAAATGGATAATTAACTGCTTTTTATACTTCTTCTCCATGTTTTTCTAAAAACCATTCCAGCCATTCATAATCCACAGGCCCATTGGTAATGTGATATTGATACAGATCGTGTAATAGAATATCCTTTTCGATTAATGAAGGCATGGTGATTCTCTCATCTTTATATTCCAATTGGAATTGGAATTGTTCATCTGGATATTCAGAAACAAAATCACGGTCACCGACTTTTTTCAAATTATATTGACTTAAGAAATGAATGAGCTCCAGAATTGAAGCCGTTTCCGTTATTTGACGATTATATGCTGCCTTTTCATCCATTATCGGAAGCTGGTTGTAATAGATTTTTTCAATTTTGCTTGTATCTAGCAAAGACACTAAATTCTTTTCACGATAATCGTCCCATTTGGCAACTCCATATATAAGTAAAATTAAAATAGCGATTGATAATATATAAAAGTTTTTCTTTTTCAAACCCTATCTCCTTCCTTAATTGTTAAGACTCGTCCTAAAACCAAGCCATAAATCCAGTGCCCTGCCATCCAGACAGCAAAGGCATATGCATTTGTTATTGAAGGTGTCCGATCCGAAAGAAGTGTCGTTGGGTATAGCAGCAAACCAACTATTAAGCTAACTCTAATAACAAATCGATGGATTGCTTCTTTTCCAAATTTCTTTCTACTGATGTAAAAGTTCATAACGAAGGCCAGCATAATTGATATCACCATATGCAAACCAAACTCAACTACTTCTGATAATTTTAACTCCTTTAGAAAGGGTATATAATCAACATTCAGCAATAAGGTATACACTTTCAGGCTTGTGATAGATTGGATGAATTTCAAAAATAATCCAAGGACGATCCCTGGTATCAGCCCTCCGACTAATGGTTTTATTTTTGGATGAATAAGACTTCTTCCTCTCTAACTTAACATAAATTCTAATAATAAATTCACTTGTATCTATTCGTGAAAAATAGTAGATATTCCTGTGGGCAAATAGAAAAAGCAAGTCTCATAGACCTGCTTTCATTGGTAAAGCAACTTTACTCTTTCAAGGTCGCTTAGCAATTGACTAATCTCCGATTGGGTCAACCGGACCGGCATTTGATCATAAAGTGTGATGATTTGGCCATCAGGATCGTTTTCGTGTTTCTTCAAATAATTATAGACAGATTCCATCTGGCA
This sequence comes from Mesobacillus jeotgali, assembly GCF_014856545.2. Taxonomy (NCBI): domain Bacteria; kingdom Bacillati; phylum Bacillota; class Bacilli; order Caryophanales; family Bacillaceae; genus Mesobacillus; species Mesobacillus jeotgali. The sequence continues at coordinate 2,320,363 of NZ_CP109811.1, read as the reverse complement.
CTCTTTGAAAATGGATTGCGTCTCAAAGCTTTTCACCCGCTGCAAAGAAAATTCATTTATGGATGAATCAAATTCACCCGAAATAATTTTTCCATCGACAAACATTCTATCACTCCCTTGGTATGGTGAAGATATTTTCCCCCATACAAGGAACATAACACCAGGTTAACCGAAATATTTTTCATACTCTTCATCAAGTAAATGAGGATTCAATTCCTCGTATGCTACTTCCTTGGAGGTGATACAAAGTCCGGCACAAATTGTTCCTAGTTTAAGCGATTCTTCAGTTGATTTACCCTTTAAAAACCCGAATAAGAAGCCTGAAAAAAAGCTGTCACCTGCGCCGTTACCATCTTTGTATACATACTCGTTAATAATCGAACTTTCCAGCCATTCCTGATCACTTGTCAGAGCTGTCGTCCCATTCTTTCCGTGTGTACAGACAACCAGGTGTTTGCCAATGGATATCCACTTCTCCATCATAGGTTTATAATCAGGCATATTATCAGAGCTGACAAAGATATAATCTGCGATTTCGATAAAATCCTCATGATAAAGGTTGCCGGGATTATAGTCGTGTAAATCGGTCCACACAGGCTTATTATATTTTTTTATCATCGGGATTAACTGCTTGGTATACTCGATGATATTCAAAACAACCAAATCAGCCTCTTTAATTAGCTGCTCGATCCTGTGCAAGTTAAGATGCAATTCAGATGAAGACTGGGTAACAAATATCGATATCCTTTCTCCCTGCGGACTCATCAAATTGATATGTCTCTCTGTCCCCCGAGGATCATGGTCATAAACAAAATCGACACCGCCCTCATCCAGTTTCTTACGGATTTCCGACCCATATTCATCATTCCCGATTATAGAATGTAGTGTTACAGGCACATTTAATTTCGAAAGGTTCAATGCTTTGCCCGCACCAGTAGAACCCACTGTCTCAGTAAAAGCTGCATAGTGGATCGTTTGAGGCACCGGTTCTGGAAGTTTATCCAGATGAATGATCGAATCGAATGTGGTTCCACCTATTATAAGAACTTTTCCCAACTCATTCTCCTCCTTCTATCAACTTTCCCTTAAGGTTCATGAAAAGCTGTATCTCCTCCACTGACTTTAAAAAACAGATCATGCAGATAAGCATTGGCCGAGCAAGCTGACACCAGAAGCATGGTGTTATTCATGACATCTGGTAACTATTGCACAATGAAATTTAGATTGTATGTACAACTTTACATTAAACAGTACAGAGTCATTTATCTATATACATTTTTGTCTAAAAGTCCACAAACTTTTGGAGAATCTTAGACATTTTCTCGAAGCAGATATAAGGGAAAACACCTATTAAAAACCTCATCAAGAAAAAAGAAGCGCTATTTAACGCTTCAAAATAAGTCTTCCCTGCAGTTTTTTTATTTTTCTATAATATAAGGAGACTGTACTCATAGCTTCCTGACTTTTTCCCCATCGACAATCATTAAATTGATTCCCCAGCCTTCGGCGCTCAAAGAGTCTCTTCCTAACTTGGATAAATCGATTTCAGTCTCTATTCTGACCATTTGTCTCTCTTTTCCAAGGAGGGTGACCTCGTATGGTTCTCCTTCATTCATGAGAGACAAAATCGGGTAGTCATCTTCGAACAGGTATTTTTCATAGAATTCAACGTTGAATTGGACTGTCTGATTGCTGTGATTTTCAAATGGGAGATGGCAGACGGCGTATAGTGTTGTATCATCTTTCATTTCAAAACGGTAAAAACTCTCTCCTCTTTCATACTCGACGGCGTAAATACCTGTCGCAAACGTTTTTTGGTAGGCATTTATCATTTCAAGAGGCAGGAAGACAACTAATACTATAGCAATTAATATCATACGCTTGTGGTATATTTTGAGCGACTTCCCCAGAAAAAACAGACTGATGATAAATAAAACAAGGCCAGAGATTCCAATATAACTGACTCCATCCATGGTGTTAATTGGAAACCCTAAAGCTACTGATTTTTCCTGGCCACGAGGATATTCATGAGGAAACGGAAAGTTCAGTGCTATCGAAATAAAGAAAAAGAGCATGGCCAGGATCAAATATTTCTTATTCTTAACCATTACGCATCATTCCTTTCCCCCCATGAAATAAATGTACTTCCTGTAAGGTAAATTATGGGGCGAGACTGTAGAGAACATCAAATTGGATTATAAGCAGGACGAATCCAATCAGGAGGACTCCCTCCGCAATGGAAAGGATGGACTCTTTAGGCTGATCAGAAGCTTTCCACTCGAAGTAAGCTCGCAGAAAACTTTGTGCAGTGAACAGCAATGTCATTATCAGCAGAAAAAGATCCACCGAGAAATTTTCATATATTAATTGATAAAATAAAATTAAATAAGCAATCAGCGTTGTAATCCGCAAAATCCACTCAAAGTTTCGATGAGTTTTATTTATATGATTATAGGAAAATACCTTCCTTTTAACCTTAGGAATGTTGAGAGCTTTTCTTAATAAGAATTTCATAAGCCAGACAATGGTTCCGATCAGGACAATAAGGAGCACCAATAATCCCATAAAATCCCTCCTTATCTATAATATTACCATCCGATCCCAGTGAATGATATAGAAGTCTTACCTTTTCATCTTCAGTTTCATACTGCCGGAGAATACTCCAGGATATGCCCTTTTTCGAAGAGAAGAGTTAAGATTCATCCTTTTCCTAACCGTTTTAAGATTTTCTCAAAAAGAACCTTTCGCTTAAAAGCGAAAGGCTCCTCCTATAGATAAAACGCTATTTCTTGCCTTTTTTCTTCACATTGATGATCAGCTTGCCATCTGCTGTTTTCCTTGTTTCGTTGCCATAGGAGTCTACTGCCTTGACCTCAACGATGGCTCCGTCTGCGACAACATCCTTAGTGGCTGTATAGTATCCCACATAGTATCCTGGTGAAACTTCACTCATTGGAAGCTCTGTCGCATTCGTTGTCTGAGAATCGCTCGTTAACGGCATGTGGATTGCGAAAGTTGCATCCAGGTTCGCTTCACTTGTGAACTCGATTTTTAAACTTTCCCCTTTCTTCAATGTTTGATCCTGATCTGGTTTTAAGTCTGATATCACTGGAGCCGTGTATTTCACATCGATATTTACAGACTCTTCAGTGACGTTTCCTGCTTTATCCTTCGCAATTACCTTGATTTCGTTTATACCCTCATCAAGCATGATCCTTGCTGAATAGGTTCCGTTCTCAACCGTAGCTGCTGATCCATTAACCGTGACAGCATCAAGGTTGGCATCTGCAATTGCGCCGGTAACCGTTACAGTTTCTTTATTGTATTTGCTTCCATCAGCAGGTGAGGTAATCGACAACTCAGGTGCATGCGGATCAAAAACCACTGTTACTGGTTCTGATGGATCAGTAATTCCCTGCCCTGTCGAGGCTTTGGCTGTCAGTACATTCGTACCTTCATTGAGAGTTACTTCTACAGCATAGGAGCCATCATCGTTTGCAGCTGTCGTCGCAACCTCTTCGCCATCATTATAGATATGGACGGTCGTTGTTGGTGCTGCCGATCCTTCTACTGTTACAGTACCTTCATTTGTAAAAGAACCATCTGCAGGGGAAGCGATGCTTGGTGCTGTCACTTCATAATCAACCACCGCACGAATCATATAGTTTCCTTCATCCTCTGGAGAAGGCGACCAGCTTCCGCCGACCATTTGCCAGCTTCTTAATGCATTTTCACCGTTTTCATCAGTTGCCAGGCCTGGTGAGGCTGTGTTGATTCCTGCCTGGATGTAAACAAGGTAGAAATCTCCTTCTACCACGATTCCATGGCTGCTTAAATCAACATGTGTCCATTCACCGTTTCTTAATGCAGTAGCATCAATTGGTCCCGCCAGCTTCTTTCCTGGTGCACCGTCAGTGCCGCTTGCATCGTATACTTCCACTTTGAAATCCGTACCGCCCGGAACTGGCCATTCTGTATCCCAGAATCGGAACAGTCCGCCAGTAACTAATGCTTTGTCATTACCTTCTGCCAATGACATTTTTACAGCCCAGCCATTGCCAGCGTCATAGAATGCACGCGCATTCTCAGCGCTGCCATCATCATAGCCGATTTCACCAGGATAACCAATGAACGGCTTGATTTCGAAGTTTTGTTCAACATCGCCGTCAAGAGTAACGCTTGCCTCCTGACTGTAAAAATGAGGAGCAATTACTTTTACAGTATATTCCCCTTCATATGCAGTCAACGAGTATTGACCATTTTCATCTGTTGCCACTGGTGAAATGTTCGCATCTTCCAGCAAGTAAACGGTAGCACCCTCAACAGGTTCACCTGTAGCTTTGTTCGTGATCGAACCAGTCAATGTGCCTTTTGGCAATTCCTCGAGAGTGAAGTTTGCCGTTGCCTCTCCATCCTGCTCAATTTCAACTGTTTGAGTCTGTGGACGAAAACCATAAGCTTCTGCTACTACCGTGAAGGTACCGGCTGCATGTGTCAGTTCGAAACTGCCATTTGCAGGGTTGGTTTTTACGGAACGGCCTGATTCAACAACTGTCACTGAAGCCTGCATAGGCAATGCCATCAGACTTGCTGAATTGTCTGCCTTTGGCTGTTTAGGCACTGCCATCTGGATTTTATTTGGATCGACATCCTCTTTCAGGCTAGCCTTCGTATCGTCATTATCTACAGATATATTTGCCTTAACAGGCGCGGCAAGCGGAGTATCTGTTAATACTACATCATCCAGATACCAGCCATCCCTGACCACACTGCCGTCAGTTGTTACATTAAAGGCGACATAAATTCTTTGGCCAGCATATTCACTTAAATCCACTTCACCATCGATCCAGCCATTAGAAAGATTATTCACGCGCAGTTTTTGCACCCAGTTAACAGCATCGGTGGAGACAAATACATGGCCGTAGTCATAATTTCTCTCCAGGTTATACCATTGCTTGAACTGCAGGTAGCTGCTGCCTTCCGGTAAATCGATCGGCGGCATTTGCAATGACATGTTCGCCCGGTTTTGATACGTTCCACCTAGAGCCGTTCCATAGACCTTCTCGCCTGAAAAAGCAGAGCCAGGACCACTTGTCGGCGTTCCCCACTCCCAGCTGTTGGCGTCTCCATAAGAGGTCCAGCCAGAAGCATCGTTTTCGAAATTCTGTTCATAGCCTACAGTGATTCCAGGCAAGACTGTCACGGTAAATTCACTTACCGTTTCATTCCCTCCGAAGTCCACTGCTCTCCATTTGTATACGAACTCGTTACCGGAGACCGCTTCACCAGGTATATTGGCCTGATACGTTCCATTTTTATAATCTCCGCCAGTACGTACGGCTGAAACAGTAGTCCACGATCCATCCTCCAATTGATATTCCACTTCAACATTTGTTACACTGATGTTGTCGGCAGCTGAAGCCTCTAAAGTCAGTGGCATTCCTGCGAAAACCGTGGCAGGTTGGGAATGCTCCAACACCGGTGCTTCACTGTCGTCTCCATCCTTTGTTACCTGTCCTTTTAATTTCCCCAGACCAGAAACCACCGAGGAAACCGCATCAAATACGTTTAACAATCCAGAACCATAGCCATTATTAGGTGATTCAGGATAAGCATTGTCTGTTAATGGCAGTGCCGTCGTTAATAGAATCTCCTCAAGATCATCAACAGTCAGACTGGAATTTGCCTGCAGCAATAGAGCAATTGCTGCTGAAACATGCGGTCCAGCCATTGACGTCCCGTTCCAGCCTCCTTCATATCCGCTGCCTGGAACAGATGAGCGGATATTGACTCCCGGTGCGGTTAGTTCAGGCTTGATTTCGCCATATGGTGATGGGCCTAAGAGTGAAAAGCTTCCCAAATTATTATTGATGTCTGTCGCTCCTGTTGCGACTGATTCCGGATAATTGGCAGGGTTTGCAACGGAACCTGGCCCTCCTGGATTGCTGAAAGTCGTATTCCCGGCAGAGAATTCTGGGAAAATCTCAGCTGCTCTCCATGCTTGAACCATTGGGCGATACCATTCATCCAATCCAGGTCCGCCGCCCCATGAGTTGTTGACAACATCTGGAGCTAAATCAGGGTTCCCGTTTGGAGCAAGGATCCACTCACCAGCTTCCAGCAAGTCAACATCTGTACCTCCAGAGGCTGTGAATGCTTTTACAGCAATCCATTTTGCTCCTGGAGCAACTCCGATGACATTTCCACCATCAGGCTCGGAGCCTACCATCGTGCCAGTAACATGCGTGCCATGTCCATGGTCATCATATGGTGCAGATTGGCCCGCAACAGCATCAAACCAGTGGTTTTCATGTGACGGCTGCCCAGTAGCTGAGTCATAGCCCCGGTATTTTTCCTGCAATGCAGGGTGATTCCATTGAACACCTGTATCGATCGAAGCTACGGTAATTCCGCTGCCATCAATCCCCATTTCCCAGACCGCAGGTGCTCCAACACGGTCTATATTCCATTCAATCGAACTTGTTTTAGCTGCGGGATCTTCTACAGCGACAGCTGATTTTTCCGGTATGAACAACTGTCTTGTTTCATTAGGAAGGATCTTATCGACTTCGGCGAAAGCAGCCACTTTATCCATTACCTCTCTCGTACCTGTTACCGCAATCGCATTCACGACATGGTAAGAATGAATATCCTTAGCTCCGCCGTTTTTTTCTTGCTCCTTAAGGAATTCTATCACATCGAACTGTGTTTCCTTTGCCTTTGCTTTTAGCTCTGATACAATTGTAGAACGCTTTATTGATTTAGTTTTTGCAGGAGTAGCTTTTTGCTGGCTGGCTTTCTTCTCAGCCTCTTTAGCAACAGCCTTGGTGTTAACCTGCTCTTTCATTTTTACCAGGAACGTAACTTTATCTTGATTCTCAAACTGCGTATAAAGCTTTTTGTTCACTTTTTGTTCTGCATTCTGGACAGCATCCTTTGCAGAAGCACTGACTCCGTTGGTTGCTGCAGCTGTCTGGATCTGTGGCTGAAGCAGCAATGGTACAACAAGTGCAGTTGATAGAAGTACGGATAATAATCGGCTTTTTTTACGTTTCATCCATTTACCTCCTAAGTATTTTTCCTTTGAACTTCTTTCCTGCCCTCCTTTCGTCGCACACTCTATGTGAAAATAGGTGCTAAATCAACCATAGCCTTTTGTGGCTGGCTGTTTTGTCGAATCTTAGTACTATAAAACTGAATATTCAGAAAATGATTAATTAGTTGTTGTTGGGAAATTTTTAAAATAATCCTTATAGAGTGTAAACCTATTTTGTAACATGCAAAGACTATAACTTTCTAATTATTTCCATAATGTAATCCCCTGGCTAGAGGTGAACGAGGCCGAAAAATGGTTATTTCTTCCTAAGCCAAACCTTAATTGATAGGTAAAATGTTTAAGAATCATACGGACATAACCCATTTGACAATACAAAAAGAACTATAAAAAAGCCCAGTGGGTATTGCACCAGGCGAATTTAGCCTCAACTTTGGAGACCCAAGGTTATTTAACGAATAAAAAACAGAGGCCTCATGCCTCTGTTTCGTTATTGCATTTATTTAATTGTGTTGGTAATCGTCTGATTCAAGAACCTCTCCAAATCCGACTCCATCCAATCTTCGAGTTCATATGTTCCTTTTGCATACTTACACTTACTTCTGACAGCTTTTCTTCTTATCCCGCCAAATCTGTCTTAAGTTGGGCTTTCTTTTGTCAGCTTTTCATCTGTTCGCACCAAAGCCGTCTTAAGTTGGGCTTTCTTTTGACAGCTTTTCCTCTATTCGCGCCAAATCTGTCTTAAGCTGGACTTACTTCTGACAGCTTTTCCTCTTCTCCCGCCAAAACTGTCTTAAGTTGGGCTTTCTTTGACAGCTTTTCATCTGTTCGCACCAAAGCTGTCTTAAGTTGGGCTTTCTTTTGACAGCTTTTCATCTTTTTCCGCCAAAACTGTCTTAAGTTGGACTTACTTCTGACAGCTTTTCCTCTATTCGCGCCAAAACTGTCTTAAGTTGGACTTACTTCTGACAGCTTTTCCCCTGTTCGCACCAAAGCTGTCTCAAGTTGGGCTTTCTTCTGACAGCTTTTGTTCTTTTCCCGCCAAAACTGTCATAAGTTGGGCTTTCTTTTGACAGCTTTTCCTCTTTTCGCACCAAATCTGTCTTAAGCTGGTAAAAAAAAGTTTCAGAACTTACTAAATTTTTATTTCGCTTATCGAAAAAAATGCTACAATACTATTTAAATCATTCATAAAGAAGGGAATATAATGAACAAAAAATTATGGCTTACATATGGGATGTTGACATTTGCCACGTCAACATGGGGCAGTGCATTCATTGCCGGAAAATACGCGGTCCAAAGCTTCGAACCGGCCACAGTCGCTTTTTTCCGTTTTTTTGGGGCTGCCATCCTCTTATTTCCTCTTATGTTCGTGATGGAGAAAAACCGTCAAAAACCGAACTGGAAAGATATCAGCTTATTTGCCGTTCTAGGCCTTACAGGGATCGCATTGTATAATATCTTCTTTTTCCTGGCCAGCAAACATGCACCAGTTATCAAAAGCTCTCTGTTCATTGCTTCCAACCCGGTGCTGATCGTGCTTTTGTCAGCTTTATTTTTAAAAGAAACCATCACCCGCAACAACGTGATTGGTTTGGCAATAGCCCTTTCAGGTGCCTTTTTCATCATCACCGAAGGACATCTGATGAATTTAATTAAACTTGGATTCGAGCCCATTGATTTTGTTTTGATGGGTGCGGTTGTAAGCTGGGCTCTTTACAGTGTAGTGGGTAAAATTGTACTAAAGAAGTTCAGTTCGGTGGAGTCGACTACCTATGCAGTAGCATTCGGTACTCTCTTTTTACTGCCTTTCGCCCTGACAGAAACATCGTGGCAGGATGTTCAGCAGGCATCAAGTACAACCTGGGTTGCGATTATCCATATGAGCGTTTTGGTTACGGTCGTGTCATTCGTCATGTATTACAACGGAATCAAAGAAGTTGGCGCCGCGAAGGCATCCATTTTCATCAATGTAATGCCGGTATCTGCGGTCATAATGGCTACCTTGTTTTTAGGTGAAAATTTCACTGCCGCTCATGCAATCGGAGCAGCTCTCGTATTATCAGGAGTTTATATTGGAACGAACTCAAAGCTTTTTAAAAGAAAGCCCAAAGCTGAGATAGTAAAAAATGAGATCGCATAAGGAGTGGCGAACATGATCCACAGAATCGAATTGAAGTCCCAAAACCTGCATGGTTCTTTCAGCAATGAATATAAACCAATCCTTACAGTCCAATCCGGAGATTCAATCCGCATGCAGACTCCCGATATTGAATGGGGATATTCAGCATCCAAAGGAATCGAGAGAGAGTTTTTCCAATCTGCTGTAAATGAAGAAACTCCCCTGCACCCGATGGTGGGTCCCATTGAAGTGAAAGGAGCAAAGCCAGGAATGGTGCTGGAAGTGAAGTTGAACGATGTTGTGCCAGGCTGGTATGGAACGAACTGGGCAGGTGGCAAAAAAACCTGGCAAAATGACGCAGTCGGTTTGACGGGATTTGAGAGAATTCGCCTTGACTGGGAATTAAACCGGGATACGATGACTGCGAGTGTTGAAGTTGGTTCCCGTCCTGTGAATGTCGCGCTTAATCCTTTCATAGGACTAATGGGAGTAGCACCAGCAGAACATGGCGTACACCACACCTCTCCTCCCCGCTATTGCGGCGGTAATATCGACTGCAAGGAGCTAAAAAGAGGCAGTACCTTGTACCTGCCGATTTCTGTTGACGGAGCTTTATTTTCAATCGGGGACGGCCATGCCGCACAGGGAGACGGAGAAGTTTCTGGCACAGCAATCGAGTGCCCGATGGATTTAGTCGATATTACGTTAACTTTAAGAGATGATATGCAGCTGGCTATTCCAAGGGCAAAGACACCTGCTGGATGGATAACATTTGGTTTTAATGAAGATTTAAATCAGGCAGCTGCTCAAGCACTGGACGAAATGGTTGAATTGATCAGCATGCTTTATAAAATAGAAAAATCACAAGCTCTGGCGCTGGCCAGTGTCACTGTCGATCTGCGAGTTACACAAGTAGTAAACGGTGTAAAAGGTGTACATGCCGTATTGCCGGATGGCAGCATTGCTTTATAAGTGTGTAATAGGAAAATCCACACTAAAATAGATTTGAACTCATACTGAAACCGATAATGGAAATCTACCGAAGCAACTCAAATCTGGATGAGGAATTCATTAAAGCTAAAAAGGGTGTATTCTCGACATCCCTACTCAAAGAAAAATCAGCGGGCTGCCCGCTGATTTTTTTACTTATTCTTATAAAACCGATCCCGTACTCGTTTCAGACGGGCATGATAATTCAAAATATCCAGTCTTGCTTTTTCTGCCTCCGGCGCTATCGGCCTTAAATTTTCGATGTCCCAGTAATCAATGATCACATCCAGGACTTGATCGAAATATTCAAGCGGTCCGTAATTCGCCTCTTTCGCGATGATTGACATTCGATTATCGAAATCAGGCATTACAGCTCCCGGCATTTGGAAATTCATGATGACATTCCCCAGGTAGTAGCAATAATTAGGTTCAAGCTCCAGATGATACTTAATAACTTCGCGGTAGAACGCATAATGCAAGGTTTCATCCTTAGCAAGTCTGCGAAGCAATGTGGCTAATTCCCTGTCATGTGCTCCTGCCACTTTAGCTACGTTATTGTAAAACACCATTGTTGCGAGCTCTTGCATCGATGTGTAAACCATCGTTTCAAATGGAGTATGAAAATCAGGATCCCAGCCATTCTCAAGCGTCATTTTATGTAACTGATGCAGCCTCATAGGCTCAACATTCCTGGTAATCAAAAGATAAGTTTCTAGCAAATTTGAATGCTGATCCTCTTCCGCAGTCCAGGTATGGACAAAATCCTTGATGACCGACAATGATCCTTTGAAAGTCTGATCCAGATAGGACGTAAACCACGGTAAATTCACTTCAGTCAATAGCGCAGTTTCAATCGCAGTTATGACCGATGGCGGCAGCGTTACCTGGCTTTCATCCCATGGAACCCTTTTAAAGTCCATAGCCTTGTCCCATGGTAAAAATTCATGATACCCCCAATCTATTTTTTCCGCCCGCATTTTGTGCTCTTCATACAGTTCCCTAATCCTTGGTTCGAGTCTAAAATCCAAATGATTTGTTAACATTTAGTCCCTCCGTTATTCTTCAAAAACGATTTGGTTAATTACTAGATGTTATGACCTGTTACTAATTTAGATTTTAACATTATTTTCTGTATTTTACCCGATTAGAAGTTTTATATATTAATAAATAGGTCCTTTGCAGTATGAATTCCTCGATCCGTGTAAAACTCCCACAAATGGGTACCATTATAAATATTTCTTAAATCCCCTGCTTACTGAGCCGCTGTAGCCATTTTTTCAAAGAAGCGATGGGCTTTTTCTCGTTTAGAATTACTTAGAAGCATAATCCGATGGCAATCGATTGATCTACAATATTTCTCCACATATTGTAGAAGTTTCTCGCCAATTTTCCTACTCCTGCAGTTCTCATGAACCACGATATTTTCTACTATTGCGTAAGGCCTTGACTCGTGCAAAGCCTGTAGACAAATATTCAATGTTAGTGTTCCTAATATTTCTCCTTCTTCCTCGTATACTAACAAAAAGTTGTATGGATCCCTCTTCATAGTTTCTATCTGGTCTTCAAGGACACGCATTTTCTTACTGTTTGGCACCAACATTTTATATAACCCATAAATTTGCATTTGATCAGTACCTTCAGCTTCACGAATCATTTTTGTTCACCTCTATAGAATTCTTTCTTGTTATTCGGTTTACGGCATAGAAGTCTATGTACTATCTCTTTTATGACGCATGATGACTTCAAGTTCTTTCTTTGTGTCGGGGTGAAGGATGGCCTTATCGATAAGGTCCAGAGTACCTGGCTTTACCTTCCTTCCCCACTTTCTTGAAAACGACCGCCAATCACAGACCATCTCCAGTAAATATTTACGTGGCATTGGCAATGCCAGTTTTTTATTGTGGTCTACAACCCAATATTCCCAGTGATGTTTGTTCTGATGTTGGTGATTCAGCCAGGCATAACGCCATCTTAATTCATCTTCCTCGCTTAGTTTTCTTCCAGAAAAGAACTTCCTCGCATAAGGAAAAAATTCTTTAGGAGAAAATTTTGATAGATCGTGAGTTATCCCCTGTATGTATAGTCCCTCTATCCAACATTCAACAAGAACATTCATTTTATGGTCAAGTAGGTAAAGCAAATACTTCCAGTAGGATTTCAGCATATAAGAACCTGCCAATCTATTTTAGTTAAGTCTATATTCTGTTTATATGTTTACATTTCCTTCCTTAAATTCCAGCAAGGATGAGTGGCCATAAAAAAAGCAACCCAATCCATGTTAAAGAGGGTTGCCGATTTTTCTTATTACTATTTCAAGATACCTAAATAACTCTTCCATGGACCTACTTCCTCATCATACCTCTTTGCCAACACTCTGGTAATCTGCGAAATATGAGTTAAGTCATGAACGGCCCAGGTAGATACCAATTCGCGCACTTTCACTTCTCCATACTCAGGATGAATTCCCTCTCTTTCAAGCTGGCTCTCATCTTTGATTAACTCTTTAAGTTTTGCAATACTTTCCGCCCTTAAAGAACTGAATTCACGAATCTTTTCTTCGATTGACCATTCATTGTACTGCTGTAAATGAGAAAACCGGTCAAATACGGGGAATGTTTTATCACTTGTATCGCTTAACATTAACTCCAGTCTATGAATCCAGTTATATTTCTCACCATCAATCAGATGGCCAACGACCTCCGAGGGATTCCAGGTCCCTTCCCCTTCATTGGATTTTAGCCAGTCGCTTGATAAACCAACTAAATATTGCTCCAATACTTTTGGTGTCCGTTCTAATACTTCAATTACTTCCGATAAGGTAAATGACATTCTTACTCGGCCCCCTTTATCCTTTTAAAAGCACCTAGATGTAATACATTGTCATACTTCTGTTCTTTTTCTGAAAAAAATCAATGGTATGATAGATTTGTCTGATTATTTTTAAGATAAGAGAGTGAAATAGATGCTGACAATCAAAGAAGCTGCAGAACAATTAACTTCATATGGGCTGGAAACGACTGAACAGGAAATCCAAACCTTGATCGATACAGGATTTTTATCCGCTGAATCTAATAAAATAAATCCCAATAATCTCGCAGAATTTGTTATCAAGAAAAATACGGACCTATTGGAACAGTCTCGTCGTGAAAATGACAAACTGAACGAACAGCTGGATTTTTTAAATACAAGATTACATATCGAACAATCAAAGGTTCGCACATTGAAAAAAATGCTCAATGCCCATATAGAGGCATCGGGTGCGACCACCTCTGAACTTGAGCAATTGCTTGGGTTGAAACAGAATAGCAATGCTCATTCACTCAGAAAAGAATTCAAAAAGATACTCAAAGCCCTTCATCCCGACCGTGGCGGCGATGAAAGACTCTTTAAGGTGTTCAAAGAACATTATGAGAAATTGTGATGAGCTATAGAGAGTCGATTTGGTTAATCAATTTTTCATTGCTAAATAATATGTACTGATTCCCATGATCAGACCACCTGATATACCAATAGCTGCGCCTGCTGCAACCCATATCGTGGACAAATGGATGCCGGCCATGTATGTGAACAGTCCGACAAGGAACAGAAATTTACCTTTTTTCATGCTGACTCCTTTTCGGCTTTATTTTACAGAATTACTTCTATAACAATATGAAAATATCCTTTATTTAGGAAAAAGTTTAACACTTCATGGCTTACTTCGGGCGTCCCATTGAATGGTGGACTGCTACAAACAATCTTCCAAGAGTAAGCAAAAACCCTTCAAATCCAACGATTCAGAGGGTTCAATAAAATTATTCTTTCGGTTTGCTTATTTGGCAAAACTTAATTCATTCTTGGCAAGACCTCACAGTGAAAAGACAAAATACATATTAACATGATCGCCTGTTTGTTGAGCTTTCTTGTTTTCCAATACTTTTGGGGGCAAGATCGCTTCTTCGAATAGTGCCGCATGTGCTGCTTCGCGATCAAAAGCCCCTCACTCGAAACAAAACCTTCATAAATGATATAATGACTTTTCAACAAAAAACGATATACTTATTACCGTACATAAGGAGGTGCACCCATGCGAAAATCGATCTTTTTATTAATGCTATTGATGGTCGGTGCTTTGATCAGCGGCTGTTCAGAGGAAAATTCCGAATCAAAAGGCCTTTCCCTGCCAGATGAGAACGGTGAGGAAGTATCATTTGAGAATATGGAAGAGCCTGCGCTCGTTTTCTTTTTTACCGGAGTTGGTTGAGACTTCTGTAAATCGCAGCTGGTCGAGCTGCAAAACCGAAAAGAATCATTCAGTCAATTTCCAGGAAACATCTATGCAGTAAGCGCTTCGTCTGTTAAGGAACATAAAGCGATGAAAGAAGAACTAGGCCTGGAATATCCCGTTATATCGGACAAGGATTTGAAGCTGATCAAGAAGGTAAACCTGTTGGACCCTGAGTCTCCAATATCGGTCAGAGGATTCGCTGTTCTTGATAAAGACGGTACCGTCCTACACTCACAGCAAATCGATACATTCGGTACAGAAGCCGAAGGAATCATTCCATATGCAGCTGATATAGCGAACGGCGAGAAACCTGCGGAGTAAAAAGAAAGCACCACCCATAATTTTTTGGTGGTGCTTCTTCTCTATTACGGCTGGCAGCATAATTCGCCTTTGCCTGTTTCCAAGGCATTTTTCAGGCTTGTTAAAACTCCCGACCAGGCCATTTCATGCCACTTAATTGCATCAGTCCATGCATCCCCATTTTTGAAACCTGTGTGACGTACGGTCACCTTTGTCATATTGCCCTCTACTTTTTCAAAATTCACTGAAACGATTGTCAATGTTTCTCCCTCATTCATCAGTGAACTGAACTGATCAGGTCCCTTCCAGTCAAAAACCAGCTTTTGAAAAGGGTCAAGCTTCAGTACCTTGCATCCTTTCGTATTCATACCCGTTCTATTACCTGGAATAAAATATAGCTCGTACGCCCCGCCAACTTTAGCTTCAATATTCGTTTCTTGCGCAAACCACAGGGCAACCCGGTTTGATATTGTCCAGGCATGCCAAATTAATTCAACAGGCACATTGACGGTTATTTCTTGTTTTACTTCTGCCAAAATATTCTCCATAAACTTGTCCCCCTATTGAAAATTAGAAAACTCAACGAGCTCCAGCTGATTGCCGAATGGATCCTCAATCATGTTGTATCTTCCTGGCGGGCACGGCATGGATTCATCAAACAGAATCTTTGCCCCCTTTTCACGCAGACGATTCACATCTTCATCAAGGTTGTCAGAGAGTATGCCTAACAGTACCTTTTGCCCTCCAGCTGAAGTAGCTTCGTCACACTTTTCCAGTACAATCGGGATCTCATTATGTACTAATGAAACGATATTTTCCCCATAGTGCTTTGATACTTCAAAATCCAAGACTTTAGTGTAGAATTGAAGGGCTTTTTCCATGTCCTCAACCTTTATCGTTAATACGCAACTTTGTTTAGCATTTACCAACACTCCTTTTTCATAAAATTAACACACTCTAATCTGTTATTTTTCTTCTAGTTTGCTATCTTTTTCAAATAAGAGACTTGGCAAATTGATTAATATCGGAGGGTCATAAGGCATTGGCTCCCTAAGTTTAATATGCACATCTATCTTGCTGCTAGCTGAGATATTGAAAGACTCTTCAGCCTTTCCTCGCAAACTCTTGGACAGCAGAAAGTAGTCCCGGGGGTCCAGGCTCCAGGGAATCGCTGCAGCCAATGCGTAATATGTACCGGTTGGAACTCTAAAAAAAGT
Organism: Mesobacillus jeotgali; assembly: GCF_014856545.2. NCBI lineage: Bacteria > Bacillati > Bacillota > Bacilli > Caryophanales > Bacillaceae > Mesobacillus > Mesobacillus jeotgali. Next base: position 2,304,413 of record NZ_CP109811.1, on the reverse strand, counting down.
GAACTCTCTATGTTTTTGCCTTAAAGCTGTACCTGCAACGGGTGCCTGGTCGGGAATTGGGCGGGGAAATAATCCTACAAAAATAAGTCCCTTAAAGTCCTCAGGAGCTTCTATCCTGCAACGGACGGCAGGCAGTTTTACTCCATCAGGAATCGTAACCTCCCTTTCATCTAACTCATTCATCAACCGATGGAGCTTGATGGCATTTTTTTGAAATTGCTTTGGTGACTGACCTACAAATTGCTTGAATTTTGAACTGAATGTCCCCAGACTATGAAAGCCAATATCAAGCAATGTCTTTAGAATGGAATGCGAGGATGGTTCCATCAGCATCTCCTTCCCTGCTTCAATTCTTAATGCTGAAAGATAATGCCTGGGAGAAACGCCAGTGACTTCCTTGAACACCCGTGAAAAATGATAAGGACTGTAGCCTGCAATCGCTGCCAGTTTATCCGACGTAAGTTCTTCATTGATGTTTTCTTTCATATATTCTATTGTTTTCGAAACTGCTCTAATATGTTCAGTTGCTTGCTCCATTTTCAACACCGTTATCCCTATTAAAAAATTAGTAACCTATAATCAATTCGCTTTCTATCATATAGAATCCTTTTAAAAAACCACTAAAAAATCCCAACTCTTTATCAGAGTTGAGATTTTAATTCTCCCTTCGTAACTCCGTCCACACCCTAATACTTATGTGGCAGCAACCTGTACAATCACACGTTTTTAACCAATTCACTCAGTCATGGCTAGTGAAATGTCTATTAACAGTGGTTTTTTAATCATTTTCACTCCTTAACTCTTCCGAAATGTGTATTGGCTTGTTTCTTAGACATTTTACTCCTTTAACTCTTGCAAAATGTCTATTAACGGAGGTTTCTTAGACATTTCATCCCTTTAACTCTTGCAAAATGTCTATTAACTGGGGTTTTTTAGACTTTTCACCACCTCCTCGCACTCGAAATATCTATTAACTTTCGTGAAGGGGCCGAATCATACGCACTAAATGGACATATACCTGTATATTTAAGCTAACCCTGTTTGTTTTGTCATTTTACTAAACAAATTTACCATATTATTAAAAATTCGAAGAGAATCAAGCTAAAGTAATACATCAGTCTAGTAGGGTAGAAAAATAAGGTCCATACATCTTTGGAAAGCAGCTCTTATGATCTAATTTATCAACTGAAACAACATCTTTTTCCTCGCGTAAAAGAAGGATACCAATTGGCTCATCACGTAAATTCCGACTATTTGCAGGAAGTGCATCAAGATATCAGGATTTTTCATTATTCCTCCGACATCTGATGACAAGATTGCCAGGTACAAAAAGGCCAGCGTTGTTCCTAGTATAGTTGGTACGAAAAATATAGTCGCCAATTCTCTTGTAACATTTTGCTTGATTTCATTCGATGACATCCCTATTTTATTTAGTTTCTGATACTTCATTTTTTCTGTATCCATTTCGGAAAATAGATTTAGATATAACAGTACAAAGGTGCCAAAAAAGAACATGATGCTTAGGAATGAGGTAACATAAAACATTATTCCGTTAGTAGTTTGGTTTGTTTGATAGTCCCCGATTTTAGAAGCAACACGGAATAAATCTTCTTCGGCAGTATAGGGCATATCAGGGTAATCCATTGGAGATGTTTCTCGATTCCCAGCCAGGAATTGCCGTTTTAATTGTTCAACCGACTTTTCGCTCACTTTCCAGTCTGCTACGTTCATTAATTGAAGCTTCAATTCGTAGCCATCAGGACTTTGCCTTAATGCCTCCAAAACTTCAGAATCCACAACAATAAATTCGTATGTCTTAGGCAGCAGATTAATATTTCTCTCAATCACCTTATTCTTCATTGTAAAAGTCTTCTCTTCACCCTGAATCGAAAGTTTAATGGATTCAGCAATATCAGTATGAGCGTATTCAGGTTCAGAATTTAAATAGAACAGAAATTGATTATCTTTTAGGTTTGGCCTTTGTGATGTCAATTTATTGAAGTCCTCTAGTGCCATAAATTGATAAGTTTGATATCCATCAACATATATTAACTTTTCATAGTAATTGAAGATGGGGATCTCTAAATGCTCTTTCAGTTCAAATGTCTCTTCAAGTTCTGCAACTGAAATAGTGTTCTTCGTTTCTGACTGTAAAAATGCCACGTCATACGGGTTGTTATTTACAGCATCCTTTTCCGAAGCTTTGTAAAATGTCAATAGTAGCGTGCTATAGAGAATGGTGATCATGATCATCACAGTCAAAAGCATAATAATCGATGTCAGTTGTTTGAATTTATATTCTAGGCTGCTCAGGAACAGCAATCTGCGATAATAAAATCCTGGGAATTTTTTCGCTAAAGAGAGAAGGAAGCTGCCAGATTGGCTAAGGGAAATATATAGACCTAAAAACATCGCCATTGTCCAAAGCGGAAGGAATGCCCCTGAAGATTCCTCAAAGGTAAAATACAGCATGAATAACGAACCGATCATAATTATCAGGCCAAATGCTCCCAGGAAAGGGCTTCTCATTTTAATACTCTCCGCAAATCTGTTGCTTTTCATGCTTAAGACCAGGCTGCTTCTTAGCGTCTGGAACAATGATTTTCCGACGGCCAGCAAAAATACTGCAAGAAAAGCTCCAATTGAGAAAATGAACATTTTAACAGAGAAATGAAATGGAACTTCCTTTAGTTCAATCAGGTCCATTAACAGCATGAAAAATAGCCTGGAGAATACTGTACCAGCAAGAATACCGGAGAGAATGGATAGCATGGCAATCACACCATTTTCAAGGAGCAGTAATTTTGCTATGTCTCTTTTTGCCATGCCCAGAGTCATGAACAGCCCGAACTCACTTCTTCTCTGTTTTATAAAAACGTTGTGTGCATAACTGATGAAGAAGATAGTAAAAATGATCAGTGCAGCACCAGGAATAGAAAGAGCATCCTGAAGGCTCTCCAATTTCTTCCCTTGCTCAACCCTGCGGTTAAAATAGACAGTCGAAAACATAAAGAAGAACATCACTGCAAAACTGTTGCATAAGTAATAAAAGATATATTTTTTATATTCTACCTTTGCCATCTTCCAGACAATTTGATTAAATGTCATAGGATCTTCCTCCCAAGACGGCAAGATTATCCATAATGCGATCCAGGAACTCCTTCCTGCTCCCTTTTTTCACAATACTCGAATGAATTACTCCGTCTTTGATAAAAACAACCTTTTGACAATAACTCGCTGCAAAAACATCATGCGTCACAAGCAGGACCGTTGTTGTAAGCTCCTTGACAATTTTTTCAAAGCATTCCATAATGACCGCAGAAGCTTTTGAATCGAGATTTCCCGTAGGCTCATCGGCAAAAATGATGGCAGGCTCATTGACAAGCGCCCGGCTGACCGCAGTTCGCTGCTGCTGGCCTCCGGATATGTTGTAGGGGTATTTATCCAGCGTAGCTTGTATTTCGAAAAGTTGAGCCAGCTCCTGTACTTTCGATTCCATTTCACCTGCTGACTTCTTTTCAAGCACCATTGGCAGCATCATATTCTCTTTAACCGTCAAACTATCTAATAGATTGAAATCCTGAAATACAAAACCGAGTTGTTTACGACGAAACAGAGCGAGTTCATCTCCTGACTTCTCGCTAATTTCCTGTCCGGCAATCGATACCTCACCTGATGTAGGTTGATCGATTCCGCTAAGGATATTTAGTAAAGTTGTCTTCCCGCTGCCTGAGGGCCCCATGATCGCAACAAACTCACCTTCTTTAATTGTTAGACTGATCCCATCCAAAGCAATCGTTGAACCTTCTCCACTCGATGCTCCATACACCTTCACTATATTACCAGCTTTTAAAATAGCCATTCTTTCTCCCCCTTGAACTCTTTCCGAACCCGTAACCGGTCCAGACCATACATCGGCCTTCCCGCAATTTTTTTCCGAAGTGCAGCCGGATTTGGACATTATTTAGGATATTCGAACATTTTGTAAGAACTAGTATCGGTTCGCCTACCTCATATCCACATCCTAATATGGTTGTGATCAAGCATCCATCGATGACGCCAAAAAATACCTTACACTTTTGTAAGGTATTCACTCACTTTTTCCGGCTAGCCACTTGATTTGGACTGTCGTACCTTTACCTGACGTGGATTGAATCTCAATCCCAGCTCCAAGTTTGTCGGCAATTTTTTTGCTGAGGTACAATCCGATGCCAGATGAGTTTGGATACTTACGTCCATTTTCACCTGTAAAGAATGGCTGGAACACCCGCTCAAGATCATAATCTGGAATTCCAACTCCTTGATCAACAATCGCTAAACTAATGTGTTCGGCTATTCTCTCAATCTGAAAAACCAGCTTTTGCTTTCCTTCCTTTTTCCCAGAATACTTGATGGCATTAGAAATAATCTGGTCAATTAAAATCTCATTCCATTTTGGATCGGTGATAATGCGTGCTTGCTCCTCCTCAAACTCAATAGAAGGGTAAATGGATTGATAAATCCACTCCCTTTTCCTGGCGTTGATCAACTTTCGTAGTGTGGAGAGCAAATCAACAGACTTAAGTTCAAAGTCGTTTTCAAAACTGTCCATCCTAATCATCGTCAGACCTTGTTCAATAGAATAGTGCAGCCGTTTGTTTTCCTGTTGGATTTTATCGAGTGCCTCTGTCTTTTCCTCTTTATTGATGATCAATTCAATTACGGATACAGGCGTCTTTAAATGGTGCATCCAGTGAGACAGAAAATAGATTCTCTCTTTATTTTGTTCTTTTAAATCATTGAACTTTTGTGAGTTTTCACTGACTGTTTTCGCCAACAAACGCTTAAAAACCTTCTGTTCCCCCGTATAAGCTTCGAGCTCGACATCTTGATTGCTGAGCTGCTTGGCAGCAGACCGATTTGCCGGGTAAAATTTCACCCAATCTATAAGTAAATAAATCACGAGAAAAAATAGTCCAATTGACAACGGATAGAAAAACTCCGTATCCGCTGGAACACTAAGATAGAAAAACAACAAGATACTGGCCAAGTTTACTATGTATATCAGAATGAGCATTAGTCGATCTTTCAAAAAGATCTTCAGCATGGTCATTCACCCGAAGGATACTGAAGCATATATCCTACCCCTCTTTTGCTTTTAATCAAATCCTTTAACCCTAGCTCTGACAGAATTTGTTTAATTCTAGTTACATTTACTGTAAGCGTATTATCATCGACAAATGTAACCGAATCCCATACTTCTTCAATCAGCTCTTCTCTTGAAACAAATGAATTTTCGTTTTCCATCAATTTTTTCAGCAGTTTAAAAACGTTTTTAGAAAGTTCAACTTTTATCCCTTTATAATCCAGGCACATTGTTTTATCGTCCAGGCATAAAGAGCCGACACAGACGCACTTTCCATCCTTCACAGCATACTCTCCGTACACTCTTCTAAATGTTGCTTTGACTTTTGATTGCAGCATCTCAAATGTGAAAGGCTTCGTGATAAAATCATCAGCCCCCAGTTCAATCGCCATGATTTGGTCCATTTCCTGGCTCCGCGCAGAAATCATCAAAATCGGCACGGTGGATTTCTGCCGAAAACTTCTGCACAAATAATAGCCATCATAATATGGCAGGTTAATATCCAGCAACACAAGATCCGGATTGATTGTTAAAAACTCTTCTTCTATATTGGTAAAATTCTCAGGCAAAATTACGTTGTACCCATAGCGCTCCAAATTTTCCTTGATCAGCCCGCAAAGCTGGTAATCATCTTCAATCAGCATGACTTTGTACATTTTCTATACTCCTCTTTATCTAAAACTCTCTTACCATAGTATAAATTTTTCTCAGCATAAAATCAGCAGAATTTTCCATAAAAAGACGCAAGCCGTTTCTCACTGCTGTTTTCCTTCGAATTGTTAGTGACGTGTCCCTGGTTTTTTCGATTATCAAAAAATCCAAAAGTAAAACCATGAGGCCTCACAGCAAATCACATGGTTTCAGTTTCCTCCCTGATCCTGACTTGGTACTCATAGAAAGTCCTACTCATATCCATATAAAAAACATTCACCAAGGAGGGGAAAGAAAAGATGAGGAAAGTAAAAGTTGCACTACGCCCCATCGTAGGAAGAGTAAACTTACCCACTGTCATAAAAACAGCCATTCTTCCTGGTAACTCAAACGAGGGCTTATTTATTGCGACCCAGCCAGGAGAGATATTTTATATAAGCAACGAAGAGATAAAGACATTTTTAGATATCCGCCAACAAGTCATCGAACTGGGTGGTTCCAGTGGCGGATATGATGAACGTGGACTGCTCGGACTGGCGTTTCATCCCGAATTTTATAACAACGGTTTATTTTACCTTCATTATTCAGTGGCTGGAACACAAGGTCCAGGGGCTCTTTCTGGTTCGTTCCGACCTGACCCGTGTGATCCGGAAACCTTAAATCTTAAATGGGAGAAAAGAGAAACAAAATATGACCATATCGATACAGTTGAAGAATGGGTTGTACAATCGAATGGCCAGCCTCAAAGACATAGGACACTGCTGAACCTAAGAAGGCCCTTCTCCAACCATAATGGAGTCAACAGCTTAAACTTTTCACCTGAAACAGGCAGACTGGTTTTAACAACTGGTGATGGTGGATCAGGTTATGACCCTTTCAATTTAAGCCAGGATGATATGGAGATTGCCGGTAAGATCATTGAAATCGATATAAGCAAAAATGTGTTTAGCCAAAATCCACCCTCAGTTACCCGTTTTGATGAGATTTCCCCTTCTATTCAGGAGACACTAACTGTCATAGCCAAAGGGGTCCGTAATATTCCAGGTATAGCCTATCAAAGGTTGTATAACCATTACATTAAGTATGCCGGAAATGTTGGACAGGATTTTGCCGAGTCTATTTTTTCATTTATTCATTATCGGCCCGTTCCTGTAACCCGGCTTACTCATGCTTCTTCCGGGAGAACGGTAACAGAGAAAGAAGGGTTCATTAATTTTGGCTGGCGAGGTTGGGAAGGTGCCTTCCCTACTCCAATTATAAAAAGCTGTTCAGAGAATTCGACACTGGATGAGAAAACAATTGCTTTTTATGATGAAGCAGTAAAAACTTCAGTCCGGCGTCTGCCACCTTTGACGAATTATTTTCATCAAGAACCTCGACCCGATAAATATGGAGGAACTGCACTTACCGGTGTCCAGCCCTACATGGGAAAATCAATCCCTGAGTTATCAGGAAGCCTGGTGTTCACCGACCTTTCCCGTGCTAAAAATAATGAACAACCAGATCAAGGGTTCTTAGCATATACGAGGTTCAGGCCAGATGGTATTTTGAATGATTTTAATATCATTGAAACAGAGTATGACTTTGGCTCCCAATCTGTTTATTATGTCAGTCTAGGAACAAACCTCGATCAATCCAGGATGTTTTTAGGAGTATACGGATCTATGAAGGTGACGGATTATAACCAGGGTACTGTGTTTGAGATTGTTCCCGTCTAAGAGTTTATTTGAAAAGACCTTTGAACAATAAATTTTAAAATCATTATACCTAGACTACCTGGAACACGGATTCTAACCCATTAAACAGAAAAATGACGTATGCTGAATGCATGCGTCATACCTTTTCTGCTGAATTATCATTCTCAGTTTACGGAATTTCAATTTCAAACCCATTCTCCTGCAAAATCGTTTCTTCATTGAAATCTTTTTGATTCAAAGACGAATCATAAGGAATCACCTTAATCTTTTTAACCCCGGCCACCAGTCGCTCATATAAAAGGTTTTGATAAGCATGCATTTTTCCTTCTATTGTATCTCCATGCCCACTGCCACTCAACATTTCCAATCTGTTTCCTTGATCATCAACTATATAGTAATTTAATGCAAATGGGTCTAACTCACGATTATCTTCATCAGATATCACTTTCACTCTTAAATCTGTACCAGCCGGTCCGATCTTCAATGAATCCACACTAAGCTGTGCTCCTTGTATATCTATTACATCTTTTGGTTTGATGACTGTAACTTCACTTGATTGTTTCACTGGGAAAGCAAACTCCCAATTACCTGGCAGGAGGCCCACGGCATCGAAGACTATATTCATTTCAAACTCCTCAGGCAGCTCCTCAGTCAATGTTACGTTAATAATTCCTTTATAGGTCCCCGGGGTAACGAATTCTCCGGAAAAGCCCGATCCAAAATTGATTTCTTTTCCATCAACCAAGATTGTTGGACGTTCAAGCCCTCCAACCGGCAATAAGGATTCTTGTGTGTAACCTAGCGTCAAACGGGATCCATCGTAAAAGATTTCATTCATCGTCAATGTGACTCCATTATCCTTCACTGTTTGATCCACAACCTGCGTTAATCCTTTTTGTCCCGCTATCTTTAGCCCCTCATCACCTACGTCATTGAAAAAAGTCCCAACAACCGGGATATTCGAAGCGACCTTCGCAATCGCAGGAGAAACCATAGCAGAGCCTAAAAACAATCCGAAACCAACCACTGCAGCGCTTATCGAATACATAACAATGCGCTTTTTCGTCCTCTTCATCTTTGTTCTGCTAACCGTCTCTGCAATAATGTTATCCAGCTTTTCGACTGGCACAGAGATTTGGTCCATTTCACTTTTTAAATCTGGGAATTGGCTACTCATTCACACAATCCTCCTTTAATTTACCTCTTAATAAGTTCACTCCGCGGTGGATTTTTGATTTTACCGTACCCTCTGGGCAATCGAAAATTTCAGCAATTTCCTTTACTGACATGTCCTTATAGAACCGGAGAATCAACACTTCTTTATACTTTTCCTCCAGCTCCATTACAGCCTCTAGCAATTCAGGGTGCCGGTCACCTTCAATATAGGCAGCAGTCTTACTTTCAAGCTTATCCCGGTCCATTGGGATGACCCTTTTCTTTTTCCGTAAAAGATCAACGGCATTGTTGATGAGAATCCTCGTCAGCCACGTAGAGAAATAACGTTCCTCCTTCAAACTACCTATGGACACAAGCGCTTTATATACCGTCTCCTGAAAAACCTCCAACGCATCAGCTTCATTTTTCATATATACATAGGCTATTTTATAAAGTTTCACTTTCTCATCTTCCATCAATTCTTGAAAAGCCTTTTTGTTCCCCTTGATTGCACGGCGTACCTTTTTGATATCTGCCAAACCAGTGCCCCTCCCTTCTTCCACTGTTAGACAAACGGGATATATAAAACGTTTCAATAATTTTTCATAAAAAAAGAGCAAGACTGAAAAAATCAGTTTGCTCGTTATATTTAAATTATACCATATCTAACCAGTTTTTATTAGTCTATTATTTTTATTAATTGGTGTTACCCTTATGTAAGACTGCTGGGAGGGTGATATATGATTAATTATAGGATTAAGTCCGTTGGTGGTTATTCAGAAAGGATTGGCGAATTAGTTTCAATGCTGGAACACACCAGAGCTGTTACCCTGAAGGAGATTAAGGGTTTAACTCAAAAGGATTTAGATTATCCCACGGATGAAGGGTCTAATTCAATCGGAGCACTGTTAATGCATATAGCCTCCATAGAATTTGTCCATCAGGTTATTACGTTTGAGGAACGAGATATTAACAAAGTAGAGTTTTTGAAGTGGCAGGCCGCCTTAGAACTTGGGCAACAGGCCAGACATACAATAAAACTTAACCAACTTGATTTTTACTTGAATGAGCTCGCATTAATTAGAGAACGAACATTGTCTCAACTAAAGAGTTATAATGATGATTGGTTATTCGAAGAAAGACAGTGGGATAATGGTGTAAAACATAACTGTTACTATCTTTGGTTCCACGTGCTTGAAGACGAAATCAGCCATCGCGGCCAGATTCGGATTATAAAAAGAAGGCTCCTGCAAAACAATCAGTAAAGCATAATTCTTTGAAAAAAGGGCTCCCTATGGGAAGCCCTTTTTAAACTGTAGCATGTACCGTCCTATTAATCTTCTTCTTTTCTTACCCATTCATCATCATCATTCTTTTCATACTCATTTTTAACGGCACTCCATGCTACCTTAAAAGCTGTTTCTTCTTCATCGTATTGCTCTGAGGCTGAATTGAATGCCTCTTTGAATATTTCCTGGGCATGATGTGGCAGGTTATCCTTTACTGCATCCGGCAGATCTTTTAAAGAGTTATAAGGCATTATGCTAACCTCCTAAAGTAGAAATCTATCCTTCACTTTTCCCGCAATAGAGAGAGATAAAACAATTCAGTTTATAAAGGCGTTTAATGGATGAAAAAAAGGAGAAGAGAAATCCCTAAATACGCCCGATGGTTTTCTTTTTGCGCAAATGGGGAACATCTTATTAACCAGAGAATCATAGAGGAAGTGTACAAGCAATGAATTCACAAACAATAGAAGTCAGAAATAAATTGAGGGAAGTAAAACCGTGGGTTAGACGGTTTGCTCGTTTTGGCTACATTGCCAAAGGTCTTGTATACGGTATGGTTGGAGTGCTTGCTGCCTTAGCTGCATTTGGACCAAGCGGTGACACTACTGGAACCTCAGGAGCTCTTCAATCACTCGCTGCAATGCCCTTCGGTGAAGTAGCCTTATGGTTTATCGGTATTGGCTTAATCGGTTACATTCTGTGGGATTTTATTAAAGCGATTAAAGACCCTGAAAATGAAGGAACAGATGCCAAGGGATTGATTAAAAGGACAGGTTATTTCATCAGCGGGCTAATTTATACAAATTTAGCCTTCGGTGCAATTAAATTAGCCAGCAACACGGGTTCAGCAAGCGGTGGAAATTCGGAGAAAACGATTTCGGCCAAGTTAATGGAACAGCCATTTGGCGTTTGGCTGGTCGGGATAGTAGGAGCAATTATAATTGGATATGGTGTTTACGAACTTTATAGCGGCATTAAAGAAAAATTCATGTCAAAATTCAAAACGTATGAAATGAATGATAAAGAACGAAAAATCGCGCGCCTTTCCGGTAAAATTGGACTAATCTCCAGGGGGATCGTGTTAAGTATGGTCGGTTTCTTCTTCATTCGCACTGCATACACCAATAACCCCAATGAATCCAAAGGGCTGGGCGGTGCATTAACAGAATTAGCAAACCAGCCATTCGGACAGGTTCTTCTGGCGGTTGTGGCAGTGGGACTTATTTTATACGGCATCTACCAAATTATCAAAGGCCGCTACCAATATATGAACTTTGGATAAAATGGAAAATAGATAGATATGAAATGATAAGCTAGTACGGAGGTAAAAACCGTACTAGCTTTTCTTATGTAATAAACATGAGTGACTAAACTCATAATTCATTTCCCGAATATACTGTTCAAAAACAGATAAACCCCTGTACTGCTCAACAGGATATAGGTAAAGATCCTGAATGTACTCTGATTGATCCTTTTATAAAATTTTTGACCGAGAAACATCCCGATAAGAACGATATGCACTGCAGACATACTTGCGAATAAGATGGTTTTGTTTGTTCCTACAATGGCCACCAGGGTGAGCAGGCTGACGAAATAGATAAACAGGTAAAACGCCAGCGTGGTTGCTCTCAGCTTTGCTTTTTTCGTTTCTGTGCCTGTTAAGTAAAGCAATAATGGCGGTCCTGGCATTCCGATGCTCGTCGTTAACAGACCGGATATTCCACCAACCAGATAGTCCCTAAACGGTGTCTCATTGACCCTGAATTGCAAAATCAACAACAGGGTTAGCAGCAACAAAAGGATACTAACGACTAATTTAAAAGCCTCTATGTCCATAGAAGCAAAGATTAATATACCAAACGGTACCCCAGCAATGCTTCCCAAAATGAATCTTTTCAATAAAATAAAATCAATATCCTGTTTGATTTTCCAAATAAGAGCCACCGAGATGATCAAGGACAAAATGATATTAATTTGAATCGCTTCATATGGCAGGTATAGCATTAATAAGAACGGTGTTGCCATTATGGAAAATCCAAAACCAGTGCTTGTTTGCAAAACAGAAGCGATTAGGATAATACTTATGAAAATGAATGCAGTTACCAAATCGGACCTCCTGTATTATCTCAAAAGGAAAAAAGCCGCCTGTATGGCAGCTTGATATTAATGAGAATCACTTATCTTCGATCATATTTTAACTTAATCTTTTCCTCTTTACCATTCCATTTAACCTTTACCTCAATCGTACTATCCTGATTATCGAGTGGTCTATAATCAGAATCCTTCGGAATATGCGAAGTACCTTCACTTGAACCCGCTAGAGTAAAGACTTCATTAACATCCAGCGGATCCCCTTCTAATACTTCTCGAACTGCGCTTCCATTATCATAAGAGTATTCCAAAGTACGGCCTAGATCTGGTTCATTGCCAATATACTTTAGTCTTAAAGTATGTTCTCGTTCATAGGTCATTTCTTAATGGTTTTCGAATTGTTTATGATCGCGATATTCGACCTTCCCCTTTTGAATCAACTCTGCGGACCAGTGTTCACTCTTACCTCTAAACGACTGATAATAATCCTTTGTAGTCGTGCAGCCAGTTAATATTGATAAGAAAAGGACAAACAGAATAGTTAATCTTTTCATCCAGTACCCCCTTCTCTTGATAATATCTCTATCCAGTAAAGTACCTCTCTTCTATAAAAGTTTATTAACAAACTCTTATTAATAATTCATTTAGATATTTTTATGGTTTATTGCCCTGCAATACGTAAAATTTCTTGAATCACAAATTCAGCTTCTTTATTATCTTTAATTACAAATAAGTGATCGGCTTCACCTTCGGCTGGATTGACTACATCCTCTTTTACAGAATCAGCCATCTGCTTATTCAATACTTGTTCAAAATTCGAATAGGACCCTCTGAATATATTGGTGATCCGTTTACTCTCTTTAACACGAGCTTGTAGTACAGGATATGGGATGTCAAAATGGACAATGATATGTATAAAGTCACCCTTGGGAAGCAACTCTCCAAAAAGGTATGACCGATCTTTTCGGCTTCGGTTCGAGTTGCAAATAATAAGATGATGATCAGTCTGGTCTTTTGCATAATTGACAATCAACCTGGATATAGCATGCTTGAATGTATTTGGCCCGTCCTTTGGTTGCAGTCTTTTATAATAAGTATTGATAAATTCCGCGTGGTTGTCCTGGTCAATCACTGTAGAGTTATCCAACTCTTTTTCTAAAGTTCGGGCGAATGTTGTTTTTCCACTGTGAGTTAGGCCAACCGTTATGATCACAAGCCTCTTCAACCGGCTCCCTCCTTAATAAGTGTATTATCAGGCATATTATCTTACAAATTTTTAAAAAATTGAAACTTTTATTCTGGCTAATCGTAATTACTTCAAGGGGGTATTCATCATCGGAAAAATCATTAGCTTTTCAGCAACTCTGCTAGCCATCGGATTAATTAACTTTGGGATAACTTTAATGACGAATTTTAGTTTTATAGAGATTTCAGTTTTTGTAGGATTGGCCAGTGTATTTCTCATTTATTTCTTCAGCTCAACTGGCGGAGTTACAAGTCGCAGCATTGATATGCAAGTTCAGGGTGAAACAGGCATCAAAATGAACCAAACGAAACAAACTTTTTCACCTTCTTATGCTTTTTATGCTTCGATTCTCTATTTGCTTGGATCAGTGATTGCCACATTTTTTATGTACAAAGAATACTTTATGTAGTGTTTGAAATTGAATTCGAGTATGGGATGACGGTTGTTTCATACTCATTTATTTACATCGGCAGTTTGTAAAAAAGGGCCATAAGAAAGACCGTTTTCAACTGTAAAACGGTCTTAGGCATAGGCGATTTGCAATTTTTATTTTTCCATCACCGCAAAGTAATTCTCCTCATCATCCGCAAAGTTAAATACTTTTCCTGAAGGCATGTTCACAATTTCCCCGACTACAACATTTTTCTTGGATAAATCGCTGCGCAATTCCTCAAGATTGTCAGAATAAAACATTAAAGATGGTGTACCAAGATGGAGTCCAGGCGACATTTTGGCGACGAATTCTTTATTATGAAGTACAATACTTGTTTCTGAATCAATACTTGTAGCGATTTCAATCCATCTCATTCCCTGCCCATTATCTTCTTCAGCCTTAATTATAAAACCCAATTTTTCCGTCCAGAACTTTGCAATAGCATCTTGATCATTTACGTACACCATGATCTGACCAATTTTATTAATCATGTATTTTTTCACTCCTTTTAAAAGTCTATAGATAGTTTCTATAATTATGGGCAATAATCCTCCTGCCTTTTTATTCTATTCTTGAATGACTAGAATCGTCTTGTCCCACTCCTTCTGGTTGCTGCATTCCTCCAAAACATAATCAGTACGTGTATCAGTCTTCACTACTGCAATCCCTTCGCAGTTTGCTTCTTCTATACTCCGTGATCCGAATCCGTCTCTAGTAGAATCGTAGATTGAGTGGATTTCTGTGCCGTCGAATTGCAAGTCGTGAATCATGGGAGCTCCCTCAGTTGTATATTTGACGATCCTGACTTTATCATTCTTACCTTGCTCAACGTGATCAACAAATGCATAAAATCTCTCTAAATTCGTAATTTCTCCATGCATATTGACTATATCATCCGGTGCCTGAATGTATTTAGGGGGTTCAGAAAGATCGACAGCTTCCTCTGGAATAGTTTGCTCCTCGTTCTGACATCCTGCCAGCATCAAAGTTAACAGGATTATGAATCTGATACTTTTCTTCATTAACCTATCCCCACTTTCCAAGTGTTCATTTAAATAATAATGGGTAATCTGTATGTATCTTAATTTTTAATAAAGGTGTGTTTTTCTATGAAGGATAAATTTTTCTCAGAGGTTGCCGTTCCAATCGAACCTCCTTTTGGCTTCATTCCAGGAAAGGAAACGGAACGTGACTTTACTTTTGACAGAGAGGATCGATTTAAGGATTACATATTGGAAAAGAATGGTCTATCCTATGGTATTAGTCTTGATGATAAGGGCCAGTGGTACTTCTTTACTTCGCTCGAATGTGGCTCGTTAGATGAATTGAAGCTTTCGAGGCAGATTTTTCGTCCTCCATATTTAAAAGATGAGGAATTAAAGCTGATCGATTTAATGATGATGGTGGATATTAAGCCATTATATGAAGGTCATGATAAAGCATACGGCCATGTACTTTCATTCGTCCATCAGCTGGATTCTGTTTCCGCTTTTAATCAGGCGAGGATTGCTAATTATGACGGCAACGATGATCCAACCATTATCAAGAAAATCCATTTTATCGAAAATGAGTACAAGGGTGAGAAAACTCGCTTTGTCTCAGGATTCGAGACCCGCTCCTTTGCAACTGTGACAGAAAACGAGTATTATGCAAAAGAAATTCACCTGCCTGGAAATGCGCGTAATTATTTGAAACTCTTTGTCTATTTCTCCAGATATGGTTCACTCCCGTCCCAGCAGATGATGCCAAGATTCCTTGGGAACCTTTGGGCCTCGACTCAAAGCTTGAATATCTCCGCCAACCCGGCGCTTTTTAAGGATGAAGGGATTGAATGATTTACACTTCGTCCCTGATTGTATAAGATTTGACCCAAATATGTAATTCTCCTCTTTTATGATCACATGTTGGGCCGTCTTGTGACCGTCATTCATGTTTTTTCTCTTTCACGGGCACAAGTTCGCTCTTCTTGTGACCGTGATTTGTGTTTTTCAACTTTCACGGGCACTAGTTGGCTCTTCTTGTGACCGTGATTTGTATTTTTCCTCTTTCACGGGTCACAAGTACGGTCTTCTTGTGACCGTCATTCATGTTTTTCTCTTCACGGGCACTAGTTGGCTCTTCTTGTGACCGTGATTTGTGTTTTTCACCTTTCACGGGCACAAGTTGGCTCTTCTTGTGACCGTCATTTGTGTTTTTCACCTTTCACGGGTACAAGTTGGCTCTTCTTGTGACCGTCATTTGAGTTTTTTACGTTTCACGGTCACAAGTTCGCTCTTATTGTGACCGTGATTCCTGATTTTCCTCTTTCACGGGCACATGTTGGCTTTACTTGGATTCCAAATTCGCTATCCTTCTCCTATACGGTTGGCCCCACTAATGTTTTGGGAATTGTGGGCTAAATTCTCACCGGATAGTGCAGAATTTCTCCCCTCCCGCTTAAAAGGATTTCACTGTTGTTTATCACCCAATATTCTGAACCTCTTAACATTATGACAAGCTGTTTTTAATACAATCTTTATTGAGGTGATAAAAATGCCAAGGGTAAAATATGTCGACAGTGACGTTGCATTGATTGCCAGGATGATGAGGGCGGAAGCTGAAGGTGAAGGACCGCTGGGAATGCTTATGGTTGGGAATGTAGTTGTTAATCGATTAAAAGCGAATTGTCTTGATTTTAAAGATTTAAGGTCTGTACGAGACGTAATTTTTCAAATTCAAGGAGGAAACTATTCATTCGAAGCCGTTCAAAAGGGGAATGTTTTTTATAACAGAGCTAGAAGTACAGAAAAGAGATTAGCTAAGCAAACATTGGATTATTGGAGACAACAACCTTCCAAGTATGCACTTTGGTATTTTAATCCGTATGCTCCTTGTCCGCCCACATGGTACAATCAGCCATTCGCCGGACAATATAAACAACATTGTTACTATGAACCAATTGCTAATACTTGTGAAAATGCTTATAGATGGTAAAACTGATCCCCAATCAAAGGGGATTACCCTTTATAAATAGCCGGGGTATGATATTCCTCACCCCGGCTTCAAACTAACGATCATTTCGTATTGGTAAACCCGCCATCAATACGGATGACTTCTCCATTAATATACTCCGCTTTAGATGTTAGCAGGAATGTAACTAGCTCAGCCACTTCCTCCGGCTTACCCAGGCGTCTCTGAGGAATCCCTTTCGTTGCGTTTTCCTTCATAGCTGGATTTGCTTCATAAAAGCTTTTGACCATCGGAGTCTCAGTTGGTCCCGGGGCAATCGCATTCACCCGCAAACCATCTTTTCCATACTCCGCTACCATGCTCTTCGTAAATCCTACAATCCCGTGCTTTGTAGCAGAATAGGTCACAACGGAATCCTGACCAATTACGCCTGCACTTGAAGCGGTGTTCACAATCGAACCTCCACCATTCTTCAGCATAACCTCAGCTACATATCGGACACCATAAAGTGCTCCTAAAAGATTAATCCCTACAATCTGTTCGATTTCTTCAATGGATGAATCCAGGAAATACGAGCCGCTGCCTGAAATCCCCGCATTGTTAAAAAAGTAATCAATTTTGCCGAATTGTTCAACCGTTTGATTCACATAGTTTTTAACATCTTCTTGCTTTGAGACATCAGCTTTGATAAAAATAGCCTCGACACCTAGCTTTTTTACCATCTCTACTGTTTCATTACCGCCTTTTTCACTGATATCAACCACTGCGATATTCACTTTTTCTTCCGCTAGTCGAAGTGCCGTCGATTGACCTAATCCACTTCCACCACCAGTGATAATTGCTACTTTATTGCTATTTGACATCACAAAATCAACTCTCCTTAGCATATTTTCCAACTTGGGTTATTTTCTCCTGAAGGGCGAAATTTATTTCCCCTTCTTCTCCAGTGCCTTAACCAGCTCTTCTCCCATTAACTCAGAAGAAAATGGATCCCGGCTCGTAACGAGCTGCTCGTCCGCCCAGACAGCATGTCCTGTTTTTTCTAGGTCCCCTTGATCATAATGGCTGATTTTCCGCATTTCCTGTTCAAGACTGAACGGCAGGATATCCAACAGACCTTCAGGCTCCATCTCATCTGGATAACCGGTCACTTTTTTACCAGCAATAAAACTATCGCCATTTGGACGCTTTGCAAACACAAGCGGTGCAGGGCCGTGGCATTCAGCAGCGACAATGCCTCCTCCGTCGTGAATACTATTCATAATCTTATGCAGATCCTCATCTTTAGCAAGGTCGTACATCGCACCATGACCGCCTACCACAAGCACGACATCGTAATCGTCCGCCTGCACATCTGAAAGCTTCATCGTATCATCCGCTTTTCCGGACTCATAAAGCTTCTTATATTTACCTTTCGGATCATATTCTTCACTGATACTCATTTTATCGATAACCGGCTTGCCTCCCAGCGGTGATGCCAGGTCAACCTGATGGCCCGCCTCTTCAAGAAGCTGCATCGGAGCAAATAATTCCTCTCCCCACCAGCCAGTTTCATAATTGTTTTTTTCGTCCTTATGTCCACTTGATAATACCGCTAATACTTTTGCCATTGAAAATACCTCCTTTTACTGATAACAGAATGTATTTTCCCTATTTCAACTGGTTTACTCTTAAAATCCATTTCCTCCTTTTGCCACGGAAAAAATCACGTTTTTTCACAATATGCTAATGCACCTTATCTGATGGAATATGCCCTCTCACTCTGCTGCTCTATGAAAAATAAAAACTCCCCACCACAGGGATGCCTCCTGCAGCTGGGGAGTTTGCATAAAGTATTTACTCTGCTAAAACCTTCGCTTCAACAAACTGATCAAAAAACTCAAGAATCGTACGATTTACAAGAATCTCGTTTTCCTTTTTCGAGAACCCATGTCCCTCGTCTTCAAGTACAAGGTATTTCACATCGCGGCCTTTTTCTTGCAAGGCTTTGACGATCTGGTCTGATTCCTGCTTGACGACTCGAGGGTCGTTTGCTCCCTGGATGATCAGCATCGGTTTGGTCATCGTGTCCAGATAAGTGATCGGCGAATACTCTGTCAGCTTATCGAAGTCCTTGACCGGATCGCCAACCCACTGATTCATGATTGGTTTCCAGTGCTCAGGGACGGATTCAATAAATGAGAAAAGATTAGACGGTCCGAAAATATCGACGACGGCCTTGAAATATTCCGGATGGCGGCCGTGTAATAGCAATGCCATATATCCGCCAAAGCTTCCGCCCATTAATAATGTCTTATCCCTATCAGCCAGACCATTTTCATAAAGGTACTCAAGGCCAGCAATGTTATCAAGGCGTGGTCCTTCACCCCAGTTGCCCTCGACCATCTTGGTGAAAGCTAGACCATAACCCGTTGATCCTCTGAAATTTGGAGCGAATATGCTATAGCCTCTGTTCACGAGGAATTGGAACATCGCACGGAAGAATTTCCGTTCTGCAGCCTGCGGGCCACCATGCGGCCAAAGGATGACATGGCCATTGCTCACTTCTTCCTTCGCCTTGAAAAATAAAGCTTCCATCATCATGCCATCATATGATGGGTAGGTCAGAACTTCAGGATCTACAAGCTCCTCTTCCTTGACTCCAGGAATAGACAGGTTCGTCAGCTGCTTCCACTCATCACTGCCCGCTTCCTTCATGTAAATGTTATTAGGCTTCGTCGCTGATCCGGCCAGAATATATACATTACCACTCTTAGCGACTGATCCACCCTGGATGATCGAAGCAGGCAATTGACTGTTTGTATATGTTCCTTCAGCTAAATCGTATTGATACAAATAATCATTGACCCCTTTAGATGTAACAAAATAAAGGCTGTTTGTGCACTTATCATATCGGATAGGCCCGAACTCTTCTTTTTCAATCGAAAGAACTTTGGTAAACTCATGTGTGTTGAGGTTGAACTTTGCCAGATAATCGAAATCTTCACCATATGTAGTGACAAAGTAGTACTCGTCACCTACAAACACTCCCTCACCGACTGTGAATTGCTCATCTGTTTCAGGAGTCAGTGAGTACGACTTTCCATCTTGAAAAATAAATCCAGGAGCGTATGTATTGGCATATTGTTTGAGGTAGGCAAAATTATTCTCTTCTTCGTCAACAGCCACTAAAAAGCAAGCAGCGCCCTCTCCCTCAACAACAATGCTTTCATCACCTGATTTCATATCATAACGATAAATATTCAGATAGGTTTCGTTGCCCTTGGTAGAAGTGTAGTAAAGTCGTTGATCGTCCTTTGATAAGAACGGATATATGTGGCGATGCCCTTCAGCCGTGCGAAGCGGCACCATCTCTCCACCCGCAGGAGGGAGTGCGTATAACTGGCCATTTTCATCACCGTCATTATCAAAACCAACCACCATAAAGCTTCCATCATGCGAATAGCTCAATGCCTGGCATGTCTGGTCAATGAATGTAAGCGGATATGGATATTGATTCGGCAAATCCATCGCCCATAAATTATATTTCCCTGTTAAATTCGTGCTGTAGACCAATTGCTTCTCGTCAGGACTCACTGTAAAAGACTGAATATTAAAGGTGCGATAAAAATTCTCAACATCTGGCTTCTTAAATGTAATCATTTCCCAAACCCCTATTCTTTTTAGAAATTTCTATCTATACTGAAAACTTAAACAGAAGTAGGGCTAAATGTCCAGCCATAACATTAATACACTTACGACATATTTCTTATTTAGCTTTCACATATAACGCAAATTGCCATAATACCCAAAATTGCGACAAAGTCTGAAAATAAAGTCAAATCCTGCGCTTTCCCGAGAAATAATTTATGCTTTTGAAGGATTTCCCCGGTCCAAATAGAATAATAGGAAAAAGAACAATGTCTGGAGGATCATGGATTTGTTACTTTACTATTGATTCATATTAACTACCTAAAAAATAACTGGGAGTTGATAAAAATGTTATATAGAAATTCACTTGAGGGAATTACGCCTGACATGCTGGAAGGCTTTTTTGTCGGTTGGCCAACACCGCCAAGTCGAGAGACTCATTTAAAATTATTAAAGAACAGCAGCAAAGTGGTCTTAGCGTTAGATAAAGATGCTGATCAAGTTGTTGGGTTCATCACAGCCGTCAGTGATGGTGTATTATCAGCCTATATTCCCTTCCTTGAAGTGCTGCCTGAGTACAAAAATAGAGGAATCGGCAAGGAACTAGTCCATCGAATGATGACCGAACTTGCTGATATTTATATGATTGACTTGTGTTGTGACGATGACCTGGTCCCCTATTACGAAAAGCTCGGCATGATAAAAGCAAATGGAATGATTTTTAGGAATTATGAGAAGCAGTCAGGGATTTAAGTAAGGCTTTTAATTCGGCTCATTTAAATTTCACCAAGTTCTTTCTAAAAAAATCAGTCCTAGCATTAGGACTGATTTTTTAGAGCCAATTTTCTTTGTAACGTCTTTACCTTCCTTCCCGCAAAGGTATATTGTTGTCAACTATATAATTACAATGATTAATGAGAAATTTAGAGAATGCTAAAGTGCTATTCAATCGATACCTCTCAGAGTTAAAAATCTTTTGTTTTTCACCATTACGTATATTCATTGCTTCTTTAATAATGTTGTGCCATTCCACTGGAAGCTGTTTTAGTCCGTATTCTCCAGCGCCCAGCTTGGAAACTATATCTCTTTCCTTGATTGTATAAAATTGACGCAGTAAGCCGAGAACGGTCCATTCTATTTCAAAATCAATCTCGCTGGTTGGCAGCTTAACCAACTGATCAATTGATGCTTCTGCCATTTGAATCCTGTTGGACCAGTAAGAATTCATATTTCCAACTACATAAGAAGTTAACGCCTGCGGCTGAGTATCTATACTAAAGTCCTCGATCTCTGATCCAAATACCTTCATTCCTTTACCTTTTAAAACCCACCAGGTTATAGGGTTAAAGTTAAAGTAGTCGCCGAATGCCAGCTCACCATTGTTATAGTAGAGATAATCAATGTTTTCCTCACTGTTATTAAATATCTTCCCTATGTCCTCATGAAGAGCATATACTCCGTCCATTTCCGGCTTCTTATATTTATTCTCAATTTGTTTATGAATATATGATAAAGCTTTCGAATCTGCCTCTGTTAACCGGCGATTTGTCAAAGTGATAAAGTCAATGTCACTAGAATCATCAACGTAGGCATCCAATGCGATGGATCCATGTATATATAACCCTTCGATGGTGCCAGGCAGATGTTCATTTAATAGGTTAATATAATCTTTTAAGACTTTTTCGACAACCTCTGGTAATACCATTACTGAATCCCCTTTTAAACACTTGCTAATAATTTAACTTTGTTTATATGTAAGAAAATCAACAAAAAGATGCCTCGATCCCTCGTGGATTAAGGCACAGATATTTCTTCATAGTTTAATAAGTGCAATCCCTAGTTCTTATTAACATTTTTTTCATCAATCTTTACCTTCAACACTAGCACCGTATCATCTTGTTCAATGATTTCTTTAACAGTTTCCTCATCCTGTAAATCAACCGTAAGAAGTGAATCACTTTCCGTTTCCCTATATACTGCAAGGATTTTTGTTTCACCCATTTCCAACTCTACTTCTTCCTCACCGATAGCATAGTCCCAAGTACTGAGACGATTAGTATTGGATTCTTTTTCAATGATCTGGGGTTGAGTTCTTACGTCAGGACCATAAAGAAATACTAATGGGGCATCAGTGTTTGGATTGATCATGCCAAAACCCATCGACCCTTTTTCAACTTTATTTGGACTGTTACCATAGGATAATTGCGTTAGTGGTTTTATATCCTTTTCTCCATTATTGTATCGTTCTACCCAAAGATTCACCCAGTTTTCATCAGCATTAGGCAAGGTGAAGTCAAAATCAAATAGAATTCCTAAATTTAACTCTTCAAAAGTTTTCACATACTTAGAATCTGAATTCACAGAGATAGTAGCGGTTTTGTCATTTGAATGAGAGCAACCAGAACTCAATACTAATACGAAAATGAAGATAAAACTGTAAATCGAATAGTTTTTTATCAAAGATCAGCATCCTCCAGTCTTTTACGAATATTATCATCCTGCTTATTCCTCGCCTACTGCTAAAAACATCCGATAATTTCCTTGAATGAAGATACTTCAATATTAATAGAGAAACCCTTTACCTCGTTATCCCAGTCTTGTGTTTAATGGTAAAGCTGGGAACGTTCACATACTCCATGTAATTTACTTCCCCATTAAAATCCAAATAGGCTTGATACCGAGTTTTAATAGCTGGATGCGCGATAAAGTCGAGAACGCGGTCCTTCGCTACCCAGCGGCTATCCGTTGTTTCTTCAGAAACAGATAACTCACCACCAACAGGTTTACATACGAAATCAAATATCACTTGGGTAGGAACATCCGTCACCCCATCATACCATTTGAAAGTTCCTGTATTTGAATACACTCCTACTAAATAGCTCACCTCGACATTAATGCCGCTTTCTTCTTTGATTTCACGAATCAATGCATCCATCAGATTTTCACCAGCTTCCACTTGTCCTCCTGGGTACACCCACCCACCGTCACGAGTTTTTACGATAAGGATATTTCCTTCAGAATCCTCAACAAACCCGCCCGCGGATACGATATGCGTAGGGAATGACATGATACAACCTCCTTCCTCTGATCTTCTTTGTGTAAAACCGTTCCTGCATGATCGTTTAATAGGCGAATGTTTCCTAATAAGGTGGATGTATCAACTTTTCTTTTTAAAAAACGTTAAAGGAAACTAACCCAAGTAATCACTTGGAACTTTTACGTCAAAAATCCCACTTTCTTTTATAAATTGCAACAATAAATGTAGGTGTGCAGCACCGTATAAAACAAAAATTCGATTTTCATTTGAATCAATCAGACTAACCAAGTTTTTATAGATTAGCAGATTACGATAATACCAATACTTTGCAGTCCAAACAGCCCCAGCTGGATTCTCCTTACCACCGACTAGAGACAGTTTCATATACATTTCTTGTCCCCTTAAAACATTTTGCGGATCATTCATCCAAAGCAAAAATTCTCTTATCGAGTGTTTTTGTTTATATGTATTTGATTCAGATACTATTTCCTCCGCAATCATTTTAAATGCTTTATATTCATCAGTGTCTTTCCACTCATCTAAACCTGATAAATCCGGAATGCCATCTTCATCTTTATTCCAATCCACCGCATACACTTTTTTACGGCCGCAATCCTTAGCCAAACGGAAGCCTATTTGATCCACCTCATTAATGGTTAAGGTATAATCGCCCTTAATAAAAGATTCATATTGTTTATTCAGCGCTTCCTCATTCTCTTGTAACACTTCTAACGCAACTTTTGTTGGTTCAAATTCTCTCAAACAGTTGATGACATCGCGAATTTCGGTTTGACTCGTTTTAGATAAAATATCCTCTTTGTCAGTCATAAACAAATCACCATTATTCTGTTCCGAAAAATGGTCAGTACCGAGAATTAGTATAGATGGTTTAATAATAACGGCCTCCTTAAAAATATTTATATATTCTTCAATAACGCCCCATTTTTCCGTGCCAACTTTTCCATTACAGAAACTAAAAGGACTGACACAGTTAAGTAACAAACGCCTATAATAATTTCTTTACCTAATAGCTGATATACATCATAATTCTCCAGGCTATAGATGGAGCGGAGTGCTTCGATGCTATGGGTAAGCGGGAGCATTCGAGCTAGCATTTCTAACGGCTCGGGCAATAATGTTACCGAAAAGTTGACTCCGCAAAACACCTGAAAAAATGCCAATGATATATTAAGGAATAAGTTAACATTAGAGAACAACAGGCTCACTGAGGCAAAAAGGAATGAGAAACTTATAACGGAAAACATGGTAATAGGTATTAGCATTAGCAGTGTATCCAAATTACCGGTTGGCATTGTGATTCCAAATAACACCCACCCTATAACCAAGCCTACGATGAACACAAATAACCCATCCAACAGAGGAACAATCCCCTTACGGAAGATGATCAGCAGTGTCGGTGTGGGTGAAGCTATATTCAGTTCCAATGTTCCATATCTTCGTTCCATCCTAAACATATTCATATAGTTAATCATGATAGTCTGGCAGGTGTAATAGGCGATGTTGCCGATCACAACATATTTTAAATAATCCGATCCAACCAGTGAGCTAGCCAAAGTTGCGAAAAAGATGTAGTGCATAAAAGGGTCAACAATACGAAATAGAATAAACAAACGGATCGTTTGAAAAGAATAAATTGCTTTATATGATAAATTAGTAAAACCATATTTATTGATTAAAAACATCAGATCGCCCCCAGACTTCCGGTCTTACGCAACACTACCTCAATTTTTTTCACAATAAAGTAAGCCAGGAATAAATAAATCATGCTCACTACAATTGAAATCCCCATAGATGAAAACATAGTTTGGGATAATACTAAAGTATCCTGTACTGACTTAATCCCCCAGGTCATTGGTATTAGATAAGCAATGAATTTAAGCACAACTGGAAACTGTTCAACCGGGATGAACACTCCGCAGAGTAAGATCATCGGTGTAAGGATCAAGTTTTGGAAATCAAAAACATTTTGAGAAGCAACAAACACTATGGCTAAAATAAGTCCAACAACACTTAAAGAAAACATCAGAACGAGTATCGAAAGTAAGAAGTAACCATAGTTGGCAATCCCGATATTAAATTGAAAAATAAATCTCGCGTAAATAAAACTTAAAATCATGGAGATCAAGGCAATAACAGAATTACTTAAGGCTTTTGTCAAAATGACCGCAAACAATGAAGCTGGCGCAGCAATTAACAGCTTAAGTGTGTCATTCCACTTCTGTGAAATCAACGCTGATCCTGATGAATACAATACATAGCTCCACATGCTGATTAAGGCAGATGCCAACACAAACTTGTCTGAATTAATATCTCCCCTAACTTGCTTTAAAAAGTAAACAATCGACAAAAACATAAGCGGCTGGAAAAACAGCAGAAATTGATACATCTTATTATTAAAGTTAGTAAAATATTTAATTTCTCTTATGAGCAGGTACATGTTCTCACCCTACATCCTTCATATGATAGATATAGGCATCCTCAAGCGATATGTCTCTCTTACTCAATTTTAATATATCCCCAAATTGGTTTAAGTAGGCAGATACCCTTTCAAGAACTTTTTCATTCACTTCAAAATTCAAGCTATAATAAGGCTCTTTAATGACTTCGATACCCAGTTTATTAAGATAGTGGTCTGCTTTTAGCTTATCGATATCATAAATACTCATCGTAGCTTCGTAAAGATTAAGGTGATTACAGCTCTGCTTTATGAAATCCGGTTCGCCTATGAGGCTTATTTTCCCGCCTTTAATAAAAGCAATACGATCACAAAGCTCATCGGCTTCCTGCATATAATGAGTCGTCAAGATGATGGTAATTCCTTTGCTTGATAAATCTCTTACAATGTCCCTCAGTAATTTTGCCCCGATTGGATCCAGGCCTATTGTCGGTTCATCAAGGAACAGGATCTCAGGATTATTGATTAAACATCTAGCGATATGTAATCGTTGCGTCATACCCTTGGAATAGGTATGGATTTTTTGGTCCTCTGCGTCCTCTAATTTAACAAGGTGCAATAAATCCTTTATCAACGCAGCTTGTTCTTTATTTTTAATCTTATAAAGCGTACAAAAATAATGCATATACTCTTTTGCGGTAAGTCTGCCATAAACGCCTCTTTCACCACCGTAAACAAAGTTTATTCTATTGCGGATCCTATGACTCTCAGATACTACATCATAGCCAAGAACCTTTGCATCCCCGGCAGTAGGCAGCAATAAAGTAGTTAAGATTTTAATCGTAGTCGTTTTACCAGCCCCATTCGGCCCCAGTAAACCAAATACTTCCCCCTTTTTCACATCAAAAGAAACATCATCCAAGGCATTTTTTAAGCCCGTTTTCAATTTGTAAGAACGCGAAAGCCCTTTAACTTCAATAACCTTTTCCATGTTATCCCCCTAAACTATTTACTCCACTGATAAATATTACCATAATTTCTCAAAAAATCTACATATTGTTTAAATATTCTTACAAAACCTCAGAGAGATAGGCTTAGTTGAGAAGGCATTAGACCTGGCAAAATAAAAAAGCGCAATCCCGAAGGAATACGCTTTTTAACTTAATCAAAAGTAATTTACTCTTTAAGATTTTCCTTTTTTTCCATCTGTTTCACTTTATGTAGTATCTGAAATAAAATTGTCGTAGTAAAAGAAAATTGAATAATAAACAAAAGTAAATAAAGGAATTCTATATTATCTCCGCCTATAATAGCCCCTAATCCATATACTAAAACAAAACTTCCGATGAAGGTCATGATGAAAATCAACAACCAATTATCCATAATTTGTTCTCCTTTAACTTGAACTTACTAATCTTGCTATTAGATAAACAATAGAAATTCATTATTACCTTTCCATTAAATTATCCATCACACTCTGTTTTAGAAAATCATATTGTTCCTGATTGGTATCCAAGAATGCTTCTTCTCTATTCGACGGAATATCCATATACTCAATATCTTCATTGAACTGTGAATCCGTAAAATCATAACATTCACCATTGATTTCATTATAGTAATGCCACCCTTCAGATAGAAAGGTCTTTCTAATTTGTCCTCCAAGTAGATCATTCACTACTAATGCAGTTACACCGCATTGCCCTTTTGCTGGATTGTCTTTAGTCCATTTTGAACTAGAATTTATTGACCAAGAGTTTAATAATGCTTTTTGCATATCTGCATTAGATATTATTTTCCGCATTTTGATAAAATCCCCTTTATTAACTTCAGATATAATTACTCATTGGTCAATCGTTTTGTTTCATCTACCAATGAAATCTTGCCCAAAAATCCAATAACATTTAAATCTAAAATATACGACGGATTCTCAAAGTTTCGATATTTCACTTCTCTCTTCATTACAAATGTGCCTGGTGAATATCCTCCGCTCGAAACTTGCATTGTAATCACCTTGTTTTCTCCACCTTCGATAACTTTTACCTTAAACGCATCGCAATTATCATCTAAACAATTAACATCATAAGTTTGTTCCATCCATACTACAAAATCTGTTTCGCTTGGTTTTGTTAGAACGAAAGTGATGCAAACCATCACAACTACTCCTATTAAAGACAATACACTCCATTTTTTCTTTTTCATAAACACTCCCCCCTAAAAGCACAGGCAAGGCACAAAGGTCCTTCGTCAATTGTTTAATAAGGATTCTATACAAAAGGCCGAAACCCTCCGGATTCAACAACCTAGCATCATTGACTAAATGTATCCAGCAAAAAGGCGATTAATCCTTCCTGGATAACCGCCCGTTCACGTCTATCTAAATTACTCGTCATTATCTAAATCATTTTTATTAGCTTTGACTCCATACTTTTTTTCAATAAATTGGCCAACAACAGATTGGTTAATCCCTTCCCTGACTGCTTTTAAAATGACTAAATACATAATAATTACACTTACAATCAAAAAAACAATATTAAAAAGCAGAACAAAACCAGGAGCTCCTATATTTGAGACCATATTTACACCCCGCTTCTAATGTTAGCCTATTATTACCGATAATGTTCAAAAAAACATGGTACAGTTGCATATCATCCAAATTCATAAGTTTTATAATCGCCAGTATCGGATGAGAATTTCAATATATTCCTATCAGTTGGTATCCCTTCAACATAAGCCCCAATACAACCTGTTGTGCATCTGTGGCCAACAATAAGAATATTTAACTCTCTAATTCCATGCTGATTCTCAAGTTCATTCATAAAATTAAACACCCTTTTTACAAACGCATCAGGGTTTTCAATTCCTTTATAAACTGAAGGATCAGGTAATGGACCAGCCATCTTGACCTCATTAACATTTAATCTGTCAGCTTCTCCTAAATCAAAAACATCCAGTCTATCATCTTTAACGGCATTAAGGCCGGTAACTATTTCTGCTGTTTGCATTGCTCGAAGCTGCGGAGAAGAAAAGACAAAGTCGAATTTTATGTTATGCAACCTATCCCGTAACGCTTTGGCTTGTTCTATTCCATGCTCGTTTAATGGCAAACCCTTTCTCCCTTGCATTTTTCGTTCTTTATTCAAATCTGTTTGACCATGTCTAATTACATAGATCAAGTATAGTCCCCCCTTACTCATGAATAAGAATTTGTCATTGATCTCCTAAAAGTAAAGATCGATCAAAACACCATATCTATAATTTTTTTGATATGGTCTTCGTTCTCTGCAATATTCACTTGTTTACTGAGGAGTTTATTCAATCTAAAAATTTCCGGGACGATACTGGCAATTGTTTTCATAATTTGATCAGGATTCCGGCTGCTTTCCCAACTTTTTAAAAGAGATAATTTCGGTTCTTCCAATTTGCTTCTTTTGCCCTCAATCTTTGACCAAACGCCATAAGGACTGTCCAGGTGTTCTTCCATTTCCATATACCATCCAGAAACGACTAACCATCGGACTCGATCTAAATTCGCTAGTGCGTAGTATATTTCTCCCCTCATAACGGCACGATAAGTTTCGTGTATGAAAGCCAGAAGTTTTCCTCGCCAAAACTCAACCTCGTCTGCTGAAGGTTGATAAACATTATGTGATGATTCACGAATGATATCACTAATAATATTGTTCGGGTCGTAAAGTACCTTATAACCTTTTAGCCAAATAGATGGTACCACTTCCTCAGGTGAATGATACCAGCTATCTATTTTTACAAAAGAATCATAATGGGTAACAACAACTGGTGATGCAGGGTTAAAATCCTCGTAAAATAAAACATTTCCCCATTTGGCTGCCCTGTTCCGTTTTTCCTTTATAAAATTTGCTTTCTGTCCTGTAGTAACAATAATATGTAAATCTATATCCGAGTAATTGTCAAAGTTTCCTCTGGCTAGTGACCCCGCCTGATAAATTGCCAAAACTTTTGGATCAAATGTTAAATCCTTTAGTGCACTCTCCAAGAGAATGCCACGTTGTTTTGGCAGAGTTAAATCCCTTTCTAAATGTTTACTTACAAATCCCACACATAATTCCCATCTCCTTATCGTTAGAAAAAAACCTATCACTTGAACTATTCTGCATTTGGAAAAGAAATTCCTTTTTTCATTGTTATTTTTGGAGAATATAAAAAGCCGTTAATCCTTAAAGGGACTAACGCTTAAAATGGTGACCTTCTTTTTCTGCTCTGGATGGCCTATATACCTCACCTATGTTTGAATCTTACGACCAATATACAAAAAATGCTGACTTGTACCAATAATATTTTCATCGGAGCTTAGGCGATATCCGAATTCTATCTACTTTCTGTACTCACTTTCTTCTAAAGAGATTATTTCTTTTTCTCATAACCTAGAACATTTTCAATTCCCGCAAATGTTAGCTCCTTCAAACCGCAGTTTGCCATAAATTCTCTTGCTTCAAATGGATTTGTAAAATAGGCGGTTGTAAAACCTACTCCTTCCTTATTTTCTCCGTTTTGTAAATGACCTAGTATAGTTTGGACAGATTCAATCGAATATAAGTTTTCATAACTTAGGGAAGAAATAGTGCACCACCCCATTATGGTGATGCACCGATTTAATCAATTTTTAATTGTTTCCATCAAACGAACTTTTGAAAGGACACCTGCAATGAATGGGAGGAGAGCAACCAAGCCTATTGCCCAATTGACTCCTAGAAGATCGGCAATGATTCCTGCCATTAATGCCCCGAATGCATAGCCGCTGTCACGCCAGAAGCGGTATACTCCCATTGAGGAAGCTCTCCAATCCGGATCGGCAACATCACTGATTGCTGCTTGCAAAGTTGGGTAGACCATCGCAGTGCCAAGGCCTAATAAAAGAGCTCCAATATTCCATAGTAAATATTGATTGGCAGCGAGTATGAACCATAATGCAGCAGCTTGCGTCCACATGCCGTAAGTGATTAAAACTTTCCTCCCGATTTTATCGCTTAACGTACCCGTAAACAATTGAAAAATGCCCCAGGCAGCTGGATATACGGCAACAATAGTACCGATTTGCCCAACGGATAATCCTGCAGCAGTGAAATAGATGGGGAAAAGACCCCATGCCATGCCATCCTTTAGGTTCGTTGACAAGCCAGCAAAACTAATGGTAGATAAATTCTTGTTTTTCCAGGTTGTCAAAGCAAATACTTCTTTGGCCGATCGAGTAATTCCCGAACTGACTGTTCCACTATTTTTAACCTGAAGCTTCAAGTGCACAGTTGTATCTTTGACAATCAACGATAGCAGAATCCCGACCAAAACAATACCTATCCCGATATAGAATGGCTCAGGCCTTAAGGAATACGATGAAGCAATATATCCGGAAACTGCTGCCATGATCGCTACGCCCGAATAGCCGGCAAATTCATTCAAACCTACTGCTGTACCGCGTTGGGTCGATTTAGAAATATCAATTTTCATATTCACAGTCATTGACCATGCCAGTCCCTGGTTAATTCCGAGCAAGATGTTCGCAACAATAATGACCCACCATGCATGCGCGAAGATAATGAGGATTGGTACGAAAAGGCCAACAAACCAGCCGAGCAATAACACTTTCTTACGCCCAAGCCGATCTGCAATTTCACCTGCGAAATAGTTTACAATGGCTTTAGAAAATCCAAAACTGATAATGAATGATAGCGCAGCACTTGCAGATGCCAGTCCGAACTGTTCTTCCCCAAGAAGCGGTAGAACGGTTCGCTCAATCCCAACCATTGACCCAACGAACAGGTTTGTCACGACCAACAGCACAAACTGAACGATGTTTTCCTTAATCCCGATTTTAGGCTGCATCCTTCTCACCTCCAAAAATAAAGTCCGAAATAGTCTTCAGGCAATTAAAATTACTAATATCAATGAAACAGCTTGAAGCAGCTATATTGTAAAAGTTTTAGTGCTGTATTTGTTTCCATTCATTAATACCTGCATCAAGCAATGTAGCTTGATATCCTCTTGATTTTAGAAACTCTACTGCTTCAGTAGCATACACACAATACGGTCCCCGGCAGTATGCCACAATCTCTTTATCTTTCGGCAATAAATCCAGGTGGTGTTCTAATTCCGAAATCGGTACTGATAAAGCATGTGGTAAATGGTCGTGCTTATATTCTTCAAATGGTCTTACGTCCAATAAGGTGACAGCATTCCGATTCAACTTTTCAGTTAACTCCTTAAACGAAATAGGACTTAATGAGTTTTGTCTAAGAATGTGACCTTCCCTTACAAGCTTCACATCTGATATACGCTCCTCAGCCGTTCCTCTTAACGCCAGCACAAACATTAACACTTGTTCACTAGCTAAGCGATAAATCACATAGTTTTTGTCCTTTGTGTAATTGACGAGCTTAGACTCGAGCAATGACTGCAAATGCTTTGAGGTGTTGGCTATGCTCATTTTCGTATCAGCAGCCAGAGCTTCAACCGTTTTTGGGCCCTGAGTCAACAAATCCAATAGTTCAATCCTCTTGGGACTTGAGATTGCTTTTCCAATCCGAGCAAACTCGCCGTAAATGAAATCCTTAAATTCCCGAGCTTCTATAATGATCCCCTCCAAAAAACAACTATTCAACTGATTAGTTGAATAGTAACATTAGAACAATCTCTTTGTAAATAATATAAAAATAAACCATGCCATAGTGTTATCCTGCTGGCATGGTTTTATATATTAGTTACTTTAAGGATCTACAATTGTTTTTATAAGAGCCAATCGCTCTGTTCCATATGTCGGGGAATTGTTAAGGATTACTAATAGCAGCATGAGGTATGCAGTAAAACTTATCCATAATTTATTAAAGTCTCATTGATTGATAGACATTCCCAAAAACAGAAATTATTGTATAATTATGTAAAATATTAAAGTTTTTTGGGGGTAAGATTAATGAAGCAAAAATTAAGTTGGCTATTTAATCTATTAAAAGGGATTGGAGTCATAGCCTTAACTTTATCTTTTTTTAAA
Source organism: Mesobacillus jeotgali (assembly GCF_014856545.2). Classification (NCBI taxonomy): domain Bacteria; kingdom Bacillati; phylum Bacillota; class Bacilli; order Caryophanales; family Bacillaceae; genus Mesobacillus; species Mesobacillus jeotgali. The sequence goes on along the minus strand of NZ_CP109811.1, from coordinate 2,271,676 downwards.
ATAGGAAGAGATTTCATTCAAGCTTATTTAGTATGGTTTTTAGCATCCCTCTGGGTCGGACTGGCAGGATCTTTCATTCTTGAAAAAATGGGTAAGAATACTAAAAAAAGTGAGTTGTAGTCATTTTATGGAGTTGCTTTGATAGAATATACGGGTGGACTTCAAAAAATCACAGGGTACTCCCTAAAAGAGCTCTTTTATCGGACACTTCTTCATGCTTACGTCTTCCATTTGTCCGATAGAGCCCTTCTATTGGACACTTTTTCACGCTAGCGCTTTCCGTTTGGTCGATAGAGCTCTTCTATCGGACACATTCTCACGCTTGCACTTCCCGTTCGGTCGATAGAGCCCTTCTATCGGACACTTTCTCACGAATATACCTTCCATTTGTCCGATAGAGCTCTTCTATCGGACACATTCTCACGCTTGCACCTTCCGTTTGGCCGATAGAGCTCTTCTATCGGACACATTCTCACGCTTATACCTTCCATTTGTCCGATAGAGCTCTTATATAGGGAACTTTCAGTCATTTCACTATTCCTTTGATATATAGTGCCTTCAAGAAAACATAGGGGCGAAACCCAAACGACTTACTTTATCTAATATAACCGTTCCAATTAAACTAATCCTTCTTTCTTCCGCTGTATTAAATAAATGATCAGACCTATTGGACCTGTGATGATTGTTAAAACCCATAAAATATGCCGTTTGATCCCGACAAAATATTTGTCCGAATCATAGTACACCCAAATTCCGATTACGATGAACAAGGCAAAAATTGCAGCAATTTCAAGTTGGTGTCCACTAAAATCTGTATTCCTGGCCAAGCCCCATCCCATGATTTCAACACCCCTTACCGTTTTATATAAACTTTACGAGCGTGTTGAAAAAAGGTTTCAATTTTCAGTAAATTAAATTTAAAAGAAGTAATTTATAGGATAGTATATTTAAATATCAGTTCTCCATTTGAATCTCTTTCATTGGTGTATTCAAATCCCAAGCCTTTGTATAATCTATGAGCAATTGTGTTTTCCTCGATAATACTTAAATAAATAACATTGACTCCATATTCTTTTGAAACTCTATCAATAAGTTTAATCATTGCCATTTTTCCAAAACCCTTCCCTTGGTATCTTTCATCTATGATGATTCTATCAATCCAGGTATCTCTGTTAGGACCAAAAGAGCCGTACATTGCAAATCCAATAATTTTCTCATCAAAGTAAATAGCAACAGGGTGCCATTCTTGATAAATAGCAGCTTCTTTTAAACATTCATCAACAGTTTCGATAAACCTTTCCTGGCCTGGTTTTAATTTTATATTTTTCACAGTGCATTCGTTCGTATGATCAATATCCCTAAAGTACACTTCGTTTATCATATAATCATAACTCCCCACTTGAATTTCCCAAACGTAAACAATCCATAACCCAGTTCAGAGCAATCCATGTTATCTATCGGCCTCTTTTATGAAATAATCGAATAAAAGCATGTGTCGGTCAGCCTGCTTCCATCCGCTGATAAATCATCATTCCGTAAAACACCTTCTAATTCAAATCCAAGTTTTTCAGGTATGGCACGACTTTTCAGATTAGTAGATTCACATCTTATCTCAATTCGCTTGAATTTAAGTTGATTCAGCCCAAAATCAGTTAACGCCTTTACCGCTTCTATCATATAGCCGTTTCCGCCGTGCATCGTATTGATCCAATACCCAATTTCACATTTAGGAATGGACCAGTCGATCCCTTGAAGGCTTACAGTCCCAATGAAATCATTCGTCTCTTTTCGAAAAATGAGATAACGAAAGCTTTCCCTCTTTAAAAAGTTAATATGGGCTTTCCTCAGGTTAATCTCGGTTTCCTCCACTTCAGTCAGCTTTTGGGCGAATGGCAGCCACGCTTTTAACTCATTGAATGAATCTCTTATTGCCTGGTTGACGATACTTCCATCACCCATTCGATTTGGAGCTCGAAGTAATAATCTTTCTGTTTCTATCGAGGATGGAATATCGATTAATATTGGATCTGTCATTTTCTTTCCCCTCACCGTTCTATGGATTTTTGCATTAAAAAAACTCTCACCCCCAAGAAATGAATCTTGAGGACGAGAGTTTGACTTCGCGGTACCACCTCAGTTTGTTGATTCGTCGCCAAACCAACCTCTTCAGGTACTTTTATACCCTATCTTTATATCGGAAGAACCCGTCTTACGATCCCTGATTATCATCAGATTGGCAAGAAGCTCCGAGACTTTTTTCATTAAGCCAGATATTACTCCCTTTCAGCAGCCAGGAGCTCTCTGTAAATATCCTAGATTAACTACTCTTCTCTTCAACGCTTTTATTATTTCGAATTTTAAAATATTTTAGCGCTTATATGAACTGATGTCAATATATTCCTTTGTCATAGGAAAACTCGTATTAATCGTACAATGTCTTTAAGTAATAAAGTTAAGGGTAACTGCTCGAATTAATTCACAAATAAACGGCAGGCTAAGACTTACCAGGTTTATCTAAACAAAAAGCTAAGCTTGTCAGCGTTCTTTTTCTTTCAGTCAAACCCATTAATTTTAAATACATTAGCTTAAACTTTTACAGAAATAGTTTGCCTTCTGGAGCTTCAAAAAAAAGCGGCTCTGTAAAGAATCGAAATACATATATTTTTATTGCTTTTGCTTTGTAAGGTGAGTATCAAATAAATCTATAATTTCCAAGAATCTCTCAGCCTCTCTAAATGTATGGTCTGCTAGAAGTGGATGAATATTGCTTTTTATTCGGCAAGCCTCGATTAATTCTCTGGCTGTTTTCTTAAAATCCCTTAGTGAGACTACTGATACTCTATTTTGATCTAAGAATTGATCTAGAATTGGCCCTGTTTCGGATTGTGGACGCATGGAGTCTAAATCAACCGCCTGGAAGACTAACTGATCAAAATCATGGCTAAACTCATTTGCTTGTTCAACTAGTTTTCTTTCAGAAGGATCTAAGAGGTGTCCGATGAATTTTGCATGATCGGCCATAATTTTTAAAAAGAAAAGATTTTCTTGAATGATCTTATCAGGTTCGGGGGCTAGTTTTCCTTCGTTAAGTTCTTTTAATCTGTTGGCAAAATAAGCAGCCTCTCTGCTAACATGGTCAACCAATAAAGGAAAATTATTTGTCCGGATTTCACAGCGTAAAGTTAACCCTAACACCTTTCTCTTGTAACTCCAAATGGCAACAGCTGCTTGATAAACCTCATTGTTAAAAACTTGAATTTGGCGTATATCCGTGTTAATAGAAAACCTTGCCAGCTTTTCCTCGATTCGTTCAAAGAGAGTAATAAATTGTTGAGCTTCAGCTATCAATTGCTGTTGTTCATAAGTAAATCCGAGGCTTAAAAACAAAGCATGTTCCTTCATGATTCTGGACCAAAACTGTATTTCGTCCAACGACCTAGCGACTATTGGATTCGCCAATTTCCCCACCCCTTATACAGATTTCACCTCCATCATATGTATGTGTACATGTCCATATTCTTGCTATTCGAACTAACTATTTTCACAAATAAACTAGACAAATCAAAAAAAATGCGGTCATCCTTCCTTCCCTGGATGATCGCATACCTATAGTTATAAAGGGTTTTTATTACCTCAATTTACACTTTACGATACTGCCACTCTTATTAATACTCTTCATCCTCTTTATACTCTAAAATATCCCCGGGCTGGCATTCTAACGCTTTGCAAATGGCATCCAGTGTGGAAAGCCTAATTGCTTTTGCTTTTCCATTTTTCAATATAGAAAGGTTTGCCATCGTGATTCCGACCCGGTCTGAAAGTTCTGTTACGCTCATTTTTCTTTTCGCCAACATCACATCAATATTGATTATAATTGCCATTGTTTTCACCTCAGACTATTAAGTCGTTTTCTTCTTTATAATCGATGGCTTCTTTTAAGAGACGCTGCAAGACTGCCGCGAAAACAGCAACCACCAATGGAGCAAATATCATTCCCATTCCAATAAGGATCAGGCCAGGCGCATCATCTACCTCAGCTAAAACATAGACGAATGGAAGGCCAACCACGTATAAGCCGCTGATAATGACCGCACTATTTTTGATTTTCTTTAGTGCTATTACAGATAAGTCAGAGAAAGCCTGGTTTTTATCGATATACGTCAAAAGGTTAAAGGATTGATACAATGCGAAGTAAAATGGAACGGCCGAAACATACATAACCATCAAGATAGCGTAAACCGTAAAAGCAAGGTCCGAACCTCTTTCCGCTGCTTCATTCGCTTCAGACGCAATCTGCGGCAGCAAAAACAGACACAAAGCCAAAACCGGGAGGCCAATTAAAATAACTGCTACCTTCAAAAAAAGTGTTGACCCTTTTTTCATAACAAGCACCTCATTCATTTATTGTCAATTTGAATTTACCATGTTATTTATCGTTTCACAATAAAGTTTTATCAAATATTAAAATTTATTTATTGATTTAACATGGTGAACTCACAAAAAAGCGTCAATCCCATTAATGGATCAACGCATAATGTGTACTACAGTCATTATTTTTCAGAACTATCATCATTATTACCTGCCTTGGAAGCATTCCCATGTTTCACACCTTTGCTCTTATAAGGCTTGGCACTCTTCGCTTTTTTTGCACTAGCCTGCCAGCGATTCCAGCCTTTCTTGCCAGTTCCTCTGCCTGTTCCGCTCTTACCTTTAGCTTTACTCAAAAGATCATCTCCATATTCTCGGACGTTCATTGATTAGTTTTAACCATTTTTCTCTGGGAAAAACCAAACTTAATGAAGTATAAGCATACAACAGTCAGCCATGAATTTCTACAAAATAAAAGCAGTCTAATTCATTTAGAATCGGACTGCTGCTGATTGTGTGATAGCGTATTTTTAATGCACCCTTATGATTTCATAGATATCTTCATCATGATGAACTCTAGTATGCTTTGATTCGATTCTTTCAAATTCCTCATTTCCGACCTTTGGTAAATCTCCAATCCACCAGCTTTTGAATTCATAGATAAGGTCAGCTAACATTGCGATTCCTCCCGGAAATGAATAATGTTTTATTTACACTCTTATTATACTTGTGAATAGTTTCACATGTAAAGCGCTTTCATTATATCCGGAATAGCAAAATAATATAGAATTATGAGAAATTTATCCAACAGTTTTAGGCAATGATTCAGAATAAACATCCCTGCATTGAACAAAATACTTATGTTCAAAAGGAGGTGTTTTAGCATGCCTAATCAAAATGACAACAAGTTCAGGAAAATCCAATCTGAGAGCTTCAAGCAAGGCAAATCTCAAGAGGAGTATGCGGCTGAACTGGAAATGAACAAGCTGAAAGCCCAGAAAAGGAAGTAAAGTGGACACAAAATGCCGTGGAATCACCACGGCATTCTGTCATTTCTATTCACCCTTCAACAATGGAATATCCACCTCTACACCCAATGTAGTCAAAAGCTTCCCCAATGTCTCAAGCCCAGACTTCGGATTGATCTTTGTCTCTAAATAATAGACTTCACCAGAGGTTTGGGATTGGTAGGTATGAAGCTGCGTAAATGGCCTTTGATCTGGATGAATCGGCTGAAGCGCAATCGCATAACGCTTGCCATTATCAGTAGAGCCAAGAATGATTCCTTTTTTAACAAGTTCATGAAGGGGCAGGCGATTATCTTCGATCCACTTCAACGCCTGCTTCCAAATTGACGGAACACTAGTACCTTCAATAACTGCTGGAACACCATTCAGCTTTACTTTTACATATAATGACTCCCATTTCTTGAAGCTTTTTCGCTCTGTAGAAATGTCGTCAGCAACCTGGACAGCTTTGTCCGTTACCTTTGCCTTCAGCTGTTCGAACAGCTTCTCAACGGTCCCTACTCCGACATTGTCATACTTTGCTAAAATCACAAGCTCCATTGGCAGCTGGCCAACATTAAAAATCTGGTCTTCATTCAACTGCCGTACTAAACTTGGAATTCCTGCGAATTGCTCCGCAGTTAGCGGAACCTTTTTCAATTCTTCCGTCACAACAATATGACTCGCCTTGTAAAAGAAGAACAGCTCCCCCTGTCGCTTCAATGTCAGGTGTCGGCGAACTTTTTCTTCTTCAATGAAGGTTCCAAGCTCCTCGAAAAACTGCTCATCATTCTTTTCATTATATCGCTTCACATTTTTATGCAAACCTTCGAGATTGCCAGGCAGCTCACTCATGATCCGTGCTTCCTGTTCGGCACCGAGGCGGATAAGAAAGGTTTCCGATTTATCAAACCGCTGCGGCAAAAGAAAAGCATCACGCAAAAAATAAGGGATATCAAGCGACCTCCCTTTATAAGTAATCGTCCTGATCGGCGTAAATCCGGGTGTCTCCTGGACCTCAACAGAAGGTGGAGCAACAGCCACTGCAACTTCTTCCTTTGCCTGTGTTTCTGCTTGTTGCATAGGAGGATTTTTTAACAGATCCTCTAATCCCTTCAACCTGATCTCAAGCTCGGTCATGTCGAACGCCTTTTCTGCCTGCGGAGATGGGTCCTGATATTCAGGCACGACCACATCCACAGGACCATACACTTCAACATACCATTTCACAATGCTATACAAAGCTTCCCATGATAAAAGCGCCTCAGAAAAGCGGAACATCCGCGCATCGTGAGCCGCCTGGTTGCCCATTCTCCGCACCAAATGCAGGGCATCCCGAATCTCAGGAATCAAGTAACCCTGGTCATTGAGCAAATCCAGCTGCTCCTTCAAACCAGTCCGCTGATCGACACTAATTCCTTCTTCCTTCGTCACCTGCTGCAAAATATTTTCAATAAACACCCGCGAATGAGTCAGCATCGTTCTCGGGCTTGAAAAAATACTATTTTCTAATTCCTTGGCCAGCAAAGCCAATTCCTTTGAAATCGGCTCTAAAAATTGATAAAAATATGTATTTGCACTCATGAATTGGTCCCCCGATTGTAGTCTACATATGATTTTAACATAATAATAGACACATTCTAGCGTAAACCGGAAATTGGAAAGCAATCAATTGTGTGGCGGGTGATTTTATTCGCAAACACATGCAACTTAATCGCAAAAAAAAGCTTTTTCTTCGCAAAAAAAAGGAACTTATTCGCAAACTGGAGATCACGAGCGATTATTACCATTTTTCATTCTAGTTACAAACGCTCCCTCACTCTAAAAAAAAGACATAAAATATACTCTCCGCGCGAAACTATATAAAACAACGATTCATTTCCCAGGAGGATTACTATGAGAAAAGTCATTTGCATCAATAATGAAGGTTTAGAAATGGAATTCAACGTGGGTGACCAATATGATGTCGATCGAGAGTTAGATACGACCTATATTGTTATAAATAAACTGGGCAAAAAACATACAGTATTCAAAACTCATTTTGAACTTGTTGAGGAAGCTGATTCGGCGATTTAGTCTGCCCGCAAGTATGCCAATACCCCATCTATAGCGCAGTTTACCCGGGACTTTCCCTCCGCCATCCAATCCACTCCCATCATCCCTAAACAAACAAAAAATCTCTCGACATCTCGAGAGATTTTTCATTATGCATATTGGATTCCAGCAGCCTTGACCTTATTAATATCCCCGGAACTGCAAGGTGTAACGCCGTATGTCATGCCGCAGCTAGGGCAGTTTGTAATGATGGTTTCCATTGTGAACATTTCACCGCATTCGCAAGCGATCTGGTGTGCCACACGCGGCTTTATCTTTTCCTTACCTTTGCTTTTCACATGGTCAACAATTGCTTTGCCATCTTCTAATCGAGAACATCCACAGCTCATGATAAAAAACTCCTTTATGACTTAATTAACACTATTAACATAGCATAAAGGTTTCTCAAGGGAGTATAGCAAAAGTCACACCTGGCGATCCACTTTCTTTAGAAAATCACCCATCACCTGCAGATACTCTTCAGGCTCTTCCATATATGGCATATGGGCACTCTTTTCAAAAACATGGAACTCTGCTCCTGGCGTCAACTTGGCGTAATACCCGGTCGATTCTGGAGTCGCCTCATCAAAATGACCGCAGGTATAGAGTGTTGAACACTCGATTTCCCCCAATTGAGGTGTGCAATCAAACGTCTTGAGGTTTCCCTTCACCGTAAATTCAGAAGGTCCCCACATCGTCTCATAGACAACAGGGTTCTTCATGCCAGCCCCAGCTTTCAGCCACTCCAAATCTGGCTCACCGCGGAAAACAAATTCCTTGTTAAACTCCTTGATCGCGGCTTTAAACTCTTCAGAGTCCGTCTCGCCGCTTTCTTCACAGCGTAAAATGGTTTCTTGCACATCAGCTGGCAGCTTAGCGATATTCCGCTTTTGGTCCTCTTCCCACATTGGCGCACTCAAGCATGGACCTGAAAAAATCACGCTTTTCACACCGGTTGGCTTTGTCAGCACATAAGCCGCCGCCAATGTCGTACCCCAGGAGTGTCCAAGAATATGTACTTCGTCAAGCTCCAGTGCCTCCCTAACCTGGCCAAGCTCATCTACGAAACGGTCAATCTTCCATAATGAAAGATCATCAGGCCGGTCTGACTTCCCGCAGCCAAGCTGGTCATACATAACCACAGGCCGATCCTTTCCAAGTTTCTTCAACCCTTTTAGCGAATAAGTCGAGGATCCTGGCCCGCCATGTAAAATGACCACAGGTGTCCCTTCCGCGTCCTTATTATAAATCTCATACCAGACTCTTCCGCCGGTAACATTCACAAATCCTTCTTCGTACATCTTGTTTTCCCCTTTCTATGCTTCCTCAGCCAATTGTACTGGTTTCTTTTTCAAAAAAGAAGTGATGAAAACTCCGACAAAAACTAGGCACCCTCCCATGATCTGCGGCACGGAAATCACTTCTCCCAGAACAAAGAAGGCGAAAATGGTCCCAAACACTGGAATCAGATTCAATGAGATTGAGGCCTTGGATGGCCCAATCAATGCCACCCCACGATTCCATAATAAAAAAGAACATATCGATGGAAAAATCCCTATGTAAAATAACGCAGTCCACTCAGGAAGACCAACCGCACCAACTGGAACCATTGACAGTTCGATTGCCACCGCCGGAATCATCAACATAAAGCTAATTGCCAGGGAAAAACCGAATATCGTCAGAGAAGGAAGCTTTCCTGAGATCTTTTTAATTTTAATGGAATACAACGCCCACAAGATGACCGCGAGCACCATAATCAGATCCCCAATATTAAACTGCAGGGCAAGCATTCTTTCAATCGAACCATTTGTGATGACAACTAGGACACCAAGCATAGAAATCACCAGCGAAATCCAATACTTCAGCTCCATTTTTTCACTAATCAAAAGCGCCGACAGCAGGAAAATAAACAATGGACTCGTGCTGTTCAGCAAGGACGCGTTGATGGCCGTCGTATAATTTACTGCCCAATAGATGAGCAAATTGAAGCCCATCACTCCGGTCACCGCCAGAAACAAAAGCAGCTTGAAGTGCTCGCGGAAGGCAGCCATTTCGTGTTTGAACAGCCTGATGATCACCGGGGACATGATGAGCACGCCAATCCCCAGACGAGTGAACGAAATCGTCACCGGCGGAAGTGAATCAGAAAGGAACTTCCCGGCGACCGCATTGCCGCCCCAAAACAATGCCGCTACTGCCAACAGAAAATACGGTGCATTGGCAAGTCTCTGGACCACTTCTTCTCCCTCCCTTCCTTTGAAATCAAACCTTATTCCATAATTAATTCTGCAAATCCATGGAATTACCTTCTTATTTTATAAGGCTGCCTTATTCCTATTATTATATTTACATATGAAAAGAAAGGGCATCCAATAACTGGATACCCTGTTTTCAATGCTCTATTTTTTTGGTGGTGTATTATGCATGTGTGGCGGTGCTGGTTTTAATTCGAGCGGGCCGCCGACAATCTTTGGATGGTCGACATATTCAAATTCTTTTCCATCTGGTCCTAAACCGGAAGCCCAGCGCCCTTCCTTGCTTGCTTCTCCTTCAGAGTAGTTGAACAATTGATGGGCAAATCCTTCAGCTTCCCATTTCTCATCGGCTGTTGTAGGAACAATCAGGCCACCCTCTTCAATCTCCAGTTCCTGTAGCGCCGCTATCCACTGGTTTTGATGCTGAGTATCCCGCGCAATCAGATAAGATAGCATCTCTTTTACACCAGGGTCATCAGTCATTTCGTAAAGGCGGACTGCCTGCAAACGGCCCTGTGATTCCGCATTGAGATTGGCACGAAAATCGGCCATTAAGTTACCGCTTGCAATAATGTAATCTGCTGACCAGCGATTTCCAACACTGTCTGAAGGCATCGCACCTAAACCAGAAACAATTGCATGCTGCGGGTTCATTCCACCTAAAACGGCTTCAATGACTGGATCCTTCGCTGCCTCTTCCTGGTCTTTTACCGGCGCGTTATCCAACAATCTTGCCACCATTGTTGCAAGCAGTTCCACGTGTCCAATTTCCTCTGTTCCTGTATCCATAATTAAATCCTTATACTTTTCATGTCGTCCCCTTGTATTCCAGCCCTGGAAAAGGTATTGCATAAAAATCGTCATTTCTCCATATTGGCCACCAATCAATTCCTGTAGTTTCTTTGCAAAAAGCGGATCTGGTCTTTCTGGTTTTGCTTCAAACACTAACTGTTTTCTGTGTAGAAATGCCATTATGAAACCACCTTTCAAAGTTTTTGGAACAATAGACTCTTTCCACTGTTGATTGAGAGATAAACAAAAAAGATAGAGTTGTGTATTGTTTCATTCGTGTCTAGCAGAAACTCGTATTTTAATTAAGTATGCTGATCACCCTTCATATAGTTCTTTGGTTAGATTGAAAAATTTAGAAAATTAGTAATTTTTTAACTTGTCGGCTCTCCTGCTCCAAAACTACGATATGGTGTAAGAATCTAGTTTTGCTAGATTCTAGTAACTGCTAATAGGAGGGAATAACATGGTATTACGGAAGCAAGGTGTAAAAGTTGCGGCTTCAATTTTGGCATTAACAATGGCGTTTGGCTCAGCCAGTTATGCAACAAGTGAACCTGTCAACGGCAAGTCAGGCTACTCGCATGACCAGAAAGTCGTAGCATGAGTGGATGCTGAGCGGGCTATTGAGCATGTCAGGTACCTATCGGAGGAAATCGGTCCTCGTCCTGGCGGTCTGCAGGCTGAAAAAGAGTCCGCTGAGTACATTGCCAATGTCTTGAAAAGCTATGGTTACGAGGTAGAGTTTCAATACTTCCCTGTAGCAGACCAGTACATAGCGGATGTCGCCTTTGCAGACGGTACGTCATGGCAGATGGCTGCTGCTCCAAAAGGAAAAGTTAGCAAAGAAGCTGTCATTGGAGAGGTTCTATTTGTGGAAGGCGGGACGAATCAAGCTGACTTTCCGGCAGATACGGCCGGAAAGATTGTAGTCATGCCTAGAGCATCTAGCTTAGCGGGTTACCGTGCACAAGTTGACAATGCAGTACAAGCAGGCGCTGCTGGGGTAATTTTGCAAAGTTTGGTTGGAAGCCGTGGAAACTACGGACAGACTTTTAACCCTAACCTAAGTACTTCGGTCGATATCCCGGTTTTTGGAGCGGCATACATTCAGGGGGAATGGCTAAAAAAACAGCTGGCAGAAGGTCCGGTGGAAATCAGCCTGTCATCTGAGCAGTTCTCCGATCTGGAATCTGTAAATGTCATCGCCACAAAGGCTCCTAAAGAGAAAAACAAAAATACGAAAGAAGTGATTTTGGGCGCGCATCATGACAGCGTCGTCGGTGCTCCTGGTGCAAATGACAACGCATCAGGTGTAGGCTTAATGCTAGAACTTGCCCGCGTTTATAAGGGATACAATACAGATAAAGAACTAAAGTTCATTGCCTTCGGTTCTGAGGAACGCGGACTGCTCGGCGCAAGATACTATGTCGACCAATTGACCCAGGAACAGCGTGACAATATCGAAGCAGTCTTCGTACCTGACATGGTTGCCACAAACTATGGACCAGCAAAGAATCTGTATGCCATGACACCGAATGGTTCCAACAACATTGTCACAGATTCAACTGTCGCAGCCGGAGCACGACTTGGAAACTCTGATATCCTGCCAGGCAAATTTGGGTCAAGTGACCATGTCCCGTTCCATAATGCCGGCATTCCAGCTGCATTGTTCATCTGGATGGGAATTGACAGCTGGGACCCGCTTGTCTACCATATCGAGAAAGTCTACCATACACCACAGGATACAATCGAAGACAACATCTCATCTGAAAAGATGAAATCCGCACTCGACATCATCGGTGCCGGTTTATTCGATGTAGTCAGGAAAGATGTCCCAGGGTTGAATAATTAATACTTTTAAAAAGAGAAATGCCGCGATGGCCGCGGCATTTCTTTACTTATTTCATCTTTCGAAAATATGAAAGCCATACTTTGCTGTCGTCAATACAAGGTTTTATCTATAATTCTTGATACCGGCTTCAAAAGCCAGTAGATCATCATTTTCTATACCATGCAGTGCCTCTTGCAGCGCGAAGGTACTTCTGTAAAACTGAACGCGTTTAGCTATTTCATAACCGTTCGGATATTGATCAATACACCTATTAAAAAACTCTTCGCCATAACTGGAAAGTATTCCTGCAAAGTCATACGCCGGGTCTCCAACACCAGAGCCGCCAAAATCGATGATCCCAGAAATTTCACTTGTTTCTTGTTTCCACAAGATGTTGGATGCACCAAAATCCCCATGGATCAGTGAAAGATCTAAATTTGATTGTGACTCCCCTGTTAGAAAATTCTTGAAGGATTCTGTTACTTCCTCCTGGGATTCTTTTCTCATAAAAGGAAATAGTCTTTTTTCAATTTTTTCATAAAGATCAATCATTTCCTTCCGCGGATGAATAAGCTCCAACTGTAACTCACGGCTTGCTGTTTCTCCAGAAATAGAATGAAGAGCTGTAAGAAAAGAAGCTAGTTGTGACGCCAGCCCTCTTACCTGATTATCATTCTTGATTTCTAATAAACTCTTCCTCCACAAGGGTTTGCCTTCAATTAATTGATAACCAGTAAAAACCTTTCCCGGTTCTAATTCGGCAAAAGACTTATAAACAGGGACTGGGGTCTGAAGAGAAACTTTATCTTCTATGTATTTTAAAATATCGGTTTCCCTTCTTAATTGCAGTATCCCTTGATTATATTTAGGAAATCTGAAGACCAGAGATTCGTTAACAACAATCAAGTCATTATTCTGGCCAATCTCATTAACATAATATTCCTTAATGATCAGGTCAGGATAAACACGGTTAATATTTTCTATAAATTTATTCATTAATAAAGCTCCTAAAAAGGTATTGATTTAAGGTCACCTTTGAGTAGAATGGATTTTTACCTAAACCATTGCAAAACTTTCCCTTTTCCATTATCAACCTCTACTTGAGCATATGCCCCATTAATTAAGGTTATTTGCGGAGGAAGATGGCCACAATCAATATCATAGATTATTGGGATTTTTAGTTCGTCGTTAAGCTCCCTATAAACATCTTCAACTGTATAACCGCTCACAATCTCTTGCGCTGAACTTCTACCGAACATGATACCCGAGCATTGATCAAACCAGCCAGCCAATTTCATTTGAACAAGGGTGCGACGTAACTCAGTAGGACCTAACTCGCAATTCTCAAAGTACCATATGATTGAATCATCCTGGATATGAAGTTTTCTAAAGTCAGATACATTCCCAAATGGCGTGCCCACTAAATGCCCAATAATATCAATGCATCCGCCCAGCAAACGCCCCTCTATTTTTACTTGATTATATGATATTGATTTCCAGGAAGTTTTTTCTGTTAGATTAAAGACATACGGAGTAGGCTTATCAAATTGCCATTCTTTTTGATATGTATCTGAAGAATGCTGCAGGATGGATTCACCCTTTTTCGTCGATAATACGCGCTGCCACATTGCTGTTGTATCATCTGAAAACTCTCCTCTTAAATCTACTAGGTTTGTTCCATGGGCAGTAGCTGTACCTGTTTTCAAAGTGATAGCCAACAGTAATAGACTTATATCTGAATAGCCTAGTACCCACTTAGGCTGTATATTGTCAAAATCAATATATTCGAGAACCTCAATAAGCAGTTCTCCGCCCCACGGTGGGATTATTAAATCTATAGATTCATTAACCATCATTTCATTAAACTCTTTAGCTCTTATCTTGGCAGGTGCTGACCTAACTTTATCTTGTGTCCAGGCAGTGCTGCCGCTAATGACATGATAACCATTCGATTCCATACGACTAATTGCCGTTTTCAGCAGGTCGTGCAATTCTATTTGAACTCCAGATGACGGTGCAGTAACCCCTATAGTAGCTTCTTCTTTCAAAGACGGATATTTTATCATCTGCTCCTCCAAGGTTTCAGTATATTTATAAAAAAATCTTTTTGTTTGTTAGAATCTGTTCAATATTCAGCTTCCCCTGATCAACGGATGTCTCAATATAGCCCACCATCTGATTAAAGGTAAAAACATTAAGCGCTTCATCAAGGATTTCCTCATCGTATTCCATATCTCCTAACACATATGGAACAAATTCTTCAACCTCTTTGGTAGTGACCTCATCCAAATCGATGATTGCAGGAATATGACTAAATGAATCCCTCAATTCATCTGTTAAGCCATAGTGTTCTAATAACTTTCCATTTAGCAAACGGAAATCATTATGATATAACTTATATAGGTCTTCATCGGCATCCATTCTGTTCTTCAACCAAGAAAGATAAAATCCTCTTAACCAAATATCATCAGCAATTAAATGAGCAAAGTATCCCAGTATATATGGATGTTCTATATGCGAACCATATCTATGTAAAAATCCTTTATAATCAACACATCTTGAATAATCTTTTACATCCCCTATAAAGAAGTGTGATAAGTTCTTCTCATCATTTGAAAAAACAGCATCAGGAGCAATGCTTCCAAGTAAAAACGATGCCTTGTCTTCAATTGATAATGACTGTGCAATTTTTTCTCCAATAATCGAATGCATGATTCTTGAACCCAATAATACTCTCCCCTTTAATTCCTTATCATCTATTTTATTTCAAGAATTGCGTTGGAAATTCCTTTGTTTTACTGCTTCTTTTTAGCTGCTGAAAAGTTGTGTATAGCACTTAGATCATTTCAAATAGGCTTTTATAATGAGAAATTGAGGGCTGTTCATAAGCGCTTCATATTTATCCGGTGCTTGGGCCTTGAAGTTCATTGTAGGCTTTGGTTCAATGACTTTTTCAATTGAAAAATAGTTCAAAGTTTCGTTCAAAATTTTATGTAGAGGTCTTCGATAAAAGGGCACATCAAATGATTTACCTTCTTTGGTCCATGTATCAATAATCATTTCAGTAGAGAAATAGTGAGCATCCTGGATTAATTTCATATCTGCAATTGGATGATGAATGGAAAACAAAAATATTCCATTGGGCTTTAAGATCCTTGAAATTCCCTAAAAGTAAGACTCCAATCCTTTATATAATGAAGAGTTAAAGAACTAATAATGTAATCAAATGTATGATCTCCAAAGGGCAAGTTTGCTTCCAAATCCAAACAATGAACAGTGGATTTATCTCCAACACGCCTCATTGTTGAACGAACCATCTCAGGGTTAACATCAGCAGCAACCACATTGGCTCCTCTGTTGACTAATTGCTGAGTATACCAGCCAGCGGCACAACCAGCATCAAGAATAACCTTATTACTTAGATTTTTTGGTAATTGTTTTAACATTGAAGGTCTTTCATATTCGCTATTATATAAGCTTTCTGTGTCCACTGATTTCTCATAAACACCGGCAAGGTGTAGACGTCAAGTTTAATTTTACACTTTATGCTCGTTTCCTTTTTACACTTCTGCTGAAAAAATGCTTTTTCGGTTTTTCATCCGATGACTTTCCTCATCCTCGCCACCATGTACGACTTCAACACGATGAAGCAAACGGTCCAAAATAGCTGTCGTAATGCCTTGATCTCCAATTAAATTACCCCATTCATCTGGACTTTTATTTGAGGTAAGGATGATCGAACTTCGTTCGTATAAATGATTAATTAAATGAAAGAATAAGTTTGCTTCTCTCTGATCCATCGCCATGTACATCAAATCATCGATAATCATAAGATCGGCATTTCTAATCCGTTTGAGTTGGACTTTAGATTTATTCAAGTATTCTTCTGTCTTTAATAGCTGTACAAGCTCACCCATTGTAGCGAAGTAAACATTGAATCCTCTGTAAACGGCTTCGAGTCCTAGTCCGATTGCGATGTACGTTTTTCCAATGCCAGGTGGCCCTAGTAGAATTAAGTTGTATTGTTGTTCCAGCCAGCTTAACTCTCTGAGTTGTTTTAGCTGTCGTGCTGTCAGAACGTTTTGACCTTCCAGTTCAAACTCATCTAATGACTTCACGAAAGGGAAGCGTGCCCATTTCATTCTTTTATCAAGGCTTTTTGCTTCACGTTTTGCTAATTCATAACGCGTAAGAGATTCTAAGAATTCTAAGTAAGTCCAAGATGCTTTCTCAGCTTCGCGAAGAAGCTGTGGCAGCTCCTCCGCAGTCTCAGATAAGCGTAACTGACGAAATTGATCTTGTAATTCATGCACCGTCTTGTTCATTATGCTCGACCTCCTAAAATGCTTGTATACGCATTTAAAGAACGGATAGAGGCCTTGATATGAGAGTGTTTTGCTGAATTAGGATAAAAGGATTGTACCTCTTTAATCGGTTCATCACTCAATGTATCAAGGTGATGAGCGATATCGCGAAAATCATTCGCATTGTATAATTTCTCTGTCATGCACTTAGTCATCACAATATCAATTAATGCTGGGTACTGTTGAATCACCTTGTGGATGATCGCAAACTGGTCTCGACGATACCTTGGGTATCTTTGGCTGATTTCATCAAAATAAACAGCTGCCTGTGTCTGATCTTCAAAGTTAGAGATTAGACGTTGCTTAAGCTCTTCAATCCCTTTTGAACGATCACGGGTATGATGGCGGTTTTGAATGAGTTTTCCTTTTTCTGAGCTAATAATGTGTTCGGCAATGATTTCACCATTTACTTCTTTTCGGATTACAAGCATACGATGTTCGTCGCCTGTCACTTCAATCCATACAAGATTTTCAGTCCTTGTTTGATAAGTCCCGAGTGGGACGGAATAACGGTTTGACTTATAACGGATAGTGTTGTCCTTGCTTACACTTCTTGTTATACTTTGGTTATTGGTACTTTCATATGAAAGTAACGAAGAGACTGGCTGTAAGTGTTGCTTTTCGAGGAGAAACACTTCTGCTGGTCTTTTTTTTTGTTGTCTGGTGAACCTGATGGTTCCCCGTACGTTGAAGCCACTGTAGTGCTCGATTATTCCAATCTTCTATGTCGCTAAACACTCGACTGTCTGCGAAATTGCCTTTTATGTATTTAACTACATTTTCAATCATGCCCTTAGATTCAGGATCAGCTCTTCTACACAAGTGAACTTTAAACTTACGCTCATTCACATAGCTTTGAAATTCTGATGTTAAAAGCAGATGGCCTGCATTTTCACTCACTGTGATTAAGTGGTCCTGATCATAAACGATTTCTTCTGTTCGTCCTCCGTAAAATTGGAATGCATTTTCATGACACCTGATCGCATCTCTTGTAGTAAATGGACGTACCTGCCATTCCATATATTTATGTCTGGAGTGAGCGAGTACAAAGGCAATAAAGTACAGTTTGATTTCTTTGTTGTTTATCGTCTTCTGTTTTGTTTCACCCCAGTCTACCTGAAGCTGTTTGCCCATTGGTTGTTCAGGAACTGCTTCGTATTGACGAACGATGACCTTTTTCTCAATCTGATAGACTTCACGAATATTTTTCACATAAGTTCTCACAGTACTTCCACCGACCAATAGGTCGGGATATCTCTCCAAAAGCCAATCATGAATTTGAGCACTACTCAGGTGAGGATACTCTTCTAGCCAGGCAAGTATCCAGTCTTTATAATGATCCAATTTTTTCTTCTTCCCCAAAGGTTGTTCCGTATACGCTTTTGCTTCATCAAATGACATTTCTAAATACTTATAGACAGTTGGTCTTGAGATCTTAAGCTCCTTAGCAATTTGTGCTACTTTAAATTTTCTTTTACGTAGTTCATGAATCTTTACATATAACACTAACTTCTCCTCCAAAAACCCTAACCTCCAGTAAAATAACATCACTATCTATTTTACTAAAGTAGTAGGTTGATTGAGCAAAAGTGTAAAATCTAATCAAGCAAAAACTGTCAACTTTATTCTAGCGTTAACACAAGGCTATCGAAGGTATCCTTTATTTGTTCCTTCATACTTTCACCTCTTTTTAAGGACTAATTTCTCTTTCTCAACATGAAATAGATTAATATGCCGCTTAAAATAAAAACAACTGTCCCAACAAAAACCTTTACAAATGAGACACCGATTTGAACAGTATCAGCACTTGCCTGTTTTATCTCATTGACTGTCCATCAGCTTTTAATTGAAGATTCATATATTGCAAAGTACAGCCATATCAAAAAACAGATACCAACAAATAAAATGACACCGATTTTTCCATTCATTAAATACCCCCTTTGTCTTCACTTGCTCAACTTCCGCTTTCGCTTAATAAAAAGCCGGCTTTAGGCCAGCCGGTTAAGGGATCGATTATTATGTCAAAAGTTTAGCTATAATGATAAAGAGTATAGATAGTGAAAAGAAGTCGACCATGAAAAATCCAAAATATCTTAATGGTTTCGGTAAACCTTTTATATCTACATTGGCTGGGTATCCTTCGATATTACTAAGGTGCTCCATTGCATCATTGATGGGTTTTTTGTCTGACATGTCAGCCCTCCTTAATTTTATGATTCAATAAAAGGTCTCCCCTATAAAATATCAAGTTAATAATTAAATTGAGTTTGTCTCAAAATCTTGCTTAATGATTGAATACATGAATAAATCATCAAATTTCCCACAAGTAAATTCGTAATTTCTCAAAAGACCTTCTTTAATAAAGCCATTGTTTTCAACAAGCTTTTGCGAAGAAATATTAGGGGGTTCAATCAATGCTTGGATCCGATACAGGTTCAATTGTTCAAATCCGTATTGTATGACAGCGGCCAACGCCTCTCCAGCAATCCCTTGTCCCCAATAGTCCGTACTTAATTCAAACCCAATATCGGAACGGTAGTGCTGTGGAACTTTGTTTAAGAAACCACAACTGCCAATCACCTTTCCGTTCTCTTTTAAGGTAATTCCCCATCTAATTCCAGAATCCTCATCATGGGTTGATTGATACCACTCAATCTCCTCCAATGCCTCATCAATTGTTTTAAAGGGTTCCAAACCATAATATTTCATCACATTTTCATCTGAAAGATACTTAAAAATATCTTCTGCATCATCTTGTGTTATTTGTCTTAAAATCAATCTTTCAGTTTGAATAACCGGGAAATTTTCTTTTATCATAATCACCACCAAACATTAGATCTGCCGATTTTTACATAAATGTAAAAGTATCGGTGGATGACTCAATCCTTTCTCTAAAACGTTTTACCTTGGGATAATTCATCACTGAAACTCTTTACCTTAATTATTTGTATCATCTTCCGCTGAAGGGTTGTTATAATAGTAATTCTTTATGTTATTGCCACAGTTATTGCCAAAACCATTTTTCGCTGGAGAGATCAAGAATCCTAAGACCATACCCATAGAAAATGCCAATGCAGTATACGTAAAAATTCCACTTTTTTTCATCCTTACCTCCTCCTTTTTAAAGGGATATGCCGTAACAAATCTTAGTATAAAAAAATTGAACAAGTAATTATAAGTTTTAAAGTAAATAATCTCTGGAACGTCTTCATCTAAATTTTCAATAATTCCACTTTGTATGATCATTTGCTTTAAGACTTCTTGCATAGTGAGAATCGATATATTCATTGAAGATGTATCCAATCCTTATGATGATTTGTTAATTCCCACGTTATTAGAATGGTTGATTATTCTTATTAATTTTAAAATACTGTCTATAACAATCTTTGGGTTTTCAAGATGAACGGAGTGCCCAGTATCTGCTTCAATCTGCTCAGTATTGTTGGTTAAATCGGTTAACAGCAGCTGATTTTTCTTCCAACTTTCAGGTTGTTTTTTTGCACTGATCACAATAACAGGTAAATCCTGCCGTAGTGGTCGAGAAGTTAATAGTTGTGAAGCGGATGTAATGGAATCCACATATTCTTGGTATGCTGATTTATATGCTCCTGGCGTATATCCGATATAATTAAGTGAATCATCATATTCCTTTGCAAGGAATTTTCGGCCTATCTTCTGTTTTAACATTCTTGGTATACCGACTAATGAGGTAATATATCCAAATGTCACAAGCGTCTTAAATTTCTTTATACGTTTAATATTTTCCTGAGAAAACACATACTGATTCTCGTGTGCAGCATCTTCTAATATAAGCCCCCCAACCTCATCTGGGTACATACTTGCGAAGAGTCTCATAGAAAGTGCGCCAAATGAATGGCCCACGAGTATATAAGGTGGTTTTATTTTGAGATGACTAAGGATTTCCCTAATTTCCTCGACACTATCTAAAGAGGTCATAGTTTTCCTCTTCGTCCTGCTCCATCCGTAACTCCCTCGATCGTATGAAATCACACGTGCGACCTTAGAAATTTCTGGTTGTATATAACACCAATCAATAGAGGTTGAACTAAACCCTGCTTCAAGTATGACAGTGACAGGTCCATCCCCGCTCACAATTGCGTGCACCTCTGATAAACTCGTTTTAAAGATCTGACCAGGCGGGCTAACTTTGTTTTTTTTATTCATAGATAAGTTCCAGAGCGTAAAAGGCAAGCCAATAATGCCTAGTGTATTTCTAGCTATCGCAGGTAAACTCATTATTTCCTCCATTAAATACCATATTTTTCTCTAGAGATTATAATTCGATAACGATTAAAATGATTCCTTCCTTTTTCAATCTGGTATTAAAAATGCCGCCTGTTTTTAGCGACAACTTAGTAAAACATCTTTTATAGCTCGAACATAAATTTTTAACGTCATCACTTTGAAATTTTAGTTTCAACTAAAATAAAAATAAGTAATATTGAAACGCCAAGCGTTATTAGATTTATCATTGTACTTTTAAAAATAAATGAAATTAAAAGTATAACTATTCCGAAAATAATCATTAAACTGCTGCTATATTTATTTGCTATATCCCAATTTTCTTTATTTCTCATTGAACTCACAGTTCTGTATCCATAAATGCGGTTAATCTTTTTAGGCGGAAATAAAGAAAGTATGATCCCAGCTATTATGATAACAGCTCCAAATAATAACCCTTCATTCAATAGCACTCCCCCCATAATTAGCATCATAAAATTCTATGTTGTTCAAAGTTTTCAGCAATAAAATCCTTTGCCATATAATAGGCATATGCGGTAAAGAGCTGGGTATTAAGTAAGTTTTCTTTTAACGCCTTTCCAAACTCATTGAAATCATACAAATGCACATTAACATCTTCATTGGCATCTAAATCTTGGTCCGATTCTTTATAAGCATCAACTATAAGATAAGTAATGACCTTATTCGTTTGAGTGGCTGGGTTGACCATAAATTCACCTAACTTTATTGGTCTGATTCTTGAAGTAAATCCTGTTTCTTCCCTTAATTCTCTTAGTATTCCATCTTCGTTTGTTTCGTTTTCTTCCATTTTACCTGCAGGAATTTCCAAATACAGTTCACTGCCGGCGTGGCGATATTGTTCAACAAGTACAACCTTATTTTCTTTGGTGATGACGATGGCGTTAACCCAATCAGAGTATTCATTCACATAGTATTCATTTAGAACAGATCCATTTGGAAGCTGACATTTATCCTTTCTCAAATTTCCAAAAGGCGATTTATAAAGGTACTCCGATTTTAATTTTTTCCACTTCATACATTTCTCCATTTGACATTTATTTCGATATTTTAAGAGAAGCTAAACAAGCCAATTTATTTCCTCGCAGCAATAGTGAATTCCCATGGAATATTTTCACCATTCCAACCGCGATGTTCTTCGAATTTTTGCAGTTTGAATCCTGCTGCAATGGAAGCATTAATAATTTCACTGATCGTGTAGTGTCTGACACGAACTTCAGGAAAGTTTTCTTGCTCTTGCTCAGCATAAAAATGTTTAAAGGCTACATCTCCGCTATGTATCTCTTCATTAAAATAGTTATCTTCAACTTGGTACTGACCGTCTGTTTTCTTCGTAATACATTTTCTAAAAGGATGGAAATCGCTTAAAACCAACAAACCATCAACTTTTAGCATCGAAAAAAGCAAGGACATTAAGCGGTTAAGATCGTGGAAGTAATGTAAGATGCCGCCTTCGAGGTAAAGGATATCAAAGAAGCCGCCATATTTGATTTGATCGATATCATATAGGTCTGTGACAATATACTCGATTGATGTCTTTGCGTGGGCTGCCAGTTCTAACGCATACTGTTTATTCTCCTCT
Source organism: Mesobacillus jeotgali (assembly GCF_014856545.2). Taxonomy (NCBI): domain Bacteria; kingdom Bacillati; phylum Bacillota; class Bacilli; order Caryophanales; family Bacillaceae; genus Mesobacillus; species Mesobacillus jeotgali. Next base: position 2,249,102 of record NZ_CP109811.1, on the reverse strand, counting down.
GATATATCAAATACTGTAACTTCCGCACCCAATAAAGCTAAAGGCACTGCTTTTCTGCCGTTTGAACCACAAAGATTGGCAATCTTTTTTCCATCAATGTTATCAAAATACGACTTGTGTTTCTTTAGCTGTTCTAGAGGATTTTCAATGAGCCGCACAGCAAAATCCTCTGGTTTTCCATATTGCCTGCTCCAAAATTCATACGCCCGATGTTCCCAGGCTCTTTTGTTCTGTTCTCCTGCTTCGCTGATGCTCATTTTTTATCACCTAAAAATAAGAAATTTATTTTGATAGAATCCTAGATTCCTTGGGAAGGCCGATTGCTAAACCATTCTTGTATTTTATGAAAGAGTTTGGGTTCAGAATCAGCAGTAATTTTCATAGGCTTGAATCCACCAAGCTCTAACACTTCTATGTTTTCTTCTCCCTCAATCTGTACGACGCAATAATCTTCAAATGGTGTGGCTAGGATTTTCACATTTTGACCAGGGTACACTTCATGAATAGCATCAAGGTATAGTGGTGACAGTTGCCAATCTTTTTGGACTTGTGGCTCCTCAATCTCTTTTCTGTCGTTTGACATTGCATGATCACTCGAACTGTTTTGAGAAAGTCGAAGATAAATTTTCTGCAGCAAGGCAATGACTTCTGAGAAACCTATGAAAAGCATACCTGTTACAAAGCTGGAAAACAGGACAGTTAAAGTCATTCCCCCATTATAACCGCCATCTGATTCTACGGGTCCCTCAATCGCTGCAAGGATGAAGCCGCCGATCATTACAGCGAACCCTATGATGCGGAGCACTTTGGCAACTGGATTTTGTTTTTCCACTTTTTCTCCTCCATTTGTTATGCCATAATTTTAAAGGAATATTTTCCCTATTATTCATTTTAACAGAATTAAGCCACATGTCAGTTATTTTCCTTTTATTCTTTTAAACAGTATGTTCAAGAAGCTGATTCCAGCTGCCAGCATGCCCAGAGTGTAAAAATTAATAAAAATTGTATTTGTATACTGATTCAACCAGGGAAAACGATATATTTTTGAAGAGGGCTCCTTAGGGGATCCACCTAAATCGTTTATTAGATTAGCTGCAAACTTATACTCTAAAATTAAAAAGATGATAAAAAGAGCAAATGCTCCCAAACTGATCATTATAGATGAGCTGGATTTTAATCTAAGATTTCTTAAACCATTCCATAAACTTTTTGCAAAAAAAATAGAGATAATTAATGCTGGCCCGACAAATAAGAGCCCTAAATTGCCATTACCAGATATCACATGGGGTTTAAAAGTAAATAAATCCACTAGGTAAACAAAGATAACACATAGGACGAACCACCATACCATCGACCTCATAAGAATCTCCTTAACTTCCCTTGTAGTGTGTCTTTACACCAATGACTTTACTGTAAAAAACCTTTTAATCTCACCAAATTTTCTTCCAGGAACAGAGCGTTTTTCTCAATTCCGCGGCGCTTGCACCAGCCAATGCTATTAAAGGCATCTGTGAATTGATAAAAAGGCAGGACAATGTCTAGGTCAATTAATGGGCGGATGGTGTTATAGCCGTCTTTATATGATTTATACAAAGCAGAGTCAAACCGTAAAAAATCACGATAAAGTTTTGTAAAGTCCATTTCTGTAGAACCAAACCGGACACTCTCAAAATCAATCATTCCGGACACTTTATCACCATCAACGATGATATTGGCAGGTCTAAAATCCATATGTACAAAACTTGGTCCATCCGGAGATGGCAGCTGATGCTTCATATTCTCAAATTTTTCAATCGCTTGTCCGTATAATTTTGGATCCAAGACATCCTTTACGTCCTCAGCAAAGCTGTAAAATTGCTTTTCTACAAAATCAGACCAGTTCGGAAATTCATTTTGGATTCCATTCAATACCTTATCAGCAGGCGGTTTAATACTATGCATCTCAGCTTGGAGGACTCCCACTTGAAACGCTGCTGATGGCGATGACTCCAATGTTAATGGGCCCCCTTCCAGTTGAGATAATAAAAAAGCCCCAGGGCACTCTTCATCACCTGGCCAATAATCCAATAGTTCAGGAACGGACACTCTACCTTTTAATATTTCATATGCTTCCAACTCGCGCTGGAACTTCAGTTTAGTATAAGGAATTTTCAAAAAAGCAGTGTAACCTTTTGTTAAAGTACATTTATAGACTGTTGAACTATGAGAATCTTCAACCTCATTCATCGATTGTGTCTGCAAACCAAATTTCTTAATGACACGATTTAACATCATACATCCCTCCTGTTTTATTACCTTTTTATACTTCACCGATTACCGAAGAAAAAGCCACCTTGAAGGCAGCTGGAAATTGGATCTTATTGATTTAAAAAGACAGGAGATTTATGTGAAATATCTCCTTCCAAAACGATTTTAAATTCATCCTCGTTCATTTCAACAATTGTAAGGCTAGTGTCATGTATAAAAGGCGGATCCCATAATTTTTCAATAGGTGATTGATTGAAGATAGAAAATAAAGTTTTAATCATGACCGAATGCGTAACGATCAGGATGTTTCCTGTTAAGTGATCGTTCTTAATTCGTCCAAGGGTCTTTAACGCTCTTTCTCTAACGTCAATAAATGTTTCTCCGCCAACTGGAACAAAAAGTTCTGGTGCATTCCAAAAATGATCGATTTCTATCGGGTTAGTTTCCCTAATTGAATCCATCGTTTGACCTTCCCATGTTCCCAAGTTCATTTCCCTGAGATGGTCATCGAAAATAACAGGTATTTCTCGATTGCCTTTAACTAGTTCAGTGGTAGTTTTCGCTCTCCCGCTTGGACTCGAATATATTGCTTCAAATTCAATGTCCTTTAACCTCTCGCCTAAAGACTCTGCATTTTTCTTGCCGTTTTCAGTCAGGTTCGAATCCTGCCATCCTTGCATTCTTTTTTCAGTGTTCCAAGTAGTTTCTCCGTGCCTTGTAATGTAAAGTTTTATCATCAAAAGTTCTCCTAACATGTACTCTCTAGATTAATTCTATTATTTCCGCAAAAATCCTCTGTACTTTTAAAAAAGAACTAACAGGATTCGCAACCTTTTATTTCCATACCACTTATAATAGACTTATGGTGCTATTTCAAGAAAATACTCTCTGATCTCTTCCGGTAACTCTTCAACTGCCAGTACTTTTAACCTTACAGTTCCAGGTGTAGTCATCACCAAATAGTCTTTTCATCGTATTCAAAAAGTGTAAATTGGCTTATACGATCTGCAGAAGTATCAAGCCTGTTAATGAATTCAAAGTCTTCTTCCTTAAAATTGCCCTCGTAGCCCTCCAGCATTACCTTTTGAGCTTCTTCAAAATCATCTGCAAACGAAATGGCTTGATATAATTCAAGAGAATCTTTAGGTGTAAAGAAAAGTATGTAGTAAGCTGCCAGACCAAGAACTAAAATCATTAATATTAATTCCCGCCGCTCTTTCAATAGTTTTTTCTGCATTTGCCCCATATCAATAACTCCCTAGAATCATTTAAACTTACCATATGGAATAGTGTGTACACCTTTTCTGGTTACACGAACCACAGATCCAGCAAGATTCATTTTTTAAGCTCTACAATTGCACCAATCAGCCCTATAAATCCGCCAATTGCCAGCAACGTTGGAACAAATGGCGAGTTGATATTCCCAACAAATAATGTATACACTCCCCAAATAAACAAGGTGAAGCTGCTTATTAATGCGATCACCGGTCTTACCTTCTTGCTGCGAGAAGATTCTTTCGATTCATTAACCATATTCAAACCTCAACTCCTTTGGTTTCTGGTTTTCCGACATGATAGGATGAATCCTTCTAAACTATCAGAATGGCATAGGTCAATCCCGTATGCTTTTCATGTATTTGAGTAGTCGTTAGCATTCCAAACAGATCTGATTTCAAGACTAATCCTGAACCGGTCTTTCAAAGATGATCTCATAAGAAGTAGGTTTTCCGTGGCCATTGTATTCTAAAGGCAAAACTTGTACCAACCTCCAGCCCTCAGCTGCATACTCACTTACGGTTTCCCGATGTGTTGGCGAAGAGAAAAATCCTCCGAGTGAAGTTTCTACAAATTGATATTCGTACATTCATTACACCTCCAAGTCCAGTATGTTTACTTACGATTCATTGCTAAAAACGTTTCAAGGTTTTTATGCTAAATAACCGCTTTGTTGTAAAATTCATTTTTAAGAATGCTCATTCTTAACCGATCTACAAATTCACCGTTTCTTAATCTGTCTTCTCTCAGAATTCCTTTTTCTATGTATCCTATTTTTTTGTAAGATTTAATGGCTTTCTCATTATCTATCTCCACTCTAAGCCATATCTTATTTAACTCCAATTCTTTAAATCCCCATAATAGCATTTCGTTCATTGCTGATAAGCCATACCCTTTACCCCAGTAACTTTTATCGCCTATCGCAATACCTAACTCTGCATGCTTGTTTAACCTATCAATGTTCTTTAAATCAATCCAGCCGATGTGTTTACCCTGTTGGGTCATGATAGCTTTTTGTTCATATCCATTTGTCTTAGCCATACACATTTTTATCCACGTCTCTGTCTCTTCCATGCTGAAGGGAGGATATTTCTCTGGCATATTCAAATGTTTCGTTACTTCTTTATCCAGACACCAGTTATACCGATCCTCAGCATCCTGTAAAGTTAACTCCCTTAAAGTTACCTTTGGCAATAACGTTGTTACCATTCCACTTCCCCCTATACAAGTAACCATTAAATAACACTCTGTCACTCTATTATAAATGTTTTCTGGAATTTTATTGTTAAAAATGCCAATTATTCCACTAAATTTTCTTCCTAATACAAAAAGAGAGTGCCTTTAACGACACTCTCTTAAAAAGTTATTAATATCCGCTGTCTGCTCCTGCAGGTACAACCCCATTATAGTCTGTAAAGTATCCAGCAAGAGGATAGTACGGGATGTTATACCAGTCATCTGGATTCACCTTTTCGACTTCTCCGGTTACATATCCGTACACCAACGATTTCAGTGCCTGGTAATTCTGCTTTGTCAGATAGCCATTTGACTTTTGGCCAAGGCTTCCATCAGAAGAATTCCCTTTTGTTTCAAAAAATACTGCTGGATGGCTATGGCCTTCTGGATTCAGGTTGTTGTAATCAAGCCCCATCATCATCGCTGAAACAACTCCGCCCCTGATATCAATATCATAGCCGATTCCTGCTTCTCTATCCACAGCGACCTGGTAACGGTCAATATGAGTGTAACCGTAATCTTTCAACTCATCATAAACATATGACATCATTTGCTTAGTGATGTCATTATAACCAGTACTAGGCAAAGTTGGCCCGTCAGGAGCAAGTGAGATTCCAAGGGAGAATGACGTGGATTCGTTCGTGCATACACTTGTTTCAACCCCTGATGGTGAAGGTCTATCGCAAAATCAGGGTTCACGTCTGCCCAGTAGGCGTAAACCACTCTGGATTCTACTGCTTCAAAACCAGCCGCCGTCCAATCGCGGTTAAGATCGATTAATTTACCGCTATTCGTAAGTTTGGTTTGACGTAAGTTCATTTCTGCTCCATCCGGATTGTACATTGGGATGAAATAAAGCGTAGACTCTTCGAGAACCCTCTCAACATCCTTCTCCCCGCTCTGTGCGTAAGTCTTTAAAAGCTGGAGTGCTGCTTCTGTAACCAGTTTCTCATTACCGTGGATTTGCGCTTGAATCCAAATTTTCTGAGGACCTGTCCCAACTTTTGCAGCATAAATGCTTCTGCCCTGCTCGGACTTTCCATACTGGTCGAGCGTAAATACATCAACCTTTCCTTTGCTCGTTCTTTCGATGCCTTCAAGGATCTTGACAACTTCCTGGTAAGATAGGGTGCTGTTAATGTTCGTTTTGCCGTTCGTGGATGGCCCGCCAGGCTGTAACGCGGCAAATGATGCCGAGCTGAATGCAAGCATCAGGATCAAAATAGCCGAGGTAATCTTCATTGATCTTTTTAACGATTTCATCTATGTAACCCCTCCGTCAAAGTTGTCGCCCCCTTTATATCTCCCCTCCTTTGTATACCTTTCGGGACGCTAAATAAATAATAGTTTAAGTTAGTACTATATTAATAGTGTAAAAAGAATGAATATTTAGACAATATAAGACAAGCTCTATTTGGTCTTTAGACCTACTAATAATTAAAAGACCATAGTTGATATGTAGAACCCAACTTACTAATATCTATGTTTCCTTAAAATAACGAAAAAAGCCGATCACATGCTAGGTTGAAAAAACCTGCAAATGGTCGCCTTATTGTAATTATAGGTGATAGATTAACACTTCGTCGGCAGATAATGGACTTAATCATGCAGTGTCTTAGTCATGATCAAGTCTATTTGTTCTTCATCCCCCATGTAAAAAGAGTGCTCTCCAGTTTGGACAAACTCCATTTTTTTATAAAAAGCGATGGCATTTTCATTCTTTTCCCATACACCCAGCCAGACTTTCTCTTTACCGCTTTCCATTGCCATTTCGATAGCTATATTAAACAGATACTTGCCAAGACCTAGCTTTTGAAATTTGTTTTTCACATAAATTCTTTCAATTTCCAAGCACTCATTACCCATTTTTTCAGTTTGAGCATCATTGGTATTAACCTTCAAATATCCAGCAACTTCATCAAGGTAGTATACGAAAAAGAATTGTGATGAAGGATGGGATAGTTCGCTTTCCAGTTGTTTTAAGTTAAATGCCTTCTCTAAGTAGGCACTCATATTCTCAGGGGAATTCTGTGCCCTAAAAGTTTCGTCAAATGTTTCTCTACTAATTTCTTGAAGTGTTTGCAAATCCTCAAGAGTACAGCTTTTTAAGTTTATTGTCATTTGCCTATTTCGCTCCTTCATACAAACCTTTAACTATATTTCGAATAACAAGAATTTTACCAATTAACTAGAGGAATATCTCTCCATATGCTGTCTGTATAACTTCCAGCCTTCCTGTTCTTTTTTAAAAATTTCTATAGCCAAGGCGCTTGCTACTTTTTTACCTGAAAAATAAAAGTCGATTATCGATGACAGAATAATCTCATTTTCCGACCTGAGATTGCTGGTTAAGTCGGTATACTGCCATTGAGTATTTTTCCCTTGGTATGACTCAAATGTTTCCACATTTGATAGTTTATAAGAGGCTCCGGTATAAACCTCGTAATCCCGATCATTGTAATAACCAAAATATCCAATAAAGTCCTTTGATATCCATTTATTCACTTCGTTCACATCATTGCTTTTTAGTACATTGCGATACTCCTCAACTGCTTTAAGAGCTTCATTTAGCACAGCTTTACCCCCATATTAAAACCGATTATTTATAAATTCCACATTATTTTATAAATTCCTTTTTTTCGTAATAAGGAACACAGACGACAATTTTCTTCTTCCATAATTAGATTAGGCAGAGCCTCTCACTCGTTCTTTAGTCCCCACTAGTTCAAGTGTCTATTTAACTACCTTTCCCAATACAGTTAGGAATAAAGATTTAAAATTAGGAAAATTCAGCAAATAATTTGCTATCAATCTCGCTTTTCCCCTACCATGAGGATGATTCCAAAATTAAACAGGAGGGATTCATATGAAAAGATTCTTACGTACTGGGCTATTTGCTCTTCTAAGTGTTCTGTTGCTCGCCGGTACCATGCCTGCGACGGGATTGGCAAAAAAACCGCAATTCAGCTATGACCAGTACAGCCAGGTTGATGTTGGCAAGGATGGTATGGTTGCAACAGCCCACCCTCTCGCATCCGAGATTGGTGCTGAAGTCCTTCGCAAAGGCGGAAATGCAATTGATGCTGCTGTAGCCATCCAGTTTGCACTGACTGTAGTCGAGCCAATGATGTCAGGAATCGGCGGCGGCGGTTTTATGATGGTTTATGACGGAAAAACAAAGGAAACCAAGATTGTGAACAGTCGTGAACGTGCTCCTGAAGGCGCGACACCAGATATGTTCCTGGATGAGAACGGAAATCCAATTCCTTTCTCCGTTCGGTCAACAGGCGGTACAGCAGTTGGAGTGCCGGGTACCCTGAAAGGTCTCGAAGCAGCGCTTGAAATGTGGGGAACTCGCCCGCTGCAACAGCTGATCGGACCGGCCGTCAAACTCGCTGACAAGGGTTTCCCAATTGATTCGGTCCTGGCAGATGCGATTGCGGATAATCAGGACAAGTTATCAAGATCTGCAGCAAGTGAAGTCTTCCTGCCTGGCGGAGAACCGCTTCAAGAGGGAGATGTTCTTGTTCAGGACGATTTGGCTAAAACCTTTAAGCTGATCCGCTCACAAGGTACAGAAGCATTTTATAATGGAGAAATTGCAGAAGCAGTTGCTGATGTTGTCCAGGAATTCGGAGGTTCAATGACTCCAGAGGACTTGGAAAAGTATGAGGTAACAGTGGATGAACCGGTGTGGGGCGACTATCAGGGCTATGAAATTGCCAGCATGCCACCACCAAGCTCAGGCGGTGTCTTCCTGCTGCAAATGTTGAAAATTCTTGATGATTTCAATCTTTCTCAGTATGATGTTCGATCTGCAGAAAAGTATCATCTTCTGGCCGAAGCTATGCACCTTGCCTACGCGGACCGGGCTGCCTACGCTGGAGATCCTGAATTTGTCAATGTGCCTGTGAATGGACTTTTACACCCCGATTACATCAAAGAGCGCCAGGAAATGATCAGTCTCGATTCAATCAATCAGAATCCAACAGCCGGCGACCCGTGGAAGTATGAGGATTCCGAAGCCAACTATACACAGAAAAGCCAGCCAAATGATCGGAAATATGGCGAAACAACCCACTTTTCTGTAACAGACAGATGGGGTAATGTCGTCTCCTATACAACAACCATTGAACAGGTTTTTGGAACGGGCATCATGGTGCCTGGTTATGGATTCATGCTGAACAATGAATTAACCGACTTCGATGCAGTCCCTGGCGGTGCGAATGAAGTGCAGCCAAACAAACGCCCTTTGAGCAGCATGACACCAACAATCGTTTTTGATAACGAAGGTGAACCAGTCTTAACGGTTGGCTCTCCTGGAGGCCCGACCATCATCACTTCAGTACTGCAAACCATTATCCATGCAATTGAGTACGATATGGAACTTAAGCAAGCAGTTGAGGAACCTAGAATCTACACAAATAATCTAAATTCCTACCGTTATGAAAACGGCATTAGTGCTGATACATTAAGTCAACTGAATACGTTGGGACATAAATTTGGGCCTAGTCCAACCACGATTGGAAATGTACAAAGCATTCTCATAGATCGTGAGAATGGTATTTTCAAAGGAGTCGCTGACTCAAGCCGAAACGGAGCAGCGATTGGTATCGACCTGAAAGGCAAACGAAAATAGAACCAAAAAAAAGTGAGAGAGTTTCCTAACAGGTTCTCTTACCTGTTAAAAAACTTAATTTAAGCAAGGCAAATAGACCATCTAATATAAAACATTTGATGGTCTATTTTTTCTTATTATATTTTGTGATACAAATCATGCAGCAATATAAATTTTTCGTTCAGTTAAAAAAATGGATTACATTGCAAGTACAATGTAATCCATATTTTTTATGTTATTTATATTGCCATAGCTGAAACTACTTTTTTCTAGATTTACCGCCTTCTGCTTCGCTTCCGCAAGAACGCTGGAATATCATGCGAGTCGTCTTGCTGCTGGGTACCCCGATCATAATTCGCTGGCTCATCGTAGGCAGGCTGATTGCTGTATTGGCCAGACTGACCGTAGTTTTGGGGAAGACCGTAATTCCCGGTTTCAGCATAGGCAACAGGCTCTCGCTGTCTCGAATGAGCATGGTATTGCTCACGGGAATTAGCAATCATGTCTCCAGGACGTCGCGATGAGTTCGATGTCGGAGCTTCCTCCTCATCATGATCGAAGCCGGTCGCAATCACGGTCACCATGATTTCATTTGTCAGGTTTTCATTGATGACCGACCCAAAAATCATGTTTAGCTGGTCATCTGTTGCAGCCGCCACAATATCAGCCGCTTCCTGGACTTCATACAAACTGAGGTTCACACCCCCGGTGATGTTCATCAGCACTCCTTTCGCACCATTGATGCTTGTTTCAAGCAGTGGTGAGGAGATGGCCTTTTTGGCAGCTTCGGCAGCACGGTCATCGCCTGAAGCCACTCCGATGCCCATGAGTGCCGTTCCATTATGGGACATAATCGTTTTCACGTCAGCAAAGTCCAGGTTAATCAAGCCTGGCACGGCGATCAAGTCGGAAATGCCCTGGACACCCTGCCTGAGAACATTGTCCGCCTCACGGAAGGCTTCAAGCATCGGTGTTTTCTTGTCGACGATTTCCAGCAATCGCTCGTTTGGGATGATGATTAAGGTATTAACGGCTTTCTTCATCTCTTCAATTCCGGCTGCCGCATTTTGTGCCCGCTTACGCCCTTCAAAAGTGAACGGACGAGTCACTACTCCAATTGTAAGTGCGCCAAGTTCGCGTGCGATATGGGCAATCTCCGGCGCAGCTCCGGTCCCGGTTCCGCCGCCCATTCCGGCTGTTACAAACACCATGTCCGCACCTTGCAACACATCCCTGATCTGATTCCTGCTTTCCTCGACAGCCTTTTTGCCGATTTCAGGATTGGCTCCGGCCCCCAGGCCCCTAGTCAGCGAACCGCCAATTTGCATCGTGACCTCCGCTTTTGACATATTGAGAGCCTGCGCATCGGTATTCACAGAGATGAACTCCACCCCCTGCACGCCATCCTCAATCATCCGGTTCACGGCATTATTTCCGCCGCCGCCAACCCCAATTACTTTTATAGTGGCAAATTGATCGATATTAGTGTCAAATTCTAGCATATGTAGTCCCCCTATTTAGCTTCTGAATTGCCCCCTATTTTTCTCTGTACCTATACAATTCGCCACCGGCTACGCAATTCCGTCTTTTTCTGCGAATTGTTAATGAACTGTAATTCTACAGTAATATTTAAGTAATTCAAGAATCTTATGTACCACATTACTCTTCCCTTCTTAATCTTACAACTAAAAAAACTTTATTTGGAATTATGGTTCTTATGATCCTACAAAAATAGCGTTGATTCTTTTCCAAGCAAAATGGGTTAAATAAAAAATGTCAAAGCACCGGTTTGTAAGACTAGGGGATCGTTAAAACTAACCTTTAACTTCCAATTAGGATAACAAGTCCAAAAAGGAAATAAAAAATAGCTGCTAATGCTTTCCCTTTAGATCTTCTATTTTCAATGACCAAGGCAACACATAGCACAGCGAAGAGAGCAAAGCCGACAAGTCTATATTGGCCAGCAAACGGTCCTATTTTATGTAATATCAATACAATAATTGAAATAATGGCCAAAGGTATATAAAACCTGCTGTATCTTGAATTCATCTGTTACCTCCTCTAACCAAATTATCTAATTATTCTTTATTCGTTCCCTAAATCTAAATAACCTTCTTGAGCATTCTCGTAGTTTCATCCTTATGCATCCTTTTGGGATATCCATTAACTAATCACACAACTCTAAGACCTTCCATGCTCTCTCCAAGAATATAGTGCGTAAACCATATCAAATTCTGATTCATAATAGCCACATTCATTCCTGGCTGGTCAGAACTATATGCCATACCTTTAAATATGATTAATTCTGATTCCACATCCATATCCCTTAGGCCTTGATATAGCTCATATGCATTTGTGGTTGGAACTCTTGCATCCATTTGGCCATGTTGGATTAATGTTGGAGTACAGGCTGTTTTAATATATGTCATGGGTGATGTTTTACTATATATCTCTGGATCATTCCATGGGTTATCTCCTAAATACATCCTAATAAAATATGGTGTGTCTGTATTTACATAATGGTGACTCCAATTTGTAATTCCTCCACCGACTGAAACTGCCCTAAATCTATCACTATATGTAGAACAAAAGGCTGATATATATCCACCTTGGCTCCACCCCATTACCCCTACTCGGTCTTTATCTGCAATACCCATGTCAACAAGTGTGTCTACCCCGGATATGACATCCTGGTAGTCACCAATTCCCAGATTTCTATAGTTTGCTATTAAAAATTCATTCCCATATCCTGAACTTCCTCTGTAATTTGGTTCTAGAACGATGAATCCTTTTTCAATAAACTGCTCAACAGGATATTTTTCATTGAAGCAGCCTGAATGGATCGGGAACGATGCCCAATTTGGACCGCCATGGATAAGTACCAATAAAGGATATTTTTTCTGTGAATCGAAGTCTGCCGGAGTTGATAAAACCCCTTCTATTTCAAGATCATCACTGCTTTTCCATGAGATAATTTCCCTGTTACTTTTAAGCTTTCCTTTGAAAAAGCTATTTTCATTCGTTAGCTTTTTTTCGTCTAAATAGATTTCAAAGGTTTCATTTGCTGCAGCCTTACTATAGGAAAGATGTTTTCCATCCTTTGTTATAGATGCATCCATTATTACGCCATCTGCTTTTTCGCTTAACATCTCCACATTGCCATTCTCAGATAATAACGCAATAAGATAATTAGTTTTATTCTGCCATTTAATTAAAATCCCTTTAGCTGTCCACCGTATTGGAATAACCGTACTATCAAAATCTTTTTAAGGGTGAATGACTTCCCCGCTATTAAGATCATATATGTATAGTGTTCTGTCTCCTATATGTGTCTTATAATAATTTTTCTCCCTTATGCTGGCTGAGTAGCATATTTTGCTTTCGTTAGGAGAAATGCAAACACTCGTACGCAATAGCTTATCAACATTCATCTTTTGCAGCTCGCCAGTTTTCGTATCTAGTATATATAGGTCTGCATTCTGCTCATCTTCACCAGACGGGCTTGGTGCAGCAATAAACACAACCTTTTGTCCATCGTTAGAAATGTCAAATTCATAGATATGAAAATCCTTACCGTCAGTCAGCCGAAGCGGAATGGTTTTTTCATTAACCTTACCCGCATAACTAGAATCCTCTGGGCTCTCATCTATATTTTTTATTTCAACGAAATATAAACAATGGTTTCGGTAATCCTTGCCTACATGCTCGTAGTCTCCATATATCTCTTTGCGTTTCTTGATCTCCTCAGATTCATTTGACAGTGCCAAATAATAAAAACCCTTGCCAGCTGGATCCCATTTGAATTTACTTACTCCTTCTTTCTCAACAGTCATTTGAACCCTGCTATAGCCAACTAATGACTCAACAAAGATTTGATTTTTCTTCTCTTCCCCATCACCAACTGAACGAAGGTATGCAATATGTCTAGAGTCTGGTGACCATAATGGCGATGTACCCTCTAGATCGTTGGCTGTTAATGACCGACATTTCCCCTTATTTTTTTCATATATCCATATGTGATTCCTATATCTATTGCCTTCCCAGTCAACTGTATTTTTGACAAAGGCGACGTTTTTTCCATCTTCACTAATGTTTATGCCTGATAAGGTTGGTAATGAAATAAGCTCTTCTATAGTAAGATATGATTTTTCAATAATTGTCATTTTAAATCTCCTAATCATTATTGGCTATTGTCCAAGACTTGGATGATAGCTATATAGAATATTAACTGGCTATTTGCATTACTATTTACTCTTACTTCTCAATGAAAATCTCTTTACCATATGCAGCTTGTAACCTAATCCTAAATAAACGAATACCCCCGTAGAGATGGAGATAATTGAAGTTATTGCAGCACGAGAATATATGCTCAAACCTTTTGGCAACCATAGTTCTGAAAAAAGTTTTACACACCAAACAGCCATTGACATGGTCAAAACTAACAAGAAAATGCCCTTTAATGTTTTAAGTAATGGTGTTAACCTGAATTGAATTGTTTTCTTAATGATGAAAATGTTAAATAGAATAGAGATCATAAAACCAAAGTAAGTAGCTAAAATTGGGGCAGCTTCCTTGAAATATGGCACAAGTATGTAGTTTAAAACGATCTTCAAAAAAACTCCTAAAAGGATTCCTATGATTAATTTCTTTTGTTCATTTATTCCTTGCATAATTGCAGCTGTTACTGTAAACATTGCAAAAAATATTGCGGCTAAAGAGTACCATTGTAAAAGGTACCCGCCCAGCTCAGGACTGTTTTCAACCCCGAAAATCGTGATATAAATAGGGGCTCCAAGAATACATAGGCCCATAGCAGCTGGAAGAGTAAAGAACACAATAATTTGGATGGTTTCAGAAATCTTATTTCTTACTTCTACTATTCTTCCACCAATAAAATCTGAAGTTAAACCCGGTATCAAAGACATGCCGAATGCTGTAGCCAATGACACAGGTACCATCACGAGAATTTGCGCTAATCCAATAACTGAATTAATAGTCTCCGCTTCATTTAACTTGTATCCTATAGACTGAAACAAATTATTAATGGTAAAGGTATCAATGTTTTGATAAATTGGTGTTTTTGACATCCTTAAATTTCCGAAAGTTGACGGTATTGCCTGTCCAGAATTAGTCGATTATAATGTCCGTATATAATTCGAAACATTTCGACATTTATTCTGGAGAAAGGAAAAGACGTCCCCCATAATGTATAACTGCGCCAACAGTTATACAGGAGACGTCCCACAAAAAAGTATATGGTTATTGTATCAGATTATCAGCTGATTGAAAACACTCTTACTGGAGTTTTTAGTTAGGGGTGCGGGGAGGATCCCTTCCCCTTGCTGTGGTAAAGACATGTTGGTTAGAGGTACAAAGAATCGAAAAGCCAAGGATCATACAGGTCAGAGTAAAACATATAACATCCGAAGAATGCAGTGCACCAATTGTCAGACCATCCATCATGAACTTCCAGATTTATTGATTCCTTATAAACGCTATGAGGCTGAATGTATCGAAGACGTTCTTACGAACCCATCCACCCACATTGTTGCTGCCGAAGATTCCACTCTTTCAAGATGGCACGGTTGGTTTCATCAATTAATGGATTATTGGATCGGCTGTTTGAACTCCATCATGATCAGGACCAACCAGGGAAAGATCCCCCAGGATGTTACGTCCAAATGTTCAGGGACCGCACTTCAAAGGATAGGACGCTTGGTAGGAGATGCCAATGGATGGCTGACAAGAATTGTCCGGCCCATCGCAAATATAAATTTATGGTTACACACCCGTTCCGCATTCATTGTCCAATAGAACCTGATTTACACTCGTGATAGACACAGAGAGGAGAATGTATCATGAGTGATCATAAGAAATCAGAAGAATTGGCAGTGCAGCGTTTTCAGCTGATATCCCCTTTATTGGCAGAGGGGCTTGACGCTGGGAAAGTAAAGGAGTTAAGAGACCAGATAGCGAAGGCTAGCGGTCTTTCTGAAAGAACCATCAGGCGATATTTGGCTCAATTTCAGGTAGATGGGTTTGGAGGACTAAAGCCGCAAGGAAGAAAAGGTGCTCAAAAGTCTGAGGCTATCCCTCCTCATTTATTGGAACAGGCAATCCTTCTGCGTAAGGAAGTGCCGAGCCGGAGCGTGGCTCAAATCATACAGATACTCGAGTGGGAAGGGTTGGCTGAACCAGGGCAGATCAAAAGGTCAACGCTCCAGGAAAAGCTCACTGAAAAAGGTTACAGCACACGGCATATGCGACTCTACTCCCAGACAGGAGTAGCTGCCAGGAGATTTCAGAAGCGACATCGCAACCAACTCTGGCAATCAGATATCAAGTATGGCCCTTACCTGCCAATTGGTCCGAATGGAATGAAGAAACAAGTATATCTTGTCGCCTTTATCGACGACGCCACCAGATTTGTGCTTCACGCAGCTTTCTACCCTACTTTGGATTCAAGGATCATTGAAGATGCCTTTCGGCAGGCCATACAAAAGTATGGTGTTCCAGAAGCTGTTTATTTTGATAATGGAAAGCAATATCGAACCAAATGGATGTCGCGTACCTGCTCAAAAATAGGCACCCGCCTTACATACACAAGGCCATACTCAGCTGAATCAAAAGGGAAAATTGAACGCTTTAACAGAGTAATAGATTCATTCATAAGTGAGGCTGTCATCGAAAAACCCAATACACTTGATCGTCTGAATGAGCTTTTCCAAGTGTGGCTGACAGAGTGTTATCAGAATAAGCCTCATTCTGCACTTGGGGAGAAAATCAGCCCGGAAACGGCATTTCGTTCAGATAAGAAAGCGATTCGGTTCATCGATCCGGATACGTTGAGTAATGCATTTCTCCATTGTGAAACGAGGAAAGTTGATAAATCAGGATGCATCAGTTTCATGGATCAAAAATATGAGGTGGGCCTGACATTCATTGGACGACAGGTTGAAGTTGTTTATGACCCTGCGAATATCGAGGAGCTAACCATTGAGTTCGAGGGTCATATTCCATGGAAAGCCAAGAAGCTGGTCATTGGGGAAAGAGCTGGGAAGCGTCCTGCATTACCTGAGCACCTGCAGGTGCAGGATGTAGAATCTTCAAGACTATTAAAGGCAGCTGAACGAAAGAACCAGGAACGTCAAACTGAACAGAAACCTGCCGTGACCTTCCGTGCCGTTTGGAAGGAGGATGATTCTCGTGTTTGAAGCCTTCTATGAAATGGATTACACACCTTTCGCCAGAGATCTTCCGACTGATCAATTGTATGATTCCTCGATGATGCAAGAAATCCTTGGAAGGCTGAAGTACACAGCTGAAAGACAGCTTTTCGCCGTTCTGAGTGGGGATAGTGGTACTGGAAAGACTACGACCATCCGTAAGTTTGTGGACAAATTGGATAAAAGGAAATTCCATATCCTTTACCTGTCTGACTCTAAGTTAACACCTCGGCATTTTTACAAAGGTCTTCTGGAACAGTTAGGCTCCGAAGCGAAGTTTTACCGGGGAGATGCAAAACGGCAGCTTCATCGTGAGATTGAATTAATGAAAGGCATACGAGGGCTACAACCTGTGGTGGTAGTGGATGAAGCCCATCTTCTGGACCGTGAAATGCTTGAAGAGGTTCGTTTCCTACTGAACTTCAAAATGGATTCGCAAAGCCCGATGGCGCTTATCCTTGTCGGTCAAAGTGAATTATGGGATCGACTTCGGCTCCAATCATACGCAGCCATACGCCAAAGAATCGATATCCAATTTCAGCTAGGACATCTCGATCGTGCCCAAGTTGAAGAATATGTTTCTAGGCACCTTCGTTATGCCGGAGTTGACCAACCAATATTCTCTGACGGGGCTCTCGATGAAATCCATCGGTTTTCTGGTGGTGCCGCAAGGCTCATAGATAAACTCTGCACGCATAGTCTACTCTATGGCTCACAAAATGGCCGAAGGATCATTGACGACCATATGATCAAGCAAGTCATCCAGGGTGAACTTTCATGAAAAGCCGTTGGAAAGAAATGAATTACAATGAAGAGTTGGATTGTTGGGTTGTATTTTGGGGGGACAATGCTGGTTATAAGATGCGATGTGGAGAATGGTTTGATCTTCATCTAGGTAATGGCAAGACTCTTTCCTGCCGTCTGGAACTGGGTAGGGATTGGTATATTTTCACTGGTCGTAACGACGTAAAGTTCTATCTTAAGAAAAACGAGACGTACCAAGTTGACTTGTAAAATCGTTGGGAAGCAGGAAAACTGCCTCCCTTTTCATTTTGGACAGGAAATCCGTCAGTTTTCGGACAATTAGTACCATCAATTTCCGGACATTGTAGAACGTCATTAACAATTGGGATTGCCAGTCCTGTAATGACAAAAGGAATTGCATAACCAATCAATTCCTTTAACATTGATATCACTTTTAGGTCTTTGTTATTTGGACTGATATCTCTTTGTTTCTTTATTAATTCTCCTCGTTTATAAAAAACGAATAATAAAACTAAAAATCCTGCTACTCCACCGATAAAGGCGGCAAAGGTGGCAATCCCTACAGCATTGGTAACAGAACGGTTAAATATGTGGATGGTAATATATGCGCCTGCCAAGATAAAGACAATCCTGACTACCTGCTCTACCACTGTACTTAATGCCGAAGGCCCCATTGATTGGCTCCCTTGGAAGTATCCCCTGAAAATACTCATCGCTGGAATAATTAACAAAGCAAAACTGACGAGACGAATTACATACTGAACATCCTCTACAGAATTACCTGTTTGATCATTAGGCTCAATTAGTACACTTGCTAAGAATGGTGCTGATAAATACAAAGCAGCAAATGAGATAATACCACTTATGACCATTAAAAACATTCCATATCTTAATAGAGTCAAACCCACTCTATAGTTACCTAATTCATTATATTTCGAAACGATTTTAGAAACGGCAAGGGGAAGGCCTATTGTTGAAATACTCAAAAGGATCGTATACGGCCCATAGGCATATTTATATAAAACATATCCTTGAGTTCCAACGAGAGCCGTGAATGGTATGATATAAATAAAGCCCAGAATCTTGGATATCAGGCTGGCTGCCGTTAAAAAGAAAGTCCCTCTTATAAATTTACTCTCCACTGAAACACCTCAAATTAATCACAACTATGTTAGCAACTCTTTTCCATTATGCTGTTTCTCTAATAAACCTATATTAACATATTTATCCATTAAGGTTTCACTAGCAACAAAACAAAAAGTGCGCTAATCCTCCCAAGATCAGCGCACTCTACTATTTACTATTTATTCACATCAACTAATTGGGTTTATTGAAAGATACCCGGCCTGTTTTTTTTGCTTCCCTGACCATATTCAGGTTACCTATCAAACTGTTGAAATTCAGGAGTTTCCATTAGTCTTTCAAAAAACTCATTCTTGGCTTTTCGGTAAAGCTCCATATCTCTCCCTTCAAAATTCCTTTTTAACTCGTCATACTCTTTTCGGTATTGTTCATTCATTATCAAAATATCACGAAATTTCCAGAAGAAATCATATTCAGAGCCTATAACGGTCAGTTGTACCCCTAAAGGTGGATCTACTGAATCATCTTTAAATGCTCGGAAAGTTTGACTTTTTGTACTACCTTCATTAACCTCATACAATTTCGAAAGTTCTTGAACTGCTTTGGGAAATAGATAAGCTTCAACCCGAACCTGTATATCTAAATCCCCTTTTGTAATGCTGTTTGGAACAGCTGAACTGCCTACATGCTGAATATCTGCTTCGGGGAGTAGGATTGCAATCAAGGTTTTATGTAATAAAAAAGTTTCCTCAGCCTTTTCGCTTAAGGTGTTATGATGAATAAAATTGACCTTCTCCGTGTTAATCGCCTCCAATGAAATACTATAAACTCTCGAGTTTGTTAAAAAAAGATTATAGTATTAACGGCAATAATCCTTCTCTTCTTTATCTATAACTTTACCGCTATCCTTCTCAACAACTATTTGATACCCCTTACAAAGTGGCGTATCCCTTTCATCGATAATATCGACAATATAAGTCTCGGCTGTTTCTTTCACATTCTTACTCTCGTAAGGTGTTAAATTCAGCTTAACTGGATGTGTCCAATAACCAGCAAGGTAACGCTGAGAGATTGTAATCGCCAGCTGATCATTCACAGGTAAATCAGACCGATCAAGATTCAAAGTTCGAGCATCGTGATAAAGTAATACACCTATTATTAAGCTAGTCAAAAGTATCGTAAGCAATTTCCATTTCTTCAAAGAAAAATCCCTTTCAATTAATTTTGCAAGTAATGCACCAATCTATTTAATATAACGAAGGAGGACTATCATCCATCGCATTAACAAGAATTAAATAGATTAGTATATTAGCGCCAGGTAACAAAACAAATATGAGCCTTACCGCCAAAGAAGATATGCCAAAATACTCAGCTATACCTCCGCAGACACCACTTATAGACTTATCTGTTGAAGACTTTTTTAACTTATTTTTCACTTCAATTCCCCCTCAAATATCGGAGCCTATCTAAATTAAATAATACCATAAATAACCAATACACATAGTTAACATTACGGCATCATTTGCTAAAAATGTCGTTAATCCTCCTGGAATCAGTCATGAATTCTGCCCACATAATCAAAAAAACTGCCATCCGGCAGCCAGTTAAAGAATAAAAAAAATTAAGTTAGTCCCTACCATAATTAAAATACCAATAAGTCCAATGAATAACGCTTTCACTTTTTCCGTTCTTCCTAGATGTGAAAAAAAGATCGAATCCTCAAATTGATTCAACAACTATGTCCCAAGCAGCTGAAGTTGAGTCAATGACCTTAAAATGTTCTATATCAGGCAGAACAACTAACTTCACCTTATCTCCTTTTTCTAAAGCGCTTTGGTAATAATTCTTGCTTAATTCAACAGGAACATGACGATCCAACTCACCGTGTATTAACACTTGATCGACTTCAAATGGTAATAATTCTATTGGAGAAGACATTTTATAGCGTTTAGGAACTTCATGTGGTGCCCCACCTAATAGTGCAGCTACTGGGCTTTTTATTCCCTTTTGTTCGTGAATTTCCCACATCTTTTTTAGGTCAGTGACCCCTGCCAGACTTAATACTTTTTTAATAGGTATAGAAAGTTCACTATATACATCATCGGCTTTCGACGTGTTAATTCTTGAAGCTAACCAAAGGGCTAAATGGCCTCCAGCTGAATGACCTATAACAGTTACATTTGAGAGGTCAATATGATATGACTCTTTAATAATAGACAGATGGTTAATAGCGTCAATAACATCATTAAAAATGCTATTCCATCCTTCTAGTTCTTCACCAATTCTTCTATATTCGATATTCCAAGTTGCATAACCACGTTGAGTTAAATCCTCAGCAATTGGGGTATTCTCCTCTAAGTTATATTTGGATTGCCAAAACCCCCCATGAATTAAAACTATTACTGGGCATGGATCTGAACTTTCAGGCAAACGCAAAACACCAAATTTTGATTGATGTTCCCCATAAGAAATATTAAATTTATTGGACATAGAGATTACTCCTTAAATAACAGTATATTTCTGTAGAATTCCACACTTCCTTCATGAAAAGTGGCATTCTTATCGCCTATCTCTTTAAGCGAAGGCCGATTGAAGGTTAAAAGCAAGATTACATAGAAAAAACAAGACCCTTTTAAGCCTTTTTTCACTATAGAATTTTTTTATTGGCGGTTTTCACAACTTTATTGGCGATTTTCAAATTTTATTGGCGAAAAAATTTATTTATTGGCGATTTCACCCTACTTAATGGCGAAAATCAAAATTTATTGGCAAACTGGAAATTCCGCCCGTTTTTTTCCAGTTTAGACTACGGTTACATTAGCTTGTGTGGAGTAACCCGCCCCGGGTAAAACAATAACTAAGCTATCTGTTCCTTCTTTTTGTTCAATCAATCTAAAAGGGATACTTTTATTCATTTTCTCACTACTCCATAAATTCATTGATTGTTCTCTTCAATTCCCTACACAACCTATATTCCTTCTACAAGAGCCATTCTGCATCAAACAAAAACAGTTATTGTCTACCTCCTTCATCTTCTCTTTTTTTCAAAGATTGAAGCAAGACTGCATTGGCTAAAAGGAATCCGGCCGACAGTATAGCGAGTTTAGTGCCGAGAATAAAAGATAGAATCGCAGATAACAAGGCACCAAACAAAAGAAATTTACTTAATGGACTCTTGATCTTAAACTCCCCCTTTTTGTTGTAAGTTGTTTTTATAAGTATTACGGAAAATCTCTTCTGAAACAGCTTCTACTTTAAATAACCAAATATCCAAACAATCAAGTACATTGGAATTGCTACGATAATCATACCTGCCAGAAAATAGCTAAGCGACTTTAAAATGAATTTAAAAATATCATAAATAGAGCCTGCTAAGTCATCAATAAATCTCAAGATTAATCACCCCTAAAAAATTTCCATGTTACCACTGTATGCAAACTACTTCTCAAGACTCCTTAAAGTTATAGCAAGTGCAACCCATGTTAATCCTGAAAAAATGGCTAGAGGGATTGCTTCAGCTGTTTTATATTCAGGAATTAGATTTGAAAAAATAGTCCTGAAGAATAAAAATGTTGAAAATAAGGCAACGAAAACTAATAAACCCAACAAAATTAATGAAAGTTTTTTTGTCAATTTGGTCACCTGCCTTTCATTTTTAGCTCCGAATTAATACACCTCTTGGTTTAAAGGCAACTGAATGATGATCTTCTCTATTAATTCATCCAGTGTCCTATAACATTTTTCTACTTCTGGCAAATGATAGAATGTAATAGTTGTTTCAAAATGATTGATTGCTCCATCTGGAGAGTAAAGAAAAATTTTCTTTTCCAAGCCCAGCGCAATTCCTAATTCTATATGAGTTCCTTTTCCACCTGGCAGTAACACAACGATAAAATCAGATTCTAAGACGGCGTTTTTCTCATTTTGGCCAATCTCAATTAAATCTTCGAATGTTGATGTTTTGTCTTCCCTTGCTTGGGCATTTTTCGTCCAATCATATGTATGCACATAGCCTTTGTTTACTAATTGTTTCGTCACATAGTTCACAGCATCAATGTTCCGAAAACTCGATGCTACATAAAATTTCTCCATACTCTTCTCCCTTTAAAAAACTGAGCTTTCCATTCTTACTAACATAAGTATTCAATAAAAAGACCGTTACTCCTCCCCCGGAATGTCGAAAAATGGAAATCTAATTAATATTAGCTGGTATTTATGATAAAAACCGAAACACCCCTACTTAATAAAGCCAGTTTATAACATTAAAAAAGCTTCCGAACCTTTCATGTTTCCTTTATTAGATGATTGCCTTATAATAAACATGTATGAAATGAGGTGTTGATATGTCATTAGAGTGGGACAGCCGCTCAAAAGCAGATGAAGTCGTAGTGGAGCACTTTCACTCAACTGTTGTGGAATTTATTGCTTTTACTTCGTCTTTACTTGATGCAAGAACTGAAAAGGACCGCTTATATGGTCAACTACTCAAGGAACTAGATAAAAACTCCGCAGAATTCCTGGATTTTTGGGAATCAAAAACCGATTGGAGTTTCACCTTTCTTTTTAATTTCCTTCTGCCTTATCCTTATTTTCATGATGTAGAACTGTTTCTTGAAAAAATCTCTACTCTTAGTGATCCTGATTTTTTGTATCACTTTTTTGGCGAGTCTCTTCCTGAAAAGCAAATTAAAGAATTGATTAAAAATCCAGAGAAGCTTAAGTCTGCTGAGGATACGATCTGGTGGGAAACTGATGAAAAGAAAACAACTACGCAAGGTATTCTAAACAACCTGCCTGATTTCCGAAATAGCTTTATATCTCTCTTGTTAGATGTATCTCAATCGCGGACATTCAAAGATGAGCTTGCAAACGTAAGCAATGCTGCCCAGGAATCTATCGAGAAAGTGAAATCGATTGACATGGAGCCTTTGGCGTTAGCTCAATACATAATGGGAAAAACGTTCAGACGAACAAGCTTATATCAAGTGTATTACTACATTCCATCCTACTTTTTTGCCGCTAATCGAATCAGGATTTTCGATTCCAAGACATGTATCATCATCTATGGAGTTGTTGCACCACTGGTCGATTATCGAAAAAAAAAGTGCCGAACTGGAAGTGCAACTAAAGGCACTTTCTGACCGGAATCGAATCCTTATTTTAAGAATGCTTGCACGGAATAAGGAATACGGTGCCAAAATCGCCGAGTACCTCGGAATTACAACGGCCACCGTCTCGCACCATCTGGAACTTTTGAAGAAAGCTGGTTTTGTGAAAGAAGAAAAAGTAGGGACGATTAAGTATTTTTCCTATAACCAGGAACATGCAGAGGCAACTTTAAAACAATTGCAAGAATTTATAAGCCCTAAGTTATAGTCTAATCCCCACAGAGGATTAGGCTTTTTTTATGTAAAAAATGGTTGACTTTACCAAAGGACATAATATAATCATCTTATAAGATAACTATCTTACATTGGAGGCGAAGACATGAACCAAAATGTAATTGAAGTAAAAAATGTTACTCGAGCCTACACAACGGAAGTAGGAATATTCAAGAAAGAAAAGAAGACGGTAGAAGCACTAAAAGGAGTTTCTTTTTCAGTGAAGAAAGGGGAAATCTTCGGCTTGTTGGGTCCCAATGGTGCCGGTAAAACAACGATGATTAAAATATTGTCTACCATGCTGATCCCCCATTCAGGTAATGTGTCCATCTTAGGGCTTGATCCGGCAACAGATCACCGACTTTTGAGGCCAAAAATCAATTTTATCCTCGGAGGAGAGCGGAATTTGTACTGGCGGCTATCGGCTTATGACAACCTTTCGTATTTTGCTGACCTTTATAAAATTCCTCAATCTACCAAGAAAGATAGAATAGAAGATTTATTGAAACTCGTTGGCCTTCATGATGTTGCTCATCAAAAGGTTGAGACTTTCTCGAAAGGAATGAAGCAGCGATTACAAATTGCAAGAGGGCTTGTGAACAATCCGGAGATTCTGTTTCTTGACGAGCCTTCTATCGGCCTTGATCCTGTAAGCGCGAGGCAGCTTCGCGAGACATTGCGGAAACTAAATAATCAAGGTACAACGATTCTTCTGACAACTCATTACATGTATGAAGCAGACGAATTATGTGATCGCATTGCCTTCATTAATAAAGGGGAAATAATCGACATCGATAGCCCTTACAATCTGAAGAAAAAGGTAGATAACATGTCGATTATCGATTGCTCGGTCCTGGGAGCATCATCATCGCAAATTGATTCAATAAAGAATCATAAAAGCATTCAGCACATAAAAGTTGACCGACAGGATTTTGCCTTTACATTAAGGATCCAGACAACAGAACCCCAGCTTGTCGTGCCATTTATTTATAATTCAATGAAAGATTCTGTGATTACCAATTTAACGATTTCGAATCCAACACTTGAGGATGTATATGTTAGAACGATTGGAGAGAATGCATCATGAGTCTAGCTGCGTCCCTTCTTCATACCATCCTGGTCCATATGAAGCTATCGATTGCACGGCCGATGTTTAAGTTCATCATCTGGATTTCACCGCTTTTTTATTCAACATTGGCGATCTTTATTTACGGAAAAGACTCACCCGAAACTTTGTTCCATAATGTCGTATTGGGCTCAGGATTCATGGCTCTCTGGTCCTCGATTGTTTTTTCATCTGCAAGTGATGTGAACAGAGAACGATTTTATGGAACACTCGAAATCATTTTTATCTCGCCAGTTCCGTTCGCGGTCACTCTGATAGGAAAAATCATTGCAAATACAATATGGGGACTTATTTCAATGATTTTGTCTTTCGTCTATTTAAAATTTGTTTTCCAGTTAGACCTTGTCTTTTATCATCCGCGGGTCTTTTTAACAGCACTACTATTCGTCCTGCTGTCATTGGCTGTTTTCTCTTTCTTTCTCGCGCTCGCCTTTACCCTTTCCAGACAAGCGGAAGCGTTGATGAATTTCATTGAGTATCCGATTTATCTAATTTGCGGCTTTTTATTTCCGATTTCGTATTTGCCAGCATGGATTCAAGGAATCTCTTACGTCCTGCCTCCTACCTGGGCAATCCAACTTTTACGGGATGTAACGACAGAAACGTTCTCCTCACAAACAGTGCTATTTTCTTTTACAGCCCTTGTTTCTCTTACAGTGCTATACATTTTCATTGGGATGTATTTCTATCGTTTAATGGATAAAAAGGCTAGATTTCACGGGAAATTGGGGGTGTATTAAAGAATGGAAGCTGTTCAACGATTTATACGTCACGGTTTTCTATCGTACAAAGCTTTATTTGGCTGGCTGGATCCGAAGGTATATCTATTCGTAATGGTGCTGAGTCCACTCAGCCAGCTGATTTTCTTTTCAACTTTAGTAAACTATGTATACAAGGGAGAAAACCTATTAGGCTATGTAGCAGCCAATGCTCTCCTGCTTTGTGTATTAAATGCAGTGTTTGGAATTATGTCTGTCATCACCTCCGACCGATGGATGGGAACACTTCCCCTTGTCATGGCGACACCTTACAATAAAGTAAGCTTATTTTTATCACGATCCATCGCGCACGTCTTAAATGGACTGGTGACCGCAGCTATCGGCCTTCTGTTTGGAATCCTCCTCTTTCAGTTAACGATTTCTTTTCAAGAAGGCTTTGTGCTCCTGATTATTTGGCTTTGTTCGATCTTCTCAGGTGCCGGGCTTGGCCTTATACTCGGAACCTTTTGTCTCTGGTCCCCTTCTATGCACCTATGGTCCAACCTGCTGGCAAGTCTGTTACTTTTATTGAGTGGTGCTAACTATCCTTATTCCCGGATGCCAGAATGGCTGCAGCTCCTCGGGCAGTTCACACCACTGACAAGAGGCGTCCAACTTACAAAGGACATATTGAATGATGGGAACTATTCAAATGTGGCAGTCCTTTTAGGCGAAGAAATCTTATTAGGCATTGCATTCTTTGCCATCAGCTTCCTTCTGCTAAAACTCGCCGAATACCAGTCTCGAACAAAAGGAACAATGGAATTTGATTGATTAATAGAACACAACAAAAGGCATTGCAGGTGCAATGCCTTTTGTTGATCAGCTCCGTCTATAACTGGTTTGTATATGACGCTTCTCAAATCTCCAATTTCCGTTTCACAAACTAGTATTTTAAAAAGGTCTGTTCTAACTTATTGTTGATTTCACAGCATTTGAAAAATAAGCGGAAAATTTCCGCTTAAATTGGAAACAACCCTTGTTTTCTTAAAAATAAGGGTATTTTTTCCGCTTATTCAATCAAATTCGTTGGATTTTTTCATATTTTTATCAGTTAACCGGAATATCTCCGCTTATTTCTGCTATATTGAGGCATCTATATACAATAGCCCACTAGGCTTGCAAAGTTGTTCCAAATAATGGTATTCGAACAATAAAAGGTTTTAAACAGAAAAAATCCTCCTATGTAGAATGGTAACAACAAGTTGCCAAACACCTATTCTACAAGAGGAGGATTCCTATGAACTCAAAGAGTTCTATACCCAATCTAACTTTACCCGACTCAACTGTAGTTCAAAAGTGTTTGACATTGTTAAATCTTGTGAATTATCGTGACCCCTTTATGGACCATAGAGCACACAAACTTTTTTCTGGCCATGTTATTACCATGGCGGTGGAAGGAATGCTCATGAGACGTGAATCCTTATGGGATTTGAGTGAGAACCTCAAGTCCAAGAAGGTGTTCAAGGAACTGCTTGAGCTAAAGAGTATACATGGCTCTTCTATTAACAGAAAGCTTGAGAAGCTGCCAACCGGTCTCCTGCAGGAGACTGCATTTCGAATCTTTAAGCAGATTGACCAGCATCACAAGCGTCTGCCTGGCTTTGACAAGATAGGAAAGTTGGCCGCTGTAGACTCTTCTCAGTTCTCACTCCCTTCCAAGGCGGGTGAATGGGCTTATTCCACCAAGAAAAACAATGGAGTAAAGCTCCATCTCTGTTTGATTGTCGCGGATGAAAATACCTATTATCCTGGCAAATCAATTCTTTCTACTACCGGAGTAGATGACAAGGAAGTCGCCCTCGAACTAGTGGTCGATCAAGCTGTCACCTACATCTATGATCGAGGGTATATCAGTTATGGTCTCTATTCGGATTTAATTCAAAAGAACCTGAAATTTGTCGCCAGGGTAAAAATGAATTCAAAGCTGACAATCGTGAATAAGCATGACATTCATGACGAACCTAACATTGTTTTAGACGCCGAGGTTCAAGTCAAAAAGCCTAAAACGGAAGAGACCATTGCATTGCGTCTCATAGAGTTCCTTGATGACGAAAGCAATAAATACAGGGTAGTCACGAACCGACGGGACCTTACTGCGAGTGAAGTCGCGGAGATCTATCGCCAACGATGGAAAGTCGAGCTCTTTTTCAAATGGATCAAACAGCACCTCAAACTAGTGAAGTTCTACAGTCATAAAAAGGAGGCTGTCTGGAATCAGTTGTGGCTCGCCATGATTGCTTATGGGCTTTGCGAATTGGTCAGGATTCAGACAGGTTCTAAAAAATCCACGTGGGAAATACTCAAGTACCTTCGTCAATACTGGTATGACTCATGGGATTATTTTATGGAAGCCTTATTCAGGGAGCCGAGCAGAACATCCAAAGGAAGGCGAAAGAAAGGAAAACCCGGCCGGCCAAGAAAATATCCCAAGAAGTTGAAGACCGTCCAAATTGTCCAAAGATAAACGGATAATAAGGTGCTAACTAACTTGCTTGGTAACTTGTTGTTTTAACCAGGTGTTCCTTTTTTTGTTTCCAACGCTAACTAGCTAGGTAACTAAATTTGAAATTTAAACTAAAATTAACTAAATTTGGTGTCTCGTTGCAAAGCTAGTGACAATAGCCGGAAATTCTCCGCTTATTAATCTCTACACGAAAATTAACAATGGATAATAAACCCGAGTGATGATTTATCACAAAAATCTATGAGAGAAACAAATAAAAAACAAAAACGGAAACATAAATCGTATCCAGGCCTGCCAAGTAAAACTTTAGGTTTGATTTTTTCAACTTTGCCAGGCTGTAATTAAATAAAACATCATATTAAAATGAAGCAATAAACAATAATATAAATCTCTTCATTGCCGTATAGTAATTCACCCAAAAGACCACCTCGAAGTTACAATCAATAACATTTTGCTATCAGCTTGGTTCCGCTAGTTACTATTTTGCTTCTACTACGAAACTGCTATATTCCTCATCGTCAATCAATATATCAATCTTCCAAAGACCGTTTTGGTCAAGCCCAAACTTTGCTTCACTTTGCATACCCATAATTTCTTGCTGGTAAAGTTCCTTAGTTTCACCCGAATCTTTATGTGTCCCAATCATCTTATACTGTTTACCGGTTAAATCTTTGTTACTGTCCAAAAAATATAGCTTGTAATATCTCCCTTTTCCTGCTGGAAACTCAGGCTCATCGGTTTCTCCGTTCAATTTCATCATGCCAAACTGATCCTCTATCCCAAATAAGGTCTTACCATCATTGGTAAATGTAGTACTTAATCCCCAGTATGGTTCATCCCTGTTGGTACAAGCGTTCAGGATGAACAAAACTAAAACCAATAAGCTGATGCGCTTTTTCACTCGCTTCCACCTCACTTTTTTATAGAACCGTTGTGCCGCTCTCATTATATTCCTTCGCACATCCTGCGACCTTCCATGCTCAATTGCTTATATTAGCGAAGAACTCTCCCATATTAACTCCCAGATGATAGGTGTTAAGAATATAGTAGTAAGAACCGGATACTTTTTGGTCATTCTCTTCAGTGCTTTTGTAAAATCATCCATTCCCTCTGCCTCCCATTTGCCATCTTAAAGTAAAATATTACCAATTTACTATTACACAGATTGCACTTTTGCTCAATATGTTGTTATACCTGCTCCGCAAATTTTTAAATTGATGGGTCCGTTTTCGTTCCCTGGTGGAAAACCATTTTCCAAACTCCCTCATCTAGTTTCCAAATAGAACTCCGTAACGCATGCTGTTTCGTATCTTCATTAAAAGTCCGATATGTCGCCAGAACAATATTTTCCGATAAAGGGTGGATATCGAAATCGCTTAATGTAACTTTGATCATCCCAATTCCACCTTCAAAGTCTTCATCCTTATACAATACTCTCCCAGAACTGCCAAACTCAAAGAACTTATCAGCCAGTAACTTTTTCAGCTCCGTTTTGGATGATCGGACCTCTGCCGTTAATAATTTTTCCTCTAATTGTTTAATATGCTTTTTTAGATCCATAGATGACGTCTCCTTTACAATCAATAGAAGACTAATTCAACAAAGACATCGAATATCCTTCTAAAATGTAAAACAATGCCATTACTCGTTAAAAAGTGAAACCTCTGCACATTTGAATCGTATTAGGAAATATATAGAAAGGGGATGAACTTTATGAGTAATAAAGAAATGAAATGCTGCAGCTGCGGTGGAGACTCTTTCGTTCAAGCGATGGATTATATTAATCTCCGCCCAGTGGATAAAAAAATGGCTATCGGATCAGAAAGGGTCTATACAGTTTGTTTAGATTGCGGTGAAGTTGTTTCAATCAAGGTGAAGAATCCTGAGAAGTTACTTAAGTAACCATTCTGCTCATGAGCTTTGAGTTCTTTTTGCCCATCTTCGCTAAGAAAAGGCGTGGTATCAGGAAGCACTCATAGAAAGGATCTAATAAAAGGAGTTTTTCATTTATGAGGAATTTTAAGAAGAAAAACTTCTAAAAGGTTCAATAGACAGTATTAACCAATCAGTGCAGATGATTCGTTCATGAGGTTAAAAGATAAGATACTTTAAGTTAATATAGTGGTTAAAAGGAAACCGAAGAAACGAATCATCCAGTTGGAATAAACCAAAATGATAATTTTAAGTAACTTTTTCGATCTGTACTAAATCAATTAAAAATTTTAATTTTGTACCGTCTTTTCAAGAACATAAATGCGCTTGTCCATTTCAGTTAGTCGATTGTTCAAATAATCAACTTCAAAGTCTGTTTTCTTTTTACTCAATTTCAGTATACCGATCACATCCTCAGTTTGTGCCGCTTCTATTCGATCAACCGTTGCTTTGACCTCTTTAATGTCGGCTTGAACGACTTCAACGCTATTCTGTAAGTTGGTAACATTACCTTTCAAGGCACTTATGTCTTCTTTGACGTTCGTCATATCAGCTTTCAAAGTGCTCACATCTTCTTTTACACCACTTAGATCCTTTTGCATACTTAATAAGATATCTAGTATTTGTTTTTCCATTCTTCTCACCTCCTTTGAATAATAGTATATGACATTTTTGATTTTCTGTCTCCTCGCCAAACTATTAAGATAGAGACACTTCCAAAAAATCCGTCACAATACTGCCATAATATCCGCCCCCTTAAGAGAAAAAATCCGCTTGCCTACTATACTGGCATCCTGAATAAAAAGTTTCAGGAAGTATACTTTGCAGAGCTATTCGAAATGGGATTTTTACCAGGAGGGTAATGTTACATGATTCACTTTCACCATAGGCCATTTCGCTGTCCAATTCTTCTTGATCAGCCTCTCCTCGTAAATGGCAGCTCGTTCTTTCGTTTCTGTAAAAAAAGGCGTCGGCTTTATCTCCATATGAAGGACATCTTCCAATCCACATGGTGCGGTCATGACCAGCCTCTTCTCTTTGTCCAGCTTCACGCCCAGAGCTGTCGCGGTTTCCGGAAATTTTGAGATGGCATCTTCTGAAGATGTATAGGGAGGAATCTGATTGACGACATGCATCCTTGCCTGATTTTTAACGGACCAGGGAATCACAGGCATAAGGCTTTTCAACTCGTCCTCCAGTTTCTTTTCCTCATCTTCATTAATGTTGGCGGGATCAAAATAGATCACATCAACATCAGGTGTCATCGTGCGCTCCTCGAAACCATGCAGAGTGTCCCAAATTTTTGAGCGAACAAAACCAGCACAGATCCACCAGTCCGGCAAATCGAGAGTACTAGCTGTATGTATAATCTTCATCATGTTATCGTCTGATTGAATTAACTTTATTACATCTTCTTCGTTTTTCAGCAAAAGAATCACCCCATTTTATACGAACGTATATTCCTATATTAACACAATATAACGTTCGGGGAACATGAACTTTAATATGTATTTGTTCAAATAACTCTTATAGGGAAACATATTTAAATTATTCTTGGTTAAAATAAGTCATTATGGGATTTATCGTTGCACTACAGAAGACTCCCAAAACAGATTTGTATATTTTAGGATGGACTGGATTTTCAGTACTTTATGAATGGATTTATGTGAAAAATAACGCCTTAATCTATACAGGCTGGAAGCCCCAGTATCCTATTCCCGTGTACCGAGCAGCCCTTTTCTTTCATTTTCAAAAAATAAATATCAGGAATTGGCATATTAAAAATGTACCCTGTTAGTAGAATTTTCTTTTTAAATAGGAGGAAATACATAGTGAGAAAGTTAATTGCTGTGATCGGCCTTGGGGGTTTTGGAGGAAGCCTTGTCGAGGAATTTCATCATCTTGGATTCGAGGTTCTGGCTGTCGATTTGAAAGAGGAAAGAGTGAACAGATATAGCCAATATGCTACCCATGCTGTTGTGGCCAATGCTATTAACGAAAATAATCTGAAATCATTGGGGCTGAAGAATTTTGACCTTGTCATTGTATCCTTCGGCAGTAATATTGAAGCTAGTATCCTCACAACATTGTTGCTAAAGGACTTGGGTGTCAAACAAGTATGGGTGAAAGCATCAAGTGAGAACCATCAAAAGGTTTTAGAAAAAATCGGAGCCGATCGCGTCATTCACCCTGAAAGGGAAATGGCTAAGAGAATCGCTCACCATGTTACATCTGATAAGATTATTGATTTCATTGAGCTTTCCAAGAACCACAGCATTGCAGAAATAGTCTCTACAAAAAAGGTAACTGACAAAACATTAAATGAACTGAATGTAAGTGCCAATTACGGCTGTACGATCATCGGGATCCAGCGCGGAGAAGAATTTATTGTTTCCCCCTCAGCTGAAGAAGTCATCTGCACTAATGATATCCTCATCGTATTAGGTAATAATAATGAAATTCATGCGTTCGAAGATAAAGGGGTTTAATTTTGAAAATCCTAAAAAAGACAATGATTATTTGATTTCAAGTAGATTCAAAACAAAAAGTCATTCCTTACTCTCGAAGATTCCGAAAACATTCACCTTTCTCAACACAAAGCATATCTACACTAAACTAGTAAAAAGCAAATTAAGCACAGGGTCCCCCCTGCGCTCTTGTAATCCCAGCCATTAAATTTTAATACTTCTAATCTCCTTATACTCCGGTTTCCACATAGCATCTGCCACTGCCTTTTCGGCATCAGTGATATCTGCCCTTGCAACTCCCTCCTTGATAGCCGCTTCAATGACTGCCAGCGCGACTTTTTCGGATACTTCCTGTAATTTATTGATGTTAGGCAGGAGTGACGCGCCCGGCTGATCATTGCAGCACATGTCGGCAACAGCATCTGCAGCTGCGGTGAACATGCCTTTTGAAATGACTTCTGCTTTTGCCACGATGGCTCCGAGGCCGAGACCTGGAAAAATAAAAGCATTGTTAGCCTGGCCGATTTCATAGGAAACTCCGTTGTAATCCACATCCTCAAACGGGCTACCCGTTGCAACCAGCGCTCTCCCTTCTGTCCACTGGATCAAATCAGCTGGGACAGCCTCTGCCAGTGATGTCGGATTGGACATCGGCATGATGACTGGGCGCTCTGTATGGCTTGCCAACTCTTTGATAATATCCTCCGAGAAAGCACCGGCTTGTCCAGATGTACCAATCAGAATCGTCGGTTTCACCCTTTTGACCACTTCCATTAATGGGATAATGCCCTCGTCATTCCGTGCCCAATTTTCCACTTCATTAACTCCACGGACATATGGTTTTTGGAAATCCAGGACATCTCCATGTTCCTCCGTCAAAAGGCCCCTGTAATCCACTGCCCAGAACTGGTCATAAGCTTCATCCTTCGATAATCCTTCAGAAACCATGGCATCCACCATCTGATCAGCATTGCCAATTCCCGCAGCACCAGGCCCAAAGACAACAATCCGCTGATCCTTCAATGAACTCCCTGTCATCTTCAGGGCAGACTTGATGGCAGCGAGGGTGACAGCTCCGGTTCCCTGGATATCATCATTAAACGTGAGTATCTTATCTCCATACCTCTCCATGATTTTACGGGCATTCACATTGCCAAGGTCTTCCCAGTGCAGCAGGACATCAGGGTGAAATTTTCTTGCTGTTGAGACAAACGCATCAATGAACTCATCATAACGCTCTCCTCGTACCCGAGGGAACTCGTTTCCAATGTAAAACGGATCTTCCGCCAGAGCCTTGTTATTCGTTCCGACATCCAGCACAACTGGCAATACCCGGCTAGGATTGATTCCGGCAGCTGCTGTGTAGACAGCTAACTTACCGATCGAGATATTGATTCCTCCAATCCCCTGGTCTCCAATGCCGAGAATGCTTTCGGAATCGGTAACGACAATCAAATCAATTTCATTTTTGGCATGCCCGAGGTTCTTAAACGCTGTTTCAATCCCATCCTGGTCATCAATCGATAAATACAATCCACCTGGCCGGCGGTAAACCTGTGAATACTGCTCGATGGCCTCTCCGACAGTAGGAGTATAGACAATAGGAAGCATTTCACTTAAATGATCCTTAAGCAATCTGTAAAACAGGACAACATTCCGATTATACAAGTCATAAAGAAGTCCATTCTTAAATAAGTTGGTGGTCCTGATAGAATACTGCTCATAAACCCTTTTTACCTGTTCATCGAGCGTCAGTACCTGGGGCGGCAATAACCCTTCAAGTCCCAGCTCTTCACGTTCCTGTTTGGTAAAAGCCGTACCTTTATTCAGAAAAGGATTCGATAATAGCTCCTTCCCTCTTAACGTCGTCTGGATCACATTAGAATTGGACATCAATCTCCCCTCTTTCTTTTGTAAGCTGTTCTAAGTATGTATACCCTTTTCACAAATTGATAAAAGCGGGGGGTCTGTAGTCCTTTATCTACCCAGATTAAAACCAAGGATTTAGTTATAAGAGGGAAACATATTAGATTTATTTTTGGTGACAATAAGTCATTATGAGATTTATCGTTTTTACGAAGACTCCCTATCAATCAGGAAAATAGCCCAGCGATAAAGGAAATAGGCAAATAAGGAGATTCTTATATGATATTGTTCATTTATCTCTTATTAAACGGAGTCGCTTTACTCTTTTTAATTAAGAAAAAGAAAAATCTCCATATTCTTGAGCTCACGGCTTATTGGTTTCTCGCTTCTTACATTGCTCAGAATTTCTCTGCACTATGTTATATGAATTTTAAAACTCTATACATCCCTGAAAATTTACCGCTTGAAATGTCTCATTTTATTAGTCGAATCAACCTCTACCCGGTGATCATGGTTCTTTTTTTGGATTATTATTTGGTCACGGATTCATGGTACAAAAAGGGCTTTCTAATGATTTTGTTTGTAGCTATCTTAACAAGCGTAGAATGGCTGAACCATTTTTTAGGTGTATTGATTCATGTGAATTGGCAATTTTGGTGGTCACCATCCGTTTGGTTTGGGGGTCTCCTATTGCTTATTGGCTTTATGAAGGGATACCGAACTTTACTTTTTAAAGGAGGACATTATAAATGAATGTAAAGTACGATTGGAACGAATGGTACTTTCTGATTTCTTCGGTTGCAGCATTATTAACATTTTGGCCCATCCGAAAATACTTCAGGCCAGTAATTGTCCTTCTTATTTGGATGTATAACATATTCCTTGTTTCATCAATTGACTACTTCTTAATCGCAACCCCTTTTAAAGCTTACTATTTTGGTGATAATCCAACATACGAACTTTCCGGTGCATTATTCCATTTATTCATGTACCCTTGTGCATCCTTAGTATTTCTGTATTTTTACGATAAGTTTGAATTACACGGTAAAAAAACAGTTTTGTATATTTTAGGATGGACAGTATTTTCAGTATTTTACGAATGGGTTACTGTGAAAAATAACGCCCTAATATATACAGGCTGGAAGCTCTTGTATTCCATACCCGTATACCCAGCAGCAGCGGTGCTATTAATCCTTTTCTTTCATTTTATAAAAAATAAATATGAGGATTTGGCATACTAAAAATGTCCCCTTTATATGCTGTTCAGCCTTTAAGTATCAAATTTCCTCATTCAGCACATCATAAAAAAAACACTCAGGAGGCTTACCAATGCCAGAAAAAGCGCCGATAACTTCTTCTGAATTAGGGACATTATGGCTCACTTATCAGGAAAAAACGATGATTTTAAGAATGTTAGAGTATTTTATAGAGAAAGCTGATGACAAAAAAGCAAAGGAGATTATGACTAGTTTACATAGCGATCTTGAGCTTTATGTTGGAAAAATAATCGCCATTTATGAACAGGAAGGGGCCGTTATTCCCGTCGGCTACACAGCACAGGATGTGAATAAGGATGTCCCCAAGCTATTTGATAATGGTTTTGACATTATGTTTGTCCGATTAATAAATCAAATCAGCATGGGACTTCATTCATTGAATTTGACTATGACGTTTAGAGAAGATATTAATATTCTTTTTGAAGATCTTACCGCTCTTTCACAAAAGTATTATAGGATTTGTTCGCAGTATTTGCTTGAGAAGGGGCTTCTTGTCAGGACTCCTTTCGTTTCAATGCCAAAGTCAGTAGAGTTTGTAAAAAATAAAGACTACTTAAGTGCAAACAGCCTAAATCCCCTAACCCAGAAAAGGACATTAAACGCGGTTGAGGTGGCCCATCTTCATAAGGGGATTGAATCAAATCTTACAGGCTTACAAATGATATTAGGATTTGAACAGTGCGCCCATAATAATGAGGTGAAGAAATTCTTTCACGAAGGCGCGGAGCTGGCTAAAGGGATTATCAAAGAAGTAAGTGAACTAATGATTCAAGACGCACTCCCTGTTCCACAATCTCCAGGAGGAAATGCAACCCGTTCTACAGTCGCTCCATTTTCTGATAAGCTAATGATGTATTGTACCAGCCTGTTTTGCAGTTTTTCCCTGGGAAGCAACTCCCTTGGCACCGCTTTTAGTTTACGCAATGACCTGCCTGCAAAAATGTCCATTTTTACAAAGGATATTTTTGAATATGCCCATAAAGGGGCAAAAATC